>NZ_JBREVE010000003.1:0-658790 GCF_052921365.1 Paenibacillus sp. T2-29 | reverse complement strand
ATTGCGGAAGATTCCCTACTGCTGCCTCCCGTAGGAGTCTGGGCCGTGTCTCAGTCCCAGTGTGGCCGATCACCCTCTCAGGTCGGCTACGCATCGTCGCCTTGGTAGGCCATTACCCCACCAACTAGCTAATGCGCCGCAGGCCCATCCACAAGTGACAGATTGCTCCGCCTTTCCTCCTTCTCCCATGCAGGAAAAGGATGTATCGGGTATTAGCTACCGTTTCCGGTAGTTATCCCTGTCTTGTGGGCAGGTTGCCTACGTGTTACTCACCCGTCCGCCGCTAGGTTATGTAGAAGCAAGCTTCTAAATAACCCCGCTCGACTTGCATGTATTAGGCACGCCGCCAGCGTTCGTCCTGAGCCAGGATCAAACTCTCCATTAAAGACCAACCGAAGTTAGTTATAGAAAGAGCGATTAGCTCATGTTGAAACTGACGAGATAAAATATCTCATTTTTGTTTCCATTTCATACAGCCAGATGGCATGTACCAAAATTTCAACGTTGGATTTTGTAAACAAAATCCGCACTCACTCGTTGTTCAGTTTTCAAAGATCAAATCCTTCATTTCATCGCTATCTTTTTTATCAACAGCAACTCTTATATATTATCATCTTTCGACTAACTTTGCAACAACTTTTTTTCGTTTTTTCTTCAAATTCGTTCTGCTCATTAGCCGACCGACAAAATATCTTGTTTAATTGGCCGGAATAAGAATATAACACATAATCAAATTATATAGCAAGTGTTATTTTCTAAAATAATTCGAGTTTAATTTAAAATCAAAACAAACCCCAAAACCGATGAAGGTTGTGCAAATTCGGCTGGCTTTTAAGCAACCACAAATCAAGAGGACTTAAATCTGAAAAATATAAAAAAAAAGCCAGCGATTTTATCGCCGGCTTCCCGTCAATTCAACAAAATGTTATGGAGTATGATGGCCAAAATATTGGAGCGTTCCATTTGGATAAGAGTTCCACTCTCCTGGAAGGTTATAAAAGGAGGAACCGGACTTAATCCCCGATTTTCGGATAATAGTCCCATTATTCGGCATAAATTGCGTTTTGCCGTCAGGATCACCTAAGACATCGATCGTTACACCGTTCTTTTTCAGGACATAGCCTGTCGTTACATTTTTATCTGATTCTGATAACATTATTTCTTCATTATAGTAGGCCACAGGAACAATGTCGAAAAAGTCATAAAAGATGGAATCGATATATATATAAGGCATGCCTTTCCAAAACGAATTAATAGGCTGGCTCCACACTTTAGGAGTATTTGTAGCTAAATTGTATTGATGAATCTCAAGTGAGTATCCTGCATTTTCTATAGGTTTAGAAGTATCCCCTACTGGATTGTAAAACAACTCAATAGCAGTGCGGGTTTTATCCAAGGATAGATACTGGGAAAAATATAGATCCTCTGGCCCTTGAGGATTTGCTATCACTTGGAATACAGTGGCAGATCCGTTCGCCCCGATTACCCAGTAGTATTGAGAAATATCCCCATTCCATGTCCAAACTGTCCCGTTAAGAGGGATTGGTCCAGTAAAGGTAGAATCTGCCGTACCCGAATAGACTTTAAATGAAGTTTCACCCGGGAAAACTGTTGACATGTCATAAGTAATCGGATCTTTGACCCCTTGCTTGGTTCGGATTTGAACAATTCCGTTCGTCGTTAGAGGAGCATTTGTTACCTGAAAATTATAGGTGGTTGTTCCACCATGCCCGTCATCCGCAGTAATCGTTACCTTGGTACTTCCTGCCTGATTACCCGGAGTAAGAGTCAGCGTTGATCCGTTAACCTCTGCATTTGCCACACCGCTTGATTCAACAGTAGAAGTAAACGTCAGGGCATCCCCGTCAGCATCACTGAACAATTGGGATAGGTCGTAGCTTCTTGCATTGGTAACTCCTGCAGTCAACACTTGTTCATAAATGGCACCTTCTACTTGAGGGCGTTGATTTGAAGATGGGTTAGACGAACCGGATGACAGGACATTGACCTGGAAGGTAGTTGAAGTTTGCCCTCCGCGACCATCCGTAGCCTTGATTTCTATGCTTGTCGCCCCTGCACTTAGTGCCTGAATTTTCAATTGGTCTCCAGTGATTTCCGCCGAAGCAACAGACGGAACGGAAGAGGTTGCCTTAAAGGTCAACGTATCTCCATCAGGATCTGTAAAAACGGAATCTAAATCGAGTGAGTAAACCGCATCACCTACAGTAAGCGACTGGTCGGCAGGTTTAGTTTCTACTGGATTTTGATTCTGTGTAGGTCCAGCTGTGACGGTGGTTTTGAAAGTTTCGATTACTTCCCCTCCCTGGCCATCTGTTGCTTTGATCGATACTAATGTGCTACCGATCGTTAATGGTGTAAGAGTGAGTATATCCCCATAAACGGCAGCCGTCACAACAGTCGGGTCAGAAACGCTATGAACATCGTAAGTTAAAACATAGCTATCAGGACTGGAAAAGAAATCATTTAAGGACAATTGAATATCGCCTGTATTTATTTCTTTCATCTGATCCGGAATCCCTGTGGAAATCGGGGATTCATTGACGCTAACATCATAATTAGTAGCGACTTCGCCCCCACGGCCATCTTCTGCTTTAAGCGTAATCGTTGCTGTTCCTGGGGAAACTGCATGGACTGTGGCTATGTTTCCGTTAACGGATATAGCAGCGACTAACGAATCCGAAGATTCTGCAGAAACGTCCACAGAGTCGCCATCGGGATCGTGGAATACCGAAGATAAATCCAGGGTATAATCTGAATTACCTAAAATCAGTGTCTGATTACCCGGCTGCTGATCTATAACCGGATTTTGGTTAGGTACAGCGGTTACTTCCATTTGAAACGACCGGCTTGTGCTGCCTCCATGGCCATCGGATGCCTTAACGGATACTGATGTGCTGCCAATCTTTAACGGTGTAATGGTAAGCGTGTCCCCATTGAGCACTGCAGATGCAACCGAAGAATCGGAAATATCAATGCTGTATGACAACGAATCCTTCTCATGGTCGGTAAAGAAGTCATTTAAAGATAATTGAATGTCACCTGAATTGATTTGTTTCGTTTGATCCGGAATTCCCATGGATGCTGGAGGTTCATTAACGGTAATATCAAAATTGGTTTTAACCTCGCCTCCACGGCTATTAGCCGCTTTTAGCTGGATGTTTGCTGTTCCTGAGGAAACCGCATGAACCGTGGCTTGATTTCCGTTAACGGAGACCGTCGCAATGGAAGGATCCGAGGATTCTGCCGAAATGGTCATTGGTTTGCTGTCCGGATCAAGGAATACCGGGGATAAATCCAGGATGTAGTCCGCATCGCCCACAGTGAGCGTTTGGTTACCTGGCTTCTGATTTACAACCGGATTTTGATTAGGTCCCGCACTTACCACTAATTGAAACGACTGGTTTGCGCTGCCTCCCCGACCATCGGACGCCTTGACAGTAACTTGGGCATGTCCTACAACTGCCGGAGTTAATACCAATTGATCATCCGTCAAGGTAAAGGTGGCAATGGAAGGATCATCAATCACAACCTCATAGGTCATGGGATCATTTTCAGAATCTGTAAAATATGATCCTAAAGACAAGGTCACATCGTCGCTTCCCAGCTGTTCGCTTTGATCAGGGATACCCAATGAAACAGGAGATTCATTAACACGGACCTTGAAACTCGTGCCCGCTTTTTTCCCGGCCTGGTCATCTGCAGCGATCGTAATAGTCGCAGTCCCTTTGCCAACAGCCTTGATAGACAGGTTGGTTCCCTCTACTCGGACTGTACTGATTTTTGTACTAGACGACACAGCCGTATATTTGAGCTCAGACTGCTCCTCATCCGTAAAATGCCCAAGCAAGTCAATTTGAAGTTCAGAATCGCCCACCGTTACGGCTTGATCGTCATATTTGGTCACTAACTTCGGTGCTGTATTGGTCACAACCGTAGAGCGCGAGCTACCGGAAGAGCTACTGGAAGAAGTTGTAGTGACTCCTGATACCGTCGAAGAGGACACACCTGCTGCAAATGAAGTATTCGTGACTTGGCTGGAGGAGCTTACACTAATGTTTGCTTCAGAGTTATTTACTTGTAAATTTGAAATGGTTCCAGCTACCTCCAGACTGACCGAGGAGGAACTGCTCACCACCAATGTATTAATGGAGGCCTGGCCTGTCAGAGCTACGGGCTGATCACTGTTGACTGACAATTGCTGAATAGTCCCCTGCAACTCTACCTGCTGGGCACCGGTAAGAACTTTTAACTGCTGTATCATTGAGGATGAATCATTTTCAATCGTTGCATTGGAAGTCAATGTCATTTGATCTACCCTTGAATTTCCTTGAATGACTACGCGGACATCCTGTTTGGATACCTCGACATCCTGCAGCTCAGATGTGTTAAACAATACGGTGTTTTGGTCACCGCCCTGAATATATGTTTTTTCTTGTACCGTAAATTTAGAGGCATAGAAATCATGTTCAAGGCTTGACGTAACTGTAAAACTATTTTTGACATTCAAATTCATAACCGAAATGTAGTCGCCGTCAATAGTTAAATCTCCGTCAATCGAGGAGTTATGACCATCTAATACAAGATTGCCACTGAATTCGGAAGCTTGCCCTATCGGGGCTTGCCCACTCGCATGGATGACCAGTTTGGTGATTGATTCAATGGTCCGCTGTGATGCTACAAATTGAATATCTGCTCCCTTAAGAATCTCCTGGTTAGAGGTTTGCAGGATTCCTTTAACTGAATCCGAGAGTTTATATTCAATCCCGTTAATCCAGGCCTTTCCATCCTCTACTTTTTGGAGTTGGCCTACATGGTCCTTGGGGAAAAAGGTAGACATCATATACTGGGCTATATCTTGACGCTGAACGGACGATTTAGGTTTAAAACCGGACTGATCCGTCTTCATGGAGCCCGACTGTAAAGCCGTATTAACGTATGGCCGTGCCCACGGGCTGACCCGATTCCAATCAGTAAGTTTAGCAGACTCCGTGGCGTTAGCTGTAATAGGAAGCCCGGCAGCCCGCATAAGCAGAACCGCAGCCTCCTCTCTGGTTACTGCCGCTTTGGGCCTGAATTTGGAGCCGTCGTCTCCATTCACGAATCCTGCACGATGTACAGCCTCAATATAGGGACTGGACCAATTTTTCGAGTCTACATCCGAGAAGCTGCTACTTGCTGCTTTAGAAATAGAGAGTTGAAGAGCTTGAGTTAACAGAACCGCCATTTCTTGACGGGTCAACAAATCCGTTGGCCGATAGGATCCGGACGGGTCGCCATGCATAAGCCCGGCTTCAATGGCTTGCAGGATGCTTGTCTTTTGCTCTGAAGCAATATTATTGATGCCTTTAAAAGGCAGGCTCGCCAGAGCTACTCCGTTTGACGCATCACTGGCAGCAGATGCAATCGTCTGCAAAGCCGTTGGAGCAACAAGTGCAGCCAAGGCTAATGTAATCAGCCATTTATTGGGCTTAGAACTCATGATGTTCCCTCTATTCTTTTTATTCATTACGGTGCCTCACTGTTAAAGATACCGATATTATCCGTATAATCGATACCTTCATCAAACCATTCACTCGCCTCGTAGTGGCCTGCATTTCCATGGGTAACATCGGATTGTCTAGCTATAGTGGTATGAGGCTGAAACACGGCCGTATCAATCAACTGATTATCGTAATAGAGCGATAAAGTGACAGGTGCTGAATCGTCGTTATAAAATCCCATATCCATGAAGTAATCTACATGTGCATCACCAAAATACATGGTATCTCCTATCACAAAAGTAGCTCCACCTGGAATAGAAGCACCAGCGTTTTGACTTATTTCGATCGAATTTCCACTATCACTGCGTTCAATTCTAATTTTCGAAGCATCCAATTCCTCAGAACCCGCATTATAAAGCTCAATAATCTGCATCATAGGGTCGCCCTCCCCCCATGCCAACTCAGAGAAGAAAAGTCCTCTTTTTTCTCCAACAGTGACTTGGAAGATCGTTTGAACGGTTCCCCCCTTCCCATCATCTGCGGTGGCTGTGACTGTAGCACTCCCGACTGCAAGCGGAGTAATACTCAGTTGATCGCCTGTAACGGAAACCGTTGCTACGCTAGGGTCCGATGAACCAGCGGAATACGTTAGCAAGTCCAAATCTTCATCTGCAAAAGTTGAAGCAAGTCCAATAGTTGTGTCCATAGCACCCGCTTCTGTAGAAATATCATTTATCGTGTTTTGAACAACAGGAGCGTGATTAACCGCAGGCAAAGGAGTCACCGTTAGAGTGAAATTCGTATCCACCGTGCCACCGTTTCCGTCGTTCGCCGTTACTGTAATCATGGCGGTGCCTGCGTTCACTGGCGTTATTTTCAGGTCGCTTCCGTTTACCGCTACTGTCACCACGCCCGTATCTGTCGAGGTTGCGGTAAAGGTCAGTGCGTCGCTATCTTCATCTGCGAACACACTTGCAAGACTCACCGTCTTGATGCCGTCTGCGGCTCCTGTCGTCACATTGCTGATCGACGTTTCTACTATCGGTGCATGATTCACGGCTTCCGGGATCATCGGCGTGATCGTCACGTTGAACTGGCCATTTATAGTCCCGCCCTTGCCGTCGTTCGCCGTTACCGTAATCGTGGCCGCACCCGCGTTCACTGGCGTAATTTTCAAGTCGCTTCCGTTTACCGCTACTATCGCCACGCCCGCATCCGTCGAGGTTGCCGTGTATGTCAGCGCATCGCTGTCTTCATCTGCAAACACACCTGCAAGACTCACCGTCTTGATGCCGTCTGCAACTCCTGTCGTTACATTGCTGATCGACGTGTTCACCGTCGGCGCATGGTTTACAGCTTCGGGGATCACTGGTGTGATCGTCACGTTGAACTGCGTATCCACCGTGCCGCCATTGCCGTCATCTGCCGTTACCGTAATCGTGGCTGTACCCGCATTCACTGGCGTTATTTTCAGGTCGCTTCCGTTTACCGCTACTGTCACCACGCCCGTATCTGTCGAGGTTGCGGTAAAGGTCAGTGCGTCGCTATCTTCATCTGCGAACACACCTGCAAGACTCACCGTCTTGATGCCGTCTGCGGCTCCTGTCGTCACATTGCTGATCGACGTGTTCACCGTCGGCGCATGGTTCACGGCTTCCGGGATCATCGGCGTGATCGTCACGTTGAACTGTGTATCCACCGTGCCGCCATTGCCGTCATCTGCCGTTACCGTAATCGTGGTCGTACCCGCGTTCACTGGTTTAATTTTCAGGTCACTTCCGTTTACCGCTACTGTCACCACGCCCGTATCTGTCGAGGTTGCCGTGTATGTCAGTGCGTCGCTGTCTTCATCTGCGAACACACCTGCAAGGCTCACCGTCTTGATGCCGTCTGCAACTCCTGCCGTTACATTGCTGATAGACGTTTCTACTATCGGTGCATGGTTCACAACTTCCGGGATCACCGGCGTGATCGTCACGTTGAACTGGCTATTTATGGTCCCGCCCTTGCCGTCGTTCGCCGTAACCGTGATCTTGGTTGTTCCTGCGCTCACTGGTGTGAGAGTCAGCTGACTTCCATTCACCGATACCGTCGCTACGTTCGTGACCGAAGATTCTGCTGTGTAAGTCAGAGTGTCTCCGTCAACATCGGTAAAGCTATTTGCCAGATTAATCTTTTTAGGCTCATCTGCTGTACTTAACGTAATATCTGTAAACCCGGTAGTAACGCCTGGCGCATGGTTAGTCACTGAATTTGTTGAAGTTCCACCTCCAGATGAAAATGTCACGCTACTCGATGTAACTATAGTCGTTTTTTGAACCGTCCCGTCAGCGGACTGAATTTGTCCAATCTGCTTTTGTACTTCGTTGTAATTTTGGATAACTTGTGAAACAGAAATATCTTTAGGTAGCTTAATCGTTTCAACTTTAAAATTCGGGTTCAATGTCACTTTAGCGTTTGCGTTGGCAACTTTTAGCTCCCCAATTGTCCCTGTTCCTTTAATAGAAATATCACTGCCGGAATTCACAGTAAGATGGTTTACGTTGCCATTCAGCTGGATATTAGAGACACCGTTATTAAGCTCAATTACTCCTTTGGTATCCCCTTTAATCTGAACACCATCACCCGAAATTCGAAGCAGGCTGCTTTCCGGTAGACCATTGGTGTTTAACACAACATCTTTTTGCACGATCTCCAATTGTTGTAGCCCGTCCACATTACGATTGCGCGAATTAAACTTTAATATAGCTCCCTTTAACGCATCTTTATTGGAGTTTCCGATCAACTCTTTCAACTTTCCTTCTATTAAATAGGGAACATTATCAATTGTTACAATATCTCCATCAACGCTATTGATCGTAGCCGTTTGCTCTTGAGTTTTGAAAATATCCAGCAGGAAAGGAGCAATATCCTCCCTTTTTACTTCACCTGTGGGATTGAGCCTGCTGTCATGAATGTCGATTAAACCCAAACGAAGTGCCTTATCTACCGCTCCAGCCGCCCATTGGCTTACCGAGGACTGATCTTTAGGCAAAACACTTGATCCGCCCTCTGCATTAACCCCTCCGACTGCACGAACAAACACAGCTGCCAGCTCTTCACGCGTAACAGAATCGTTCGGACGGAAGTTTCCTAATCCATCCCCGGATAGAAGCCCGGCTTTTTGTGCGGCTTCTATATATGGTGCAGCAAATTGTTTGCTTTGCACATCTTTAAAAGTAGAAGAACTTGAAATAGGGTCCAATTTTAAAGCTCTGACCAATAATACTGCGAGCTCCTGGCGAGTTAATGTTGCTGCAGGGCGAAAAGTTCCTTGAGGATCTCCCGATAAAAGCCCCTGGCGTACAGCTTCTTGGATGGCCACCATTTTATCATTCGTCACATAGGATATATCTGAAAACGAATTATTGGCAGGCGTTGCAGCGTGAGCAGAAGTACCAAACGTCGCCTGAAGAGCAACAAGAGCGGCTGCCCACTTAAGTGAATAAACCTTCAATGGTTGTACCTCCTAATTTACTTTTGAGTAAAACGACCCTATTCAATCTTCGAAATGTTTCTACCTAATTCAAAGTTAATAAAGCCTATTCACTGAATTTATCGATAAATAATGCGTTTATATTATTCTTTTATTCATATATTTGTCGAAAATAAGTGATTTATGTCGTTTCGATTAATATATACGAAAGCTCTGAACCAATTCTGAACAAAATCTTATATAATTGATGCTGGTTGCACTAAGTCCCCAACTATATTCTTCAAATAACTCATTTCCGCGAGTGATTTATCCGGATCTTCCCTTAACCATAATACTTGTTCTATAAAAAAATAATCGCAGGCTAGAAACCTGCGATTATTTTTAAGTTAAGACAGCCTCATGCGAAGTATGGAGTTACGTTTTAAAATGATCAGTTTGCCAAGATCAGCATTGTCGACTATTGTACAGCTTCACTAAGCATAAAAAAGCAGCAACTTCACGGTTCGTTCCGGAGAAGCTGCTGCTTTCGTGTTCTTATTGGGCTTTGGCTGTATCAAGTAATCGTAGATAATAAAAAAGCTATGCTTACGAATTATTGGTATAATCCGTAAACATAGCTCTCCACGAGTCTTACTTAAGGTTGTATTTTTTGTTAAAGCGATCCACACGTCCACCAATATCCACGTTTCTTTGTTTACCAGTGAAGAACGGATGTGAAGCGGAGCTAGTATCTACACGGATAACTGGGTAAGTGTTGCCATCTTCCCATTCCATCGTTTCTTGCGAATATTTAGTAGAAGCACTCAGGAAAGTGAATCCACAGCTAGGGTCCAAAAAGATAACTTTGTTCAATGTTGGATGAATATCTTTTTTCATTTGTTTCACCTAATCTTTCATGTAGTTTTAGTTTCAAACTCAAACCTACTGGCGTAATGCTCCATCAGTTGGCAAAAGGAACGGTTATGTCTCAGAAAAAAAGACGACAGATCGTAACGGTTGCGCTCAAGGTCGTAAACGACAAGCGAACGATGCCGTATATATCGCATCGCTCATTACACGAACACTCCGTTTCTTTCGTCAGCCTTCATCGTTATATAAGCATATTGTGAATGGTCCTCCGGTTCGTCCCGCATGCTGACATCAGCATAGGAGAACTCGGGTGGCCACGTGCTTTCGATTCAAAAGGCAAAGCGTGCCATGTAGCTTAGCATCTATCAAACAACCATGAAAAGAAGCCGTCCTCTTAGGTGCTAGCTTTAACCTTGGACGCTCTGTCCACTGGACTAATTCAAGTTTTCGCCGGTTCCATAACACAGGCTTTTTGCAAACTTACAGGCTTCGCTCAGGAAGAGATCATTCAGGTTGCTATGCAGCAAACCACAAATTATCTAGTTTCACGATGAATCGTGTACTTTTTCAAACGCGGAGAGTATTTTCTCATTTCAATACGCTCCGGATGATTTCTTTTGTTCTTGGTTGTTGTATAGTTGCGATCACCGGATTCGGTGCATGCCAAGGTAACAATAACGCGCATTTATTCTTCCTCCTCAATTGGAATACATGGTATACAATTACAATAGTAATTTTTACGATTAGTTCTATTCTATAATTCATGCTCCTCTTTGTCAACCTTAGAGTCGCGGTTTGTTGCTTCTTTTACCGTGTTCCAGCGATTACGGTACTGTACTAGCTTGGGATGAAGTTCCAAAGGCTCACTCGAAAGCAGCAACCTGACGTTTCTAATCCATTCTCCAAAGGATGCATAGGAAGCGCACAAATTAGCAGTCTCAGGACTCATATACAAAAAAAGCGGAGTTGCATACTTTTCCGCCAAAAAACGAATGGCTGCTTCAATTGGCGTATACTTTTTTCGCTTACCTTCCCAGTTCTCAATCACAACAGCACTCAAAGCCTGCTCTCGCTGCCACTCTCCCAGCTCGTCGACCCGCTTATAATACGAGCGTACTGGCTGCTTCCACATTCTTCTGACCGTTTCCTCATGTAGCGGATACAGCACCAGCTTTGTAAAAGACAGTGCAGCCCCCGTTTCGGCAAAAAGCTCCAGCTCACTAGCTGTAGTCTGCTCAAACGTATCATAGTAGACCATAGTCCCTTTGTGCGTTTCGATTGGCGGTTCATAACCATAGGGTACATATTGAAGGTTTCTTGTCATGCTGGGCACTCCGTCCTTCCATAGAAAATTTCTCCTTCTATATTATACCCTTGTTATGGCATGAGCTTACATAAAATGTTTATCCTTATTCGACAGCAGGTGTATTACTGCGCGGACCCCGCCGGAACTGCAATGCGTAAAGCCCCATCGTCACAAGCGCAATCAGCGCAAGCACCGTAAATATATTGCTGAAATTGAACACTTGGACATTAGATACAACCGGATTCAAATGAAAGGACGACGAACTATCTAACGTTTTGCCCAAAATACTTGTTGTGATCGCTCCGGCAATGAAATTCAACAAAGATAACAGCCCCATTCCAACACCAATCTGATCTTTCGACAAAGTACGAGAAATCGTGTTGGACATGGCAATCTGCATAAAGGTCTGACCTACATTTCCGAAAATAAGCAAAAACAAAATCAGATACGGAGATGCACCTACAAATGTAGACAAGCTGATAAAGCAGATAAACAATAGCGATACGGCTGTATAAACTAGAACTGAATTTCCTTTGCTATCGGCCAAACGTCCCCCTTTTTTTCCTAATAGAGCTGACGCAATAGCAGCGGGAAACATAATCAGTCCAATCGTAGCTGGTGTAAGCTGGTTGAGACTATTCAAAAACTGTGGTGCCAAGTACGGCAATCCAAAGCTAATCCCCGTCCCTAAAAAAGCGATAAGAAGCCCATATGAATATTGCTTGTTACGGAACAGCTTCGGCTGGATGAACGGATCGTGGGCAGTATGAATGCGCCATATAAACAGTCCAAATAAAACCACACCGATCAGAAAAAACATCATATTGGCTTGTGAAATGGAAAGCAACAAGCAGGCCACTGTTCCACCCAGCAATAATCCGCCAAGAAAATCGAACTTCTGATCCTTTCCTCGCTGATCGTCCAGGTATTTGCGAAAGAACGGCAAAGCGATCAGTGGCAACATGGAAATGACGAACAAAAAACGCCAGCTCGCAAAGCCTGTAATCAAACCGGAAATAATGGGAGCCAGCGCAGTACCTAATGCTAAGCCGATTGCTGTGACGCCTAAAGCTCGCCCTCTTTTTTCAGCTGAGAAATAGCGAACGGGAACAATCATAGCGGTTGCCGGAATAACAGCAGCCCCCGTGGCCTGAAGCAAACGGGCTACAATTAACATCCAAAATTGATTGGCCAACAGTCCAATAAGCGAACCTAGTGCAAAAAATATAATCCCAAATGTCAGCAAATCTTTGAGACGATACTTATCTGCAAGCTTGCCGTAGGTCACCGAGCCAACTGCATACACGATCATATAACCCGTCAGTAGCCAGCTTACATCGGAGGCACTAATATGAAATTCCTCCCGAATCACAGGCATAACAACATTAAACATAAAAGCGTTCATCACTGAAAAAACAAGTGTGAAGGCCAAAACACGCATAAGCTTATCCGCATTGGGATAAGTTTGTTCTTTTATCATTTGGTTTCTCCCTCTCCTGTAAACATCTTATCTAGGTGACATTTTATAGCTCATAGATTCCTCAGCCGGGCAAACTTTTCTAATTATCCGCTCAAACGCAAGCATTCGCAGGACGGTAATCGTGAAGAATTTTTTTGAGCAAACCACGTAGCGCCTCCGACTCTCCGACAGATAACGTTTTGCCTACGGAGCTTTTAATTTGCTCAATGGTACGTTCGGCTACCTTGTGAATCTCCAAGCCTTCCTCGGTCAAATAAATCTGCTTCATTCGTGCATCTTCCGGATGACTTTGGCGTACTGCCCAGTTTTTCTTAACGATCCCGTTTACCAGGCTGGTAACACTTGATTTATCAATAAGCAATAGCTTTTCCAACTCCGTATTGGTGACTCCAGGCGACATCGCCAGTATATAGAGCGTCTGCGATTGTGGGGAGGTAAGCCCCAAAGGGCGCAGTGCTGTTTCAATCTCACGCCGGACGGTGGTGAAAATCCATTTAATTAAGTACATCGTGCTCTCTTCTTCCCAAGGAAGACAAACGGGATACACCTCACTTCCCATTTCACCGCTAACCTCCTTATCCATCGAATTTTAATAGTTTGAATTCCAACTAATTTTAATCAGCTGCCTATTTGGTGTCAATACCTTCGTAAAATGATCGTCTACTAAATACAGTCAGTTTCAGAATCACGAATACATTTTATGTATAAATTTATACATAAAAAAAAGACAGGTTCCAAAAAGAACCCGTCTTTTTACTGTCTATAGTTGCTTAGTTCGCAGCTTTCACTTGAACCAGCGGATAATCTTTTCCATCCACAGTAACCGTGCTAGCATCATTTAGCTCTAGCCGTTGCCAAATAGTCAACAGCCTACGATAAGGATACTTGTCGAGATCATATTCCGTTGTCCCTGTACCATCATCGGACGTGCTGGTGATGGTTTTATCGGTTGCTATACCGCTACCCTCAGTTGATATCTTTGAAGTCGCGCCTCCGGCTGTGTTGTCTGTCACTTCTCCAGTCTGATCAGCGCTTTTTCCGCTGGATGTACCGCTCAGATCTGTAGAACCACTTCCTGTCGATTCTCCGGCACCTGTCTTGCTTTTGGTGGTAGCGCCCTCAGTGTTAACGTCACCGGACGAACCATTGTTAGCTTTACTGGCTGCTTCCTTATCATTCTGTTCAGTAAGCGTAAAATTTTCGTATGAGTGCTCCTGTTGATCCGCGCCGACAATGACGAGTTTTTTAGGCTTAAATTCTGCCTGCTCTGCCGATGTTTGAAACGCAAACAACAGCTTGACCATTTTCGTAGTGGACTTGGTGTTAGGTACATGTGTCACTATTGCAGCAGGCTCCTCTTTTACCGGCACTGTAGGCTCTATTGGCTGTTGTACAGGCTTTGGAGCAGCGGCAGGCGTTGGTGTGTCAACAGATCCAATGATCCCGGTTGCTTTCAGACCGCCTAATGTTCCTGCAATAACGATTAATACGATCCCGGAAATCACCCCGCCTTTGCGGAAACGACGAAGCGTTTTGACCAAAGGCGTGTCTGTCTCACGCTTTGCTGCCTGATAGAAATTTTTAAAAACAGGCTTAGCTGGTTCAAAATATTGACGCCATAGCGTCTTTTTATGCAGGCCCTCTCGTCCTTCCTTTTGGAAGAATAAAAGCAACGCACGCCGGTAGGCTGGTTCAAAACCACCACGTGGAGTAGCAAACTCAGCGTGTTCCTCCGACCAGCGGATAAAGCGGTACATCGTATCGTTATCCTTTGCCCATTTGCGGATCGAACTGACCAGGCGGGCAAAATCCAGTATTCCTTCGCCAGTACCATCAGAACGATAGAAAGCTGGCAACAGACGGGCAAAATGGCCTTCTGCAAGCTGCTGGGGCAGCCAACCGTAAGCCCAATCCTGCACCTTTTCTACTTCGCTTGGCTCCAGACCGTCTAGCACCGATGGTTCCGGGTCCTCCGTGTTAAACCAATCATAAGCCGCAATCAATCGCACTGCTTGTCCCTTGAGAGGAGCAGGCAACTTTCCAACCCACTGCACCAAATCGGGTCGTGTAAAAAACGGAATTTGTACGACCTGATCAGGTGATATTTCTTTTAGCTCTACTTCAGTGAGTAAATATCGATCCGATGCTTCCCGTAAGCGCTCTGTTAATCCGGATTGCTCCAGCGGGGACAGTGTGCCCACGGCAGAACTACTGTCCCATTGACGCAAGCGTTGGTGAATGGCAGCCACAGCCTCTACCGGCTTTCTCTCGGCACGCAGCTTGCCCATTAATGCAGATTCAGCCAACAGCTGAAAATCGGCATTCGCTGACACTTCGATATACCGACTGCCCCATTCATGCACCACGGCCAATAGACCCTTTACATCAGGCGTTCTTTTCATCTGACTGTCCATGTAGGGAATGAACAGCATTTTCGTGAGTGCCGGATTACCCAGTACTTTCGTAAAATAGACCTTGCCTAATGGCGGATTCTCTTCAATCGTATGATAAATATACGTGACTGCTTCCGTATTTCTGGCAGTATAAGCATTGTTTAGCGAACGGATTAAATATTCCACCAGCCGATTTTCGCTACTGCGTGCATGAACTTTATAATAGTCCTTGAAGCAATCAACCAGCCCTACATCTGGAATGTGTCCATCCTTCACCCGATCAAATTCATGATCAAAAAAGGACAGAAACAGATCATTCAGCCGCATTTTACGTGGCAGCGCATCAGATGGCGATAAATAATCAGTCAAGCTTCGTAACACAGTGATTCGCTGCTCGTTGTATAATGACCGCTCTCCCTGCTCAATTCTGTACAGCGTAATGAGCTCATGATAGCTAGAAGGCGTTAGTTCACGCCCTGCCTCCATGCCTGTCAGCATTTGCTCGGCAAATTTGAGAAAGTCGTCCGGTGCCCCGCCATTCAGCAGTGTTCGGACAATCCAGTCAAAATACGGCTGCCTTACCTGCTCTGCATCCACATTCAGTATTCGATTATTGTTAGAGAGGTCAAATACAAAGTCCTTTTCTATATTCCGATCACCGGGACGCAAGCTAAAAGGCTCAACAAACATTAAGTGAATGCCTTTTCTGCTGTTCGGTTCCTGCGCATATGTAAGAAATCCGAGTCTGTTGCGAAATGCATAAGGCAGTGCCGCATACAACACACCCAGTAGCTGTTTAGCTGAAGATGCTACCGCTTCTGCTGGAACATTCAGCGCTACATATACCTTCTTGCGACCCGAAGCTGACATCATGACCGCGTATAAAAGCTGCTTGAACACTTCTTCGCTCAGCTGCAATTGAGCCAGTACTGCAGACGGGTCAATAGCGGGAAATACACTACCACCTGGTAGACGCTCTAATTCCGGTAATTCCGTTCCCTGCTCAATATCATAGGTATCGACAAACGAAGTGTTCAGCCACTGCTTATAGTCAGCCGGAGACTCACCATGTCCGGCCGGAATCACATAGTTATGCGTAAAAAAAGCGCTCCGAAGCCCAGTGAAATCCGCCGCTTTATAAATACTGCGTCCGAGCACTACATCCCCGGACTCTGTCCGTACCAGATGTAAAGCTTCCGGATAGACACTCTCCTGCTTCTCGCCACGGGTTGTCAAAGCCGCAGGCGCATCATACACACATAAAGGATGCAACACCTTTTTAATAAATGAAGCATCCAACCCTTTGGAATTAGCTACTGTATCGAAGCCTTCCGTAGAACGGAAAATACCGCGCCGTTCCCGTGTATACATTTGCTGCTGTATCATATGAGAGGTAGATAAACTCACTGTGATTCTCTCCCCTCAATGTACTTCAACTTATAGAGCAGCCAGATGAATGGCTCATCTACACGGATCGGACTAACCAACCCTTGCAGCTTTTGGTCCACTGGATTGCTACCTAGAGCAGAAACCGCGAAATAGGCTGTATCTGTAAAATATACATCCATTGTGCCCTTGAACGGCTTATCCACCTTCTCGATAAAGCGCCGAACTTCGCCATCAATGTTCGCGAACTCATCCAAATCCATGTATTTGCGATGTTCCATTGGATTAAAAATATTGCTGTTTGTCTTGATATACGTGCCTTCTTCATCTGCCAGCGCAGTAAGCATGTCGCTTTTGGTCAGGACCACAGCGGTCGGAATGTCCGTCTTGCCTTTTTCCTGGTATGCGATAAAGTCACCGAACATCGTAAGTACGACATCACGCGGTTCATCATATTGCGAGACCCATTCACCAGGCTTATCGCCAAGATTAATCTTAATACGTTCCCGGATAGAACGGATTTGCAGTGGATCGACCATAAAAAGAATACCCGCAGAATTTTTAATATGCTGTCCATGAAGTCCCAGATAGTCCTGATCGACCATCCCCTCACCGGCTACATCAAAAAATACCAATGTCAGTGGTGGCTTTTCCTCATCCTTAAATACAAACTGGAAAATAAAAGGCTCCTGCATCTTTTCTTTTTGTGTCGATGTAAGCAGATCGCCTCGTTCAAACAGTGGTTCCTCATACATCGTGCGGAACTTGCGGCTGATCTCTGCATTAAGCGGCATGCAAGCTGCGTCAAAATGATCGGCGGTCACATGCTGCAGCGTGTGAATCAGAGAGGTCATAAATACAGATTTTCCCGCCTGCGAAGCTCCAATAATCGAAATGATATTACTCGGCACCTTGCCTGCGGTCACAGGTAGCTCGTTATGGCAGTGTGGGCACAGTCGGTGACGTGTCAGCTCACCGTAACGGTCCGTCAGACCTGTCAACACATGATCTGAATACAAGCGATGTTCCTCAGGTACATCATAGGGATGAAGAATTGCCTCCATATCATGTACACTATCCAAGCCAAAACGCTCCCGATATTTGTTCAACAGTTCATCTTCACCCAAAGCGTAATCCTCATCATCTTCACGGTGATGGGAAGCACGGAACACCACTTCCTCTGGGGAAAATTTACTAAAGCAATAAGGGCACACAATATCATAGAATAACGGCCGCGGTTCGGCCTGTGGCTTTCTTCTGAATAAATTGCTAAGAAAACTCATCGGTTGTGGCCTCCTTTCATTCAGGAACTAATTCATATATCGTGCCATACTTCTGACCGTCCGTAAAAAACAGCCGCACATACTCATCTCCCCCCACTTCAATAGCGGGTAAAACATTCCGTCCTGCAGCAAAGGGTGCCGTGAACGGATACAAGGTGCCATCGTCCCGGTCAACCGGATAGCCGCCAGGCTTCTTTACGTAGCAAAGCGCCTCCTGCGGAACAGGAACTTCGGCTGTCACCTGAATCTGGACTGTTTTGCGGCTGCGAAACCAGCTTTTTTTATGGTGAACCGCATATTTAATTTTGGCTCTACCCGTACTCAACTCCAGTTGGTTGGTTCCGTCTGGCTGACGGATTACAAAGGTGTCACCATCCTCCCGAATAGCCGGATACACGGTATACCGCACACGTCCAATGCCTTCAATCCGGTCACGATAGCTGCCAGCGGCCTTATATTCCTCGCGTGTAAAAAGCTTCAGGTCAGAAGTCGGTGCCTCATTCTGCCCGTTCGCACCTGCATCGGCTGATTGTTTGGCAATATAGACTACGGCTACACCTTCAGGCCACTGCCAGCGTAACACTACCCGGTTGTCGTCAATTTTGTGGCTCAGCTCCGAAATCACAGGATCACCGGGCTGTGCATCCCTATACTGCATAAGTTCCAGCCTCCCGTTCTAAAATCCACTGCTGCGTCGATTGCGCGTCGGGCCTTCCGGTGCCCCTCTCCGTTGGCCTGATGGCCCACCTTGGCTCCCACCACCAGAAGATCGGCGAGTATTTTCCGCAATCGGCAGAACAAGTGAAAAGACAGCAATAAGGGCCGCCAGTACGAGCGCTGCTAGCAAACGAATCATCAAGTCACCTATAGGCGAGCCAGATAACCCTCTTTCCAAAATCAAGCCAGCGAGCAAGCCGGCTGGAACTCCACCAATTGCGAAATTCCGCGCGAGAAAACGGTTATCAAACATCAATCCAAGAGCCAACCCTAATAGAACTCCGATGATAACCAGAGCCGTTACGCGATAAATAGCAAAATACAGACTATCGGCATACTCACCTGTTCGCTCCGTTACCAGCGTGCGATCACCAATTTTGTTATATATTTTACCAAACGCCTGCGTAAGTCCTTGGGCATTGGCTACATTAGAATAAGTTCCGCCCGTTAAGCTAGCAATATTTTGCAATAAAGCTATACCATCCGATTCTGCCAGTTTTAGTCCGATCGTATTAATCGGAATCTGGCGGGCAATGTAAGGCGCCAATGCGGTCTGCGTATCCAGATCGCTAAAACCGTCAGAAAGCATAATAACGAGAGAACCTTTTTCCGCACTGCCTTGGGTTTCAATCTCCTTGATCGTCTCGTCCAAAGCAAGCCCAATGTCTGTACCGCCTGACAATAACGCCTGCATACTATCGATTTTGGAATATACCGCTTGCTTCTCTGCATCTGTGCCAATGGGAGTAAATGGCTGCACCAACTGCGCAGTGGATTCAAATGAAACAATGGCTACGCGCTTGTCTCCATCCATTTGCCCAATTAGACTCTTAGCAGCCGTTAGGCGTTCATTATCGGGATCTGTTTGCTGCATGCTTCCGGAATTATCAATCACAAGCACGAGGTCCTGTACACTCTTGCGCCCTTCAGGGTTAATCTGATACCCCAGTTCCAATAACAGACCTGCCACGAACAACATGACCAGTGTAGCAGGAACTAGTAATTTCCAGGACAATCCTGAGTATCGTTGTCGCCATGAATGTCCATTTAACTGTGGCGAAATTAGTTCGCCGATAAGGCAACCTAGACCAATGCACAGCGCCATGATGCCAAAATATAGCCCGACCACGATGATATGCGGCCAGTGGCCTATCAATTTGTGAAGAATAAGCTCTCCTAAGATGAAGCCTACTACAGCGCCCAGCAAGCCAAACACCAATAGGAGAACGTTAAATTTACGTTGCTTCATAAGATTCGTTGCTTCCTTCCATCATTAAAGTAGGATAATATATGGCTACCGCAATTCCGGCAACCGGTCCACGTCGATTCCATGAAACACGAAACCATTCGCAGTATATGTCTCATAATACGTTTTGCCGTTGCGGTAAACCATCAGATCCTCCAGATGGAAGCCGCCCATCAAATGCAGTTTTTCCACCCCGCTACTGCGACGCTCATGAACAAAACCCAGCTTGTAAATTCGCGAAGTAATGTCGACGTCCATCGCATAAGGAAGAAATTCGCCTTCGTAGTCACCAAAAAAATACTTTTCTTCATACCGATGCTCATGGGTATAGTCGAGCAAACGTACATTGATTCCGCCATGCTCTTCTAACGTTTGATACAGTTTTTTAAACAGCTCATCCTTCGGAACGACCAGCCGATTTTCATATGCAGCAGCTACATTGGCACGTCGTAATAATTCTTCTTCGAATGTCTGATTAAATGGCTGTGAGCTGAGAATCAAGGTACGGCAGGTCTGCGTAAGTCTATCCACCAGTGCAGACAGACCTTCATCCAGCAACCCAGATACAGGTCCCATATGCCGGGCGTCAAAGAATACAGATTTCCCCCGCTTGCTTTCCAACTCACGCATGACATCCTCCGTCACACGCTCGTAATACTCGAACAGGTTTTGACCTGTGTAACTGTCAGCCTGCCGAATACTGTCCGTTGCAGCTTGATGCAATTCACGCTCCAGGTTGGCTAGCTGTACTGTAATATGCTTTGCCTGTGCATGCCATTTTTCTAGTGCCATTTCATAGCGGCGAAGTAGCTCCAAATCCACTTGAATCCGCAGCATGTGCATTTTATGCCCGTAGACTGTTTCAGTGAGGTAACGGATCAAGCTACGCACATTATGTTTATCCATAAGCGGCAGTCGCTGAAAAGGCTGATCTTCCACTCGTCCGCTATACAGCGCATCCAGTTCGGCCGCACTGATCTGCAAATCATTGGACGTATCACGAATCATTCCCCGAACAGCCGTAAGCACATTCCCTGTTTGATTTTCATCCGTCCAATCTGTCAGCTCGAAAAAGCCAATATGAGGATGTTCCTTAGCAGCTGCATTCACAGCCATCTGCAAACGCATATCCGCCTGAAAATCTCCCAAGCGCTTCTGTACGATCCGTTCACAGTTATCGCGGAAAAAGGCTTCGCACCCCTGACCAAACAAGGTTTCCTCTGCCTCACGTAATGACATTCGTTTCAGCGAGCCGTAGCTGGCTCCGCTCGTCATTAGTGCGCTCATGTCCATGATCGCTTCATTGCCAGGTACTAGATCATTTCGTGTACGGCCACGCTCAGCAGCATCTAAGCCAAAATAATTTAGCTTATCGCGTATGTCCCAATCCTGCTCTGTTCTCATACGCTCTAGCAGCTTCACATAAAAGTGATACAACACCGTAAGCGCAATCGACTGATTAGGGCGGTTAACCCGGGAAAATCCAGCCGACACATAACCCTGCCGCCCGGATTCCGTCATGATGTTATTCTTAAACGATGTATTATTGTAGCCTCCATCCTGTGACCGATAGGAATCTCCTGCCTGATAACGGTTTTTAAGAAGTTGAATGTGACAAATAATATCACAGCTCTCGCGCAGGCTATTCGGCACCGTTACGCCGCGCTCATTCTTGTCGGACAGCACATAGACAAGATCGAACAACGGAGATGGAGCATGAGATACCGGGATGGTCAATTTGTCCTCGGTCATATGAAGCGGTGCTGTAAACGTATATGCTGGGCTCTGGATGTAATCCAACTCCCGCATAAAAGCAACGGATATTGCACTTCTGTAGCCAAATTGGGCAGCCTGGTCGCTTTCGCTCATCAACACATACAGATCCATTTGTACCGATTTAAAAGATTGGGCAAAAATATACTCTGCCAACAGCGTAATTTCAGGAATTAATACGTTCATGGGATCATCCGCTGTTGTCAGGATCGACAAATGTACACGCTCAAACGAGGAATACAACCGACCATAATCAGCCAGATGTCCACTAGCCCGGCGTAACGCGGTGTTAAGTTCAATTAGCTTTGATTCATGTGTATAAAAAGCCTGGTGCAAGTCACGGCGTAACGTTTGGTGACTACTTTCTTCCGGTACAGCTACCGTATGAACGATGGCCTCTACCGAACGGTCTACAGCCGCGTGCTCTTCCTGCGAGCAAATCTGAATATAGGTTACTCCTGTGCTGTTATCCCACTTGGTCCGGTTGATATCTGCAATTGTGTTCATCACCGGGCTCATGTGATCGCCGATAAAAAGAAACACGGACGGGAAATGGATGCTGCTGCGTCCATCCCCGCTTCCGATTAATTGGTCCTCTGCGGCTGCATAGTCAGCCGCATAACGTAACAGCTGCTCTCTCATACTTACTTCAACTTTCTGCGGATGTCGTTTAATTTTCCAGCCATTTGAGCATAAAATGCATAAAGTTCCGCTCCATTAGCCAGCTCTACCTTTTCATATTCCAATTGATTGCGAGCCTCTGTGTAAGTGGCAGCCAGCTCATCCAACTTCGCCAGCAGTGGTGTAATATCCTCAGATGAAGTCAATACAGCATCACGGCGATCCGCCTTACGCATTAGTGCTGCAAATTTCTTTTCATCCAATCCACGGAAGTTTGTGAACACTTCAAACTCGACGTAATTGCGGCTTTTCATGACGTTGGCAAACGGCTCCCACGCCTCTTCCTCTTCGTCACGATCATAGACGTACAAAGCTCCTTTTTTCGTAATCGTGTCCGTGTAGAGCGCCTGAATGAACTGATCCAACCATTTTTCTTCATCCTGATATTTGCCCAGCAAAGCTTCCAGTTCAGCAGCTTTTGCTTCGATTTGTATATATTTCGCCAGCTCATCACGAACCACCTGCGTTAACTCTGGTGAACGGATCAGGTTTTCCTTCGCCATCTCTTCATTGATGCTGCCAAAGATGTCCTTGCTTCCGGCCTGTTCGAGCCCTTCAGCCAGTAGACGTTTCAGCTCAGACCATGCTCTTTTCACCTCGCCCAAATTCGGCTTGGATTCCTGCAATCGCATATCGTAGGCTGCCAGTAGCGCATTCATATCTAGCGCTTGTGAGCGAATTACAGTAAAACGGCTGCTTGTATTTTGATCGACATCTTTCTCACGAATTACGCCGAGTGCCTTGGCCCGGTCGAAATCATTACGAATGCGGGCATTGTGAGCTTGCACACGCGAATTGACGTAAGTTTCTCCCCATGATTTTTCAGGAATCGGCGACGGCAGATTCGTCCAGTTGTTCTGACCTGTCTGCACCAGATGTCGGCCAATACCTTCACGGTCAAGAATGGTTTTCTCATAGCTCTCTTCATACACTTTGAGCGGCGTATATACAAACAGAGGAACACCATTACGCGTATTGAGCCAGAAAATCCGGTTACGGACTTCACTTTCTTTAATAGTGAAGTGCGATTTGCCAATTGCATTATTTTGATAATTGCGAACGCCTTTCAGGATATTAGGCGACTGTACAGGTACCGAAACGAATCCCCAGGATGGGAAATACAAATTGCCAGAACTGTTGCTCAAATGGAAGACAGGTACAGCCTCCTCATCCAGCTTGCTTGCAATGTAACGCTCCACAAATTTTTCAATTGCTTCATCCTGCCCGTACTTCATGACCAGGAAATCCTCCATGGAACGGGTAATGAGATCACCGAATTTGTCAGTCAAGAAATTGGAGATCGAGCTGATGATGTCCATATCCTGATCTTTCACCCATTGATCTGAATTTTCCAGCAATTCTTGGGCAAAATCACGAATCAAATCGTCACCATTGCGGTTATCCAGCAACTTGGTCACAACTTCTGAAATATCCGGTACACTTACCAGATTCCAATAATACGTCTTGTTACCTTTGTGATCGGATTGTTCCTCGCCATTAATCAGCAGATCACCATTCTTTTCGAAAATGGCACTCAGTGCGTTCAAAATTTCAGTAAATACATTATAAATGCGGTTATTTTCTTTATTTAGCAGGTCATACAGGTCTTCATAGAATTCAATGAGCTGCTCTGTACGTTCCACATCAGCCCGCAGCCAATATTCGTTGATTTTTGCTTCAATATATGCATTTTTCTTCTTATCCTTGGATACAAACGCACTCTTAGCATCGCCCAGCTTCTCGTTCGCCTGCTCTCGCGCCCATTCAATGTCCGTAGGAATACGGTGCAGTGATTCACGCAACGTTTCAACATAGGAAAGCAGCATTTTCAGCAAGCTAAACCCTTTTTCAGTATATATCATGCGGGATACATAAAACGGCCCTTGCTCGGGATGTAGGAACATCCGGCGGATTTGGTCCGTAAACTGTCCTACAATTTCGCCTGGAAGCTGTTTCTTCGCTTTGATATATTCTTCGCGAGCACGCGTCAGGAACGTTTGCTCCAGCTCAGTGTCCATATTAACTACTTGCATCTTAACAACATTGTTATAACTTAACCGTTCACTGTTTTCAAAGCCCGGAAGCGGCTCAGGTACACGGGACTCAAAGTTTTTGATCATGCTATCCAGATCCACGCCCAGCTTGCGGGCAAACTTCTCTACATCCTCCTGATTTGGCGCTTGCTCAAACATTTTGGACATTTTACCAAACATCCGGTAAGCCAGATATGTCGTCATTTCCTCCATAGGCAGCACTGCCGAGGAAGCTCCGATAATATTGTAATCGTAGTTTGCTGGATACGCCTTATTCATTTGCGCGATGTTGGTACGAATGTTGCTGATATAGTCATGAATGGCGAACTCTTCACCCGACTGTTTTTCCTCACTCGCCATAAAGTTGGTGATATTCTCAGCGGTGACATTCATGCAGTAATCATAAGCATTTTCCAGTAGTTTGCCTTCCGTATTCGTAGCCGAAATAAGGTGACACAGATTGAACGGCGGCAACGGCGAGTTTACAGTCAAAATGTTACCGTACTGTTGCTTAAAGCGTTCACCACGACTGTCCACATTCATCCAGTAGTCCAGCTCTTTCAGTGCAGCATAGCCATTCTTTTTAATATATTCACGCGTATGCTCGCTCAGGCTTTTGTTGGCCAGATTAATATCCGGTGTGAACAGATAACCCAGCGTGTTTACACGGTCTACACCTGCGGAGCCATAGTCCCGCTCAATAATGCCTCGAACGATATATGAGATATCGAGGAAAGTACCGCTTCCTGTACCGCCGGACAAACCGGATAGCAAAAACACCATAAGCTTCTTGTTAGTACCTTCAGACAGGGTTTTGATTTTTTTGTCAATACTTTGTACGACCTGATTGATTTTGGTGAACAATAGTAATCGTCCAGCCTGACGTACCCCTGCCGCCCCGTTCATACCATCGGTAATGCTCAGCTCGGGAGACAGCCAGTCAGTGATGTACGGCTCCAAAATACTGCGGTTTTGCAGCAACCCGCCGATTTCCGCATTGGACAGCAGTACAAACTCATTGATGGGGTCCAAACCAATCCCTTTGTATTTTTTGTTGCGGTCTTGTTCATTCGTTTCAAAAGCTAGAAATTCCACATTATCCGGCTTCTCGCTCTTTTTCTTGGAAATCGGGTCCGCAGGCAGCTTGAATCTGCGGTTTATTTGATATTTCAAGCGGAGAAGGGCGTCAATCCCCGTTCCCCCAAGTCCGATAATTAAAATAGGATTATCGATGGTATCTACTCTGATCTTATCGCTTACGATCCCTCCGCCGAGTGATACGTCTAATTGTTGGATATGCTCTCTAACTACTGGTTTCATAGATATGACCTCCTAAGGGTTCGTTTAGCTGTTTACTGAAATAAACTCCAGTAAAATGGTTTTGTCCACACTAGCCAGCGGAATCGTCAGACGATCACCGTTTTTCAGTTCAAGACCATTGCCTGCGTCTACAGCACGCCCGGATTTTTCAATCGTAATCTCTGGGGTACTACGCACCACAATGCGATCCTGGTTCGCTGGCGTGAACACGACCTTATCGGTTCCGGCAAATTCCGGAGCCAGTTGCAGCAACTGGTGTAAATTGAATTTGCCCCGAAAGGTGTTCAGCTTCTTATACTGCGGGTATGTCTTTTCGCCGGTATTTTCGTCCCGGATTTCCAGTACGATCTGACCGACAAAGCCACGATTGGCTTTTTTGACAGCCTTCCAGATGAAATATGCCGCCACTAGCAGAACGAGCAGTCCCACCCCTAAAAGAATGAGTGGCAATAGCTTAGACTTTTCAGCAGGTGCCGTAGGCTGAGTTGTGCCAGTATTCGTACCGCTCGCTGCCCCAGCTTTGGCACTGATGGTTACAGGCTGCGTTTCACGGTAAAAGCTCTTCTCCTCTGCTCTGACGGTTAGCTCATAGTCATGCTCATCCGGAATCGTATATGAGCCGGTAAAAGCATCGCCTGCGTTTGTTAGGGGCACTTCATTCGTTGCGCCGGTATCAAGGTCCTTGACCTTCAGGACAGCATTCATATTCGCATACAATTCCTGATCCTGATACGGCTGGTTATTGCTCGTCAGATAGGAACGAATTTGAACCGAGTCACCTTTTTTGTATGATTTGGCAGGCGGTGCGTCCAGCTTCAATTCCAAATCATAGTTAAATACCAGATTAATATCAATCTTATCCTGCTGCACTCCCTTGACTTGAAGCTTCCAATCGCCAGCCACAGGCTTGAGCAATTTAATCAGCGAGTAGCTTTTGGACTTGGACAGCAGTACATCGCTCGAAGGAATCGACTTCGTGTTGCCCGATGGGTCTATTAATCTCGCGTCCACCGGTTTCGAGGACATGATCGAAATGTTGGCTTCCAGCACGCTATCGTTTGGTACGGTTACTGTAACGTCCTGATAGTCGCCGTTTGCCGTAATGGACTGCAAGGGCACCACTTTCAATTTCAAATTGCTGGCGAAAATTTCACTCAAAATGTTCGGCAGATCGTCTGCCGAGCTTGTAATAAAGGACTTGCCACCCGTTTGCTGCGCGATGTCGGCGAGTTTATTTTTATTCAGCTTTCCATCTGCATTCAAACCGATGGTATAGATCGGCACACCGCTTTTTTTAGCCTCGGCTACAGCCTGTGCCATATCCTGAGCGGATTGGCTTTCAGTTCGGCCTGTCGTTTTATTAAAATCGTTGTTACCATCAGCTAACATAACGATCATAGGCGCATGCCCGGCTGTTTTGCCATCCTGCAAAATGCGGATCGCTTCCTTGACACCTACGGAGGTGTCAGTATACGCTCCCCGGTTCAGCCCGTCAATAAATGTCTTCAGCTCCTGCTTATCTGCTTCGGATGAAATATTAAGCAAGGCTTTCTCGCGCTGTACGACATCCGTATAGGCTACAATCCCAACCTTGTCATTTTGTGTTGACAACATATCAATAAACATTTTCATGGCTTCATTGCCAATTTTCCCAGGATCACTGGTGTTCATTGAATTACTTACATCGACTACCAGCACCGCATCCACTTTAGAAGCTGAGGGTGAAGCGGCATTCGCCGTCTGTGGCTGCCAGGCCGAAATCGAGGTCATGATCATTGTACATATGATTCCGATGACCAAAAACCATTTTCTGTCTCTACTAAACATCGCTTGTACCCCTTTGCCGATTAATTCTCATTCTAAATTACAGTTGTACTCCACTACTATTAAATTATAATGAGTTTTACATGAGCGCCAGCTGAAAATCCTGTCCGAGCGGCCTGGATACGACCAAAAAGCCTATTATACCGCGATATTTTACCAATATCCTGCAGTAATGATATAATTATACCCCAACGAGGACAATCGGGCACCAGCCTTCTCCTTTATACGACAAAAATAACCCTAGCGAAACCCGTTCATGTAAAACAGTAAAATAAAAATCTAAGCAGAAAGAGGGAGTACACTATGATCTCATACGGATGTCTGGCGATTATGTTTCTTTTTGTCGCCATTAAATCACTAATCTACTATATACATAAAAGACGCGCCCCGTCGATTACACAAATCGACACCGAGCTTCTCGCACTGCTGAACCGGAGAAGTGAGCGCAATGAATAGCTCCAAACAGGCTGTGCAATTTCGCCCCTTTACCCGCACAGAGCATGCCTTCCAAAAGCTGAGAGTCTGCAAGCGCTGCGGACAATTCACCGCCCTTTGGGAAGAGAAATGTACATCGTGTGGTCGAGATACGCTGGTTCCTGTAGAGCAATATGCCCAACTCAGAGCCAAACGTTATTTTCATAAAGACCTTGCCGTCGGCATCGCGCTACTGGCTGCTTCTATCTTTTTCGGTCACTCGTCACAGCAAATGCTACTGTGTGGTATCGTCGGTGCGCTTCTCCTGTTGCCCTTGATCCTTCTACAGCAGCGCATTGTTCCTTATGAACAGCGTAGGCAGCTTATACGCCTTTTCAGAAGCCGTATAGGACAGATCCAGGAAGGATTGAACGTAAATCACAAAAATGCAGTTGCCCTGCGGCAACTTAGTGAGCGTGTCTGTTATGAAATGTTACGCGAGATTGCCGTACTCATTCACAATGATCGGATAAGGCTCCAGCAGGTCGCTCTGCTGCAATCATTTGTTCTTCGCAAAGATATGGAATTAACGCTCGATCCTCTCCTGATCAAAAGCTTTGAACCCCTTATGGTCAGATACATTGGAGAGGTTGCCAGACTCAATCGTGAGCTGATTAAGGATCGGACATTCCGGTATGTGGCTTTTTATGAGCGCCGTATTTTAGAGGTGGCAGGAGGCGAAGATATTCTCGTTCGCGTAGCCAGTGCCGCTGTCCGTAAAAAACGCTACATAGTCACCCATGCCGCTTTCATTTCCAGATATGTTCGGAAGCTGCCAAAGGAACGAATCCAACGTTTATATCATATCATTCAGGAGAATCCGTTAGAACCCTTTGGAGATTTGGCCGATGAAGTGAAGATCATGTACCTGATGGAACAGTATAAAAGCTGAGTTACCATAATGCCCTTTTATATATGACGTATCCCAGTCAAGGAATCACTGCAATGGATCAGCAAAAAAACCGTCAGGATCGCCAATGTGCCTCCAGACGGTTTTTTAAATATGGATTATAATGACGCTCATGCATCTTTATTGACCTTGCAGTTTATGCTGCGCATGCTTAATGGAAGTAAAGTTAAATGCTCGTACTCCCTTGCTATCATACACAATAATCTCTTTATTTAAATACGGGTGTAGACCATTAAAATATCCGGGCATAATCAGTCTGCGCATAAAAAGGTTTTTACCCAGCAGACGGGGTGAATTGGTCGCTACAACGAGCATCTGCTGGGTTGCAGACCATGGGCTAGGTTGAATATATGACAAACAGTATTCGCCTGCCGTAAAATCGTCACCCCATGTATACCCATCCTCGGTACATTCAATTTGAAGATGAGCTTGATACTTTTGAAGCAGCTCATGTCTGGACAAGGCCGAAGTGATACAAATCACGTTGCTATCAGCCAGTTCTTTCTCTGAAATATCTTTAGAAGAAACCACGGGATAATGAACACCAATGTACGGGTTCCAAGTCGCTGTCCGCGGACTAGCCAAGGCGTTCGCCGTTCGTTTCACCGCCTGCTCTTCCTCTGGTGTAGCATAACTGGATGGAAGAACAATGTGAAGTCGATTCATATAAACATCAAGTACACCCATACCGTGACTCGCACCATTTCTTCCCACGCTTTGCAAATCCGCAACACTCTTAGCTGCATCCGCATTTTTGGTGGAGTCTTCACTGCTCTCTCCCTCCCGTTCAGCAATCAAACGGTATTCGGGTGAAGGGCGTTTGTGCGAGTGTGTTTTAACAAAGCGAAAGCGGCTGTATTCTCGTAAATCCAACATGAAAATGCGGGCTCCGATACGAACTTGGGCCAGTTCCAGGGACATGTCCTCTTGTGAGAGATGAATCACAAATTCTTCGACGTGAACAGTCTCAATATCCAATTCACCCGTGGAACTCATTTCGCCATACAACTCCGCATATTCCTCGTTTTCATCCATGCGTGTCACTTCCAGCCAGTAAGCTCGATTATGTCTGCCCCGTTCCGTCCGGTAGGCAATACGCTGAGGGACGACATCTCTTTTCCATTGCATAAGCCAACCCAGTATGCCGTCCAAAAGTCTTAACTCATGCGTATCCCAATGATTAGACTGCCGCTCTATCACACCTTTAAAATGGTTCGATGAAAGCTCGGTTACCGGAGCTGTGTATGCTTGGGCAAATAAGTAATCCTGGTCACCACACACATCCAATATTGGAATATTGGTCAAATTTTTAAGATGCTTGGGGTGTGGCGTCCCTGAGATTACCGCAATAGCTGCAAACCGAGAAGGATAAGCCTGTGCCATCGCCCATGCAGCATATGCGCCGTTCGAGTAACCCGTCAGATAGATACGTTCTTCGTCCACTCGGTACGCTTGCAGTATGACATCTAGCCCCTCCAAAAAAGCAGCTTCTCCAATATAACTGCCCAGCGTAACGCCACGACACGAAAAAGTAACAAATATAGCCTCGTCTTCCCAACCCTGCCCAAAACCTCTATTCTGAAAATCCGGCAGTCCAAGCTCATATCGCTTGCCAGGCATTAGAACGATCAGAGGATACCGTCGCTTAGCCGTGTAGTTGCTGGGAAGCTGGATGGTATACCGTTGCAAACTATTGTCCAAACGGGAGACAAAAAAACCTTCACCAATGCCGTCGGCCGTCAAAAAAATATGTTCTTTCTGAAGTAACGATGGGTGCTGTGACTGTTCGGTATGTCCAGATATAAAAATTTGTTTTAATAGCTTAATATATTCACGCACCACCCGGGAATCCCAGATTTCAAAAGGATCTTCCGGCGAATCCGTTAACCTGTTTAATTCCTCAAGCAGGCCCTTTATTTGTATTTTCTGCGCAGAATGAAGAACATCTTTAGCGTAGGCTTGCATGTACTGGTCATACTCTTCCTGCAAGCCCTCCACGACGACTGACAAAGGCCGCACAAGTACCGAATACACAAAATGATGTTCTACAGCCTCATGATCCCGATAGGTAACGGTGAAGTGCAGCATTCCCGTATTCCCGATCTTCTCCTCATCCCAGGCGTAGCTTTGCTCCTGCTCCCAATGGGCTGGAAACTGATCCAGCTTCATGCCCTCATCATTCGTTACCTCGACCCATAACGTTTGATCTGAGGGAAGAAGTATCCGATCCTTACGCAGCAAATAAAATAAAATCGGGCTGTCTTCTCCTTCCCTGCCAGCACTTTGCTCAACCTCTAACCATGCCATATGATTACGTATATTACGCTCTACGAATTCACGATGCAGTTCTATCACATCTGGTTCATCGCATACCTGATTTCCACTGATACGAATAGAGCGGGCCTCATCAGGAATAAATGCAGCAATGATAACGACCGTATGATCACCTTCCTCCAAATACAAGCGAAAGGGACCGGATTCGGCATATACCAATGTGCCATCTATCCAAATTTGTCCGGTTCCTTCAAACGGTCTGAAAATCACTTCCTGTGCAGTCATACAACGTAGATTTGAAACCAGCAAAAGTCTTTCGTGTTCAGCCAAAGGCGGAAAAACACCTAGATTCAGTTCAGAGGTCCGAGGGTCAAGCTCGGTCAGTAATCGGCACACTGCCTTTCCTCCTGCTGAAAGCTCGATTCCATCTTCACCACAAGCCTTTTCCAAATTCCATTCCTCTTGCGTAAAATGACTCGACCATTCCCTGCCCACACCACAATTTTCCGGAAGCTCGACTGGGCCGACTGCATAAGCAGACGCCAGACGTACCGGATGATCCGACAGCACAGTAGTTGCTTTTTCCAGATGTGTGAACCTCATAACATTCCCCCTCCAGGTTTTTGTGTCCTCAGAGACGTAGCCGCGTTATATTCCGTTTAACATTCAATTGAACTATATAAAACTATTCGTTACCACCTCTGCGTACTCCTCCGTGCTTTTCAAAAAAGAAGCTATTCTCACAACAAAAAAAGAGGCAGCTTCTGCCACCTCTCTTGATCATTGTGCTTATTTTCTTACAATGCTGACTGCAAGTCTTCGATCAAATCCTCCAGATCTTCAATCCCAACCGAAATCCGTACCAAGCCTTCCGTAATACCTAGCTCTGCACGGCGTTCTGCCGGAATGGAGGCGTGCGTCATACGTGCTGGAACGCTAATCAGACTTTCAACCGCTCCCAAGCTCTCAGCCAATGTAAAATACTTTACTTTTTTCAGGAGGGCAACCGCGTTAGCATCGCTACCTACATCAAAGGAAATGATGCCGCCAAAGCCTTCAGCTTGAGTTTTGGACAGCTCATGCTGTGCATGGCTTTCCAGCCCAGGGTAGTACACCTTACTAACCTTCGGATGCTTTTCCAAAAAGGCTGCAATTTCCTTTGCATTTTTCTCAATTGCTTCCATACGCAGCCCCAAGGTTTTGATACCACGGATCAATAACCATGAATCCTGCGGTCCGAGAATACCGCCAATGGCGTTTTGCAGAAAATGAAGCTGCTCGCCCAGCTCTTCACTGTTGACTACAGCCAGACCGGCTACAACATCGCTGTGTCCACCCAAATATTTGGTTGCGGAGTGTACGACGATATCAGCCCCGAGTGTAATTGGCGTCTGCCAGTAAGGGGTAGCAAATGTATTGTCCACAATCAACAAAAGCTCATGCTTTTTCACCAGTTCTGAAACTGCGCGGATATCAGTAACTTTCAATAGCGGGTTTGTTGGTGTTTCGACATACAATGCCTTCGTATTCGGACGGATTGCTTTAGAAATAGCCTCAAGATCAGTTGTATCCACAAATGTGGACTCAATCCCGATCCGACTAAGCACTTTGCTTACAATACGATAAGTGCCCCCGTATACATCATCGGTCAGCAAAATATGATCCCCTGCTTTAAACAAGGAAAACACTGCATGAATCGCTGCCATACCGGAACCGAAAGCAAAACCACGTTTGCCTTCCTCCAGTTCCTTGATCAGCTCTTCCAGTGCAAACCGGGTCGGGTTGCCTGTACGTGAATACTCGTATCCCTTATGAACGCCGATTTCCTCTTGCTCATAAGTGCTTACCTGATAAATAGGAACGTTAACCGCGCCAGTATGAGGATCGGTAGGGAGTCCACCGTGAATCAGTTTTGTTTTGCGTTTCATTTTATATCCCGCCTTCATATATTTTTTTGCTCAAATAACGTTCACTGCTATCTGGGAAAATAGTGACAATATGTGCACCATCCGGTGCGCTCTCTGCTTCCAGTAAAGCAGCATGCAGGGCAGAACCGGAGGAACTGCCCACGAGAATTCCTTCACGTTCGGCCAATTCCTTGACGCGGTTGAATGCGTCCACATCGCTAATGGTATGAATGGCATTAAAATAGCCTTTGTCCACAAACTCAGGGATCAATTCCATGCCGATTCCTTCTGTTTTATGAGGGCCTGACTCGCCTCCATTCAAAATGGACCCTTCAGGCTCCACAATGACAGTTTTAATGGCTGCATTTTGCTCCTTAAGATAACGCGAGGTTCCCATAAATGTGCCCCCTGAGCCTGCTCCTGCCACGAATACGTCGACTTTACCGTCCAGATCGTTCCAAATTTCAGGTCCCATTGTCGTATAATAAGCCTCTGGATTATCAGGATTGCTAAATTGCTGCGGCAAGTATGCATCTTTGATTTCAGCAGCCAATTGCTTTGTTTTTTCAATGGCTCCCTTCATTCCCTCACTTGTCGGGGTATGAACGATACGTGCTCCCAATGCTTTCATCAAGTCCTGCTTCTCTTGGCTGAACTTCTCAGGCACAGCAAAAATAACCGAGATATCATAATGAAGCGCAGCCATCGCAAGACCAATACCTGCATTACCTGCTGTTGCTTCTATTAAAGTCCCGCCCGGCTTCAACTGGCCTGTCTTTAACGCTTTTTCGATTAGAGCCTTTCCCACCCGGTCTTTTACGCTCCCGCCGGGGTTCATAAACTCCAGCTTGGCGAACAGGCGAATTTCTCTGGGTAGAGAATAGCTATTCAGCTCCACTAATGGCGTGCGCCCGATGAGTTCAAGGGTATTGCGATATACATTCATAATTTCAGGCTCCTTTTAATGGCGAATCCAAAATAAACCAATGGTCAAAAATTAGCGCCCATTGTCGGAGAAATTCGCTGTCTTCTCCAAAAACATAGTAATGCGGTAAGTATTGATGCAATAAGATTTTATGTGTATTTGAAGCTTTTGTCAAATGGACCAGTCACAACACCCACACCCTTGATATTCTGCCTCGATATGATGGTAAATATCTCTCAAAATACCCACGTCTAACATAGGAGGATGTCATCTATGGGTAAGCAATGTTTAAAGATAGCTGCTGTATATTTTGCCCTCGGTGTGCTGTTCAGTCTAATCATTGGTGTGTCGGGTGATTATAGCCTGTCTCCTATTCAGTCTCATATCCATTTGCTGGGCTGGACGACTCTTGGGATCATAGGTCTAATCTACGTGACCTTTCCTGCACTTTCAGTTACGATTCTGGCACGTATCCACTTTTGGATACATAACATCAGTCTGCCAGTGTTGATATTGGGGATTATAGGTAAAAATTACGCGATTGCAGAGGCTGGAGTGTGGGTCGTCATAGGGTGGGTGTTACTCGCGGCGGGTATTATGCTGTTTATGGTGAATGTGTGGGACAGACTGCGTTAGATCACATAAGTTTCTTCACTGGTCATAGGAAAAAGGAGCCTGGTCATTGCCAAGGCTCCTTGATATCCTCATTATAGATTGCAATATATAGCTAGCTGTGCTAGCAAAGTGTCCTTACTGTTAATTTACTGCTCCATCCTGTACATGTTCTTTACAGAAGTTTTCAACTGCTTGCAGCTCATCATCTTCAAGTTCAAGCTCAATGTAACGATCCGTTCCTTTTTCAAACAATTCATACTTCAGCAGTCTTGTCTTTTCTTCGTCTACTAAATAAAGAGCACGGATATATATTCCGTTTTCAGTGTATAGCTCGTCGTCTTCCTCTACCTCTACCTCAATGATAAATTCATAACGATGTCCACTCAAAATACCAAAAGCATCTTTAATTTGATCTACTGTATATGCTGTAAAATTCAACATGTTTTTATTCCCTCCGGATTTCCTTCAATTATGGTGCATTCTACGCCGGCAGGCAGTAGTTGTTCAACTTGTGTGCGTACTTCTGGACGATTCAAATCCTGACCCATGATCGAGATCCAGCCGTGATCATTACGCGAGCGGATTAGACGCCCGATGCCCTGTCTGAGCCTAAGTGCCATGTGAGGCATATCTATCTCACTGAACGGATCTGCTGCATCCTTGCGCAGAGCCGTAAAAACCGGATCATTCGGAGGAAATGGCAGCGACCAGATGATGACATGTGACAGGGATGGTCCAGGGATGTCCAATCCTTCCCATAATGTAACAGCGCACAACACACTTTCCTCATCATTCTGAAAAGCGGAGATCAGATGGCTAATTTCAGCCGAGCCTTCATACAGAAAACGATAGGCAGATGCCTCTGGGTAAGCAGCGAGACCCCTTTGGAAGGCAGTCAGTTCCTCCTGAGAAGGAAACAGAATAAGCGCTCTTCCCTGCGATTTCTCCAGCAGCGTCAGCGCTCTCTGGATTGGGTTATGTCCCGCTTGTAGCGGGTACAGTGCGGCTTGCATCTGATCGCTGTAGTCATAAGGTGAAGCGACGGAAAACGTTAGCGGGTTTTCAATACCGAGGCTTTGCGCCATATAGTCAAATGAACCCTCCACGGAAAGTGTAGCCGAAGAGAATACGATTGGAATATGCTGCGCAAATACTCGTTCTTTGAGAATCTCTTTTACCATCTTCGGCATAACCACAAGCGTTAATCCATCCTGATCCTCTGTCACCCACGAAATGAGAAGTTCAGGACGCTTAAACAAAGCCAAAGCAGTTTGAATCATTTCCAAATGTTCTTCTACAATTTTGACTTGATACTCATCCAAAGAGAATAACCCGCTTTCAAATACAAGCTCTTCCTCGATCGTACCGATCAGTTCACCAAAACGGGTCACCTCCCGAATCAACGATTCATTCAGGATAAATTCCTTGCGGTTAGACCCTTGTACTGGCTGACTGCTCTTATTGAGCGCAGCAAACAAAACCTCGCTTTGGGAGATTGCATCTTCGATCGTCATGGCCAGAGATTCCCGCACTTCTCCCTCTAGCAGTCGGGTAATAATAGACTCAAATTGAGTGTGCTTAAGCTTGTAAGTAAGCGCATTTTGTGCCGCTGTCTCCAGCAAATGTCCTTCATCAAAAACAACAGAACTGTGCTCCGGCAGCAATGGCAGCTGACCCTCGCGCTTTCGCGCTTCATAGGTCCATACATGCTCCATGTAAAAGTCGTGAGAGCAGATGACCAGATCTGCCGCTTTGCGGTAATGATCACGAGACAACGTCTGTCCGCAACGATGACGCTGATGACAGACGAGACAGTCTTGAAATACATCCCATCCAAGTCTGCTCCACTGTCCATCTGTTAGCTCAGGATACTCTTTCCGGTTCCCGTATGGAGTAAAGGACTGTAACGTATCTGGAAAATGGACAAAATCAGGCAGACCCTGATAAATATCGCGAAAAACATCCGCGTCCTCATCCAGTCCGCTTCTCACCTCATCCAGCTTGTTCAAGCAAATATATTGATCTGGCGATTTCCCTAATCGGGCATCAATTGTCAAGCTTAGATGCCGCGCCAGCTTGGCTATATCTCCTTCTGGCTTCACCAGTTGTTCAATCAATGATTCATCCGCACAGGCAATAATCGCCGGTTTTCTCATGTATCGGGCATATGCAATAGCGTACAGCAGGTATACCAGCGTTTTACCAGTGCCTACACCTGCTTCTGCAAAAATGGTCTTTTTTTCCTTATAGGCACGTTCTAGCTGGAATGCCATATAAATTTGTTCATCCCGAACCTCAAAGCCGACTTCAGGCAAAACTTCATAAAATACATCTGCAATCCAGTCACTTGCCTGCTCAATAAACGGCTTGGACGGATCAAAGGCAAAAGGGTAAGTAGTCAATCGGGCTGTGCCTCCAATTCGTTCATAATGTGCATCCTTTCATTATAACGCAAAACAAGCTAAAAAGAACATGTAAACTGTAAGAATAACTTACATTTTTTATTTTCCCATGAAATTCTATAACAAAAAGGACATCGAGGGGTTCGCTTGTGAGGACGCTACACTGGCATTATGAAAAAACAAAGAAACCAGCGAATGCTTTCAGGCACTGGCTGGTTCCTTGTTTACTTTTGCTTCATCAAATCTGGAATTTGTTCCAGCAATCGCTCTCTCGTAATGGCATCATCAAAATTCCACGAACTGTCGAGCGTATATACCCGTTTATTCTGAACGGCAGGAATCGTTTTCCACACTTCACTATTCATCAGGTTTCTGGTTGTTGCAATTGTTTCTTGACTCTGATCCGATAGAATAAAAAGTTCATCCCCGATAAATGAAGGAAGTACCCTTCCATCTTCCGCAACGTTAATTTCCTTAATTTATGATGTTAGAAGCTGCTGGAGGCAAGGATGATTGCTGCTCATGTCGCTGCAACTCTTTTTTATTTACAACTAAGGTGCTGGCACAAAGATCGTGGACTCCCTGTTTTTTCGCAGTAAAAGCGACCACAATGTAAATGAGACGTAAAATCACAAAAGAAATGGCTTTAATCCAATAACGCCCTGAGGCATGTAAGAATCCAAGACGCTTTCCTTCCTTATCTACAACAACTAAAGAGAACACAAGCTTACCTGGTGTTGCTCTTACCTTCGACGACTCCCATAATACACAGTACAGCCATGGCACCATGAGCCAAAAGATTAGCGGCCACCACATAAGCAGTACTTGTATGAACACCGTCTCCTTTATACCCAAAATATCTGGGATGATGTAAATTGCTCCCCCTATTGAAAGGATTATGGCAGTAAGGATGATCAGATCAATCACAAACGCTGCCGTTCTCACCCAAAATCCTCCGTAAATCTTTCTTACACTATCACTTGTTACTGTCATAATGATGTATAACTCCTTTGCATTCGTTAAAATCCATTTTATCCCTTTGCCCAAGGAGATATCATACGACCACCTCCCTGAATTGTCAATTTACGAATAAACACTCACAAACAAGTAAAAGGACCTATTTTCATGCATCAAGATGAAAATTTTAATAGGAATAAAGAGCTTATATACTATGCTATTCATCTGTTTGGACAAGAAATCAACGCCGCTATAGTTCTTATTTACCTATATGTAGTACTTTGACATCGAATTAAATTCAGTCTTTTTCACGCGCCAAAAAAAAAAAAAAAAAAAAAAAAAAAAAAACAGCGTATGTGTAAACGAGATTGCACATACGCTGCTTACTATTCATTCCGTGCATTTGACAAGCGACACCCGATTGGAAATGGGATTGTTCCTGCCCGTCTTACTCACTATGCTTTTCGCCTTTCAACACTAAACAAACCTTCCTCACCACGCAGCTTTGCCAATGCTTCGACAAAGAAGTAATCGCCGTAGATAATGGGCACATTGATGTGTCTTTGCTCAGGATAATGTACGGTTCCGTTCATCAGCAATCCCTCATGTTCTTCGTCCCACGCCGTACATGTGTGATGCAAGCCCTTGAGGATGGATTCTGCAGCTTTTGTAAATTGCTCTGCACGTGCCGAATGTTTTGCTAGTTCCAGCAAGCCACTGGCGGCAATCGCCGCAGCTGACGAATCCCATGCTTCGCGGTGCCCTTCTTCTGCTCTAAAGTCCCACACAGGCAGGCAAGCATCGCCCAGCTGGGATAGGAAAAAGTCAGCCGTGTTCTCGGCTACCTTTAAATAACGCGGATCGCGCGTGTACCCGTACGAAAGCGTAAAACCGTACAGCGCCCAAGACGTGCCGCGTGCCCAGGCGGAACCGGGAGCAAATCCCTGTCCGCCATGCTCGGCGACCTTTTTTCCAATCTCCGGATCGAACTCAATTACATGCGCGATGGAGCCGTCCGAACGAACGAACTCACGTGCCACGGTATCTGCATGCTGAACAGCGAGAGCAGCAAAGCGTGGATCTCCACTTTCCTCCGAGGCCCAATAGAGCAAGGGTAAATTCATCATACTGTCTATGATCGCAACACCCCGTGTATCCATATCCTTCGAGTGGAAGTTCCACGCGCGAATAAAGCGGCCATTCACGTTAAAACGAGCAGCCAGCAAATTAGCAGCCAATAACCCCCGTCTTCTGGACTCTGCATCACCAGTCAACCGATGGGCGGCCACACCGCTGAGCAGCCAAATAAAACCGAGATCATGGTCTACAGCTTCGCTATTATAGAGTATTTTCTCCAATCGAGCCTCGCAGCGTTGTGCAATTTTGGCGGTCTCACTGTCAGGACGTGCCCGATGGGCCAGCCATAGCAACCCCGGATAAAAGCCTGCTGTCCACCACGCTTCCTCACAATTATCATAACGTCCACCCTCTGCAACATGTGGAAAGGCGTCCCCCAGTCTTGCCGCCAAGGCAAGCGTTTTATTCAATGCCAGCTCCCACGATTGTTCCAGCCATGCTTCTGATTTTGTCATTTCTTTTTCCTCTCCCTTTCCACAGGATTGAAGATAACTATGGCTCCCGACCTCATCTATTCAGGTAACCGAATGATAAAGGAAATGCGGCTGCCTCCACACTCCAGACGCGCTCCCTTAAGTAAACCATTTCGGCAGGCTACGGCAGTCAATTCTTCCGGCCATACCACGTTTGTTCCTTCCGTCGTGGGGATGACTTTAAGGCTTGCGCCTGCGTATTCGACTCGAATGCTTTCAGTTTCTTTCCCGGCTGTCATCACATGATGAATCACACTTCGTTCCCGACCGTCATACGCCATCAATGGAATAAGTGCCCCTACATTCTGAATATTGCCTTGAAGCTCATACGACACTTCAATTTTGCCAGGCACCTGACGATAATGCGTTCGGATTTCCCTCACTCCCGGGAATGGACCTTCCCACAGCAGAGTAAAGTCTGTCTCTCCATCAGATGCTGAACTGCGCTCCATCTGTACGTTTCCTCCGCCATCCTGCGGATCAATCCCTCCATCACGGTCGAACTCCAATGTGCCAGGGATTCCTTCTGACAAGCTGTGCCACTTTCCGTCTTCGGTTTGCCAGGCCGGTGTATAGCTCAGCGGGAAAATATCTCCCTCCGCGAAACCCGTAAAGCCGCGATCTGCGTGTCCTGCTGAGGATGGGCCGATCAGAGATGGCAACGCAGAACGTTGAATACGTACGATACCCGGAATATTGTACGGATCGTTGATTGAGGTTTGCACAAGCATTTGCTGCCCGTCTACAGCTGCAATGACGGTCTGAAACCAGCCATCCGTTGCCAATACCCGACTGCCGATCTCCGCCGGGATAGAGGTTGGAGGAATACGATCAATCTCCTTCCCATGTAGGAGCGTATGGGCCAGCACAGCTGCCGTCCACAGACTGTAGCAGGTATGATTCGAGTACACCTCAAAGCCATGGCGTGCCTCAGATGAATAATGGTTGCGGACGATATGCAGTTTGCCATCATCGGTCTGCCAACGGCCAATCGATTGCCAGCATAGATCTGCTGCCCGCCGAAATGCACCTGCAAGCCCATACTCGCCTGCTGTATACGCCTGCTGCGCATGTGTTGTAAAAACAAAGGCCGCAGCCGCTTCGTTCCATTGGTGTTGCGCGCTTCTTCCACGCGGAGGAATTTCCCCATGCGGGGATAAAGTCAGCAATGAGCTGAGTGCTCCCCTGCGAAGGTAGTCACGCACTTCGAGAGCACAGCCGCCATTATATCCGTTCTCCAGCATCACACCTAGATGAAACCGTGTGACAATATCGTAGGCGAATGGGCTATTGGGCCGATCCAGCGGACCATCTTGGTACAGCCCCAAACTGGTAAAGCGAGGTAAGTGGTAGTTGCGGATATACGTCTCCATCCACTCAGAATCGGCTGCAATCCCTTCAGTGGCACGCAAAAACTCGCCGGAAATCATGATCGCATTCCAGTTGATCATCCGGTTTGGATTTTTCATTTTGCTCATCGTAAAAATGTAGGTCTGCTCAGGCTGAATCCTGCTCAATTGCTGTTTCCAAGCCGTGGCCTGCTCTGGCAGCAGATTTTTAAGGATACGATACGCCCCCATCATCATAATTGGAAAAAAGTCCGGGTGATGATCTGGTGCTTTTTCCTCGACTACACAGGCTATGCTATGCGTCAAGGCTGCAGCAGCAGACTCAAGTAAATCATGCCGGCCTTCTTTGACCAGCACAGCCGCAGCCAACGCATAGGATGGAGTGGAGTAATACCGTTCACTTTCAGAATGAGGATCAATGATAGCTCCGTTTTCATCTTGATACAAGGCATATGCACGAACTAGCTTTTCCAGCACAGCCAGCTTACGTTCGTGAGTCCATCCGTCATTTTCTCGATTTGGTGCGCTTTCCACCTGTTCTATAAATCTCTCCAGTTCCGTCTGCCAAGGGTACACGCTGCCTATTTGAAGCTTATTCATTCTGTATGCCTCCCATTCAACATGAAGATTGATGTATGGTAAAAAACAGATTGCAATCGATGCTTGCTGAACCGTTCCAGCGATCAGAGTCTAGTTGCAGTGATGTCTTATAAAACACAAAAGCCACTCCGTCATGATCTATATGCTTCACAGCCTCCAGCCGCTGTCTTAGCACGCCAGCATCATAATCTAGCCTAACCACTGCGTTCGTTCCCTTCCATTCCACGAAGCCTACTCCTGTATGAGGCTGAATACGGCTGATCAAAAGCTCCTCCACATCCCACGGCTTCACGTTCATACCAGACGTCTCAAACTCAAAATGATCAGTGACAGTCAGCCTTGCTCCCTCGTTACCTTCCAGTACACTCCAGACAAAGGAGCGGGTGAAAACAGTCAACTCATCTACAGGATAAGCAGATGTCAAATCGAGCTTAAACCTTGTAAGCGTCTGTTCTCCCTCCATCTCATCCATAGCAGCATCGAGTACAACGGCTCTTGCCTTTGCTCCAGATTGCTGCGTGATCCCATTAATGATAGGCACGGAATGACCGCTGGAGGAAATATTGATAATCGACTCCCGTCCTGGTGAAAAGTAGGCTTTCGTGTACAAGCCTGCTCCCAGATCACAGAGTACATTTTCGCCACCGCCATGAAGGATGAAATGTCCAAGATCATTATGATTGTGCGGCTCGTTGTTATGCCCAGCCTTGGCTGAAAATGCAAGTGTGGCACCTGGGTTATCCTGCTGTCCCCCGGATCCATGAGGACTAGAGCAGAGGCTGCGGCACATCAACCAGCCGAGTTGCGGCAAATAATCGATTACGGCTTCACTGCATCCATATACCAAGGGGTTGGTCCAGACTAGGTTACGCAATACATGAGCCCAGCGGCGACACGGATCTTCCAACAAACCAGGTACCCGAAAGGGGAGTGTAGATGGGCGTCCTTGCAAAAAATTCACATGAGAGATGAGTCCAGAAGGCAACCGTTCAGTTTCACTACTATCTGAATAATTAGCGAAAATACCGTCTGACAGATGGACTCGTTCTGCAAAGGCTGCGATTTGTCTTACCTTTTCTGAGTTCAAAATATCCACAGCTCCCTCGGTAAACTCACGCAGCATATCGGCAAAATATATAAAATACCCAAAGCCATACACCCAGTAACCTACGCCTTCGGGACATCCCCCGTCCTCTCTGTAGCCTGCCAAAAAGCAATCCAGTGCACCCAGCATACGCTCGATGGCTATCGCTCTGGAAAACTCGTCTTTTGCCAGCAGCAATGCAGCAATTCCGCAACCCGAAGCACATACTGCCGACCAGTTATGCTCTGCCGTTTCCCAATTAAAATGGTGAGGCTGCCAAAACACAGGTTCCAGTACACGGCGTTCAACCTCTTTGTGTACCTGAACGACTACGTGATCAGCCAGTCGTTCTCCGAGTAGCAATAAAATTTCAACCAGCATTTGCGCTGTTTCTGATGCGAATAAATCCACCTGCTGCCAAGGCGGTGTTACAGTGTCCTCTTCGTTGACATGTGCAGGAAGCGCCCAAGTGTACTCGCTGCATATGTCCAGCAGTCCGCTTTCCACCTCTTTCATCTTCTGATGCTCCGGATCGGCAACTGCTGCCAACACGATAGCAACCAGTCGTCCGCGCCGTTCAAAGTATACATCCTCATACGGCTTGCGCTCCCCTGTATTAGCAAATTGCTGGAACAGAGACAACGGTAGTTCAGGCTGTGGTGCTTCCCAAACATCATTGCAGATACGTTCGATGTCCTTCCAAAGCTCGGCGTATGCCGATTCATCGACAGTTGCCCGCAATCTTTGGGTCCAATTGCTCCTTAACCGTTGTCTTGCCGAATTCTGCACTCCGCCAGCCAGCGCGTTGACGAGCCGCGAAGCAGGCCAAGCCTCCTTCAGAAGACTCATTCGCATTTCCTCCCCATGAGAAGCATACGTTTCACCTTCTTTTTTGTTAACGCTTTCATTGTATCTAACAATCTGCCTAAATTCAAAGGGGGGGTAAAAATATAATTGGAAAAATATAAAAAAACCTCCACGCCACGTTGTCGTGGTCATGAAGGTTCTTATTTACGTTCTTGAGTTCCGTCCAGATTCGCTTTGGTCCATTTTTCTACGCTTTAGGCTTCTCTTGTTTCCAGTTTCTAATCCCGTCATCCTCTAGAATCCCCAATGCGGCATCTGAAATATTAGGATCTCGCAGCAGAGCGTCCTCGACTCTAAATTTAATATCATCAGCATCTGCCAGCGTCATGCCCGAAGTAAGCTCGATCACCCCTTCGACGTGATAGTAACGTCCCTCCTGCAAAATACGCATTTGAGAAATATCGGTCACATGTGTATCTGCCAAAATAATGGAAGCCACACGTTCTTCGATATCAGGAGGTGCAGATACACCAATCAAGCCCACCATGTTGTCATAACCGACCCGGAAAGCTACACCGACCATCAGACAGCCGATGAGAATACTCGAAATCCCGTCCAGCAGCTTAAAATCTGTCAGCGATGTGACAACTACAGCAAGCAGGGCAAGTACCCCGCCTGTCGTTGCTACCAAATCCTCATAGAACACCAAGCGGGTTGGTGGCGCAGCACGTCCCACATGACGAAAGGCAGAGGTAAAAATACCTAGCCCCTTCGCTTCCACTCTGGATTCATGCAGCACTTCTTTCATCGCTTTGCTCCATACAAATCCGTCAACCACCAATGACAAAACCAGCACCACTACATTAATCCAAAATCCTTGTGCGGATTCGGCCGGATGCTGCAGCAAATGAATTCCTTCCAATACAGTTTCGTAGGCCATAATCGTTACGACAATAACGGCAACCATACAAAAAAGATTAATTACCCGTCCGAAGCCGGTAGGAAAACGTTTCGTAGGTTTTTTCTCTGCCAATACACTGCCCGCAAATACAAACATTTGGTTCACCGCATCCGCAATGGAATGCATCATCGTAGCAAACATTGAGCCGCTGCCTGTCAAGGCAAAAGCAATCCCCTTAATCAGGGCAATGCCAGTATTACCCAATGCCGCCGAGCCTGAAGATTTATTTCCTTTTTTGACCATACTCCAAAAGGAGTCCTCTCTCTGTTTCACTTCCATCTTGTAGCTCCTCCTGAGGTATACATAATCTGACATATCCACATTATGTAATCGCTTGTTATGTATTATTTTTAACCCGTCCATATTCTACCTAACCAACTGAGGAGAATCAATACTCATGATAATATATTCCATCGTAAAGATTCCCCATGACTCTCACGAAACGGAAGATTGTAGCTACGGATTCCTCAAAGCAAAAAGCCGTTGATCTAGCAGAACCTTTTTATTGCGGTGAACGGTCTGCTGTGTCAACGGCTGCAAAACTTGCTGACTTAACTTCGTTCATTCAGCCAAATGGCAAGCCACCCAGTGATCTGGACGAGCTTCACGATAGCGTGGAATCTCTTGAGAGCAGCGGTCGATTGCAAAGGGGCAGCGAGTATGAAACTTGCAGCCCGAAGGCGGATTCACCGGACTTGGAATATCCCCCTTGAGCAAAATACGTTCTCTTTTCAGCTTCGGCACCGGAATAGGCACAGCCGACAGCAACGCCTTCGTATACGGATGCAGCGGATTGCCGAATAGCTCGTCACGCGAAGCTGTTTCGACCATAGAGCCTAGGTACATCACGCCAATACGGGAACATAAATGTTCAACTACACTTAAATCGTGAGAGATGAACAAATATGTCAGCCCCCGCTCGGCCTGCAATTTGGCAAAGAGGTTAATAATCTGTGCCTGTATGGACACATCCAGCGCTGACACCGGCTCATCAGCGATGATCAGATCTGGTTGAAGCGCCAGCGCACGGGCAATGCCAATCCGCTGACGTTGACCTCCAGAAAATTCATGTGGGAAACGGTCGATATGATATTCCGACAATCCGCACAGCTTGAGCACGTCCAGCACGATCTGCCGGACCTCCTCTTTGGTAGCTATACCGTGGTCGAGCAGCGCCTCACCAATGGCATCTCCGATTCGTACACGCGGATTCAGCGAGCTGTACGGGTCTTGAAAGATCAGCTGAATTTTGGGACGAAATTCCTGCATCCCTTTGGCTGACAAGCTGTGGAGATCCACCCCTTTGTATTTTACGGTACCATCTGTTTTATCCGTCAATCTAACAATCGTGCGGCCCACCGTGCTTTTACCGCTCCCCGATTCCCCCACCAGGCCAAAGGTTTCACCCTGACGGATCGTAAAGCTTATATCGTCTACTGCCCGTACATGTCCTGAAGTGCGGTTCATAAACCCCGACTTCACCGGGAAGTACGTTTTTAAACGGTCTATTTCCAACAACTGCTCAGCCATGAACAACCGCCTCCTCATATAACCAGCAGGATGCTTTCTGCTGAGCTGAAACTTCTTTTAATGTAGGCTCCTTTACACGACAAATGTCCATGCAATGCCCGCAGCGGTCATGAAAATAACAGGAAGTCGTCAGCTCCAGTGGATTAGGTACCTGCCCGGGGATGGAATACAGCTCCTTTTGACGCTGATTAAGCACCGGTTTGGACTTGAGCAAACCCTGCGTATAGGGATGCTTGGGGTGATTGAATAGCTGCACCACTTCGCCTTCCTCGACGATCTTGCCCGCATACATCACAATTACATAATCTGCCATCTCCGCAACAACACCCAAATCATGGGTGATCAGCATGAGCGACATATTGGACTGGGCTTTAAATTCACGCAGCATGTCGAGAATCTGTGCCTGAATTGTTACATCCAGTGCCGTGGTCGGCTCATCCGCAATAAGCAGCTTGGGACCGCAAGAAACAGCAATGGCAATCATAATGCGCTGCAGCATCCCTCCGCTCAGTTCATGGGGATAGCTTTTTAATATCTGCTCCGGTCGGGATATACCGACCTGTTCAACCAACTCCAGTGCCCGCTTGCGAGCTTGCTTTCGGCCCATCTTTAAGTGCTCAATCAGTGGCTCCGACAGTTGTTCACCAATGGTCATAACCGGATTTAATGAAGACATCGGCTCCTGAAAAATCATGGAGATTTCATGTCCGCGAATCGTGCGCATCTCATTTCTACTAAGCTCTAGCAGATCGGTTTCCTCAAAACGGATACTTCCACCTGCCACTTTACCACCGGGACTCTGAATCAGGCCCATGATCGACATGGCGGTAATACTTTTGCCGCAGCCCGATTCACCCACAATGCATACCGTCTCCCCCGGCTTCACGCGAAAGCTGATATCATCCACCGCTTTGACCGTTCCTTCTTCTTTATAAAATTGAGTGCTTAAATGTTCAATAGAAAGTAAATTGTCCATGGTGCATGATCACCTACCTCTTATGTTTCGGGTCGAGTACATCCCGCAGCCCGTCACCAAAAATATTAATAGCGATGACTGTAGCAAAAATAGACAGGCCTGGCGGTATCCACAACCAAGGTCGTTGCTGAAAATCCAGCACATTGTTGGCGGCATCAATCATATTTCCCCAAGTTGGTGTCGTGGGCAGCACGCCAAGACCAAAGAAGCTGAGTACAGATTCACTCAGGATGGCTCCGCCAATGTTCAATGTAGCGATAACGATCAGCAATGGCAAAATATTCGGCAGCAGATGCTTAAAGAGCTTTCGGCGATTCGATAGTCCTAGCACCGTCGCGGCCTGCATAAATTCACGTTCCCGTAAACTAAGCATCTGACCTCTCACCATCCGTGCAATCCCCGGCCAGTTGACTAGACTCAGCATCAACATGACGATATACATCCGTTGATCAGGCGGAACCTTCCAGTCAGATAACAGCGCCCCCATAATAAATAGCAATGGTAAACTGGGTATCGTCAGCAGCAAATCGGCAATGCGCATAATGATTTGATCCGCAATTCCGCGAAAATAGGCGGATATAACCCCTAGCGTTGCTCCTAAAAAAACAGATAACACCATAGAAGCCAAACCCACAGTAAGAGAAATTTGACCTGCCTGCATCACACGTGTCAGCACATCCCGTCCCAGCTTGTCTGTTCCTAGCCAGTGATGGATATTCGGCGCCTTGTTCATTATTAATATGTTCGTTTTGTTATCGGAATAAGGAGAAAATAACGGACCGATAAAACAGAGCAAAAACATAAATACCACGACGAGCAGTCCAGCCATAGCAAGCTTGTTTCTGAACAGCTGCCGGAGCGCTTGCTGCCACATTGAAGATTTGACATTTATTCGCAGTCTGCCGTTGCTCTTGCTCAAATTACTGCTCACGGATGACATTCCTTAGCCCCCTTCTTACACTTTCACACGCGGGTCTGCGATGCGATACAAAATATCGGACAACAGCGTCCCGATCACGCTCAATATGGCAATCAGCATCGTGAAGCCCATAAGCAGCGGATAATCCCGAAGCGAAAAGGATAGCATGTACAGCTGACCGATCCCGGGCCAGTTAAAAATCTTTTCGATAATCAGAGATCCGCCAAACAACGCAGGCAATTCAAAGCCAACGAGCGTAATGGCAGGCAATAATGCATTTCTCAATGCGTGTGTAAAAAGCACCTTTCTTTCCTTTAGACCCTTTGCACGAGCTGTACGGATATAATCTTGCTGGATCACGTCGATCATATTGCTGCGGAAGTAGCGGGTCAGCGAACCCAATCCCAGTAGTGTCATCACGATCACCGGCAAGGTCATGTGCTGGAAAACCTCCTTCACATACTCCATGCCTATAGCGTTACTGCCCGTATTGAGCATCCCGCCTGGTGGCAGCCACTTCAGATCGACCGCCGCAATTTTGATCAGATACAGCCCGATAAAAAAAGATGGAACAGACATCGCGGCAAAAATTAACACCATAACCAACGTATCGAACCATGAATACTGCTTGTAAGCAGCAACCACACCAATAATGACTGCAATCAGCCAGGTCAGGAAGGTGGATACAATGGCCAACAAGAACGAGTTCCAAATATATTCATTAAATAAGGTCAGCACCGGTTTCTGTTGAGCGAGCGAATAGCCGAAATTACCATGCAGCGCATTGCCTAGCCAATTTCCATAGCGTTCAAGAATAGGCTTATTCAACCCGTAAATTTCCCTCAGCTCTGCTTTTCTCTCCGGCGACAGCTTCAGATTACCGCTAATGAAATCCCCCGGTGTCATGGCATACAGGAAAAAAATCATCATCGAAGCGGCCAACAAGATAATAATCATATACGTCAGTCTTTTCGTTAAAAACGAGCTCATGACAGACTCCTTTCAATTCATGGTCGGGCTACTCATTACGCATCCTCCATTTGGCAGACCCCTTGATCCGAGGCGTTCTTCACAAGGAGCCCGCAAAGATGGCTTATTTAAGGGACCATTCGAACAGATTACCAGACAAGCCAATGAATGGACTGACCTTTACATGTTCCATTCGACCATTGTAAGCATATACAGTCTTCTTGTAGTTGGTGAAAATAACGGGTAGTTCATCATTTAGCAGCACATATAATTCCTTATATATTTTCTTGCGTTCTTCCATATTCGTCGTAGCCAAACCTTTTTCATAGAGCTCTTTGAGCTTCGGATTGTTATATCCCTTGATTTCACCATTGACGAATGGCTCAATTCCATCCGATGGGTCTGTCAGCATGGCGGTCGAGAAGGCGGCAAGATCATAATCTTTACCTTCTACTTTAGCGACCATTGCATTAAAGTCTGCAAAGATTTCCGGTTGCAGGTCAACGCCAATCGCTTTATAGTTCTCAGCCGCAAGCGCAATAAACGTATCTGTTTCCGGACGTTTAGAGGTCAGCAAGTGAATGGTCAGCTTTTGACCGTTTTTCTCACGGATGCCGTCACTACCTTCTACCCAGCCTGCTTCATCTAGCAGCTTTTTTGCTTGCTCTGGGTCGTAGTTGTATGGATTGATCCCATCGGTCGTGTATGACCAGAATATAGGAGAAGCCGGAATGTTGGCGACCGCCCCTGCTCCCTGTGCTGCATCAACATAAATGCTTTTGCGATCCAATCCATAGGTCAATGCTTGACGAACCTTTTTATCCTTCAGCTTTTCATTTTCCAGATTGACTTGCAAATATCCGTAGGTGCTCGGGGTATATGGAAGAATATTCAAAAAACCAAGCCCTTTCAGCTTGTCGATATTTTCCTGCGTTGCGGTAAAGGAAGCAAAATCGGTATCACCTGTTTCGATGAATTGCCATGCATCACCTTCCGCTGTCTTATAAATGAAGTGTTTCGTTTTCGGCTTGCCTTTAAAAAAGTGATCATTCGCCTCCAGACGAACTTCTTGCCCCGGAATGAATTTTTCAAGCTTATATGCCCCATTCCCCAATGGGCTACCATGTAGATTTTTAAAATAATCCAGCTGTCCGAACTTATAATCCTTGCCGTAGTAAGCTTTGGACAGCACATATTCACCGAGAATGGTTAGAGCCAGCGCGTTCGGCTTTTCCAATGTTACTGAAATAGTCTGTGGATCGATTACCTTAATTCCATCAATTTGCTTTGCCTTGCCTTCCGTGTAGGCTCTACCGCCTTTAATGTTCAGCTTCCGAATTTGGCTGTCGCCAGGATAAGCTTTGTCATAGATCAACGTCCAGGTAAAAGCGACATCCTCTGCTGTCAAAGGCGAGCCATCGCTGAATTTGGTATCGGGAACTAGATGAAACGTATATGTTAGATTATCCTTGGAAATATCCCAGCTCTTCGCCAGATTGGGCAGCGGAAGTCCCTTCTCGTCTACCGTAACCAGCGGAGTCCATAACTGCGAAATGACGTTGCCGTCATAGCCGCTTTGGTTAAAATACGGGGTGAAAACCCCGGCCGGGTCAGTCAGACCAACAATAATGGTGTCGTTTCTTTTTTTGGATACTTCCGGCAATTTGGACATATCAGAAGCCTTTACCAGACTTGTTAATGGCTGCGCTGTAGCTACTGTCTGTGTGTCTCCATTGTTTTGAGCAGCAGAATTGTTGGCGCTATCCGATCCCCCATTGGAGCAAGCCGCCAGCAAGGTAGAACTCGCCAGAAGTAGGCTGCTAAGTAAAATAATACTCTTTTTCAACATAATCCCCCCAAATTAAATAATTAAATTCCGATAGAACAAGTTGTGATTAAGAAGATAGTCCTCATTATAGGAATTTATTAGGGTTCTGTAAAGGGAGAACTGCGTTTTTTTATGTAAAAGCTCTGCTTATCAACAACTATTCGAATTTTTGTACAAATATAAATAAAGCCACTTAATCCCTAGTAGTAGATTAAGTGGCTGTCTCTTACTCATTTGCTATACTATTTTTTTACAGCATGGATATAATGAATCGTTTCGAACGCAGACAAATAATCTGTCCTCTCATCAAAGAAAAGACTATTTATTGTATCCGGGGATAGATGTTCATAAATTAGTAAATCTGAAGCTTCTAACATTTCCTCGATTTCATCATAAGCAAAGCATGATTTCATGGGTTCTCCACTTACTGAAGCCATTTTCACCATATTTTCAACTCTATTAAACACGCCTTTCTCTTTAAAAAGGTTTTCATCTGCATAATCAAAAACGATCGAACTCCCTGATGGAACCTTGGTAAACAAATGATTCATTAATGTTGAAATTTCCTCTTTAGTTAAATAATAAGAAACACCCAGAAGGCTAAAGAATGTTTTTTTGTTAACAAACCCTTCATCCAATAGATTAGAATACGAAAACGGATGGGCAAAGTCCATAGAAACCAGATGAAGATTACTTGGTATTTTTAAATTTGCATGAGCTAACCTTTTCTTCTTAGATTCCTGTGTTGCTGGATGATCTATTTCAAATATTTCTAAGCTGTTTTTCAATTCTGGATGTCGAAAACAAAAAGTATCTAACCCGGCTCCAAGTATGACATACTGCTGTAATCCTAACCTAAGTTCATTAAGTAATACTTTTTCACAATACGCGGCACGTGCTAAGGGTGTTGGAGAAAGTTGAACTTGCGTAATCCATTTTAAAATTTCATCTGGATCATCTCTGAACCTTTGCGCAATATCGTCATTGAAAAACGTTATCCCTTCAATCATATTCTTTCTAATATCTGAAAATTCTTTTTGGGAAATTAACTCTTTAACCATAAAATCATCAAAAATTTTGGGTGTGTCATGTTGACTATGATATGCTCGGCCAAAAGCTGCTACTAAGGAAGTTAAACTGGACTCATTTGGCTTCATACATTTATCCTCCTATAAAAACAAAAATAAGATTCCCCTGGCCAGGAGAATCTTATTATAATATCAACTCAAATAAATGTAAATTATAGCATAAACAAATAATTTTGTCAAGGTCCAATCTTATGACTTACCTTCGCTCCATATAGCCAAGGATACTCCCATGCATCTCATCCACAGCCGCAAACCGTGCACTGTAGCCGAGCAATGTTTCGCCATCAAAATGTGCATGAATGAAGCCAGCGGCACGGAGCTTAAATATATGATCGTGTGTGATTCCCTTGGATAGCTGGAGATGACGGACAATCTCAATAAAGGTTCGCGGAGATTGGCTCTGGTACAAATATTTTAAAATCTTGAGCCTGCTCTTCTCCCCCAAACTTCGAATCATGCGATATTCCTGTGGTGATAAAAAATCATCTTCCTGGACATATACTCCTGCTGAATAATGACATAACAAAAGTGAGCCAAATTGATAAATAATATTCATCGGCTGAAAATGATATTGCGGTACCAGCAACACCTGCGTTAGTCCTGCGGAAGGCTCGAACCGGAATCCATTAGTTATACGATCCACCCACTCCATAGAGTCATATACGTTCTTCTCCCGCTTTCTGCGTTCAGCTTCCAGTTTCAGGCCACTGAGAATCCTTGTATCCATGTGACGAAAATACTCCTCGTTCCAGCCGGATAGCAGTTGCAAAGCAAGTTTACGGAGGTTCTCCATGTCGTCAGTCAGCGGAATCCCATAGGCTGATGCCTGTTGTTTTAATTCCGGTAAAGTCTGGCTTTCCAAGCGGTCTAAGACCTCTTCAATGCCCCCCTGATCAGAAAGCATACAGACAAATCCATAAATAACCTTCCAATCTGTATTGATTTCCATGGACTCCAGTAACGCGGACAGACTTGGAGACAGCGTTTCACGAACTTGCTCTGCCCATCTGGATGCTAATAAATCTGTCTTCTTATATGCTTTGCGGCAAATAAAAGTGTGTAAGCTGCTGAGCAGTTCAAACACCGGTCCGTATGCTACATGTACATCGTAAGGAGCGTTCACGTCGTGACTCATCGCTTTCTGTCCTCTTTTCTTTCATATCTGATGTCCATTATACATACTATCGTACATCCGTTCATTCTTAGTGATTCACTCATGCGAAAATGAAGGCACAATACTGATGCAAAGCCAAAGCCAGATCCGTTAGAGTCAAACTGTTTATCTATAAAACAAAAAAAGGGTATTCGGATTTTATGGTGGAGACAAAATCAAAACATTTGCCTTAAAAATCGGAGAATATGGTGGTATTTTTCTAAAGACTTGATTTGTAGCGATATCTTAGTACAATGGTTTTATGACTACTCAAAAAATAATAAATGACGAGCTCAGAGTCAAAATATTTAAGGCGTTAGCCGATGAAACAAGATTGGACATCATACGAGCTCTATACGCCAGCAAGAAGGAAATGAATTGTGGAGAAGTAGGACATATTCGCGATACTACGAAATCGAATACTTCGTATCACTTGCGTGCTTTAAAGGAGGCGAAATTGATCAAGGTACGAAAAGAAGCTCAAACGAAGTATATGAGCATCGATTTGGAGACATTTCAAACTTACTTACCTGGATTTCTGGATACGTTGTAGAAAGAAATTCTTTTTTTTATTCATTAGTTCAATAATCTTTGAACTATAGAACTAACTAAAAAGGGTGAATAGAATGATCAAATTAACTGCTTTATTTTTCCTCATCATGTTTGTTATCGGTACGGATACGTTTTTGATTTCTCCGCTCATCCCCACTCTTCAGAGCTTGTTTCATATCCCGACTGAATATTCCGGTTGGATGGTGGGGTCTTATGCTTTAGGTTATGCCATTTTTGCACTGATTGCTGGACCACTTTCCGATGGATGGGACCGCAAAAAAGTAATGCTTGCCGGCATGGTATGCTTCTCGGTTTCAACCATGTTATGCGGCTTTGCCACAGGTTTTTGGTCAATGTTCTTCTTCCGTTTTTTAGCCGGAGTCAGCGCAGCATTTACGGCGCCTCAAGTCTGGGCCTCGATCCCTGCTCTGTTTCCAACGTCAAAAATCGCCAAAGTATCAGGAATCGTCATGGCAGGCTTGGCTGCTTCCCAAGCGTTCGGCATCCCTATTGGAAGTCTGCTTGCCTCAACCCATTGGTATTATCCTTTTTTTATAATCGGTGCATGTGCATTATTGGTAGCAGTATTCATCTTCTATGCTTTGCCCGAAATGAAACCAAATCAAGGCCAAAAAACCAAGACTCCGGTTTTCAGTAGATACATCCCACTATTGAATAGCCGAATGGCGAGAAAGGCTTTCCTCGCTCATTTCTTATTTCAATGTGGATTCTTTGCTGCCTTTTCTTTCATTGGAAAATGGGTGACGGATCGCTTTCACCTTTCAATTGATCAAGCGGGATACGTAATGTTTTTTCTTGGTCTTGGGAATATAGTCGGGAGCTTCGGCGGTGCCTATGTGATCAAAACGTTAAACCGTTTCAATACGCTGGTTGTAGGCTTTCTTGTCTCTATCATATGTTTTATTGTTTTGCCTCTCTTGCCGTCGGTTGCGGCTTTCGAAAGTGTTTACTTTTTCATATTCGTTAACATGGGGATCGCTTTTCCCCTAATATTGGGAATGCTGAATTCATTAAATCCGACCATCCGCGGCACGATCTCCAGCTTGGCCAATTCAATCATGTACGCTGCGACAACGCTCGGTTCTTGGATCGCAGGCCTGATTTACGCGACTTTTAACGGTTTTTCCGCCGTAGGCACGTTTGCGGCTATATGCTTTGCCGGTTCGTTGTTATCTTTTATATTCAGCGGTATTTTGACCAGTCACGCAAAAACAAAAAAGGAACTTGCATCATAAATGCATAGAAGAAATTCATATGGATATTCTAAATCTTTTAAAATTCAACATCCTAAGTATCAGTGAGAATGAATTTGATTTTCTAATACAAGTGATGACGAACTCTCCACCTTTGGCTTGCCCTCATTGTGGATGCATAGCCAACCTCTACAAACACGATAGCAGGGAACAGATCTGCATGGACTTGCCTATTCACGGCAAGCGTGTAGGCCTTCTTATAAAGCGTCAGAGGTATCGCTGTAGAGACTGCAATCGAACTTTTGGGAACACTTAGACCACACCATAGACGAAAAGCGAAACTGCACCAAACGATTATTGTCTTATATAGAGAAGCAAAGCCTTAAACGCACGTTTGTCAGCATATCCGAGGATGTTGGATTGCATGAAAAAACGATACGTAACATCTTTCGTGATTACATTAATCGTCTTAAAGAAACGCTTCGATTTGAAACTCCTAATTGGCTTGGGATTGACGAAATACACATTATTAAGCCAAGATGCGTTTTAACCAACATTGAGGAACATACTTTGTTAGACGTTTTGCCCAATCGTAACAAGGAAACCGTTGTAGGCTACCTCTCACGCCTTCCAAATCGAGGACAAATACGATACGTCACAATGGATATGTGGCAGCCATATAAGGACGCCGTGAGGGCTATATTGCCAAAAGCTCTTATCATCGTCGATAAGTTTCACGTTGTCCGTATGGCAAACCAAGCGTTAGAAACCATTCGTAAGCAGCTCCGAGAAGGATTATCGCCAAGAGAACGCCGCGGGCTGATGCACGACCGTTTTATCCTCCTAAAACGCCGTATAGAGCTTACAGAGATGGATAAGATTACGCTTGACCTTTGGACAAAAAATCATCCTTCTCTCGGCACTGCTTATGACTTAAAGGAATCATATTTCGATATTTGGGAATGTGATAGCAGACAGACGGCATTCCTTAAATACAACGAATGGAAAGTTAAAATACCAACTGAACTGCAATCCGCTTTTGAACCACTTACAAAGGCTATGAAGAACTGGGAACAGGAAATATTCGCCTACTTCGACCATCGCATTACAAACGCTTATACGGAATCTCTAAACAGCCTTGTTCGAGTCATTAATCGTTTAGGCAGGGGATACTCTTTTGAAGCCCTACGAGCCAAGATACTCTTTACAGAGGGACTTAAAAAGCAACGTAAGCCTAAGTACCAGAGGCGGTTTGATAGCTACGATCTACAGGAGGAAAACTTCCCGATGCTTAATATGCCACCTGTTGGAGTTGTTCGTGAGCCAGAAGAAATAATCTTGCTGGGAATCGATTTTTCCACCTTGATCGAAAAATTGGAGAAGGATCAGCTATAAGCCCTTCTCCACCATAAAATCCGAATATCCTAAAAAAGGTTATCTCCCACCAAGAATCGCAGGAGACAACCTTTGAATACCAATATTTCTATTCTACGTATCTTTTATCGGGTAGGAAAACGAGAGGTGTCCTTCTTGACCTGGCTCCAGGTATAACGCAACATCCAGGTATCCCACTCTGTTATTTTAGGAGAATTTCCGGCCCACATAATCGTAGGCATAGGGAACCCACCAGGTGGACGCTCGTCCTCTTCGTAGAAATCAGGCAAGCCAAATCCATGCCCCATCTCATGCTCTGTAATCTGTACTTCATCCGAATTCAAGGTGTTCAGGATATAATCATCAGGCATACGTTGTCCCCAGTCACCGCCGGCTCCACCCTGAAAATTAGACGTTCCCCATAAGTACATATCAAACCGCTTGTCCAGTCCACCCGGATAAGTATAGTTAGGGTCCATAAAATGTTCAAATCTCGATAGTGCATTAGGAGCAACCGGAAGTTTAGCAGGAATATTGGGGTCTGTTTTACTTAAGTCATCGGTAATCGTATCTGTGTAAACGATTTCATTAGATTGTTTATTAAGAATCTGCGACGGATTTGCAACGGCCCAGCCAACTATTTTTACAGTAATATGATCATACGGCCAGCCATCATATCCTTTTAACTGCTTATTCCAGTTATTTATTTGGCGACTTAGCATGGAAGCCATATCTTTACGCTGCTGAAGAGTGATATTTTTAGAGGATTGCCAGCGAACTACATAATTGAGTGTTCCTTTGCCTGCATAAATTTGATCAAAAATCAAGTTTTTACGGTTGGTTGAGCCTTCTTTGACCATCCTATTCTTCCAAACCCATTCTACCGAAGGCTTAAATTTAGCAGGTAGTTCAGCGGCAGCCAAGCTATTACTCATTGTTTCTGTATTCGAAGTGCTTTCCAAATCTGAGGCTGCTAAACCGACATTAGCCCCGCCAACCAGTAAAGAAGCAGCCATTACCAATGAAAAAGAAGCCCTGATCATTCCTTTTTTCTTCGGCATTTTTTCAACCTCCGTACCTGTTATTTTTACGAGCACATTTAAAATGACAACGTTTGTTCTCTCACCTACACCCACTCTAAATTTTGAATTAAATAACAATTTTATATTATCATTGGAATAATATACCGTCAAACAAAAAGAGCCCCTCTTAATAGAGAGGGGCTCAGCTCCATAGAGTAGGATCGAGTTCCTACTCTATGGATTTCAATGCCAATTCAGCCAGTGAAGCCAGCAGCTTCGCTGTTCCCGGCAGTGCGTGTTCGTCCAAATCAAAGGAAGGATGATGCCATTCCTGGCTTCCCGCAGTGCCGACAAAGACAAACACACCGGGGATGTTCTTCTGATAAAGCCCAAAGTCCTCGCTTGCCGAGGAAGGTATGGGGCGAACGACCTCCAGACCGACTGCTTCGGCCGCCTGCTCCGCGATCACAGCCAACTTACTGTCGTTCAGCACAGGTGGCGGACCCTCGATCCAGCGGATGTTCGCTTTCGTACCAAAAGCATCAGCTACGCCCTTGACGACCTGCTCGAAGCGTTCAGCCACCTGAGCTCGAACATTCTCATCAAAGGTGCGGATTGTTCCATCCAAATGAGCGCAGTCTGGAATGATGTTCCAGGCATTGCCGCTGTGCAGCTTCGTGACACTGATGACCGCGCTATCGAGCGGATTAACGCTCCGACTCACAATGGATTGCAGCGCCGTAATGATATGTGACGATACCACAATGGGGTCAATCCCTGCATGCGGCACTGCCGCATGTGTGCTCAGGCCCTCCACCTCAATGTAAAATCCGTCTGCCGCTGCCATTAGCGGACCTTCTTTGATGCCGACCGTGCCTACGGGCAAATCTGGCTTGTTATGCAGGCCGAAAATGGCCTGTACCCCTGTCAGCGCACCGCTTTCCAGCACTTGGGCAGCGCCTTTGGCTTTCTCTTCGGCTGGCTGGAACACCAGCCGAACCGTCCCCTTCAGCTTCTGCTCCCGCTGCTTCAGCAATACGGCTGCACCTAACAGGGATGCCGTATGAAAATCATGCCCGCAGGCATGCATCTTGCCAGGATATATCGAAGCATAAGGCAATCCCGTCTCCTCCTGGATGGACAGTGCATCAATGTCTGCACGAAGCGCGACAGTTGGACCGTCCTGCTGTCCGCCGATTTCCGCTACCAATCCGGTACGCAGCGGCACATCCAGAATAGTTATATTCTGTTCTTCGAGCAGGCGGCGAATATAGGCGGTAGTTTCAACCTCCTCGTTAGACAGCTCGGGATAACGGTGCAGATGACGGCGAATTTCTACCAACTTCTGCTCCAAAACCTGCTCCTTCGTCCCGGTTGATCCACTCATCCCTACTCCTCCTTCGTGAATCCATATTGGTTACAACTTTCTTATGTCAATAGTATCTAGGACTGCACAGGCAACCCGGCAAAAGCTTCATGCAACAACTCGAATGAGCGCACACGCTTGTCGATATCCCGTATGCCTGTCGTTACAATCAGCTCATCTGCTTGATACTTCGCTTGAATTTCCGTCAACACAGCAAAGATTTCATCTTTATTTCCTTTGTTAATTTGTGCTTGTGTAACTTCAATTGTATATTCTTCACCCGATTGCTTACCGAATTCCTCTGCACTTTCCAGCGCACCCACCGTAGCCGTTTTGCCACTGGCCAGGTAAATCTTGTACAGCTTCTGCTCACCTGCCAACTCCGCTGCTTCTTTGGAAGTGTCTGCCACAATAACCGATAGCGCAAAAAGTGCCTTCGGCTCACGTCCATAACTGTAGTCGAAAGACTCCCGATACGTACGGAATGAATCCAGTGCAACCTGCTCACTACTATTAATAAATTGCGAAAAAACATAGGGTAACCCCAAACGCGCAGCAATTCCAGCACTGTCTGTACTTGTACCCAAAACATAAATCTCTGCTGGTATTTCCGGAATCGGATTTGCCTGTAATCCGGCCAGCGGTCCTTCTTCAGGCGGGATATTATGAATATAGCGACTTACTTCATCAATTTTCTCTTCGAGAGAAGGTGCATCATGCACGTTGCGTTGTAACGCCTGTGTGGATTTTGGCAACCCGCCTGGCGCACGTCCGATGCCCAAATCTACACGACCCGGTGCAAGAGAGGCTAGCACATTAAAGTTTTCAGCCACTTTATATGGGCTGTAATGCTGAAGCATCACCCCACCAGACCCGACTCTAATACGCTCGGTGCGTGCCAACAGATGGGAAATGAGTACTTCTGGCGATGAGCCTGCAACCTGCTCGGAATCATGATGCTCTGATACCCAAAAGCGCGTGAATCCCAATTCTTCTACACGCTGCGCCAGCTTAATCGTGTTACGAAGGGCCTGTGCCGCCGTTTCACCCTCGTGTATAGGGCTTTGATCCAACACTCCGATTTTAATGCTCATGTCTCCCTCTCCCGTCTAAATTGAATAGTTATATTCTGGTGTAATTCGTTTCAGGAATTGTTGGGTACGCTCCTCTTTGGGGTGGTTAAAAATGGCGTCTGGTGTGCCCTCCTCGATAATATGACCGCCATCCATAAATACCACATGGTTTGAAACATCGCGCGCAAAGCCCATTTCATGTGTCACGACAATCATGGTTATGCCTTCCTTCGCAATCTTACGGATTACCGACAGCACCTCACCCACCAGCTCAGGGTCCAGCGCCGAAGTCGGCTCGTCGAATAAAATCACTTCCGGGTTCAGCGCCAAAGCACGCGCTATGCCGACACGCTGCTGCTGCCCACCGGATAGCTGGCTTGGATAATGATTCAGTTTTTCGCCAAGGCCAACCTTTTCCAGCACTTCAATACTGATTTTTTTCGCTTCCTCCTGCTTAAACTTGCGGACAACGACAAGTCCCTCCATGACATTTTCCAGCGCGGTTTTATGCTTGAACAAATTATATTGCTGGAAGACCATAGCCGTCTTTTTACGCAAGGCCACAACATCCTTCTTCGCAGGTCGCTTGCAATTCACGGTAAAATCTCCAATGCTGACTTCTCCGTCATTCGGCTTTTCCAGATAATTAATGCAGCGTAGCAAGGTTGTTTTTCCTGAACCGCTTGGTCCTAAAATAACGACGACCTCGCCTTTGTTCACGGTCAAATCAATGCCTTTGAGCACTTCATGTTTGCCGAACGACTTTGTAATATTTTGCAGACGGATCATGATGCTCGACCTCCATTAAATACATTGATTTTTTTCTCCACCAAGCCGGATATTCGCTCAATCAATACCGTCAATCCCCAAAATAGCAGGGCTGCCGCAATATACACCTCTAAATATCTCCAGTTTGTGGATGCCAGAATTTCAGCCTGAGCCTGTATTTCTGTGACCGAAACGGTGAAGGCCAAGGTAGAACCATGCAGCATCCCAATAACAGAATTCGTCAGGTTCGGCAAACTCACCACGAATGCCTGCGGAAATACAATGCGTCTTAATACTTGCCATGTCGTCATACCAACCGCATAAGCCGCCTCAATCTGCCCCTTGTTGACCGACTGGATTCCAGAACGGACGACCTCAGACATATAGGCGCCACTGGTAATGGAGAACGAAATGAGTGCAAATACCATATAAGGAACGTCTTTGGATTGCAGTGACCATCCGAAATGCTTCGCTCCTGCATCAATCAACAAAGGCAAACTGAAATAAATAAGCAGCAGATGCATCAGCATCGGTGTACCTCGGATAAAAGTAACGTAACCGTGAGAGATCTGGGACAGCACAGGAACGTTATAAATTCGTGCCAATGCCGTTATAATCCCGATGACCAACCCTGCCAGCACGGAAACCACTGTAATGATTAAAGTGTTGGGCAACGCGGAGAACAATCCTAAAAAGGCGGTGTATACAAATCCAAAGTCCAGACTCATATGCCTTTACCTCCTTTACTCAGACGAGGACTTCTCAGGTAACGCACCACAAAACCTTTTCGTTTGGCGGGCTCTTTCTGTACTGAATCTCTATGCTCATGCCGGAGAAGTGTATTTTCCAGCACCTTGAATAATTTTTGTACAATTAGACTGATCACTAGATAGATAAGGGACAACGCGATATACGTTTCCACAAAATGCTGGGTAGCCGAACCCAATGTTTGCGATTTTCCTGTCATCTCCATCGCACCGATCGTAAACGCCAGCGAGGTATCCTTCAGATTGCCAATGACCAGATTGGAAAATACCGGAACCACTACAGCCAACGCTTGCGGCAAGATGATACGTGTAAAAGTTTGAGAGCCTGACATGCCGACTGACTGTGCAGCCTCGATTTGTCCCCGATCTACAGCACCTACGCCAGACCTGATAATTTCGGAAATAAAGGCTCCACTATTGAGCGCGTAGGTCGCTACGGCAAACCACAACACATCCCATCTGGAGGAATTGATATCCACCAGCTTTAGTAGCTCTGGCAGGCCGTAATACACCAGAAACAATTGAATTAGAATCGGGGTCCCACGGAAAAAGGAAACATACACCTGGGAAACACGTTTGAGAAATGGAATGTTATACATGCGAGGCAGCGCAACCAACAGACCAATGATCAGTCCCAACACAAGCGAGCTTGCCACAATAAACAAGGTGATGTGCAAATAGGACAGCATTTTCGGGATAAAGCTAAAAACATAATCAATATTGAACTCTCTGCTCATATGCCTGCCTCCTTTCTATACATCAGCGGTCAGAATACATAAAGTACCCTGACCGCTGAAATGTCCAAGTCTATCCTTACTTCTTACTACTGGTACTCTCTTTTTTCACATCCTCCAGGGACTTCGTGAAATCCTCTCCAAGCCATTTAATGCTCAGCTTCGACAGCGTACCGTCGTCCTTCACTTCCTGAATGGCTTTGTCCAGGTCATCCGCCAATCCTTGCTCATTTTTGTTCAGTACATACAGTACATCTGATTGAGTCAAAGGATCACCAACGGTTTTCAGAGCTACTTCTCCTTTTTCATCGGTGTTAAAACGGTTCGCAAAGTCTGTCGTAACGGTAGCATCTATACGGCCGCTCGTAATTTGCTGCACCGTATCATTGGCTGCACCACTCGTATACACGATATTCAGAGCATCTCCGTGGGTTTTGTTATATTCTTTCAGCACATACGCCGCATTACTGGTTGGACTGGTAAGTACCTTTTTCCCTTTCAAATCATCAATGGAATGAATGCTATTATTATCCTTCGCTACAGCTACTCTGTTTAGAAAAATGCTATACGGATTTTTGTTGAACAGATACTTGGCTTCGCGTTCCGGGTTTTTTTCCATTTGATGCGATACCAGATCAATCTTGCCGGCATCGAGACTGAGCAGCAAATTTCCAAAATCCATCGTTTTGAATTCAAACTCGTATTGAGGTAGGCGCTTGTCCAGCTCCTTAATCAGCTCCACATCAAAGCCTGTTAAATTTCCGTTTTCGTCAATAAAGCATACATTTTTAAATTGAGTGCCTGTGCCTACAATAATTTTCTTCACGTCTCCGCTTGAACCTGACGCACTAGACGTGTCATCTGAGGAACCGCAGCCTGCCAACACCAGAATGATTGCCATAACAGACAATATTGCAAACCACTTTTTCATATGAATCCCCCTCATCTCTTTGCATATCAGCAGTTTGCGACATACATGGTAGCTATAACATTTAATAATTAACAATTCCTATAAATTTAATTGGTTTTAGGATGTGATTAATTTAACACCTGTAATCCAATACGTCAATCCACCAACCTATAGGACTTTTCTATAACAAAACAGCCTCTCTGAAGCCTTCTGTCAGTGCATCTGCAAAATCGGAGGACACTGCGCAGTCTTCTTTGGTTGCGATTATGCTAATCTGCATAGATACCCCAGCCACCTCCGGAACATGAACACGGAACAGCTTCTGATCCTTCACTTCACGGTTCACACAGACATCCGGCAAAAAGGCAATGCCCGCTTCTTGCAATACCAGCTTTTTGGCCGTGACCACATTGTCTACCTGAAAAGCAATATCCGGTGGCTGCTCCAGTGATTCAAAAGATCGATGAATCCTCATCCAATCTAATGAGCCGCATTCAAAAAATACCAGGGTTTCACGCTGGATATCCTGTATGCTGGCCTTTCCTGTCTTCGTAAACGGGTGGCCTTCATATACATACAGGGAAATCGGATCTTCATAAAAGGCAAGCGTACGAATAGCCGGATGCATCACTTTACGGACAAAACTAATGTCTACCTCACGGTTCAACAGCTTATGTAGCAGTTGATCCGTCGTAGCGGTCACAATTTTGTAGTTAACCTCCGGATAGCGAGCACGAAGCTGCTTTAGTATTTCAGGAATGATATAGTTCGACACCGATATCGTGCAGCCAATTCGAATTTGCTGAGGGGCTTTCTTGCGCTGTTGAAGCTTTTGCTTCCCTTTTTGCAGCACTTGCAGCATCTGCTCCGCATAAGGAAGGAACTTTCGTCCATCCTCCGTCAGAATCGTTTGTTTGCTTTGGCGGTCGAATAACTTACACTCAAGCTCGCGTTCCAGCGTCTGAATCCGGGCTGTGACAGAGGGCTGTGATAAGAACAACGCTTCTGCCGCCTTGTTAAAGCTTCCATAATGATTCACGTATACAAAGGCTTCAATATTCTCGATATTCATACGCAAGTCCCCCAGTAAGTTTTATATACATTTATCCAATGAGTTAACTTGGTTTTTTGTATCATAAAACTCACTGAACGACCTGTCAATGGAAATATTGAAAATATCTATAACTTCAATAGCTCATTGAGTTCTTTAACAGAACGTTCCAATCGTACAATCAACTCTTCGGACAATCCATATGCTCCACCTGGCAGACGCTCGACCCACTGATCCACTGCATACACCCCACCAAGAATATGTCTTCCCCCCAGTGCGCTTAGAACCGGCTTCAGGGCATAGTCAATGACCAGCAGATGGGCCAGTGTACCGCCGATAAATAAAGGCAAGACAGGTTTCCCTCTCAGTCCCTCCTGCGGAACCAGATCCAGAAATATTTTCAATAGCCCTGAATAGGCCGCTTTATATACTGGCGAAGCCACAATGACGGCATCCGCTGCTGCAATCAACGCAAGCGCTGCTGTGACGTCGGGACTATTAAAGTTAGCTTTGATCAAATCCTCAGCGGGCAAGTCGACCACATTCAGTAATGTAACCTCCGCTCCAGCCTCTCGTAACTGCTCAGTTGTATAGTGAATCAAACCGTATAAACGGGATTGTGTAGACGGACTGCCCGATAGGATGACAACCTTGGACATCTCTTTCCCTCCTTCTGTTATGCGTCAACTTTCACTTTGGATCTGGCTGCTGTATAACGATTCTCAGGAATAGGCACACCCAGGTTTTCACGTAGTGTGTTAAATTCATAATCCTGACGATAAATGCCACGCTCCTGCAAAATAGGCACAACTAGATTTACGAAATCATGCAAGCCCGTTGGCACATCGGAACCGATAATGAATCCGTCTGCCCCTTTTCTTTCAAACCACTCTTGCACTCGATCTGCCACCTGCTCAGCAGTTCCGATAAAAGAGGTTCTCGGCGTAGCTGCACGTAGCGCAACGTCACGCAGCGTCAAATTCTGTTCCTTGGCTGTTCGTTTGATTTTATCTGTACCGCTGCGGAATGAATTACTGCCAATACCATCAAGCTCAGGGAATGGCTCATCCAGCGGATATTGTGAGAAATCATGATGATCGAAGAAACGCCCCAAATATTTTAATGCAGCCTCAATTGTTACTAAATTGGTAATCTCCTCATACTTACGTTCCGCTTCCTCTGGCGTGCTGCCAATAATCGGCGAAATGCCCGGCAAAATGACAATATCCTCTTCCGCTCTGCCATAGCGTACTGCACGTTCCTTCACATCACGGTAAAACTGCTGTGCTTCCTCCAATGTTTCATGTCCTGTAAATACGGCATCCGCTTCCTTGGCAGCCAGGTTTTTGCCATCTTCTGAGGAACCTGCCTGGAAAATAACCGGCTGTCCCTGCTTGGATCGTCCAATGTTTAGCGGACCCTGCACAGAGAAAAACTCACCTTTGTGGTTCAGTGTATGCAGCTTGTCGGGATCAAAGAATACGCCGGCTTCCTTATCACGAACGAACGCATCCTCTTCCCACGAGTCCCACAGTCCTTTAGTAACCTGCAAATATTCATCGGCAATTTTATAGCGCTGTGGATGCGATGGATGCTCACCTTTGTTAAAGTTAAGAGCAGAACCTTCCAGCGGGGAAGTCACCACATTCCAGCCTGCACGACCTCCGCTAATATGATCAATGGAAGAAAACTGGCGTGCTACCGTGAACGGTTCGCTATAGGAAGTCGACAATGTGCCAACTAATCCGATATGCTTCGTCACCCCAGCCAAAGCAGACAAAATCGTTATTGGCTCAAAACGGTTCAGAAAGTGAGGAATGGATTTTTCGTTAATAAACAGACCGTCTGCGATAAATACGAGATCAAACTTCCCTTCCTCTGCCTTTTGTGCCTGCGTTTTATAAAAATCAAAATTAACACTTGCATCCGCAGGTACATCAGGGTGACGCCAAGTCGTCATGCTTCCCCCAACACCGTGAATAATCGCACCCAATTTAATTTGTCTATTCTTAGCCATGACGCTTCCACCTCTCTTGAATATAATTGTTATACCGCTTGACTATAACTTTCCAGCACTTTACCCAGCTCTTCCAGATCCGGGTTAAGAAGTGCTTCATATTTGTTATCTCCACCTATCTCTACGACAGGAACATAACGAATACCATATTTGGTCTCCAACACATCACGCAGTGCATCATTTCCGTCCACCTGGATATTTTTATACGGCTGATTTTGGGATTCCAGGTACGATTTGATCTCTCCACAAAAATGACAGCCGGTTTTGCTCCACACTACAACTTTAGGTTTGGACGACATATACATACCTCCGTGAGTTTAATGTTTATAATCCCGATGAATTAAATAAGAATTATATCTATAATGTATCCTGCTCCCTCTTTTCCGTCAATCGCTTGTGTAATAGACAATGGTAATTGAACGATAGAAAATTTTAATTTTATATTGTATTTAATCGGTTTGGTGACAGCCTGTATATTTAAATTTAGATAAATTGGAGTTTAAATGGGACTTGGCGCGGACATCCTTGGAATAGTAGCGCCCTTGTGGCGAAATGAAATGAGGTTGAACAAATGCAGGAATGGACCATTGTAGCTTTACGTACGTTATTAGCCATCGTTATTCTTTTTGTGATTACCAAGATTCTCGGAAAACGTCAGGTATCACAGCTTTCCTTGTTCGAATATATAACCGGAATCACCATCGGTAACTTGGCTGCTTCTATACCTTTGGAACGCGAATCCTCCTGGTACTTGGGTACCGTATCGTTAGCCGTATGGGTACTGACAACACTTTGCATTGAATTTTTGCAAATTAAAAGCAAGAAAGTCAGGGATTTATCAGATGGAAAGACGACAGTTCTAATCAAAGACGGCAAAATTTTAGAGGATAATCTGAGAAAGGAACGACTTACCCTAGATGAATTGATGGAGCAGCTACGAAGTAAGAATGTGTTCAAAGTAGCTGATGTAGAATTTGCTCTTATGGAAACTAGTGGCGAAGTCAATGTGCTGTTAACCAAAGACAAGCAGCCTGTGACGCTTAAGGATCTGAATATGCTGCAATTACCGGAGAAGGAACCCACAGCTGTCATTATGGACGGACAACTCATGGAACAACAAATGGCATATATGGGGATTACTCAGCAATGGCTGGATGCCAAGCTAAAGGAAAAGAGTTTGACGGTCAAAGATGTGTTTTTTGCCCAGGTAGACACCCAAGGGGAGCTATATATTGACCCATACAGCGATAATGTGCAGCTAAGCAAGGTGAAGGATTCGAATCAAGCCGTGCTGACTTTGCTGGAGCAATGCACAACGGAGTTGCAAAAACTCGCATCTGGTTCCAGTGAGCAGCAAAGAAAACAGCTGTATGAACAATGCTCACAAAGTTTGAAGGAAGCTATACAAGAGATGAAACCGATAAATACATCTAATTCCTGACACATACGAATGGCCCGTAAGAATAAATTCCAGAAACACCCCTGATTTCTATCAAATTTGCTGCAACAAACATAGCCACGTAAAGGTTCTGATGTTCGAAGAAAATAAAGTTGTAGACTGGAGTTGCTGATTTTACGCGATTGTCCACTTCAAAGGTCGTCATCTTTTGAGAAAGTGTTTTAGACTGACCGACAAATGCAACAGCGGCAGATAAGGACGCGAAAATAAAATCCTAGACTGGCCGCTGTTGTGGTCAACATTCAACTTTCGTGTCCCGTTAGTCTAATAACTCTGCAGTTTGTAAGAAAGCGTCCAGCCGCTCCTTTTGAAGAAGATGATGACGGTAATGCATCTCCACCATCGTGAACCATTCGACCGCGTTTAACGCGCCGAAGGCTACGGCCGGATGAGTCGCCTTTCGCTGCAGCCGCTCTGGGTCTATGTTCTGTAGCGACGCCCCAATCTCATGCATGCGGCGCCTTGCTTCCTCCAGCTTGGCGACAAGCTGCTCCTTGCTCTCTGGCTGAGGAGGCGTATGTTGCAAGTCGGCAGGTACCTGAATGCGAACCGGTGGGAAACTCCCTTGCTCAAACACGGTATGGCCGGCCTCCGTCTTCCCGCCGCCCTCCTCGCTGCCGCCACCGAGCGCCATGCACTGCTCCGCAAGACGGAGCTGCAAGTTCAGCGTGGAATGGGGCAGATGCAGGTACATTTGCCCAAGCGACCATTCGTTCTCGCTTGGCTTGCGACACAGTTCCGCCAGACTATACTTGTCCAGCTCCCGAACATAATGCTTCGAAATCTCGTCGAACCTTACCAAAATATCCTTAATCCCTATGTTCTTGTTCATCAAGATCATCTCCTCGACTACTGAATTACTCTCATCATATGAGAGGGCTCAAGAATAAAGCATATTTGTAGCTTATATCTTTTATACTTTATTTTCCAGTCTATAACTTTATTGATCTCAGTCTTGTTCTTTATTGTTTAGTCTAAAACATTATTATTCGCTAACATCTGACTCTTTCCTAAACGTCATACACTTAGCCAATGGATTTGGAAAATGAAAAATCAAGAAGACGTTTCCAGATGTATCAGAAACGTCTTCTTGATTTTTTTACAGATTAATATGACCCAACAAGGTAAGGAGTCCCATATTTCTTCTTAAATCATTCTCCCAAATGAACTCGTAAGCTGTTGTTTAGTAGTACCAGCCATGCTATAGGTAATTGTACCGAGCGCTTGTAGTCTAAACCCACCATTGTATAAATCATGATGAACTTCTTTCGCCTGTGTCGAACCTATATCAACGCTTGCATAACCAGTGTCAGCAATAGCCCGGTTAATCACCACTATTTCCGCTCATTTCATGGTTGCTGTTCCCCTTTACTGTTTCCTCTTGCAGAGGCAGCAATACTGTAAACGTCGTTCCTTCCCCCACCTTGCTGGACACAGAAATAGAGCCGCTATGCATCTCCGTTATTTTATGGGCGATGGAAAGTCCCAAGCCGCTACCTCCTGCGGTTCGGGTTCGTGACTTGTCTGCTTTATAAAATCGTTCGAAAATGCGCTGTTGATCCTGTTCATTGATACCCGGTCCTGTATCAGTAATGCAGACAATTGCCTGATTACCATTACTTGAAAGAGAAACAGATATGCTTCCACCCTGTGGGGTGAATTTAATAGCATTGTGAAGGAGATTCACCCACACCTGGCCCATTAGATCCTCGTCCGCGTTGACCTCAACGTTATGGGTGTCCACAATCATGTCAATTTGTTTAGCCTCCCATTGCGGTTCGCAGGCGAGGATAAGCGAGATCAGTTGCTTGTTCAGCCGATAAGAGGACGGATGAAACGGATGCCGCTCCGAATCCAGCACCGCCAGCTTCATCAGATTATCGCTTAGCTTGGATAGACGAATACACTCTGTCTCAATAATCGTCAAATATCGGTCCCGCTGCTCCCGATCCAGATTATCGTCCTTGAGCGCCTTAGCAAAACCAATGATTGAGGTCAGGGGCGAGCCAATTTCATGGGATACGTTTGAAATAAACGCCTCCCGCAGTTCTTCCATGACCTTCAGATTTGCCGCCATATCATTAATGCTGTCCACCAGCTGTACATAAGGATGTTTCCTATCATGGTTTCCGTTTCTCGTACCAAAGTTCCATCCCAGATTTATGTGAAAATCCCCTTCTGAAATTCGCTTTAAAGCATCGATCATTTCGGTAAAAAAATGCTGTTCTCTAGGCTGGATAAAGCGCCTCACAGTCATACTAATTATACCGAAAAAGAAAAAGCCAAGTGTCGCATTAATAAGATAGACGAACAATTCATGCGGAGTCCATGACAAGCGTGAATAGATCACCGCTGTAATAAAATACGCAGCAGTCCAGCTAAGATACAGCACCAATAACACGAGCATGAATCTTGCAAGGATACGAAGGAACCCCGGTTCCCGCTTCATTGCCTTATCTCCAGCCGATACCCCAATCCCCGGATCGTACGGATCGCAAAGGATTGGGTTGCCTCCGGAAATCGTTCCCGAAGGCGCTTGATATGCACATCAACCGTTCTTTCGTCTCCCTCGTAATCATAACCCCAGATCTGTTCGATCAAATGGTCGCGTGTAAAGGTTTTGCCAGGATAGCTGGCCAGCTTGAAGAGCAGTTCAAATTCCTTGCGTGGCAGGGTAATTCCCTGCTCTCCAGCCTGACACTCAAATGTATCGCTGCGCAGGACAAGATCTCCGACAGTCACCGATTTTGAAGCCATGATCCGATAGCGTTTTAGTAAAGCCTTTACGCGTGCAACAAGCACCATAGGATCGAAGGGCTTAACAAGATAATCGTCCGTTCCAAGCGCGAAGCCTTTTACAATCTGTGACGTCTCGCCTTTGGCAGTAAGCATCAGCAGCGGCAGGTCGGTCTGCTCGCGCAGCTTACGGCACAGCTCCCAGCCATCCATCCCTGGCATCATGATATCGAGGACAAGCAAATCGACCTTAGTTTCATCAAACAAGCGCATCGCGTCCAAACCATCCACCGCCTCGACGACTTCCAGACCTTCCAGTCTCAGAAAGTGTCCGACGAGTTCACGAATATGCGGGTCATCATCAACCACTAATACACGTGTCATTTTAACCCCCTAACTACAGACTAACTCTGCCTTGAATCTCTCATCCTCGTCAAGAGTTCCCCTTCCTATGCTTTACGCATATAAGCACGAACTGTAAGCGGGGCGAAGATCGCCACAATAACTGCCGCCCCAAGCAAAGAGATCGCCAGTTCTCCGCCAATCATCCCCGTATTCGCAAGCTCTCTAACCGCGTTCACAAGATGTGAAATCGGGTTGACGTTCACAAACCACTGTAGCCAGCCAGGCATAGTATCTACAGGCACAAATGCGTTGGAAATAAAGGTAAGTGGAAACAGAACAATCATGGAGATACCCTGTACACTTGAGGCCGTGCGGGCAATCACGCCAAAGAAGGCGAATATCCAGCTGACCGCCCAGGAACACACGATGACCAGAAGTGCAGCGATCGCAACACTCAGCAGTCCTCCCTCTGGTTGATACCCCAAAATATACCCCATGGCAAAGGTAAGTACAGTCGCAATAGTATAACGAAGACTGTCGGCCAGCAGAGCTCCAGCCAAAGGGGCAATACGTGCGATCGGAAGTGACTTGAACCTGTCGAACACTCCCTTGTCCATATCCTCCCGCAGTTGCACACCGGTAACGACGGAGGTCGAGATGACTGTTTGGACGAGGATGCCTGGAATGATGACCGGTAGATAATGCTGCACGTCTCCTGAGATAGCCCCGCCAAAGATATAGGTAAACATAAGAGTAAAAATAATCGGCTGGAGCGTGACATCAAACAACTGCTCAGGAGTATGCCTGATCTTCAGAATGCCCCGGTAGGCCATCGTCATGGAGTTGGCGAACGCCTGTTTGAAACTCACAGACTTTTTCAAGGTGCGATGAGAATCTGTCATAGCAGTAGCGTTTTTCATGCTCTCACCCCCTCTACGGCATGTGCTTCATGGGCCGTCTGCTGCTCATTTACTTGTACGCCTTGGCCAGTGATGGACAGAAACACCTGGTCAAGCGTTGGCTTTTGCACACTCATCTCTGCCAGGTGAATTTCTCCGGCACGGAGAGCAATCAGCAGGTCCGTCACCCGATCGGCATTAGCCATCGGAGAAATAATTTTTCCAGCCTCCACCGACACGCTGGACTTGACTGAAAGCACTTGTTCAACGATTCGAGCAGCCCTTCCGATATCCTGTTGATTTTGCACTCTGAGTTGCAGAGTTGACGACCCCACTGCCGCTTTCAGTTCATCTACCGTCCCCTCGGCGACTACCCGACCATGATCGATCACCGCAATTCGATCAGCAAGCTGATCCGCCTCATCGAGATACTGGGTCGTGAGCAATACGGTGGAACCCGTCTTCACCAGACGCCGGATCGTGTCCCACATCTGAACACGCGTGCGCGGGTCCAGTCCGGTAGTCGGCTCATCCAGAAAGATTAGTGGCGGCTTGGCAATAAGACTTGCGGCCAAATCCAGTCGGCGGCGCATGCCTCCGGAGAAATGCTTTAACGGTCGCTTGGCTGCTTCAGACAATCCAAATTCCTCTAGCAGCTCCGCTGCCTTATGACGTGCCTCAGCACGTTCCAGTCCGAGCAGCCTGGAGAAAATAATCAGATTCTCGGTAGCACTAAGCGACTCATCGACCGATGCGTACTGACCCGTTACGCCAATTAATTGACGAACAACCTGCGGTTCCTTTACTGCATCGTGTCCAAAAATAAGCGCCGATCCCCCATCAGGTCGCAATAACGTTGACAGCATTCGGATGGTCGTCGTCTTACCTGCCCCATTGGGACCAAGCACTCCGTAGATCGTGCCGGCACGCACATTTAGATCGACACCATGTACCGCATACTTATCACCAAAAGTTTTAACTAGTCCTCTTGCTTCAATGGCCAGGGTTTCTTTTTTGTCTGTATAATCCACTTTCATTTCCTCCCTACAACGATTTCTATAGAGAGAATAATCCACTTTTATGAACTGAATATGAACAGACCTTTTACTTAATTATTTACACTGTAAAAAAATAATCTCGTTCTACCTTGCTCACTCTTAAACCGAATGCTTTATACCAATCAGACTTCCCTTTCTCCTGTGCTAGCTTGTGTAGCTCGTTATCCTTCCAATGTTTTATAGCGTCCAAGGACTCCCAATAGGACACGGTGATGCCCACTCCGTTTTGGTCACGAACACTTTCCACACCTAGAAATCCAGGCTGCTTGGCAGCCAGTTCCACCATTTTGTCCCCCATCTTTCCGTATCCGCCATCCCCTTCCGTACGCTCAGAAGTAAAAATAGCTGCATAATAAGGGGGTTGTGGTGTTTTTGCAATTGAACTCATAGGTACCTCCCAGAAATGAATGGTTAATCGGCATTTTTCTCAAGTTCGATTATAACTACAAAGCTGAGATAAAAAAAATGAATATATATGATACTATGTATGAATATATTTCATTCTATGTTGGAGGACACATGAATTTGTTTAAATATAAGGTCTTTCTTAGCGTAATAGAAGCAGGAAGCTTTACCAAAGCAGGAGCACTTCTCAATCTTACACAATCCGCTATTAGCCATGCCGTTTCTGCTTTGGAGTATGAATTGGGCCTAACTCTTTTAATTAGAGGACGTTCAGGCATCCAATTGACCAGCAACGGAGAACGTCTGATGAAGCATTTCAGAGAAATCATCCAAATGAATGAAAAGCTGTATCAAGAGATCGCCCTCATCAAAGGACTGGAGACCGGAACTGTAAAGATAGGTACATTCTCAAGTGTATCCATCCATTGGTTGCCTGGGATCATCCAAAAGTTTAACGAGCAGTTCCCACTTATTGAACTAAAATTGCTCGACGGGAACTACCATGACATAGAGCATTGGATAGCCAGCGGAGAAGCTGATTTTGGCTTCGTTAATCTGCCTACACTCGATGGACTGGAAGTATTACCGTTAAAAAAAGAAAGAATGCTGTGCGTACTTCCGTCTAATCATGTGCTTCGGGAGCAGACAAGCATACGTGTGGATCAGCTTCTCAATGAACCCTTCATTATGCCGGCTTCAGGCTGTGATACAGATGTACAGAGAATTTTTTCCCAGCATAAGCTTGTTCCGAAAATCAAATATGAATTAGAAGATGATCATGCCATTATGGCTATGGTGCAAAATGGCCTGGGCGTAAGTATCCTTCCCGAAATGATTTTAGTTCAACACCCTTATGACATTTGTATTCGGCCCTTGGATGGACCATATTTCCGTTCCGTTGGTATCGCTACTGTCTCCTTAAAGAACATGGCTCCAGCCGCCAAAAAGTGTATGGGCTTTATTACTGAATGGATCAACTAGCTTCTTCCTGTTGGCCAAGGCAACGGATTCTCAAAGCTGGACCAGTCCATATCCATTTCACTATCGTTCAGCAGACATTCATCTAGCTCTTCTTCCAAGTTCAGCCGATTCAATCCGATACCGATCATAACGATTTCGTTCATGCGGTCGCCCCACTGCTCATCCCAATGGTCCAGAACCTCAGGGTTGGCCGCGATGATTTCCTGCCGTTCTTCTTCTGGCAACGCCGCAAGCCAACTTCCCGCTGGACCAAATTGAATAGATGGCCCTGCCTGGCTGATGCTCGCCGCCCAATCCTGAGGAGCTGCAATCCAGACCAAGCCTTTGGCGCGAACGATTTCCTCCGGCCAGTAGCTCATAAATTCTGCCAATCTTGCAGGATGAAACGGTCTTCTACGCCGATAAACAAAAGAGTTGATTCCATATTCGTCCGTCTCCGGTGTGTGGCTTTCCAGCTCCAGCTTGCGAATCCATCCAGCGGATTGACTAGCTTTGTCAAAGTTGAACAGCCCGGTATTTAAAATGTCCGAAGGCGCGACCTTTCCCTTGGAAGTGCGAATGATTCGGGCTTCAGGCTGCAATCTCCGCAACACACCCTCCAGCTTGTCCAGCTCTGCGGGCTGAACCAGATCGCACTTATTCAGAATCAATACGTCACAAGTTTCAATCTGGTCAATTAGCAAGTCCGAGATATCACGTGTGTCATCTTCTCCAGTAGCCTGCTTACGATCCAGCAGCGTTTCTCCTGATTCAAAGTCATGCCAGAAACGGTTCGCATCCACTACAGTCACCATACAATCCAGTTTTGCCAGCAAAGCTAGATTAATGCCCGTTCCTTCATCAGCGTAGGTAAAGGTTTGAGCGATGGGAACAGGTTCACTGATGCCCGTAGATTCAATTAATATATAATCAAAATCGCCTTGTTCCGCTAGCTTCTTGACCTCAAGCAATAAATCTTCACGTAATGTACAGCAAATACAACCATTAGACAACTCGACCAGTTTTTCTTCTGTTCTGGACAAGCCGCCCTCTTTTTTAACCAGCTCGGCATCTATATTTACTTCACTCATGTCATTGACAATGACTGCTACTTTCATTCCGTCTCGATTGTTTAAAACATGATTCAAAATCGTCGTTTTTCCTGCACCCAAATACCCGCTCAACACGGTTACCGGGATTGGTTTCTTATTCATTGCTGGTGCACTCCCTTTAATATTGGTTTATCGATATATTTAATCGTAATTATTACTATTAAATCAGCATTCAGAAATATACAGTATTCCTTTTGCTTTGTCAACTGTGGAGCTATCTGGGGGGAACTGGATCTGGAGTGCTTCATTACGCTATCTGTTTATGGTTCCTATGCTGTTCGTCATTGTAATGGCCCAACATAAGCTCAAGCCTCTTTGGAAAGTCATGAAGGAACAACCGGGAATGTGGCTGTGGTGGAGCTTCATTGGATTTGGTTTATTTTATGCTCCGTTATGCTTCGCATCCGCATATTCACCGGGGTGGTTGATTGCAGGGACTTGGCAAATAACCATTATTTCCGGTTCTTTGCTTGTTCCTTTATTTGCTGAGGTTGTCCAAACGGAGAACGGCCCTGTCAAAGTACGAGGAAAAATACCGATCCAAGGATTGTTGATGTCTCTGATTATTTTAATCGGAATTATTGTGATGCAGGTCGAACAGTCGCAATCTATTTCTACTCAAGATTTTTTATTCGGTATATTGCCTGTCATACTGGCTTCTTTCGCCTATCCTTTAGGTAATCGCAAAATGATGGAAGTCTGTGCAGGGCGGTTAGATGCCTATCAACGTGTGCTCGGAATGACTATAGCCAGCCTGCCTTTTTGGTTATTGCTTTCATTATATGGAGTTTTCAGCGCAGGAATGCCAAGCAAGGATCAGACCATACAGTCTGCTTTGGTGGCCGTGTTCTCAGGGGTAATTGCTACGGTTTTATTTTTTAAGGCTACAGATCAGGTACATGGAAATATGCAAAAGCTGGCCACAGTAGAAGCAACACAATCGCTGGAAGTGCTTTTTGCACTAATGGGGGAATTAATCTTTTTGTCTATCCCCCTCCCTTCTGCTTGGTCATGGATGGGTATGTTCATTGTCATCCTTGGCATGAGTCTGCATAGCTATGTATCACATCAAAAGACGAGTGTTCAACAAATATTAACTAAAAAGGCAGATTCCGTTTAGTGCATATTGGGCAGCAGATCATAGAAAAGAAGATGCTTCTGATCTGCTGCTTTTTGCCGATTTACTGTCAATCAATATTACCAAGCGTAGGCTTCTGGTGCAGGTTTTCCCGGACCCGGGAAAATCTCATCCAGCTTAGCAAGCACATCTTCACTTAATTTAACCTCAGGTACCCGCAGAGCATCCTCTAACTGTTCTAATGTCCGTGGTCCGATAATTGGAGCCGTCACGGCCGGATGAGATAGCACCCAAGCCAGGGCAATCACGTCTTCCTTTTCACCCAGCTCGCGAGATAACGCCGCAAATTGCTCCAGCTTCGCACGATTCTGCTCTACCTTTTCCTTGGCACGTGCGCTGCGGGAACCTGTACCTGCTAACGCATTGCGTCCCAGCAGTCCGCCCGCCAACGGGCTCCATGGAATTACACCCAGACCCAGCTCTTGAGCTGCCGGTAATACTTCAAGCTCAGCCGAACGTTCGTTCAGGTTGTACAGATGCTGCTCCGATACCAGACCCAGAAAACGACGTGCCTTCGCTTCGGCCTGAGCCACCGCAATATGCCAGCCTGCAAAATTACTGGAACCGATATAACCAACTTGTCCACGATCCACCACGGACTCGAATGCACCCCACAATTCATCCCATGACACATTGCGATCAATGTGATGCATTTGATATAGCTCTATATGATCGGTTTGCAGACGTTTCAGCGACGCATCCAAATGACGGCGAATTTTGTAGGCAGACAAACCTGATCCTGCATTGGGTCCGTCATTTTCATTTTTCATGTCCCCGTAAACCTTGGTCGCCAATACGACCTTTTCGCGTCTTCCACCGCCTTGCTGGAACCATCGTCCGATAATTTCTTCCGTCCAGCCTTTACGGTCATGGCCATATACATTAGCCGTATCAAAGAAGTTAATGCCCGCATCCAGCGCAGCATCCATAATCTTAAAAGCATCCTTTTCTTCAGTTTCCGGTCCGAAATTCATTGTGCCCAGACATAACCGACTAACCTTCAAGCCTGACTTTCCTAAGTATGAATAATCCATACTGTCTCCCGCCTTTGCTTAAGGATTTTTTTAATTCCGAAAAATTGCATAAAAAAAGACCATACCCACTTCATTCACCAGAATAAACCCCTTTGAAACACGCCAAAATGCATTTTAAAAGGTGGATAGTGCATGCAAAAAAGCCTCCGCACCATGCCGAAGCATTACATGCGGAGGCCCTCCTCATACTACCCACCGAATGTTAAAAGAAGTGACTTTACGGTGGTTACCAGCGGAGCGGAGGATTTGAATCTGGAGAAGCAGAGCGTTCGCCTTTGCCACGGGATTCTTACCTTTTCCTTTCCAATCTAAAGAATCCCGTGGCAACACCGATCGTAAGATCAAATCCTTCGCGGAGCCGCTCACCTCAACCACCGTAACTCACTCTTTTTTCAACAATCAAGGAATTAATTTCGTTTCTTTCGCTCGCTCAGCCATTTTCTTCGTATGTTTGCTGAGCGGCTTCTTAAGCACCAATCCAAACAAGAAGCAAATTCCGATAAATACAAACAGCATCACTACATCTCGTGTTACCGTTGAAGGCAACATCCCTCCTACCGTTTCCCGCAACAGACTAACCGCATAGGTGAACGGTACGAACGGATTCAGGGTCTGAAAGAAAGCTGTACTCGTCGCAATGGGAAATGTCCCCCCTGAACTGGAGAATTGGAGCACCAGCAGGATGACTGCGAGACCCTTGCCGATATTGCCGAACACTGAAACCAAGGTATAGGTCATGGCCGTAAACACCAGACTGATCAGCATAGAGGACAGTACAAATGCTACTTTGGCATCCACATATGTTCCCAGCAGAAACAAATCACCGAGAGATACACTTAGCGCCTGAAAAATACCAATTGTGGAGAAGGTCATTAGCCGTCCGAAATACACCTGGTAGCTATTATATTGACCTTCCGGGTCATCCACATCTACCCTGAACATGGAGACCAGCAGCATCGCACCTACCCAAATCGATAATGTAGTATAAAAAGGTGACATCGCAGAGCCGTAGTTAGGAATCGGGTATATCCGCTCCTGCTTCAGCGATACCGGGCTACCGAGGAAATCACTTTCCTTTTTCACATCTCCCTTAAGCAACGCAATCGCTCTTCCGAGTGCATTTTCACCCTTAAGCTTGCGGATCGTGTCTGCTGCCTGACGTATGGAATCCTCGGCAGCAGGAAGATCGGTTCTGACAAAATTGGCTACCTGGTGTACCGCTTTTTCAGCCTCAGGAAATTTGTTTTCAATCAAGTCCGCCATCTTAATAAACTGTTGTTCCGCCTTCGGCAAATCATTACGTACAAAGTTTGCCGCCTGATGAATTTTACTTTTAACCGTTGGCAAATCGTGCTTCACGAAGTCTGCCGCTTTGTTCACAGCATTCGTAAACTCGCCCATGCGTCCCTGAATCGTCGTAGCGGCTTCATGCAGTTTTTGACGATATTGTGGCAAGTCCTGCTGGAGACGTGTTAGCTCTTGCTGCCCGAATTCGGCAGCGGCCTGTGCGTCATTTAGTAGCTTTTCAATATTCGGGAGCTGCTCTTGAGCAGTGGTCAACACATTGGCAGAATTGCGGGCAACGGATTTGATTTGATCCAGCGCCTTTTGAATGGCAGGTGCATATTCCGTATCATAATTGTCCAAAATGCTGTCAATTCCGCTACTGATTTCTCCTGCAAGGCGGTCAGCATCATCCAGCAGATTTTGGGCTGGTTTCTCACCGCGCTGAATAGCATCCCCGATGCTAGTAACCGTGCTATTCAATCGGCGAAAGCGATCCTCTACCCCGCTTATCCGGGAAATAAGTGAATCCAGTGGCTGGCTAGGCAAATACCCATTCACACGGTTCAGCAATTGAGAAATATGATCCAATACACCTACAGCAGTCGTGAGCCTGCCGCTAATCCGATTCGCTGCAGCTTGTGCTGCTTTGGGATCAAAATCCACACCACGAATGATACCTGTAATCTGTGAAACTTCATTCGCAATTTGTTGCACCAGCTGTAAATCTTCTTTTACTACGGTTCCGATCGAATCAAGCGCACCCTCGTTTTTATCCAGAAAGTCGAGTATACCAGTTGTAAAATCCTTGCCTGTATCGGCTATTTTTTGTACTTCCGGCAGTGCTGTCCGGGCAGCATTAATGACCTTAAGGGCCGTTTGCGTGTCCTCCAAGGCGGTAGCCAGTGCACTTTCTACCTTACTGAAGTTCTGATCCAGTTCAACAATTCGATCACCAGCTTTTTGAATATCGGGCAGTCTTTTTTGGATATCCAAAATGACTGCACCCACCTTGTCCAGCTCAGGCAGATTTTTGTCAATTTTGAGCACCAGATCTCCAGCGCGGTTGATTTCAGGAATTTTTTCCTTCAATGCAATGATCTTTTGGCCCTGAGCCTTAATTTTCGGTAAATTCTGCTCCAGCTCTAATGCCTGCTTACCCAACCGATCGATATCAGGCAATCGATTATTTAGCTCCAGCACCCGATTTTCAATGTTGCGAATTGTCGGAAGCTCCTCTTCCAGCTTTACTCCGGCTTCCTTTAATTTCGTCAAAACCGCCTGGCTGGCCGTTTCAATAAAGTTTTGACTAATTTGGTTTGTCAGAGAGGTTGCCCCTGAGGATGTAATTTTCGGAGCTACTGCATTGATTTTTTCATTCACAGCATAATCAATCTCCGGCTTTTGCGGATTTTCTGTAAGCACACTCGTAATTTTCTCTGAAAAATCCTTTGGGATCAGCAGACTGGCATAATAATCACCGTTCAGCACCCCTTTTCGTGCTTCTGCTTCATTGACAAAAGTCCAACCCAGCTTCTTGTTATTATGAAGGTTATGTATAACCTCGTCACCGATATTAATCTTTTTACCATTCACCTCAGCCCCCTGATCTTGGCTGGTTACTGCAATTTTAATACCAGATGTATTCGCATATGGGTCCCACATTGCTTTCAAATTCACCCATGCATAGACGGAAGGCAAAAGAATGATGCCAATGACTAATAAAGTCCCGGTCGATACTTTGAAAACATTTCTCCAGTCTGTTAAGTAGATTTGCCATATCTTCCGCAACTTCACCACTCCTCATATGTACATTAACCTTTCGTCCAGTGTTGTATGCACACGTATTGTAAACGATTTGAGCGGCAGAAGCGAATATTATAAAAATGATTGCTAAAAAGCGTACGACTCTTTTACAGATCATACGCTTTTTATGAAATCCCTTTTACTTAATTTCTAATTCCATTTGCAGGTATAGCTTCCAGTGAGTAGAATACGCTCTTTTTATTGATTTTCCCCACAACGGTAGCTGCACCTTTTTTCAAGAATGTATATTCGTTTTTCTTTATTTGCACGGTATATCCCTTCAAATTAATTCCAAAAAGGGATTGTACTTTCGACTTGGCAGCTGAAAGGGCCTGATTTTTACTGAGCTTGGGCTTGGCAAATGCTTTGGCAAAATCCTTATCTCCATCCCAGTCCATGCCATGCTCATTTTTTACAGCCCATACTTTACCGGTTTTCACGCCGATCTGTACGCTGTTTGTGTCGCTCTCATCCCTAAAGTGCCAGATGGTATCGTTGTCCTCTCGCTGACGAAGCGTATATTCAAACGGTTTCATTGTAGGAATGCCCAGTGTTTTTAGCGAACGGTTCGCTTTGTTGATCAGGGCAGCTTTAACGTCTTTGAGTGGGTACAAAAAGCTGGCCGTTATTTTATTTCCTTGATCAAGGTGAATATAAATGCTTTGGTTTTTCCCCCATAGCACCCAGTAATTTTTGAATCCTCCTTCGTCAATCGGGGAATATACACGCCAGATGGCCTCTATTTTGAAAACTTTATCGGTATCGAATGTTTTCAGGAATGACGCAACTTTACTGCGCAAATTAGGGGGCATCACCTTATCCATATCAGCGGCCTTATAAATGATGCTGGTGGACTGCACGATTCCTTTCTTGGAATCATAATTTTGGATGAAATCTGCATTTGCTGTCCCTTTCAAGGTACCGTAAACCGTCCATGCGTCAGTGTCCGCACTTGTAAACTCTATCGTTTGTTTCCCTGCTAATGTGTTTAGGACATCCGTCAGACGCTTAGTGGCGGTCGGGTCCAGGTTAACAGAAGTTTGTGCATTTGAAGCTGTGGTTGTGGCAGCAGCGGGTTGCTGTGCCATTACAACTGGAGCCGTTCCCAACAGGATTGAGAGTGCTGCGACTGTAGCTGTGATAGAATTCCATTTGTTCATTTCGTCGATTCCTCCTGTGTCTATAAATACTCATAGGATACAAGTACACATAATCCTTAGACGTGCCACAAAAGTAAAAAGTTGCATAAATCCAAAAGAAGAAGCCCCTTAGGCCTACAAGATAGGCTTAAGGAGCTTCTTCTTTTGCATTAAATTATCCATTCTTCAGCAATCGGGTAGGCGAAAATCCTGCGCCATGACGCAGCTTCCGTTTTTCCAACCGTTTGTGCAGCGAACGGTTATACAAAACCTGAATGACAAAATACGAGATTATACCCAGCACGATACCGAAAATGGACATGCCGATCAGGATGTGGAGACCTCCGTGCAGTAGGTCTCTGAATACAGACCAGTTGCCGTGAAAAAGCTCCATAAAAGAATGCTCGTGAAGTCGACCGCCCCTGACATGCACCGGATAATGTGATGGATAAATCCAAGCTCCCAGTTGCTTGGCGAATGGCATCAGTACAATCGGCAAAAAGGTCAGCTTGCCTACAACGTTTCCCACAATGGCCGCAGGCAGCGAACCACCAGACAACCGAACAATCGGATAAAACACGAGGTATACCAGAGAGGCCGTGGAAATCACGATCATTTCCAGACCAAAGCCAATGGCGAAGCCCAAAGAGATCTTTTTAACTCCTCCAGGGGCGCGCAACAGCTTGATAAAATTTAGACGAATCGCCCGCCATATATTTTGAAACACATTGTATTTCTTCTTTGATTTATGAGGTTTGAGCCTTTTCGGATTGAACTTTATCAATAGGAGGACTCCTTCAACAGTACGTATTCAAGTTCAGGAATGAGGTCGAACAACTCCCATCCTTACTTAGTCTATACTGTCATTATAACCCTCAGCGTTCGAAAAGCAATGCTATTCCGCCTGTTTCGCTATTTTAGTACACAATTCGCTTATTGACATCGGTCGATAAAGGTACAAGGTCCCAAATCTCAGTTGCGTATTGCTGGATTGTACAATCACTGGAGAATTTTCCGGAATGAGCGATATTTACAATAGCACGTCGTGTCCACTCCGAGGGATTGCGGTACACCTGCTCAATATGAGCCTGCGCATCTACATAAGCTGCAAAGTCTTTAAGCACAAAGTATTCATCATTATGATCAATCAGGGATTGATAAATGGCCTCAAATTCCCGTTCATGCCGCGTAAAAGGAGCATCGTTCACCAGTTGATCCAGCACTTCACGCAATCTTTCATCACTGTTGGCTGTTTTGCGTGCTGAATACTGTCCATTCTGATAATAGTCCTCAATCTGATCTACCTTCAATCCAAAAATGAACATGTTGGCATCGCCTACCATTTCGTGCATTTCAACATTAGCTCCGTCCAATGTGCCCAGAGTCAGTGCGCCGTTCATCATAAATTTCATGTTGCCTGTACCTGATGCTTCCTTGCCTGCTGTAGAAATCTGTTCACTGACATCCGCCGCAGGAATAATCAGCTCCGCCAACGAGACCGAATAATTTTCAAGGAAAACGACTTTCAGCTTGTCCTTGACATCTACATCCCGGTTGATGGTGTCCGCCACATTGTTAATGAGCTTAATCGTCTGTTTGGCGAGAAAATAACCGGGGGCTGCTTTCGCACCAAAAATGAATGTGCGTGGCGTCGCATCCAGTGCAGGATTAGTTTTGAGCTGGTTGTATAGATGCATCACATGCAAAATATTGAGCAGTTGTCGCTTATATCCGTGCAACCGTTTGACCTGCACATCAAAAATGGAGGATGTATCCAGTCGAACACCCTGTTTTGCAAATACATGCTCAGCAAGCCTGATCTTATTATTTTGCTTAATCGCCTGAATTCGTTTTTGGAACGCCTCATCCTCACTGTAACGAAGCAGGTCGATGAGCTCACGTGGATGGGTTCTCCAGCGTACACCGAGCGTCTCATCATACAAGCTTGCCAGCTCCGGGTTGGCGTGCATCAGCCAACGGCGATGGGCAATCCCATTTGTTTTATTATTAAACCGGTCAGGATATAGTTCATGAAATGATTTCATCTCTCGTTCCTTCAAAATTTTCGTATGCAATGCAGCCACTCCGTTAACGCTATAACTGCCGACGATGGCCAAATGAGCCATGCGAATTTGTTCATTATGAATAATCGCCATTTCACCAATTTTGATATCCTGACCCGGATAACGCTCTAATAGCATAGCGCAATAACGTTTGTTCATTTCTTCAATGATCAAGTAAATGCGAGGAAGCAGTTCCCGCACCATGTTGACGGGCCATTGTTCCAGCGCCTCACTTAATATCGTATGATTCGTATATGAAACGGTCTGTGTCGTAATATCCCACGCTTCGTCCCAGCCCAAGCCTTTTACGTCTATCAAAATACGCATCAGTTCCGGTATAACCAGCGTCGGATGGGTATCGTTAATGTGCAGTGCTATTTTATCGGGCAACTGGCTGTAGGGTAAACGAAGCTTCTCAAACGTACGCAAAATACTCTGTAATCCAGCCGAGCAGAGGAAATACTGCTGCTTCAAGCGAAGCAGCTTGCCCTCATAATTGGAATCATCCGGATAGAGAAAGGCCGAGATGGATTCTACTGATCGATTGTAGTCGAGAAAGCGGTAATAACCGCCCTCTCCTCGAATCGGTCCCCGCACGGGATCAAGTGCCGATTCCGCACTCCAAATCCGTAGCGTATTCACCTGCGCATGACCATAGCCGACCAGCGGAATATCGTAAGGGACAGCCCAGACCGTTTCGGCATCCTGTGTCTCGAACACAAGACGTCCCTCCTGTTCACGGGTTTCCACACGTCCCCAAAAATGAACCTCGACCTTTTTGTCAGGACGACGTTCCTCCCATACATTCCCTTTCTGTAGCCAGTAATCCGGCAGTTCCACCTGATTCCCGTCCACAATACGCTGCTCAAACAGACCATATTTATATCGAATCCCGCAGCCATGCCCTGCATAGCCTAAAGATGCTAGCGAGTCCATGAAGCAAGCCGCCAGACGGCCTAGACCGCCATTTCCTAGTCCCGCGTCCGCTTCCTGTGCTTCGATTTCCTCCAGATCCCAGCCCAATTCCCCTAATGCCTGTCGAACCATATCCAATACGCCCAAATTCAGCAGATTATTGCCCAATAGACGACCTATTAAAAATTCCAGTGAAAAATAATAAACCTGCTTCTCTTGTCCTTCTTTGTAGGCTTGGTTTGTTTCGGCCCAATTCTTGCCGACTTGTTCACGAATCATGCCACCCAAAACCTTATATACGTCTTCCGACTGAGCCTCCTGCATCGGTTTACCCAGTCTTCCGACCAGTTGCTCTCGAAAAGCCTGCTTAAATGCTTCTTTATTGCTGAACAAAATTGTACCTCCCGTTAACTCTGTTTTAATGGTGGCTAAGTATGATCTATTAAATCACGCTATTCTTGGCAATCACATAGGGAACTCTAATGTCGCCAATCAGAGTTCGATCCGGTGAAAGCTGCACGTCTTTATCCAAAACCACATTCTGCACAACTGCCCCTTTACGGATGACGCATTTTTGCATAATAATCGAGTTGCTTACCCGCGCGCCCTCCTCTACCCGCACGCCACGAAAAAGAATGCTGTTCTCGACCTTTCCCCCAATGGTGCAGCCATTGGCAACAAGGGAATGATCCACCTCGGCGTTGTACGTATAACGAGTCGGGGCTTCATACTTGATTTTGGTATGCACCGGCTGATTCTGGAACAGAGCTTGATATTGCTCCTGATCCAGCAGTTTCATGCTATTTTTATAGTAGCTTTCAATGGAATTAATAACTGCATGATAACCATCATAGCGATACGCGTAGATGCGCAGGCCACTTGGATTTTTCTGAATCGCATCGCGAAAGAAATGACTATCCTGATGAGCAATGCAATGCTTTACCTGATCCAGATACAAGCTTTTGTCCATCACAAACATTTCTAGATAAATATTATGATGATCCTGCTCCTGATGAATACCGGTCACTCGTCCGCTCTCATCAATCTCCAGCCGTACACACGGTGTATGCTCCGTTTCAAGCTGGTGTATGGGTTTGTATACGAGGGTGACATCCGCGTTCTTCTCCAGATGATATCGGTATACATCCTCTATATCAACCTTGTTGATATGCTGAGTTCCTGCATGAACAATGGTTTGCCCCGATGAGCGATGGAAAAAGTCCAGATTGTTGTGCACATGCTGCAAATCCCCACGTGATGTGTCCGTCGGATCGTTCCAGTCCGGTGGCAAAATAAACAACCCGCCTCTTCTGCGGTCTAAATCCCATGGCCGACCTTCACCCAAATGATCCAGCAGCGAACGGTATTTGCGGCGGATAAACAGTGCAATATCATGCACCCCTGCATGCATCATATTGGATAAGGTAAAATCAATGAGCCGATATCGACTAGCAAAGGGTACTGCAGCCCCGCACCGGAAATAAGTCAACTCCTTCAATTGATCCAATTCGTGATCCAGGTTGATCACTCCAATGAGTCGGCTCATAGCGGACACCGTCCTTATCCGAGTTATATTCGTGCATGAAGCTGGCTTTCCTGATCGAACAAAATAATCTCATCCAAGCTATCTTCAGGTCCAATGACTGCGTTGTCTTCAATAACCATGTTCTCATTCACAATAGCCCGGTGAATACGTACATTGCATCCGATTTTTACATTCGGCATGATGACAGAATCGGTAATAACGCTCCCTTCACCGACTTCAACCCCGTAAAACAGTACGGAGTGCCTTACTTCTCCATCCACCATGCAGCCTTCATTTACGATGCTGTTTTTCAGGATCGCCCGTTGGGTTATATACTGGGCAGGCTGATTGGGGCTGCGGGTATAGATGCGCCAGAACGGGTCATTCAGATCTAGCGGCGGGTCCTGAACCAGAAGATCCATATTAGATTCCCACAAGCTCTGAATTGTGCCTACATCCTTCCAATACCCAGCAAACGGGTACGCATACAGCGACCGGCCATGCTGAAGCAATAGCGGAATGATGTCTTTGCCAAAATCATGTGAAGATTCAGAATCACTTGCGCTTTCCAGTAAGTAGTGACGCAACACATCCCATTTGAATAAATAAATACCCATAGAGGCCAATGTGCTTTTCGGCTGTTCAGGCTTCTCCTCAAAGTCGTATATTCTCAGGTCCTCATCGGCGTTCAGTATCCCAAATCGTTGGGCCTCTTGAATGGGGACATTGATGACCGAAATGGTGCAATCAGCTCCCTTTTCCTTGTGGTAGTCGAGCATTCGACTATAGTCCATTTTATAAATGTGATCCCCTGACAAAATGAGCACATGCTCCGGGTCATACTGGTCCAAGAAATGCAGGTTCCGATAAATCGCATCCGCTGTGCCACGATACCAGTTGTTTCCATTCTCTTTCTCGTGCGGTGGTAAAACGAAAACTCCTCCATCCAGGCGATCCAAATCCCAGTCGCTGCCTACGCCGATATAGGAATGAAGCACCAACGGCTCATATTGGGTCAATACTCCCACGGTGTCTATTCCCGAATGAGAGCAATTGCTGAGAGGGAAATCAATAATACGATAAGTTCCTCCAAAAAATACTGCCGGTTTGGCCAGTGTGCGGGTCAGTCCTTTGAGTCTTTTGCCTTGTCCGCCGGCGAGCAGCATGGCAACCACTTCCTTCTTTCTCATAACAAAGACCTCCCTGTCATGTGCGTCTGAAGCAATTGTGGCAGGATATTTGATAATATCCATTAAACGTGAAAAGACAGTCGTAATCGTTTCATTACCAAGGGAACGGGTAAGATGTGATGGAAAGGGTAAATGATAGTTATGCGGAACGAGTGCAAGGAATCACTAAATCGTAAAATCCTGTTCATCATTTCACATTTTGGATACTTTTTAGGCATTAGTGTATGACAGCATGATCATAAGGAGGCGTTATTGATGAAGAATAAAAAATGGGTAGTAGCAGCATTGGGAATGGGTGTAACGTATCTGATGAAAAATAAAGGAGCACGCGATAAGGTATTGAATAAGGTACAGACGATGGTCAACCGTGCAAAAACATCTGCAAAATCGTAATCGTTAAATTTTAAAGCAAGAAACACGCGAGCCTCTCTGAATAATTGTTCAGGGAGGCTCTGCTCTGACGCTGCTCTGCAACCACGAACAACGCACAACACATCGGTTCGAGGCTGAATGATTAGACGGTCAAGCATTCTCCTTCTGTTCTTCTACTTCCATGATATGTTCAATGGTAAAGGTTCGATGCGTGCATTCGGAGGATCGGTACGCTTCTAGAAGACCCGAGGTACGAATGTTCTCTTTACTCACCTTCTTGAACGTATGAGTAATCTCTACATTGCCCTTGAAAGGAAAAAAGGACAAACCTACCGTCTGATCCGATAACCACTCAGCCCGAACCCGTTCGCTTTCATGACGAACAGCCGGGAAGCTCAACCCTTCAGCAAACCATTCATAATCTGCTGTAGGGGTGCCCGGCTCTCGGCTGCATAAAAACAGACTTAATTCGTCGCAAAACAACATTCTCCGTACATCCGTCCGCACTTGATGTTCGAAGGTTACGCCGCATGTCAGCTCCTGTCTGAGCCTCTGGCGACGCTGTTCCTCTGCCTCTTGATAAGCATGCGTAATCTGCTTGTCCTGAGCTTTTTCATGCTCGGTCCGTCCGACGAGCTCCTTGTACATCAAGCTGCACAGCAACGCCGCATAAGCATTCTCTTGCTCGACTTCATCAATCCCAAGACGATAAAAAACAAAACGCGGACTAAGCGGAAAATCGATAAACGTAAAAGGTGCTGACACATAATCATTCCAGAAAGGAGCAGCGTCCAGCCTAATCCACCCCCGGTCATGCTCCCTCGCTGCATATATAAAATCCTGTTTATGGCGTCTATTTTTAAAAGCATTATCTTCCCACTGTGAAGCTAACTCACCTGAAATACGGGCATGGTCATGTTGCGTCGTCATGATATAAGCTTGATCCGTTTCATAAATAACCATATGCTATCCCCTTCCGTTAGGCGTCTATCTGATATGTGTACAAACTTTCTATCGAAGGCCATGGTTATGTTTACCTTCATTCATTATATCAGGATAAGGGTAAAAAGGCAGTGAAGTTTTCTCCATCCTCACTTTCAATTACCCCCTAGATTCTTCAATCGAAACTGCTGCGGAGACATCCCTTCCAGTTCACGGAACACCTTGTTAAAATGCTTGGCATTGTCAAAGCCCACTGTAGCCGCAATTTCATAAATCTTGCCCTCTTGACGCCCCAGCAGCTTTTTGGCTTCTGCAATGCGCAGCCTCTTTAAATATTGAACAAAGCTAAGACCTGTATAGGCTTTGAATGCCTGACTAAAATACGTATAATTCAAGGATACTGAATTGGATACTACCGCCATGTTCAAATCCTCGCTGAAATGAGCATGGATGTACTGGATTGCTCGCGTCATGCTGCCGCTTCTATCAGCAATCGCACTAGCAACGTCCGTTCTGCTAGGCTGTCTATCTATCTCCCCGCTATCAACACGATCGTTTAGTAGAGAGTTCCGTTGCTGCAATTCTTCGTTCAAAACTGCTAGCGCACCGAACAGCTCCTCCCTCACGATCGGCTTCAGCAAATACTCCCGTGCTCCGCAGCGAATCGCTTCGCGCGCATATTGGAACTCGTCATATCCACTGAGAATGATCACCAAAGGTCTGTCTCTTGGCTCCAGCTTGCGAATATGCTGCATCAGCATAATTCCATCCATAACCGGCATACGGATATCCGTTATCACCAACTCGGGTGAAAACTCCATTACATGCTGCCAGGCTTCCTTTCCGTCCTTAACCAGCACGCATTCATAGAGACCGGAGTATTCCCGTTCGATCATGGCTTGAAGCCCCATTCGAATGTTCTTTTCGTCATCCGCAATCAACAGCTTGGTCGTCATGGTCCTCCCCCCTCGTGATATGACGTCTAGGCAAAATCAGGGTTACTGTCGTCGATTGGCCGGGAATGCTGTCCAGTTTAATGCCATAACCTACGCCATACTGCATACTCAAACGGCGATGCACATTATACAAGCCGATCCCTCCATGCATTCCGGGCTCGTAGGAATCCATATCCGAATGCATCAGACCAGCCATAATGGCATTCTTTCTTTCTTCAGATATCCCCACTCCGTTATCCTGTATACGCAATTCAACGATATCCTGCTTGGAGTAGGCTTCAATGGTGATGAGGAATGGTCTTCGCAATGTACTCCAACCGTGCTTTATTGCATTTTCGACTATAGGCTGCAGCGACATTTTCAGCATTTCCAGTTCCATAAACATCGACGACAGACGAATGTCCAGCCCAATTTGGTTGTCATGGCGAATGTTCATAATGGCCACATAATGCTGAATATGACGAATTTCATCGCGCAACGCAACACACGGCCGGGACCATTGAAGATTATAGCGCATCATCGAACCCAGGGAAGTGAGAGCATCTGACAGCGGATATTGTCGTTCCATCTCCGCCATCATTTTTAAATTTTCCAATGTATTATATAGAAAATGGGAATCAATCTGATGCTTGAGTCCTTGCAATTCTGCCTCCTGAGCAGCGGCCTGCTTCTGTACAGCCTCAGCAATGAGCACGTTAATCCGACTTAGCAAACTGCGAAAATATAGAGCCAGCTCCGCGACTTCTCCCCGACCATATACCGGGATTGTAAGCTGAAAGTCGCCCTCCTTCTGTACTCTTTTCATAGATTCACGTAGTGTATGCAGCTGCTTGAGAATAAGAGCGTGCAAGGTATAAGAAATGACGGACATTAACAATATCAATATACAAATAATGAGTAGCATGGCATTGCGTTTGTGACGGAGGTCACTCAGCGGACCGTCCAGCGCCACTATATTTAGCAGATAGGCATCCAGCCCTTCTATATAACGGTACAAACCAAGATAAGGCTTATTCCCATAGGTAAAGTCAAAAGCACCACCCTGTCCCTGAACGCGGGACTGTAACAGATGGTGCACATGGGACAGAGGGATCGGAATGGGATCAGGCTGAATGGAAGCTGTAGCTATATCGGTAGAAGACACTAATTTTCCACCGTTTGGAATGGAATCCTCGGCGTTTAGAATGAACATTTGCCATGCATAATCACGTGGTGGGGTACCAAATACTCTAGGCGAAAAGAGCTCTAGCCTCATATTGGTTTCCACCAAACCTGCGTGTCTTCCTCCGCTTGCCTGAATTTCACGCAGCAATGCCATATACTGTACCGCTTCATTTTCCTGCCCTGCTTGCCCCTGCAATAAGCTCTTAGGTCCCTTGTATATATCCCACCATATTCTTCCTTGCTGATGTTGAGCTGTTGTCAGCCAGGAAGTTTTAGGCAGGCGTGATTCATTGAAAATCATGGGCCATATTTCATGGGCCTGGGGATTATTTGTATACAGCCGGATATTCTCAATGTTGGGATTGCTGTAGAGCAAGTGCTGTAAATTGGGAAACACATTTAAGTTAAATTGAACCAGCTCATCGCTGCTTATTTCACGTTCCTCGGTTAGATAATGAAGCACGTTGCGATCTGAAATCGCAAGCTGTGCAGTCCGCTCCATAATTTCCATATTACTGTGAATCTGGGCCAGTTCTGTATCGAGTACATACTGATTTTGTACGGTAATGTCGTGCATGGTGTTCTCGTACAATTGATGAAAGGTATAAAGCGAGAACACTACAACCGGGATTAAAATGACTCCGATATAAGCGACAATGAGCTTGACTTGAAGAGAGCAACCGCCTAGCTGATCGGCCGTATCCGTCAGCCACTGCCATATGTGGCGGCGCAGCAGGCTCTTCATCTGTGAACGTACACGGCCTGACATGAAATCACATCCTTAGCATTCAATAAATAAAGTATTGAACGAGATCATTTCGTGAACTGTTCCATTTTTTTGATGTTTTCCTCATAGGCTTTTTGCTGATAAGCCAATACCTTGTCATAGCCTGCCTTTTTGCGGTCTTCCAAAAAGCGGGCAAACAGCTGATCGAACTCCTCATCCGAGGAAGCCAGCAACAGCTTCGGTAATGCCTTGCCCCAAATTTTGTCTATCTGACCTGACGCAATGCCTTCTGCCGAGGTTCCGGTCGGTTTGATATTTTCATATTGGGAGAAGCTGTGGGTCTTGCCTTTCGTCCAATCTTCCGGCTGCTTATACGGCTCGACGCTGGGCGGCGCCCACTGCAAACTCATATTTGTATCCATCAGCATCCAGAAGGTGGAGGAGGCGCCATACTTTTTGTCAAAAGCAGAGCGATCCTTGTTCAGCAGCTCCAGTACCTCTGGCTTGAAGGCTGGCTTACCGTTAACTGTGTCCCACAACTTTCCCTGCTCCCCCAGATACAGATCACGGTTCCCTTCCTCACTAATTAGATAAGTCAGAAATTCAATAGCCCGCTCCTTGTCTTTCACATCCTTCGAAATAAGTGTCACTGTCCATCCGGAAATGCCTGGCCCGGCCAGCGTCGGCGGGTCCAGCTTACTGTTGGAAGGTCCATCCACTGCAATGTAGACGGAGTTGGGATCTTTCGCATGCAATGTCACCTGTTGTGTAGCAAAATCAGACCGCTGATATAGCATGGCAAAATACCGTCCCTGTGCCACCTTTTCTTCCATTTGCGGACGTTTGTCGATAAATACGTCCTTGGCGATCAGGCCCTGCTCATTGGCTTGGCGGAATGTTTTGAGCCAGCGAATGTACTCTTCGTCCGAACGACGGTCATACAGTTTTCCGCCCTTCTCGTGAGGAACGGCAAGAAAATTAAGTAAATAGTCTTCAAAAGAATAATTTCCGTTATCCGTAAATTCGTGGAACCCTATCGGGATCAGCGGCTGACCGTTCACCTCCGGAAATTTCTCTTTCGCCTTTTGAAGCGCTTTCAAAAATCCTTCCGGTGTTCTCATATCCGGCTTGCCAATCGCCTCGTACATATCCTTACGAACCATAAACGTTTGATTGGAGACAAAATTTTGGCCGTATTTTTGGTAATCCTGCGGTGAAGAGGACGCGTTAGGATACCCATATACATTTCCGTCTGTTTGACGATACCATGACATTTTAGCTGGGTCTGCCACTTTAATCAGATATGGATCATATTTCTCGGCCAACTTGTTAAGTGGGAGCACCATCTTGCCCTCGATCATTTTTTTGATTGCATCTTCTCCCCAACTGAGCGTGACAAAATCAGGCAGTTTGCCCGAGGCGAGCATGGTATTCAGTTTTTCATTTTCATTTCCTGCGGGTACGATAAAATTAACACTGACTCCAGTCTTTTGCGTCACATACTTCGAAGTCATATCCGTTCCCCACTTGTTCGGGAACCAGGAAAAATTCAAATACCAGTCAAACGTTATCGGCTCTGTATCCGCCTTCCAGCCCGGCGCATCTGCCGTAGCCTTTGTCTTCTCATCTTTCAATTCCGTGGCAGCGCCATTTCCACCCGACGTACATCCCACGAGCGGTCCTACCAGCAGAACAACAGCCAACAGCCCCTTTTGCCATTTACGAATGTTCATCATAAATCTCCCCCTTAGATGATGTACTAGCCCTTAACCGAGCCGATCATTAGCCCTTTGACAAAATATTTTTGCAGGAATGGGTATACCAGCACAATCGGCAGTGTCGTTATGACCATCGTCGCCAGCTTGATCGATTGTGAAGTAACGGACTGGGCGACAATCCCGGGTGCGGCAGACATCATTTGATTAGAGCTGGATTGTGCAACAACCCGGTACAAATACGTCTGAATCGGCTGAAGATCCGTATTATTGATATAGATCATTCCTGTAAAATAATCGTTCCACTGGTACACCCCATGAAACAAGGCAATTGTCGCTACTACTGGCATGGATACAGGAAGCACAATCCGGCAAAAGATGCCGAAATCGTTGGCTCCGTCTATTTTCGCCGCTTCCTCCAGTGCATCCGGCAGTTCCCGAAAAAAAGCCATAAAAATAATAAGGTCGAAAAAGCTGAACATCGCAGGAATAATGTACACCCAAAAGCTGTCCAGTAGCCCGAGATCACGAATCAGCAAATACGTTGGAATCAAACCCCCACCAAAAAACAGGGTAATGGTGCCGATCAGCATGTACAGCTTGCGCCCGATCAGCTCTCTACGAGAATATGCATATGCAATCATGGCGGTAAAAAACACATGCACAATCGTGCCGATTAGCGTCTTGGCGACCGTTACTCCCATCGCAGTCATAATGCCGCTGTTGGCAAATACAGCCTGATAGCTGCTGAGACTAAAGAGTCTCGGCCACCAGTAAATGCCGCCTCGCATTGCGTCTGCCCCTTCGTTAAAGGAGTTCACCAGCACATACCACACGGGATATAACGTTACAAAACAAATGACCAGCATAAAAACGTTGTTAAATAAATCGAATATCGCTTCGCCTGCTGTTCTGCGTCGCAATAGCTGCATACATCCGTCCTCCTTCAAAATAGAGAGGTATTATTCATCCGTTTGGTTACAGAATTGGCTATCAGCAGCAAAATGAGAGCAAGAACCGATTTCAGCAATCCTACCGCAGTAGAATACGAAAAACGTCCCTGCTGAATGCCCACCTGATACACATAAATGTCAACTACATTACTTGCGCTTTCATTCAGCGAGTTACGCAGGACAAGAATTTGATCAAAGTTGGAGTTCAATATGCCGCTAACCGCTAAAATAAACAAAATGGATATTGTACCCTTGATCGCAGGAAGTGTGACGTACCACATTTTCTGAAACCGTCCTGCTCCATCAATGGTGGCCGCTTCGTACATGTCCGTAGATACGCCCGCCATTGCTGCCAAATAAATAATGGCTGACCATCCAAGCTCCTTCCAAATATCCGAGCTGACGACGATAGTCCAAAAATAGCCCGGCTCCGCTAAATAACTAATCGGCTGGTCGATCCAGCCCCAAGCTAGTAACAGTTGATTGATCAATCCGGTATCTGCCAGCCACGTGGTTAAAATCCCGCCAAGAATGACCCATGATAGAAAATGAGGAAGATACGAAATGGTCTGAATGGATTTTTTGAACCGCGTAGACCGGATTTCATTCAGAAACAAAGCAAATACAATAGGTAACGGGAACCCGATCGCCAGCTTGAGCAGACTAATACCCAGTGTATTTTTGACAATGTACCAGAAGTTATCATCCTCCAAGAAGGCGCGAAAATGCTCTAACCCCGCCCATGGTGCGCTTGATATAGTACCAATAATGTCAAAATGTTTGAAAGCAATCAAAATGCCGTACATCGGAATGTAATGGAAAATAATCATCCATACCACTCCAAGTAGTGCCATGGTCTGCAAATGTTTTTGCCCCCCCCATCTGCGGGCTAGTGACGTCCATCTCCCCGATCGAACCGATGGCTGTGGTTGTGGTTGTGGTTGTGGATTTTTCCATCCTGTACTCATACAGAAGACCTCCCTTCTCTATAATGTAAGCACTTACATTTATTATTTTAGGGGCTTTTGCTTCTAATGAGTAGTACTTGATTTTTTGATTTTGGTGTCTAAAGTTCAGGTGGAGATAGGACAATACGTAAAAAGTTTCTTCCAGCCTTTGGATTTTCTATATCTATTAATTCACAAAAAAGACTATCAGATGGTACGATAAGACTATATGGAATTCCAATCATTACCTATGACCTAGATCAGGAGGATTAAGAATGGAAGAATTGGTTCGTTCGATTCAAAAACAGGTTCGGATAAAAAGGTTTGCCTGCTGGGCAGGGCTCATCATGTTTGGCCTGTGTACTTTAGTTGGCATTGCAGCTGAGGAATGGTTTATGGCGCTTCTGGGACTTGTAATGACAGTCTTATCAATCTATGGATTAACCATGATGCGTGGTATGACGAAGTTTAATAAAGAGTATCAACCGGGAAAGGGATACGGTTATTATCGCCGTACGGCACAGCAAAAGCTGCGTTATTTGACTTGGGGACAATGGATACTCGGCGCCTTTATCGTCCTAATGTTCTTTATATATCACGTCCGTCTTAGTGCTTTTCTTATAGCTATCTTGGGGATCTTGACCATTCAGTTCAGTATCAAAAAACGAATTAAAAATCATCAGGAGCCTGACGTCACAGAGTTGGATGAGTTTGTACGAATGGGGATTGTTTCTCCGCATGAGCAGACTATTGGAGTGTATAAAGATTTCCTGCACCTTAGCCATACGTTTCAGGGCAACCAAATTGTTATCGTTACAGACAAACGGCTGATATCTGTGTTTGTAGAGGAACAAGGACGTGCGCTGAAAACGGAAATGCTGCTATCGAGTATAAACAAAATACGTGCAATCGGTACGGGTTTTCAGGGTCAAGGTTTATTGCTGTCTGTAAGCAACCGTGACCATAACGAGCTTCACATTCATATGGTCGGGAAAAGTATTTACTTTTCGCCAGAGCAATTCGTGGGCTCCTTGCTACGGGCACTGGACGCAGCGTTAAAGATTGGATCATACAGTACGGAAGAAACATTCCCCGTTTACCAACAGACAAGGATTTCATTGCATCCATTAGAACAAAGTTTGTTGCACAAGCTTACCACTGCCTAAATATTCCTCGCAAAAAAACCCAATAGCAAGCAAGCCCTGATCTTAATGAGCTTACTTGCTATTGGGTTAATTAAAACAACTAATTTTCTACCATTTTCCCTTATTAATGATTGGCTCCATGATAAAACACAGTGATGAGATCATGACTAGTAACAAACACCAGCAAACTAAACAGACTGAGCGATAGCGGCCGTGAAATCAATTTTTTCATCCTTTAACACTCCTTTCAGAATCGTTATATATTGGTCTTGCTGTGTTGCTGTAGCTTGGGATCTGAAAATCTCAAATATAGCAGTACATTTTCTAAACTCATGCTCATGTTCCATACCCAGGGTATCGGACAGCTTGAGAGATTGCAGAATATAGCCCAACGCAACCGTAAACTGTCGCAGCTTTATATAATAAAGAGCCAGCTGATAGCAGAAACGAAAATAATAGGATACATTCACAGGCTCTTCAAAATATTTGAAATCTTCAATTTGTTCGGCAAATGATTCAAGCACACGCTCTAAAGGATAGTCGTGTCTGGCCGCTCCCTCAACAATGGAAAGAAGCCCCGGTAACAGTTCTTCTGGATTGTCACGAAGAAATTGAACGTATTCCTGCAATACCTCGGAACGACCCGATAAAATATCAAGAGCATATAAATTGGCTCTTGCAGCATGGCGATAATATTCCACTTCTGCTTCTCCATACGGATCGAGACCATTAAACCAGCCCAACTCTGCATATTTTTCAATGCAATCTCGAGCGGCCTCATACTTGCCTTGTTTTTGGAAGGCCATGCCTTTCATAAGATGACTGTAGCCGTAGTAGTAGACTAACGGCCGTTTGGTATGTATGGGTTGTATAGGTTTCTTGCACGCTTTGTAGAGCTGCAACTCCTGATACTTCTGGTTGACATGGGAATACAGCTGGTCGCATAAAGCGATCATATTGGTACCATCCATAAATGAAAAGGACAGCTTAATCATGTTAACAAGTGTGTCTAGATCTGTGATGTCGGAGTGAACAAGATCATCCACCCTCCCCACCTCCTTGTCCGACTTTTGTACTCATCAAACAAAACATGATCTATATTCCAACTGAAAATAACTTAATTACGTATTTATTACGTAATTAAGTTATATCATAAAATCAGACATGTGGCAAGGAAATTATAATATATTCCAATTTTCAAAATGTGGATGCCTATAGAGCATTCATTTGTTCAGTTCCATATGAAGCAAAGGGAATGCCCGGCCTGATCCATCCAGCGCAGATCGTCCTGTTGGTACAAAGCCGTAATGTCTGTAGAAAGCATGCGCCTTCTCGTTTTGCTCATTCACATCCACTTTGAGGTGCGTCCCTTTTATTTTTTCAGCATGCTGGATGAGTCGGCTGCCTGTGCCCTGTCCGTGCCATTCAGGGTCGACAAATAGCATTTCTATTTTCTGCCTGTCCAGCCCGATAAACCCTATCGGCTCCTGAAGTACCGTACACTCCATCCAAACTTCAAGTTCTCTTAAAGCGCCGTTACTTATGATGTGATGGTAAAATTGAATGTCTTCTTCAGACAAAAATGTGTGCGTTTGGCGTACTGCCCGATGCCAAATATCTACGAGTTGATCATGATTTTCTTCCTGATAAGCAATAATTTTATGTTGCACTGTATTTCCCCCTTATGCGAATATCCATATAGCATATTTTGCAGTAAGTTTAACAGCGTATTTAGAAGTATTCAAACACAAAAAAGGAAGCGGATCCATCCGCCTCCTTTAGGTTACAACCCCTTTACAACGTAACGCCATTTTTGAAAATAGCAAGCTCCCTGAAATTGTTTTTCTCATTATTCACCCAGGTTCCGCTGGCTACATCGATAATGTAATCGACAAAGTTGCGTAGCGCCTCTTCCATACTGACATCCTCCACCAGTGAACCAGCGTTATAGTCAATCCAGTGAGGTTTAGCCTTATATAACGGCGAGTTGGTTGACACCTTCATCGTCGGAACGAAGGAGCCAAAAGGCGTGCCACGCCCGGTTGTGAATATGACGAGCTGACAGCCCGCTGCAGCAAGAGCTGAAGAAGCAACCAGATCATTCCCCGGCGCGCTGAGCAGATTAAGTCCCTTGGTCTTGAGACGCTCCCCGTACTGAATGACATCGGTGACCGTGGAAGACCCGGATTTTTGCGTACAGCCCAGTGATTTATCCTCCAGTGTCGTGATGCCCCCTGCTTTATTGCCTGGTGACGGATTTTCGTATACTGGCTGCTTATAATCCAGAAAATATTGTTTAAAATCGTTAATCAAATGTACGATCTTATCAAATACTTGCTCATCGGCAGCGCGTTCCATTAAAATCGTCTCCGCGCCGAACATTTCGGGCACCTCCGTCAGTACAGTCGTTCCACCCTGTGCTGCCATATAATCCGACAGACGCCCAAGCAGTGGATTGGCAGTAATACCCGACAGGCCGTCAGATCCACCGCATTTTAAGCCGATGTTCAGCTCAGACAAAGGTACAGGCTCCCGTCGATCTTCTTGTACGGCCGCAAATATTTCGTGGAGCAGCTTTACCCCTTCCTCCACTTCATCCGACACCTCCTGGGAAAGCAAAAACTTCACCCGCTCCGAGTCGTATTCACCGATGGCTTCTTTGAATTCTTTCATTTCATTGTTCTCACAGCCCAAACCAAGTACCAGTACGCCACCCGCGTTTGCGTGTTTCACGGCATCAATCAAAATCGTGCGCGTATGTGCATGGTCGTCGCCCAATTGAGAGCATCCATAGTTATGCTTGAGCACAAGTGCATTTTCAAAAGGTGAGATATCTCCCACTTCCTGCTTAAAACGATTTAAAATGAGTTCGGCAATTCCGTTCACACAGCCGACCGTCGGCACAATCCACAACTCATTGCGAATCCCTACACGACCGTCCTTTCGCCGAAATCCTTGGAACGTCCGACTCTCCTGTTCATATATATGAGGAGCTGGCTTAGGCTTGTAAGTATATTCCTCCACACCTGTCAGATTCGTTTTCGTATTATGCGTATGCACATGCTGACCTGCCTGAATGGGCTGAATGGCATGACCGATGGGATATCCGTATTTCAGGACATGCCCACCTTCAGGTATGTCCTGAAGCGCAATTTTGTGCCCACGCGCTACATCCTCGGCCAGCTCCACGCATTGTTCTTTTTGTGCTCCCCATGCCAGCGTTTCTCCCTGCTTGTAATCACGCAAAGCGACAGCCACGTTATCTTGATCATGAATTTGAATGAATTCCAGCATTCCAGTCTCCTCCTTGCTTATGCTCCGGGTACGCTGTTCCCGGTTAGAGAATCGAGCGTCTCCTTCATTCCTCTGCTTGTAATTTCATACACGTGCTGCGCTGTTTGTTCAGCCAGCCCTTCGACCTGATTCAGATCTTGCCCCCACCATGTCTGTTTGCTGAGTACCTGCTCAGTCAATTGCTTCGCTCCGGCGAGAGTTCCGTCATAGGTACTCCACAGTTCGCCAAATGTGCTCAATACTTCCGCTTCGTCTGCCAATGCAATCGACTCGCCATTTCTGTCTCCCCGGTAGAATACGAGTAAGGACGCCAGCGAAAATACGATTTTGGCAGGCAACACCTTGTGCTGTGCCACATACTGGAGCAAGGATGGCAAGTTCCGTGTCTTGAACTTGGACACCGAATTCAATGCGATGCTCATGACATAATGACTTACATAGGGATTACGGAACCGTTCAATCACATCGTCGGCATATACATTCAATTCCGCTGCTGGCGAGTCCAGTGTCGGAATAATTTCCTCTCGAATCAACGACTGGATATATTCGCCCATAACATCATGCTCGACCGCTTGCCCTACCGTATCCAGGCCATATAAATAGGCTACAGGTGTAAGCGCCGTATGGGCCCCATTCAAAATGCGCACCTTTCGTGTACGATATGGTGCCATATCATCGACAATCAGTACATTCAATCCGGCCAAATGAGCAGGTAATTCTTCTTTAAGCCACTGTGGCCCTTCAATAACCCATAAATGATACTGTTCGCCCACAACAACCAAATCGTCCTTGTAACCCAATTCCGCTTGGATTTCATGAATCCGGTCTTTGGGATAACCAGGTACAATCCGATCCACCAAACTGTTGCAGAACGTATTTGCTTCCTCTATCCATGCAATAAACTCAGCCCCAAGCTCCCATTGGTTCGCATATTTCAGTACGATTTCCTTAAGAGCGTCTCCATTACGGTCGATGAGTTCGCACGGAATAATGACCAGTCCCTTGCTTTGATCGCCCTCAAAAAAATGAAAGCGCTTGTACAGAAAGGCGGTCAGCTTGCCTGGAAAGCTTTTTTGCGGGCGATCTTCCAATTGATCCTCAGGTGCATAAGCGATTCCTGCTTCCGTCGTGTTCGAAACAATAAAGCGCAGTTCTGGCTTTTGGGATAACGCTTCATACTCCAAAAATTCGGGACCGTAAGGATTAATTCCACGGGTGACACACTCCACAACGGTATGCTCCTTCATGGCCTGCCCATCCTTAATTCCTTCAAGGATAACCGTATAAAGACCATCCTGCACGTTAAGTTTCTCCACAAGACCTCCTGGCTGCGGTTGTACAATCACAACCCCTGTATTCCATTCTGCCAGCTTATTCATTTTGTCAAATTGCCAGTCTACAAAAGCACGCAGGAAGTTCCCTTCCCCGAATTGTAGTACCCTCTCGGGATGCGGTTCTGTAACGATAAAGCTTTTTCTGTTTAATTGGTCTAATTCATCTACTTGTTTCATCCGGAGTAGCCTCCCACTAGTACCATAATGATTTCATCGTTATTTTATCATAGTGCACACGTTAACAAAATAGTTTTATCAATATTTTTAGTTTTAAAAAATAATAATGACAATAATATGAACACGTTAACATACACGTTTATATAAAAATCTGCAAGTATATTGTCCTTCATGTGTTGTTTCGCACCTGTTCCAAGGCGGTTAAGGCTAACTATTACCCTCTCCCGAGACCTTGTTCATATATACATTTCAGCAGAATAGACGCAAGAAAGCACGGATAGGATAACACTACTTACTAGGCAGGAGGAGCATCTATGAAGACAATCGCAGATACTATTGTACAAGTTTTGGTCAATGCAGGGGTCAAGCGGATCTATGGCATCGTTGGAGATTCATTAAATAATATGGTTGATTCCATTCGCAGCAATGGTCAAATTGAATGGATTCATGTAAGGCACGAAGAAGTGGCTGCCTTTGCAGCCGGAGCAGATGCTAATCTTAGTGGCAGTATTGCCGTATGTGCCGGTAGTAGCGGCCCCGGAAATCTGCATCTGATTAATGGTTTATATGATTGCCACCGTAATCGGGTGCCTGTACTCGCTATTGCGGCTCATATTCCAAGTGATGAAATCGGAAGTGAATATTTTCAGGCTACGCACCCCGAGCATCTTTTTGGAGAATGCAGTCACTTTTGTGAGGTAATTACGACACCGCGTCAAATTCCAAGAACAGTGACCATGGCTATTCAGGAGGCAGTTTCACGTTCAGGTGTTTCCGTCATTGTTCTTCCCGGTGATGTAGCAGCTTTGGAAGCGGAAAAGGTGCCCACCCCTGAACATGTCTATCACCCCACAGCACCTGTCGTCCATCCGTCCGCTTCTGAAATTTCCCGGCTGGCCGAATATTTGAATAACGGTAAACGAATTACGCTGCTATGTGGCGCTGGATGTGCTCAATCTCACGACTTGCTTATGCAGCTGTGTGACAAGCTAAAATCTCCCATGGTATCCGCTCTGCGAGGCAAGGAATATCTGGAATATGACAACCCTTATTATGCTGGATTGACGGGACTGATCGGGTATTCTTCCGGGTACCATGCCTTGATAGATTGTGACGTTCTGCTCATGCTTGGAACAGACTTTCCTTATAGACAATTTTATCCTGAAGATGCGATTGTCCTACAGGTAGATATAGAGCCGTCCCATCTCGGCAGACGCACTCCGTTGACGTATGGTTTATGCGGAGATGTAAAAGCAACGTTGGAAATGCTGCTTCCTCATTTAACGTCAGAGCATGATTCCAGGCATTTGGAAAAAACCGTCTCTCATTATGCCAAGGTACGCCAGGAGCTGGACGATCTGGCGGTTGGTAAGCCAGGTCATATGCCGATCCATCCGCAATATCTCGCCAAAGTTATTAGTGATACCGCCGAGGAAAATGCTATTTTCACTTGTGATGTCGGTACTCCCACAGTATGGGCAGCGCGTTATTTACAAATGAACGGTCAGCGCCGACTTCTCGGTTCCTTCAATCATGGTACGATGGCAAATGCACTGCCGCAGGCAATCGGTGCGCAGGCCACTGAGCCTGACCGACAGGTGATTGCCCTCTCAGGCGATGGCGGACTTACGATGCTGATGGGCGACCTGCTCACCCTAAAACAGCATCAACTGCCTGTAAAAGTTATTGTTTTCAACAATGGCGCTCTTGGCTTTGTCGAGTTGGAAATGAAAGCAGCCGGATTTCTGGAAAACGGGACTGAACTGGTTAACCCTGATTTTGGTGCTGTAGCGCAAGCCATGGGACTCAAGGGCATTCGGGTTGAAGATCCTACGATGTTGGAGGATGCCATTCAGCAAGCATTGGCTCATGACGGCCCTGTTGTGGTAGATGTGGTGGTGGACCGTCAGGAGCTGTCCATGCCACCTAAAATTAATCTTAAGCAAGCAGAAGGCTTTACACTGTGGATGATGAAAGCCGTGCTGAACGGACGCGGAGACGAGATTGTTGAACTGGCTAAAACCAATCTCTTTCGTTAAATACATGACGAAGCAGTGCTCATTTTAACAAAAAAGAGGCAGGAACAGTGCTTGAGCATTGTTCCTGCCTCTTTTACATAACAAAACTCAGCGTGGTCTGTCTGCCGTCGATTTCCGCTTCATGAGCCTGGTTTCCATAAATATAAGCTCGCCCTCATTGGACGGTGACTGAATTCGTTCCAGAATGCAAGCGGCTCCGCGCTCGCTAATCTGCTCAATCGGTCTTTTGACCGTCGTTAATGGTGGAGTCGTATACATCGAGAAACCAATATCGTCAAAACCAATGACAGAGATATCCTCTGGTACTTTCAAGCCGTTTTCAAATACCGCATTCATCGCACCAATAGCCATATCATCGTTAGAGCAAAACACCGCTGTCGGTGGTTCTTTCAAGGCAAGCAGCTGCTTCATTGCCAGACTTCCGCTTTCAGTATCATAGTGACCCTGCACGATATATTCGTGTCGGATTGGCTTACCACGATCAATTAATGCATTCATGAAACCCTCGCGGCGTTGCTGGGTCGATTTGAAGCCTTCTACCCCCTCGATGATCGCAATGCGTTCATGCCCGCTTTCAATGAGAAAGGAAACAGCTTCATAGGAGCCTTCCTTATCATTAGAAATCACATTTACAATCCCGGCTCCGGACACCTGCCGGTTCAGTACAACTAGCGGGATGCCTTGACCTAGTACATGATAAATAAAAGGGTTGTCCGCTTCGCTTTGGCTCATCAGAATGATGCCATCAAAACGCTTGCGATGAATAGCAGAAAAATCAGCGTAATCGTCAATTCCTCGCACAAACAGATTGTAATCCACCCCGATGACGTTATTAACTCCACGGATGGTATCCGCAAAAAAGCTGGAGCTGGTGCCTTCAGAAATACTGGTGAAAAACAGGCCGATCGTATGCGAGCGCTGGAGAACCAGGCTTTTAGCATTGTAATTTGGAATGTAATTGAGTTGCTCTGCCAACTCCATAATTTTGCGTTTCGTATCTTCTTTAATCAGCGGGCTGTTATTGAGCGCCCGGGAGACGGTTGTATGGGAAACATTAGCCAGTTTGGCAATGTCTTTAATAGTAGCTGCCATATACGTATCCTTTCCTTAGTGAGGCTCTAAAAAGATTATATACCCACCATACCACAGGAGCCGCCCGGAAAAGAAGACTTTCACAAATTATACGCGGTTGTCCGCATGTCGACGCTGTAATTCTTGAACCATTTCTGCATGTCTGCTGTCCGTCAGCTTGTACATTTTACCGATTACCAGCATGGCCAAAGCCAAGGCAACAGCCGGATAAAGACAAAGCAAGGCTTTGATTCCAAGCAGCGTTCCAGAGGATTGAACCACATTCGGTACATACCCGACAAGCGCCAGGCCAATACCCGATAGAAAGCCAGACAAGGATTGAGCCAATTTACGTGAAAAGTTAAATAGTGAATAGGTAATCCCTTCCTTGCGCTCCCCGGATGACCATTCGCCGTAATCAATAATATCGGACACAAATGCCCAGGTAACCCCGTTGGGAATACTAATACCAATGAACGAAATACTCGCCAGAATTGTGAAAATATATACGTTGGAAGGCATCAAAAAGTTAATGGAATCGGCTATGACGCTAACCAGCATTCCCAAGATGGCTGTTTTTCGTTTACCAAAGCGCCGTACCAGTTTGGGCAGGAACAATACACCCAGCAGCGACGAACCGATAATAATAAAATTCATATATGCCATTAATTCTACATGCCCCAAATTATATTCGGCAAAATAGATCAACAGTGCGGACTTGATATTGTAAGCGGAAATGGTGAAAATCGTCATTAAAACGAGTACCAGCAAGGGTTTATTATTCGTAAAGGTATGCACAATCACGCCTAAAGATAGCTTCTCTTTTGGCCCGGACTGGCTAATGATACGTTCTTTCGTTCCACGGTAACATATGATGAAAGCGATCACACCAATGAATGACATAATCCCCATGACTACCGGATAGCCGACATGATGGTTAGGAAACAATAAAATAAGCGGCATGACCACGACACTGGTTACGAATAATGCGCCTAGTGATCCTGCCTGACGGAAAGATGACAACGAAGCACGTTGCTGAGTATCCTGCGTAATGGCAGCACCCAGCGAGCCGTATGGAATATTAACAATAGAGTAGCCGATCCCCCAGATCATATAGGACGCGTAGGCGTAAATGAGTTTGCCTGTGGGTGAAATATTCGGCGAAATAAAGGTAAGAATCGTAAGAATTGCAAGGATAACGCTTCCAACGATAAGAAAAGGTCTAAATTTTCCACGTGTACCGATATGTTTGCGATAATCAACAAAGGACCCGACAATAGGATCACAGACGGCGGCAAACAGCTTGCTGACCAAGAAAATGCCTGCGGCGGCTCCAGCAGAGACCCCTGCTACATCCGTAAAAAATTTCAGCAAATACAGCTGCCCCAAATCAAACATGAATCCGTTTCCAAAGTCACCCATACCATACGAAATCTTTTCTTTCAGGCTAATATGCTCACCTGTCTTGTTGTCAGTTTGGACGCTCTCCTGCACGATAGGCACTCCCATACCTACACACTCCTCTATACTTGTAATTATTTTCACATATTCATTGATATCTATTTTGTTTTTCAATGGCTCTTGCCGGGAGTTTGGTACAAGCTCCTAGCAAGAGCTCCTTTTCTCTGAAGTTAGTGAGGTCTCACTTTAGAGAGTAGCATCACTTACTATGAACAACCGTTGGGAAGTTAAAATATTGCTCGGCGTTATTGTAGCAAATATTTTGTACCATGGCTCCGAGCAGTTCCAGATCCTCAGGGGCCTTGCCTTCCTGAACCCACGTTCCGATTAAATCGCAAAGGATACGGCGGAAATATTCATGACGTGTGTAGGATAGAAAGCTGCGGGAATCCGTCAGCATGCCAATAAAGCGGGACAGCACTCCGTAATTAGCCAGCAGCTTCATCTGCTCCTGCATGCCTTCGATATGGTCGTTAAACCACCATGCGGTACCAAACTGGATTTTCCCTACTGTACCGCCGGATTGGAAACTGCCTGCGAGACTTGCCAATACTGGATAGTCAACCGAATTAAGCGAATACAAAATGGTTCTCGGCAATCCTCCTGCCAGTTCCTGTGCGTCCAGTAATGCTGCCAGTGGACGAGCGAGGGAGCCATCATTTACAGCATCATAGCCTGTATCCGGTCCCAAACGACGGAACATCGCAGTGTTGTTGTTACGCAGCGCATGAATATGGTACTGCATCGCCCAGCCGTGTTCTGCATACTGTTTGCCAAGGAAGACCAGAACGTACGACTTATATTTCGCCTCTTCCAAAGGAGTCACATGGCCTTCCTCCAGCGCCTTGCTAAATATGGCTGCTGCTTCCTCCGGTGTTGTTTCTTCAAAAACTACAGTATCCAGCGCATGATCAGATACCCGACCTCCGGCAGCATGAAAATGGCGCACCCGGCTTGCCAGCGCATTCAAAAATCCTTCAAACCCGGAAACATCCAATCCGCTGACTTCACCCAATCGAGCCACCCATGGCTGGAAGGTTTCACGATTAATTTCCAAAGCTTTATCGGGACGGTAACTTGGCAACACAGCTACTGGGAAATCGGTCAGCTTGCTAATTTGTTTGTGGTATTCGAGATGGTCGGTCGGATCATCCGTGGTGCACACCACAGTTACCTTTGAGTTCACAATCAAATCACGTGCCCCATAGCCCGGTCCTTGCAGCTTTTGGTTTACCTTTTCCCAGATCACAGGTGCGTTCTGTTCATTCAGCAACTCATAGACACCAAAAAAGCGTTGAAGCTCCAAATGCGTCCAATGGTACAGCGGGTTACCGATCAATGTAGGAACAGTTTTGGCCCAAGCCAGAAACTTGTCATAATCTTCACCATCACCCGTGATCAATCGCTCCTCGACCCCATTGGCCCGCATAAGTCTCCACTTGTAATGATCACCGTACAACCAAGCTTCCGTAATATTCTTGAATTTTTTATTTTCATAAATTTCTTGTGGACTTAAATGACAATGATAGTCAATAATCGGCATATCCTTGGCATACTGATGATACAAGGTTTCAGCCGTTGGATTGCTCAACAAAAAGTTTTCGTCTAAAAACGTTTTGGTCATTACTTTCTCATCCCTTCTATAATCATGTTTCTTAGCTATTTGTTAACGTTAACAAAAATTCCCGAGACACTACTTTCCTTTTAACAATTACATTGTCCATAGCAGTAAGAAATCCATATGATTTGTACAGGGCAATACAGCTATAATATGATACCTGTACATCATGTCATACTGGTTTACTTCACCTTAAATTTAATGTTTACGTTAACAACAATTACATTGTAACCGCTATCCTTTGTAGAGGAAAGTGATTTTTATCATGTGAGCGGATAAAAATGATCTCCCCCCCTTTGGGGAGATCTGTTCTTAACCCTTCTCGATAACCGAAACCACAAGAAAATTCCACAAATTTTAATTTCCGCGATAAATCAAACTTTGAAAACGTTTTATATGATTTTCTTCTTTTTTCTGAAAATTTCTTTCTTGAAAATACCAGTTATTGTATTATAATTGCAATATACATCCATTGATTTACATTGAAAGTATTTCATTAATTTATTTCACAGACGAAGAAGAAGAGGTGGTAGCATTGAGTACAAAAGTGCAAGCTGTTGAAACTAAAACTATATCCGATACAAAAGGAGCCGACCTTGTTGTCGATTGCTTGATCAAGCAAGGGGTTACCCATATTTTTGGCATTCCAGGTGCCAAAATCGATTCTGTTTTTGATGTTCTTCAAGATCGGGGGCCCGAATTGATCGTATGTCGTCATGAACAAAATGCCGCCTTTATGGCAGCGGCGGTCGGTCGATTAACCGGTAAACCGGGCGTATGCATTGTTACCTCAGGTCCAGGCGCGTCTAACTTGGCGACAGGACTTGTCACCGCGAATGCAGAAAGTGATCCTGTCGTCGCCATTGCGGGTGCAGTCCCAAGATCCGAACGCTTGAAACGCACACATCAATCTATGGATAATGCCGGACTATTCGAACCCATCACCAAATACAGTGTTGAAGTAGAACACCCCGATAATGTACCCGAAGCAATTGCTAATGCATTTCGGATTGCGACCTCAGCCCAGCCTGGAGCCACATTTGTCAGCCTGCCGCAGGACGTGTTGACTTCGTCATCCGAAGTAACAGCCATTGAGAAGGTTTCCCTTCCCCAACTTGGAACCGCCCCTGCCGCGCTCATCAAACAAGTCGCAGACCAAATCAGAAAAGCTAAGCTGCCCGTACTTCTTCTCGGTATGAAAGCCAGCACGCCTGAAGCCACCGCAGCTATCCGTGCTCTTATTCGAGATACAGATCTGCCTGTTGTCGAAACCTTCCAGGCCGCTGGAGCCATCTCCCGTGAACTGGAAGACCACTATTTTGGAAGAGTGGGGCTGTTTCAAAATCAACCGGGTGATATGCTTCTTGGAGCCGCAGATTTGGTACTGACGATTGGCTATGATCCTATCGAATACGACCCAAAAAACTGGAACATTCCGGCAAACCGAACACTCATTCATCTGGATGACCATCAAGCCGATATTGATCATGATTATCAACCAGACTACGAATTAATCGGGAACATAGGCCTGATTGTGAGTGGACTCGCAGAAGAGTTACCTACCTTAAAGCTACCTAAATCCTCCTGCGACCAATTGAATCGTCTACGCCATGATCTGAACGAGCAAGCAGCTGTTCCAGCCCACAAGCATGATTTTCTGATTCATCCATTGCAATTTATTCGCACACTTCGCAGCCTGATTGATGATAACGTCACAGTCACCTGTGATGTCGGTTCACACTACATTTGGATGGCACGTTATTTCCGTTCGTATGAACCGCGGCGCCTGCTATTCAGCAACGGAATGCAGACATTGGGCGTAGCACTGCCTTGGGGGATTGCTGCTACACTCGTCAATCCTGGTCAAAAAGTCGTTTCTATTTCTGGAGACGGAGGTTTCCTTTTTTCATCCATGGAGCTGGAAACCGCTGTACGCCTTAACTCTCCGCTTGTGCATATTGTATGGAGAGATGGTACCTATGACATGGTTGCCTTTCAACAGCAGATTAAATACGGCAGAACGTCTGGCGTAAAATTTGGAGATGTCGATGTTGTCAAATATGCAGAAAGTTTTGGGGCTACCGGATTACGCGTGCACTCTCCTGAAGAACTGGAAAGCGTATTGCAGCAGGCACTTCTTACGGATGGTCCTGTGGTCGTTGATATCCCGATTGACTATCAGGATAATGTCCAATTGGGACGCAAGCTGCTGCCAAACCAATTAAACTAGTCTTGACTACGGATCACTCGTGGCGGCTTTATGACAATTAGGAAGTTTGAGGTTTTTTTAATGATTTTTTTGAGTTATTTATGTTATTTACTGAAATTTTACGTTTATTATTGAAAAAGAACAAAAATAAATGCATACAATTATAATAAGGAAGTGTATTGCCATGACCGTTGCAGAACTGGAAACCAAGCAAGAAACTGATCATGATATTTACCAAACGTCCACCATGCTTGCTTTATTAGATGGTCTTTATGACGGAGTTGTTGCCTTTGAGGAGCTGCAAAAGCACGGGGATTTTGGACTCGGTACCTTTGATCAACTGAATGGCGAGATGATCGCGTTCGATGGTGAATTTTATCACTTGCTTCCAGACGGTACGGCCCATCGCGTAAAACCGGAAGAAACCACTCCGTTTTCCACCGTCACCTTTTTCCGCGAAGATTTCACATATACTGTTGATCATCCCATGCACCGTGAAGAGCTGGAAGCTCTGCTGCTAAAGCTGTTTCCAAGCCGGAATCTGTTCTATGCATTCCGTATGGATGGCACTTTTCGTGAAGTAAAGACACGTACCGTGCCTCATCAAGTGAAGCCTTACAAACCTTTTATCGAAGCAACCAAGTCACAGCCTACCTTTACTTTTAATGACGCTTCCGGCGTGATCACAGGCTTTTGGACACCTGCTTACGCCCAAGGGATTGGAGTAGCCGGATTTCATCTCCATTTTATCAATGATGAACGCACTGGAGGCGGGCATGTTTTTGATTTTGTTGTCGACAAGTGCACAATTCGCATTTGCCAAAAATCCAATCTACATCTTGTGCTACCCGATACACCGGATTACTTGACCGCCAACCTGTCCAGAGAAAACCTGGAGAAAGAAATCGCTGTTACTGAGGGTGCGCAATAATTGCAGCATAGCTCATCCAGATACGGTCCTATAGCTAGATAATAAATAGCAAACGATCACAGTCAGATAAAGAGGCTTCATGCTCTCTGACTGTGATCTTTTTATGTAGGAAACGCATATACACAATGCACTTATGCCCTCGATCTGGTCCAACTTATCAGCATAATATTGAATTGCACGGGAGTACTCCTGTATGGATATGTCAGCAGTCGTTTCAGCTAACTCCATGAGCAGCCCCTCCATGGCCTTCCCGTATTCTCCCAGTACACGATATGTACTGCTTAATCCCAGGATGGCTCCTCTCCTGGATTCTGCGGATAGTGCCATACCTAGACTTTTTTCATAAAAGGGAACCGCCTCCCTCTCCAAGCCCAATGAGTCATGCGTCCAGGCTGTCTGATACCATAGCTCCGCATCTTTAGGCTCCTGCTCCAGCGCCTCTAATAGAAGCTTACGCGCTTCCTTGGCCTGTCCTGTATGTCTTAGCTGGCTGGCTTTTTCAATCATATGATCCATGCTAATTCCCCACTTTTTGTTCTTTACTATTTCCTTAAAATACATGTTACCCGACATATGAATGCGATGTAAATGGAGGTGTGCCAAATATATGAAGCGCACAAAAAGACTCTCCGCTTAGGAGAGTCGCTATAATCCGTGGTTACGACTTATTTAACCTTCAATGATTCTGTACTCAATATTCCCGCTACGCGTTGCGTGTCGAAAATACGGGAAAGCTCCTCCACTGCTGTCAAGTACAGCAGTCCGTTGCCCTCAAGCTTAGGAGAATTGCCGAGTGGAATCGTGCGTTTGATGAGTTGGGCGTATAATTCCGGTTCGGTGAGTTCACGCTCAAAGCTTGCATTTGACAGCTGCTTAATCAACGCCAATGCACCTGCTACGTGCGGAGTAGCCATCGAAGTTCCGCTAAAGGTCGCATATTTTCCGCCCGGAACGGTGGACAAAATATCTTCTCCTGGTGCAACCAAATCCACCTCATTATTAGAATTACTGAATTCTGAGGCATGTCTGTCAAAGTTGATAGCACCTACGCTGATTACTTCATTGTAGCAGCCGGGGTAGCCGAGCTCGTCCGTTCTATCGTCACCGTCTCCTTCATTTCCAGCTGCACAGATGACCAGGATTTGGCTGGCTACAGCCTTTTTTACTGCTTCATGAAGTTCAGGCACATCCTCAGGGCCGCCAAGCGACATCGAGATGATGTCTGCCTTTTGCTCAATCGCATAATAGATACCTTGGATAATCCAGTCATATTGACCGGAACCCTGCTTGTTTAGCACTTTGATGATGAGCAAATCCGCCTCCGGGGCGACACCTACGACACCATCCTCATTTTCCGCTGCCGCAATGGTTCCTGCCACATGTGTACCGTGACCGTTGTAATCCTTGAAAATTTCCGGATCACCTTCATCATCATCCGTGAAATTGCGGCCACCAATAATGCGTGCCTTCAGATCCGGATGGTCCGAATCACAGCCCGTGTCCAGCACCGCTACCTTTACTCCTCGGCCTCGAGTCTGGTTCCATACCGCAGGAGCCTGGATCAGCTCCACCCCTCGCGGTATTTCATTCACTTGTTGCTCCTGCTTGATCACTTGGTAAGGAATGATATGCACTTTACGTTCCATCTTATTCCCTCCTTCATGGATTCAATCGGAAACCATCCGTCTTTGAAACTTTGAAAACCTCTACTGTGTTCGAGGTTACTATATTCTAGCAATTTTTGAAAAGTTTGAATATCCCAATTTTCTTATTTTTGCAAAAAAATACAGACATCAACCAATTCAATTGGAAAATGTCTGCTCTAGTATCTCTATGAGCTTTATGCTGATTCCGCTTGTAACTCAGCCTTTGATAACAGCGATTTGTGTTGCCATTTCCGGCCTTTCCAGCGTAAATAGTGAAAAATACCTCGTACCCATTCATCGCATGCATGTGCAATCCACACACCCAGTACACCATATCCCATATGAATGCCTAGCACATATGCTAACGGGATTTTAATCCCCCACATTGAAATGATGGCCATCATTAACGGGAACTGAACATCTCCTGCTGCTCGCAAGGAGTTAATGACCACGTGGTTAAACACACGGCCCGGCTCTAGCAATATACAGAACAACAAAATCGCTGCCCCTAATTGAATGATCGCTGGCTCATCCGTAAAGATTGCCATCACTTCATATCGGAAAAAGGATACAGCCACGATCACAGCAATCGTAATGACTAGTGACCATTTCAGGCTACGTAAAAGTTGATGATATGCTTTTTCCTTGTCTCCAGCTCCAATCAGGCGAGCCACAATAATTTCGGTTCCCTCGCCGACGGCCATTCCAAATACCATAAAAAAATACACAATCGTATTCGTATAGAAGTGAGTTGCAATCGCTGTTGTACCCATAAAGCTGACAAATCGGGTCACCATCATTTGACTAAGCTGATAAGAAAGCCATTCCAGCCCGGCAGGAATACCAATTTTGAGGATCGCCACCAGCTTGCTCCATTGAAGCTGTACATAATATTGGATACGAATGGGCGCACTTACACGTTTGTACAGCAGGATAAAAATCCACACACATGCTACGACGCGGCTAATAACCGTTGAAATCGCTGCTCCCGCCACTCCCATTTGCGGCAGACCAAACCAGCCGTATATGAGCAATGCATTCCCCACAACATGCAATATATTCATGCCGATGCCTACGATCATCGTATCTTTGGTAAAACCATGCGAGCGAATGACCGGTCCTGCGGTTAGCATAAGGGCTTCCAGAAACAGCGAACCCCCTGCCAGCATCATATAGATTTCTGCATTTTCCTTGATTGTCGGAGTAATATGGTAGAAGGATAATAAAAAATCCCGGCTTACGATAAACATCAAACTTAGCGCCAGGCCAAATACCAGATTAAAGGTTAGTGCCGATGCGGTAACACGGCTTGCATCCACATGCTTTTGCGCACCCAATAACTGAGCAATGATCACACCTACTCCAAGACCAAGCAGATTGAAGAGTATAATCGTAAATTCAATCAACTGTCTGGATACACCGACAGCCGATACAACCTCATCTGAAACATGGCTCAGCATGAATGTATCCACGCTACCCATCAAAATATGAAACAGCATTTCTATGAAGATCGGCCAAGTAATTGCGAAAACCGTCATCGTTTTGACGGCCTGCGCTTGCTTGGAGCCACTTTCCTGCGACAATGACATACTTCTGTATTCCTCCGCTCCCGTATGTAAAATCAAAATTTGCTCATCATTTTTTGATAACGCTTACTCATTCATAAAAAGTCATATGTTTTTTAGCATTTTTATAATATTCCAAGCGATCCTGCAATTGTCCTGTGTGGAATTCGAACTTATGTCCATCTGGATCTGTAAAATAGACTGATCTTTTATCCTGTTCATTCCGCTCCCGTCCAGGCAAAATGGTGACATTAAGTGTTCTCAGCTTGTTAAGCATACTTTCAAAATCCGCTTCCGCTACCGAAAATGCAATATGCGTGTAGGAATGATGAATTTCATTTCTCGGAATATCCTCTTCCAGATTGAGAGCCAACCACATTCCTAGACAATCCAGATAAGCCAGCTTACGTCCTTTAACGAGTAGTTTTCCATCCAGTACATTCTGATAGAATTGTATAGACTTCTCCAAATTAGACACTGAAAAGCAAATGTGATTCCATCCTTGTATATTCATGCTTTCTATTCCTTTCAGCGAACCCTGTTCAGCCAGTAGTTCCACGCTTCTGTATATTGGCCTAAATCTCCCGGATGATGGCGAATGCAGGTAGCTATACGAAAGTATAATCCCTGTAGCACTTCCCTGTTCAGCTCATATTCCCCTGTCATCTCTGGCCTAAGCATCTCTACCGCTGGCAAAATGGTATCGACGGTCAGCCTATCCGGTGAAGAACAAAAGGCGTATATCAAATCATACAGAGGCTCTCCCACTACTGGATCAGGATCAATAATACCTGTCAATGTACCATTTTCTGCAAACACAAAATTATGTACTCCGAAATCGCCATGAAGCAAATATTTAAGATTCCGTTGCGGCGATCCGGCCACAAGAGTATGGACGAACCGATGATTCTCTGGGGGTAAAACGTCTTGTATAATCTTTTCGGATTCTTTTGTTCTGTGAAGCAGAAAATCTCTCCATTCCACAAACGGATGATCCGAATAACCATACTCGCGTTCTTCTCCAAGGGATTTGTAGTGTGCAATGACTTCTGTCGCCAGACTGAGCAGCAAATCACCCTTATTTCCTTCACTATATTGCCTAGTGAATCCTGGCTTGAACGCATATACCAAATAACGATGTAGGGAATCTACATAAATCACTCGAGATAGCTTCTCAATCTGTGCATAGGTAAGTAAAAATTCTGCCTCGGCTTTTACAATCGCGGGATCATTTTGTTTAATTACATATCGTGGTCTGGTACCGTCCATAACAACAACCACTTCACTCGAAGTTCCGCCAGTCAGCGGTTTGAGATTTTGCATACGGCTTTCAAGCACGCCTGCTTCATAAAGCTCATTCAGGATGAGTTGAATGTCCATGTAAAACCTCCCTATGCATCTGATCCATAAATAATGCGGCTGGCGCTTCGGATTGCTGATCTAGCCCACCTGTTCGCCAGCCGTTCTGTCTTAAAAATAGATTTTTTCATGCTCCGCATAGATTTCAAGCGCCCGCTCCATCTTATGGACATAGGTCTCATCCTGACTGGTACATAGAAAAGTGACGTGTCCGTCCTGCGGTTGACCCACTTTTACCGGGGATGCCAGCAAATTACGCTCGGACAGCACCTGTTTCAAGCGTTTGACCGTTCCGTGGCTCCCATCAATGAGCTGAATATGAGAAGGCAGCAGTTCTCTCAAAATTTCCTTATAGAATGGATAATGTGTACATCCCAATACGACCGTACCATAAATATCTAGGTTAAACGAAGACAGCTTATGGTTAAAATAATTGAACAATTCTGTTCGGTCAAAATTCAACTGTTCGCAATATTGTACTAGCTCCGGCAAAGGCAGTGAGTCCACACTTCCATGATCGTCAACTCTGGATACCAGTGCTGCATAACCAGATTGTTTTAAAGTCAACGGTGTCGCCAGCACCAGAACTCTTTTACCATTGGCACGGTTCATCTCGACCGCTGGTTTCACTGCTGGTTCCATTCCGATAATCGGAAATTTATATTCCTTCCTTAGCTCTGCCACCGCGATACTTGTAGCCGTATTGCAGGCAATCACCAATGCCTTAATATCCTCTTTTAGAATCGTTTGTACCGAAGCCTTGACATAACCAAGCACCTCTTGGGGTGTTTTCGTTCCGTAAGGAACATGAAGCGTATCCGCCATGTAAACAAAATTTTCGTTTGGCAAACGTCTTAGCGCCTCAGACAATACTGTAATTCCACCCAATCCCGAATCAAAAAAACCTATCTTCAAGCTACTCACCTTTTTTCGTTCAACTATGGTGTTATATCTTGCTGGCACCATGTTCATTTCCTTCTTCGCCTATCCAAGCATTCTCTTCATTAGACTTTACATTTAAATTTTACCGCAAAAATGATATTTTGCAAAAGAAACACGCAAATTTTACAGTGTAAAAAATAAAGTAGCTGTCCAAAGTAAATTTAATATAGAAGTGTTGACAGATATTATCTTTATATTGTAATATTACGTGGTAACTTACTAACTAAACTTACTTATTCAACTTACTTAGGGGGAAATAAAATCATGTCTAAAGTATTATTTGTCAAAGCTAATGATCGTACAGCTGAAGAATCCGCAACAGTTAAATTGTATAACGCATTCGTGGAAAGCTACAAGTCTTCTCACCCATCTGATGAAATCACTGAGCTGGACCTGTTCTCCGTCGAACTTCCTTATCTGAACGCTAACATGATCAACGGTACGTTCAAATCCGCAAGAGGCATGGAGCTGAATGCAGAAGAAGCTCGCCTGGCAAACATCGCTAATGGTTACCTGGATCAATTCTTGGCAGCAGACAAAGTCGTATTTGCTTTCCCACTCTGGAATATGACTATTCCAGCTGTACTGCACACATACATTGACTACCTGAACCAAGCTGGTAAAACATTCAAATACACTGCTGAAGGTCCTGTAGGTCTTGTAACTGACACTAAAGTAGCCCTGTTGAATGCAAGAGGCGGCGTTTATTCCGAAGGGCCTGCTGCTGCTGCTGAAATGTCTTTGAACTTCATGAGTAACATCTTAACCTTCTTCGGCGTAAAAGACATCGTGAAGGTTGTACTGGAAGGACATAACCAAGCTCCTGACCAAGCACAAGAGATCGTTGCTTCTGCCGTACAACGTGCAGTAGACGCAGCAAAATCGTTCTAATTATATATATGATGAGAAGAGGATATCCGCACCCTTTATGGGATGGATATCCTCTTTTTTTGTTACAAAATATAAAAAACACGTACTTCCCTGATCTGTGATCAAGTAAGAAGTACGTGTCTGTATAAGCTTATTGTTTAAGGAATGAACTGCTGCACGATTTTTACAACCTTACCGTCACGAAGCGTAACATGGTATGGAAATTGGCTGAGGTCCAGAACATCCTTTTTGGCAAAATCCTTCTCAAATTGTGCCAAAGGAATGGATTCGTTCCATTGCACGTCTGTATCTTCTATATTCCCTGTGTGATCATAAATCTGCACCTCTACCGAAGCATCTGGTGCAACCTGATACACGTCATTTTGCACGGAATTGTTTACGATGTAGTAGCCATCCGGCGCTCCGTCCAATCCTGTATTTCCTTCATGCTCCACAAATGCTTTGTCTGCTGCTGCGCCTTCGTACCATTCAATCGGATCTGCTGACAAATAAATTTGTCCATCGCGAATGTCCATTTGGTTTATATATACGGTCTCCTGATTTTCAGCAGCTGCTACAGGTGTGTAGCCTTGTGCTGTTGCCCCTGCCGTCGTAATCAGCATCATCATCAAAGTCAATACGGTCCATTTCGAAGCTAATTTCATCATGTCTGATCTCTCCTTGCCGTTTGGGTATGTACACGGTGTCTGTAAGCTTCATTACCCTTGTGTACCTATCATAAACTTTGAACGGTTAAAAAGTGTATCAGATACATAAAAAATAAGTTACGATTTTTTAAGACTTGGTCTTAAAACTTGATGACATGTCCTATTTACCTTTGTTATTTTAGTAATCCCACCTGACGTGCCTGTTCCTCGGTGAGAATAAACTCTTCATTTTGCCATACCTCGTCCTCTTTGGTTACAGCAAACATCCCCATAATCTCTTTCCAGATTCCTTTGTCGGCGGCTTCCTTTTGTGTAATGATTATTTTCATTTGAATCCCTCTCTCTTATTAGAATACGTGCAATGTGTGTAGCCCACTGCGCAAATAGATGGTTTCTCCGATCGCTGCTCCAAACCCATCTGTCCGCTTCGTACTCAGCTTATCCTTGTCATCCTCATTTTTCATAAGTTTGTCTCAAAACAACAACCATCTAGCAAACTAGTACCGATGCTCAGCTAAAATGTAAATTTTTATAAAAATACCCAACTTATATATGGAGTCACAGTGCCTGTCCTAAATTTACAAATGGGATAACTGTTCTGCTTATAACATATGTACCCTTTTCTTACCGAAATTATTCGTATCTTATTTGTGATCTTAAAACTTAAGAATAATTTTGTAGGCAATGACCTTTCTTAGATGTGACTAAGCGCTAAAATAAAAACGGCTGCAGGTTATCCTACGAGCCGTTTCTACTAATAAATTTTTATGCCTAGTTAATTCACCGAAACCATCAACATATGCAAATTCATTTTTTCTGTATAAACAAGTGGTTGCCAAAAGAAATAAAGCAGCGGAGAGGACGGTATTGTCTGAAGAAGCGGAGTATTCGCCTTTGTCCCCGGATTTCTCCCCTTGAACATACAACCAAGAAATCCGGGGGCAACAGCGATCGGAAGAATAATCCGTTCTCGTAGCGGTCACAAGCCGCATACCGTTACTTAATTAATTCTGATGTTGCCCTATTTTTACACGGAAAAGTAAAAAGGCTGCACGCATACTGGTTTGGACACAGTTACTTGTTGTCCAGTGTAGGTCAAGCGACCGCTTGCTTTGTCCACTTTGAAGGTAACAATATTGTTGGTGTCGCGGTTAGCCACGAGCATATAGTCACCATTAGGTGTCAAAGCAAAATGACGCGGATGCTCGCCTTCGGCAGATACATGCTCAACCAAGCTCAACTTGCCAGTGGCTCCATCTACAGCGTACACTACGATGCTATCATGTCCACGGTTGGAACCGTACAGATAAGCGCCATCCTGTGAAATCGCAATTTCTGCAGTTGTGTTTTCGCCAGTAAAGTCAGACGGCAATGTCGGTACGCTCTCAAGCTCAGTAAGCTTGCCAGCTTCTGCATCATATGCGAAAGAAGTAATGGAAGAATCCACTTCGTTAATAACAAAAGCAAATTTACCGTTCGGGTGGAACGTCAAGTGACGTGGGCCTGCACCTGCATGGGTTTTCGTTTCACCGTGCAGCACCAGTTGCCCTTTGCTGTCATCAATGGTATAAATACGGATCAGATCCAGTCCAAGATCTTGTACGAACAGGAAGCGGCCGTCCGGGCTAAAGAAACTGGAATGTGGATGTGGACGATCCTGACGCTCAGGATGCGCTCCTTTGCCCTCGTGCTGTTTTACATCCAGCAATTCACCGATACGCCCGTCCTCAGTCAGAGATATCAGTCCTACCATACCTCCGTGGTAGCTGACTACAATCAGGTAACGATCGGATGGATCACGTTGAATGTGGCATGTTGTGGAGCCTACGTTTTCCGCGCGATTCAGCAAAGTAAATGTGCCTTTAACCGGGTCAATTTCAAAAGCAGAGGCTTCGCCTACCTTCGCTCCTGCAGCGGAAGTCGTCTCGCCAATGGAATACAGCTTCCGATTTTTAACGTCTACATTTAGAAATGTAGGATTTTTCAAGCCGGAGAACTCACCCTGTAGTGTCAGGGCTCCTGTCTGTTCATTAAAAGTATACGAATAAACTCCGTTACCTTCCAATTCGGCGTAAGAGCCTGCGAATACGAGCAATTTTTGTTGTGCTGTCATGGTTGTGTCCTCCTTGGATTAAAAAAATGACGGGCAATTGGAATGATTGCTCCTGTTACAGATACTGCTTTAAGAGGCGCGCTCCACCACAGGTTCTGTAGACAATGCTACATTGCCTGCTACAGCACGCGAGATCATGCATGAGGTTTCAGCCTGCTCTGCAAGGCGCAATGCTTGTTCGATTTGCGATTCTGTTGCATCGACGGACAATAGAACTCTTGGACGATGCACGATTCGGCGATATGTAAAAATGTTGTTCGTTACATCGACAATCCCTTCGGATTCCAGTGCCAGTGATACCACCGGGAGACTGGCACGCTCCATCATCGCCGCCAAAGTAATCAAATAGCAGGTAGCAGCTGCTCCGAGCAGCATTTCATCCGGATTGGTGCCCATACCAGGGCCTCCCATCTCAGCCGGAATCGAAATCGCTGTCCGCAACTGTCCGGCCTCAATACGCCCATCGCTGTTGCGTCCCCCGTTCCAGTCTGCCTTGAGCAGAAAGGTATGCTCCATTTCAGGTCACTCCTCTCTCTTGTATTATGAATGTTTACACAGGTGAATGTAAAGGTTAGTCAATCTCCTGATTTTTAGTTTCGGTACCCAGCAACCATACAGCAGCTGCTCCGATCAGGATCGCTACGAAAAAAATCGCAAAGATAGATGGTAACGCTATGCCTTGTCCTACGAGTATACCTACCACAAAAGGCCCGATCACGCCGCCAATACGGCCAAATGCAGCTGCCATACCCACACCGGTAGAACGAGCAGACGTTGGGTACAGCTCCGGGGTATAAGCATACATAGCTCCCCATGCACCGAGATTAAAGAAAGACAGACAGATACCAGCAGCCAACAACATCCCTGCCGTTTCCGATGTTCCAAACCAAATAGCGGACACTGCCGTGAGCAACAAGTAGATGATCAGTACAAATTTGCGACCCAGCTTTTCAATCAGATAGGCAGCGGTAAAATAACCTGGTAATTGTGCAAGTGTCATGATTAGGACATACTCAAAGCTTTTAACCAGCTCAAATCCCTTCATAAACATCATGCTTGGCAACCACAGGAACATGCCATAATATGAAAATACAACTGTAAACCATAAAATCCACAGCATTAGCGTAGACTTGCGATGGGGTCCCGACCAAATCGAAGCCAATCGTGCACGCAGCGGAAGTTTGACGCTTTGCTGCTTATAACGCGGTGAATCATCAATAGCTCTGCGCAGATAAAGAGCGTAAAGCGCAGGTACTGCGCCGAGAATAAATGCCATTTGCCAACCGTATTTCGGAATAACAAAATAAGCAATAAGAGCCGAAAGAATCCAGCCTGCCGCCCAAAAGCTTTCCAGCAGCACAACTGCTCTTCCTCGTTCTTTTACAGGCACTGATTCTGACACCAGCGTCGAAGCAACAGGCAATTCCCCGCCCAAGCCTGCACCAGCAATAAAACGCAGCACCAGCAGCATTCCGAGACCTGTCGCAAAAGCGGATAAGCCACTGGCAATGGAAAAGATCAAAAGTGTCCACACTAATATGGCGCGTCTGCCGTAACGATCCGCCAAAATCCCCGCCAAAGCGGCCCCGAACACCATTCCTATTGAATTCATTGCAGTCAGCAGTCCAATTTGCTCAGATCCCAGATGCCACTCCTTAGCCAAAGCTGCCACTATAAATGAAAGCAGTCCCACATCCATAGCATCAAACAGCCAGCTAAGCCCTGCGCTAAATAGCAATTTTCTTTTTTTAGCTGGGGGTAATGAAGTTAATTCACTCATGATTCGCTCTCCCTTAAAAATGCATCGTATGTAGACGTATATTCAGGTGTCTTGTCACCTGTAGCCCAGCATCTATTGTACCGCAAGCTTCCTGAATCTGCGAGCTTTTTAATGCAAAAAAAACGGAAGATTGCCTACGGCAATTCTCCCGCCTTCTGGAACCTGTCAGTTACCGGTTTTGGACCAGACCGATGATCGTCACCATGAGCACCAGCAGCTGGATGAGTGTATCGTTACTCATTCCAAACGCCTCCATCCCATATGAGATACTCCTTCGGCCGTTTCCCCTCTCCCCGGATTATGACGCTTGTTCCCCAATACATACCTATGCAGGTGGCGGGAATCTTATGATCAAGAATGGATACAAATCTTCATACATTTAAGGTTTAATCCAGGACCACTGCAAATCCATTTCCTGAATGCATTCACGGCTATCATGTTCATCATTGGCCACCAGCGGGGTCACCGGATAGATGCTCATATCACCTTGCTCATACGTGCGCAATAAGGGCAGCAGCTCATCAATGTTCTGGATCGACGGATCTAGCCATGAATCTATTTGGTCTGCTTCCAAAATAGCGGGCATCCGGCTGTCAAATTCACGTATATCCGTATTGGCCTGAACCGTCATCATCGTACAGGTGCGTAACGGCTCCTTTCGGCTATCCTGCCATATTTCATAGAGCCCCGCGACCGCAAACATTTTCTGTTCCGGCAATACCACTCGGACAGCACACATGCGTTTGCCTAATTTTCGCCAATAATAAAAACCATTACAAGGAATAATACAGCGGTGGGTTTCCGCCATCTTCCGATAACTAGGATTTACCCGAACAGTATTCAGGTCTGCATTAACACAATCCTTACCCCAATAAGGAATAAATCCCCAGCGAAATTCATCAAGCACCCGTTCTCCATCCTGATGCAGCACAATTGGAACATGCTGGGTGGGACTCATGTTATAACGTGTTTTATAATAATACATCACACGTTGTATACCAAAATGATCCCTTACCTCATCCAAATCAGCCGATAACGAAAATCTTTTGCACATATGCAATTCATCCTTCCGCCTTTTTTTACCTATTGTGCGGATATACAAGGAAAAATATGCATAAGCGAGGATTTAACAAAAACCTGATGATCAAAAAAATATATATAGCAATATCCCCGCAGTCATGAAGCTACGGGGATAGATACTAACTTATATCGTTATTACTTCTTCTCTACAGCATGGCCGCCAAATTCATTACGCAGCGCAGCAACTACTTTGCCGTTAAATGTATCAGCATCCAGCGAACGGTAGCGCATCAGCAAGGACAAGGCAATAACCGGAGTTGCTGCCTGAAGGTCCAACGCTTCCTCAACAGTCCACTTACCTTCACCGGAAGAGTGCATCACCCCACGGATTTCATCCAAGTTTGCATCTTTGGAAAATGCGCGTTCAGTCAAGCCCATCAGCCAAGAGCGGATAACGGAACCGTTGTTCCACACACGCGCTACTTTTTCATAATCAAAGTCAAAGTTGCTTTTCTCCAGCACTTCAAAACCTTCACCGATGGAAGCCATCATACCGTATTCCACACCGTTATGAACCATTTTCAGGAAATGTCCGCTACCGGATTTACCAGCATACAAATATCCATTTTCCACCGCTGTATCGCGGAAAATCGGCTCAACAACCGCCCAAGCTTCTGGATCGCCACCGATCATGTAACAAGCGCCATTGCGTGCACCTTCCATCCCGCCGGAAGTTCCTGCATCCATAAAGCTGATACCGTATTCTTTCAGACGAGCATGGCGAGCAATGGACTCTTTGTAATGAGAATTACCGCCTTCAATAATGATGTCCCCTTTGGACAACATTGGTTGAAGCTGATCCAGCACAGAATCAACTATTTGGTGAGGAACCATAATCCACAGCACTCTAGGGGATTGAGTTGCTTGTACAAGCTCTTCCAAAGTAGAAGCACTTGCAGCTCCATACTCCTTCATTTCTTGAATTGCGGCTGCATTGACGTCGTAAGCCACAACTTCATGCTTATGATCGATCAAGTTTTTACCAAGATTCAAACCCATTTTTCCCAAACCAATTAATCCTACTTGCATTATAAAGGCCTCCTGCCGTAGCAAAAATATATTTCTGTACAAACTTTTTTTGTTGGACTAAGCACGAACGACTGCTTTTTTTGAGCTTTCGGACTTTTCGTCCAACCACCATGTAAAGCCTTGTTCTTCCAACAATTGATCTGAAGCTTCTGGACCGTAAGAGCCTGCCGCATATGTGTGAAGCGGGACTTCGCCACGGGTAAAAGCTTCGAGTACGGGTTGAACCCACACCCATGAAAGCTCCACTTCATTCCAATGAGCAAAAAAGGTCGAATCGCCGCGCAGCGCATCAAAGATGAGGCGTTCATAAGCTTCTGGGACATCCTTGGCCTCGGAATGATAATTCATCAGAACCGTCTCCAGCTGACCATTGTTCAGCGGATCTCTACTGTTCAGACGGAGCGTTACCTTTTCATCCGGGTTAACATGAATGATCAGCAAGTTCGGATCGGTCGGCTGCCCTTGAGCAGCATAAGGATCTGTATTGTCCTTTTTGAATTCCACAACGATACGAGTGGATTTTTCTTTCATGCGTTTGCCGGTACGAATATAGAACGGAACACCCGACCATTGTTCATTGTCAATCCAAAGGCGAGCTGAAATGAACGTATCATTTTGCGAATCAGGTCCAATGTCCGGCTCCTCTTTATAGGAAGGAACTGCTTTTCCGTTGATCTCACCTGCGGTATATTGTCCTCTAACCACGTTGGAAGCAATATCAGAAGGATCAAGGGCACGAAGTGCGTCCATCACCTTACTTTTTTCATCCCGCACTTGGTCAGCCGTGATATGTCCCGGCTTGTTCATAGCCGTCATCATCAACACCTGCAGCATGTGATTTTGTACCATATCACGAATAGCACCGGAGTGATCGTAATATCCTGCTCGCTCCTCTACGCCTACAGTCTCAGAAGCGGTAATTTGCACATTGGCAATGTACTGGTTGTTCCAAACCCCTTGAAGCAATGGATTAGCAAATTTTAAAGCTTCCAGGTTTTGAACCATGGGCTTACCTAAGTAATGGTCAATACGATAAATCTCATCCTCAGCAAAGGTTCTGCTTAGGCGATCATTCAGCTCGCGTGCCGATTCCAAATCATGCCCAAATGGTTTTTCGATAATAAGTCGTTTCCAACCCTTTGTTTCAGCCAAACCACTTTCTCGAATGTTGTGGGCAATCACATCAAAAAATTCCGGTGCCACCGATAAATAAAACATGCGGTTCCCCGGAATTCCCAAGTCATTTTCACGTTGCTCAGCAAGCTGTAGCAGCTTTTTATAATCTTCCGGGTGGTTAACGTTCAATGCACAATAACGGAAAGCACTTAAGAACTGATCCATCTGTGCACGGTCATCATTCACATGTCTGGAAAAATCCTTAATGGATTGCTCTACATTACTTTGAAATTGTTCGTTCGCCACTTCACGACGCCCCATCCCAATTACAGAAAAGGAAGCCGGAATTTTACCTTCTACAAACAAATTATACAAGGCAGGGTAAATTTTGCGTTTAGCCAAATCCCCTGTCGCTCCAAATAAGACAAATGTCATTGAATCCATGAAATATTCCTTCTTCCCATTATAAAAGATGAGGTTATTAAAAGTTACCTGAGGAATTAACGTAACCCATAATACACCCAATATAAGGGGCAAGTCAATCAAATTTTAGCGAAATCGTGAACATTCGATATATCCTGTAATGATAACGTTTTCTGTGGTATGATTGACGATAGGAAAGAGAAAAAACTGTTAAAATTGTCACAGTTGATACAATGCATTATAGTTACTATTGGTATACAGAGTTACTTTTAGTATACTGTTTAAAACAACAATGAAATTGAGGGGATTCAGATGAGCGACGACAGGCAGCCTAAGCTTTTGTGCGGTAAGGTGGAACAGTCCTTTCAGATCATCAGCAAAAAATGGACCGCTCTCATCATTCATACTTTGATGGAACATCCCAAACGATTTAGTGAAATTCAAGTTTCCATACCTGATCTTAGCAAACGCATGCTGAACGAGCGCATCAAGGAACTAGAGCTTTCCGGCCTAATCCTTCGCAATGTCATCACAGAGCGGCCTGTGCGTACCGAATATTCGCTGACACGTAAGGGTAAAGAGCTAGGTGATGCATTGAATGGTGTGGAGAGCTGGGCCGAAAGATGGCTCTAAACCGCTAACAGGAGATCGCCAATTACGCTCTCCTGTTATTGTGTTACTCCATGTGGATCATAATACAAGCAATAGGACGAAAATAATGGGACAACCGCGCAGTAGCTCATGTTTTTAGATATGAGCCAGGAAAGGATGAGACCGATGGCATTTGGCATTACCCGGCAGGAACTGATGAGCTGGAAAAGAGAGGTCAGTCGTGGCCAGATTGCTTTTCTAACGCATTACTGGCTGGATGACCGCTTTCCAGGCATTACAACTGTCACCAAGGTGGGGTGCTCTGACTTGGATAAGCTGCGCTTATGGTGCAAGCATAACGGATTGGACCCCCAATATATACATCAGCGTCAGCCCTATCCTCATTTTGATCTCATCGGTAACAAACAGATGGAAATCTTACGCAAGTATGGCATGAGCGATCAATTAAGACGCTTCGAGCCTCATCTTCAACCTAGTACACGCCCATCGTTCTAAACCGCAGCTCTCAGAGTTGCGGTATTTTTGTTTTTATACCAGATAATACCTTGTGTATCCAGATCGCTGACATAGCTCCTTCTCCCATCGCAACCGTCGCTTGCTCGGCATGAGCCCCTAAGTCTCCGGCCACCCATACATTTTCCACGTTTGTCATTTTGCTGCGGGGATGCGTCTCAATATGCTTGTTGTGCAGCAGATGTACGCCCAGTTGCTCCGCCAGCTCTGAATGAACATGGTTGCTTCCAAAGGCTAAGAACCCCCGCTCTGCTCCAATCACTTGTCCGTCAGCCAGCCGTACTCCTTCAAAACAGCCCGGTTGTCCCGTGATAATTTCAGAAATGGCTGCTTCCTTATATTCAATCCCTTTTTCCCGCAGCTTCACGATCAGCTCGTTCGGTACTTCTGAACGCTCATGATTGACATAGACAAGGTGATCGGTACGTGCTGATAAAATCAAGGCCATGGAAGCTCCCGCTTTGCCCGCCCCCATGACGACTGTACTGCGATCCTGAACCTCATACCCGTCACAGTCGGGGCACACATACACACTGTTGCCCAGGCAGGCTTGTAGCCCTTCCAGCTTTGGAAAGCGATCCGTCAGCCCTGTGGCCAATAGCAGCGTTTTTGACGTATATACTGCCCCTGCCTCCACTTCAATGTCAAAAAGCTCATCTCTCTTGGTCGCTTTTACCGCCTTGCCATCAACAAATTCAGTGCCAAGCTTCATGGCTTCACTACGTCCAAGCCCTCGTAGCTCTTCACCAGAAATCCCGTCAGGAAAACCCAAAATGTTATGATACTGATGGCACAGCGTAGATCGACCATAGCCCGAATCTATCACCAGCACCCGATGACTGCTGTATCTGCCCAATTGAATTGCTGCTTGCAATCCGGCGATTCCCCCACCGACAATAATGCAATCGTATTTCATGTCCTAATTCCTCCTTCAAATACGCGCAAATGCTAAACATCTGCCAAAAAAAGCAATCACACTTATGTAAACTTCTCATCCAATTTCAAACATAATATCACCTACTTACGGATGAATTAACCTCTCTTCTTCATATATCCAAATGGTTACATAACCAAAAAATGAAACGACAAACAGCACTACGGATAATCCGCAGTGCTGTATTCAGGTTAAACCTGAAAAATCATACTATTATGATCATTATTTAAATGTTTTTACGCGTTCTTCAATAGATTGGAATTCCTTGTCACCTGGTTGGAATGTCGGTTTACCAAATGGCATTTCAGCAATCAGTTTCCAATGCTCAGGAATGTTCCATTCGTTTTTCACTTTTTCGTCGATCAAAGGATTATAGTGCTGAAGGGATGCACCCAGTCCTTCTTGCTCCAAAGCCGTCCATACAACCAGTTGCAGCATACCGTTAGATTGATTGGCCCAGATTGGGAAATTGTCCGCATACGCTTCAAATTGTTGTTGCAGACCAGCTATCACGTTGTTGTCTTCAAAGAACAACACTGTTCCATAACCGCTGCGGAAACCGTTCATTTTCTCAGCAGTAGATTTGAATTGTTCTTCATTGCCTACCACTTCCCGCAAAATATCTTCTGTAATATTCCACAGTTTATCATGATGCTCCCCGAGCAACACTACAGCACGTGAAGTTTGGGAGTTGAAAGAGGTAGGTGTATACTTCACAGCTTCCTCTACGATCTCTTGAATCCGTTGGTCAGAAATTACTTGTTCTTTACTAATGCCATAATAGGAGCGTCTGTCTTTCAGCGCTGTGAAGAAGTCTTTAGTCATTTTGTTACCTCCTGAGAAAAATTAATTACTTTTCGTAACTTAATATACATCGCACATATCTTAAAGTCAAGAGATTTCTTTTTAAATATTACCAGTTGGTTGAAAATTATACGTTGCTATTATATTTTTTCTCACTGGAAGAGGTGTGCTTGGTTGCATCCTTGTCTCTCTCCTCCTGTCTTTCCATCTTTAAATCCTCTACGGGAATGGCATCTACCGTCTGTTCAATTTCAAAACGGTCAAACAAGCTTTCCTGCTCTGTCGGATACTGCTCGGCATGATCACGATTGATCGGCTGCTCCTGATGTTTAGACTCTGTTGTTCCTTTCCCTGTCTGGTCTTTTTGCTCATTCTTACCATGCAGATTATCTTCAAATGGGGTCATCTTTCTTCCCTCCCTATCGGATTGTGTCCACAGTATACTTTTACCTTTCAGGTCGGGGATTAAACGCAAAAAAGAGAAAATCTTTAGAAGATTTTCTCTACTCATGTTCTTATTAATAGTTGACTGGATTATTGCGAGCTGGATTTACGTGTACACTCATGAAAAAGATGAGGCTCCAGCTTCTCTCCCGCTACGAGCTTCTGCACCAGCTCTGTACCTGAGGCCGGAGTCATTTGACCATACCAATCCCCTTGCGGATATACGATTACAACCGCCGCATCATGACAGCGCCCATTACAACGAGTTCTGGTTGTGTGAATATATGCTTCTGCATGTTGTTTACGAATTTCATCCCGAATTGCTTGGGTAACTTCTTCACCCTCATGTCGCATACATGTGCCTCCATTGCAGATCAACACATGATACTTCATAGGTTCTAAATCAAAAATAGCCATAGCTTCCCCTTTAATCAACAGTTGTTGGTTTTTAAATCAATGTTTATCTGGATAAAGAACAAGCTGTGCCTCCATCTGCCCGTCTTCAATCGTCAGCACGATAAATGAATATTCGTCTTCACCGCGTTTGTCCGTCGGAGACCCCGGATTAAGGACAAGCAGATTATCTATCTTTTTGACCACAGGAATATGAGAATGTCCAAAAATCAGGCAATCCAGCGTTTCTCCCTTAAACGTATTCAGTGCTATATTTTCTGTCGAGCCGCGCCAGCCGTGACCATGAACCATACCAATCCGCTTGCCTTGGGCTTCAACAATGCGTTGATAGCCTAGACGCTCCACGATGTCGGTTCCATCATTGTTTCCGGCAATGCCTTGTACAGGCGCAAATTCAGTTAGACGTTCATATACGAACCAATCCGTCCAGTCTCCAGCATGGAGAATGAGGTCACTGCCTTTTAGCTCCTGTACAAGCCGACTAGGCAGCGTTTTGCTTCTATGTGGCATATGGGTGTCTGAAAGTACGATGATTTTCATATCAATTTCTCCTTACTGGCGTCTTTTACACGGATGAACTTTGTTGTCCAACCCGCTGTTTGAGAGCCTGCTCCAGATCTCGCAACGTAACGGTCTCGAAAAACGCCTGGATTTTCTGCTCTGCCACCGTATATAAACCATCCAATAAAGCGTCTATGTTCCTGCCAACCTCGCAATTATGATTGCTGTCGGTATGGATGGCGAACAGCGGGCCTTCATCCTTGGTCGCTTCATAGATCATTTTCAGATTGATGTTTGAACTCGACATGCTTAGACGAAAGCCGCGCGCTCCCGGTGACGAATCCACCAGACCAGCTTGCTTGAGTCGGCTCATAATTCTTCTCACAACTACCGGATTTGTATTAATGCTAGAAGCAATAAGTGACGAAGTCATTCGCTCAGGTGCCCCTTCAGCCAGAAGAAGCAGACAATGGATACTAACGGAAAAATGGGTACTCATGTTAACCACCTTTATATGTGTGCCTCATTAAATGTTTGATAAAATGCATGTTTCCATCATACCACATTAGAGGCAGCGACACAGTGCTTACTACTCCTTACTCTGGAAAATAGTCATTTTCCGGGCGTACTCGCACTTTTAATTGGCGCACACTATATTCCAGCTGCTTAATGATATCCTCCAGTTGACGACGGTCAAGTGCATTAAAGTCGGTGGCAGGCTTGGGTGCATTTTTCAAATCACGTATGGTTGCCTGCTGCTCCTGCCACTTGTCCATCAGGTCGGCTATATTGGCATAAAAGCGTTCATAATCCTTGATCACTTCATCCAGAAAGGCATCCACCTCATCCGGATCATAGCCGCGCATTTTATTTTTAAACTGTTTCTCATGAATGGAGAGCGCGTCCAGCTGAATGCCCAGTTGTTTAAACAACTGCTTTTGCTTATCCAGACGACGCTTCATATGTTCATCCATCGGTTTTCCCTCCTTAACACACTATTCTTTTTATATCACATTCTAGGCTGGGAATAAAAGTCTCTGCTGATTGCTCAGGTCTATGAACGGGTATAAAAGAGCATACACACCACTCATACAGACCATGAAGGGGAGAGATGATCATGAACCATTTGAACGATTCACAGCTTGCAGAGCTGAAACATATGTTACTGGAGCAGAAAAATGATTTAGAAAAACATTTTAAACAAAACGGTCAGGAAAACACACAATTGGGAGAAACACTGACAGATTCTACAGGTGAGCTCTCGTCCTATGATAACCATCCCGCCGATATAGGGACGGAAACCTTTGAACGTTCTCGTGATCTGGCGATTAATGAGTCGCTGGAAAACGAGCTGGAGCAGGTTAATGCGGCCCTGCAACGGATGAAGGATGGGACGTATGGAATATGTGTGGAGAGCGGGGAAGAAATTCCTTTTGAACGGTTGCAAGCCATTCCATATACAGCCTATACAGTCGAGCACACTCCAACACGAGAATTATCGAATGACCGTCCAATCGAGGAACAGGTTATGACTCCGCCGCCCAAAGGTGCAGGTGAGGTTCGCCAACGGAATGCAGGACGATTTGATGATGCAGGCGCATGGGACGCGGTGGAAAAATACGGAACATCGAACTCGCCTGCGACAGCCGCTAAGCGTGATGTCACAGATTATGATGAAAATATGTGATGCTCGAATGTACAAAAACTCATTAAAAATATCTATGTATTTGTTCATCTAGAAAAGCAGCTTGTCCATAGACAGGCTGCTTTTCTATGTCTTCCGGAAATACGATGATCACGCTTACCCAATTTCTATCCGCTTTCGACTGCGAGCTGATTCAATACAAGCGTCGATCACTTTCATATTACTTACCGCATCTTCTGGCTCATATGGCAACGGAATACCGTCAAGCACCGCTTCGGCAAAAGCATCAGCTTGCAGTTCAAAAGAATTAAAACCTTTCAGACGTTCCTCACGCGTAACCGAACCAACGTGAACGAAAATTTGCGGTACAACAGACGTTCTTTCCCAACCAAACATCTTAGGCATTGCAATCGTACCCTTGCTACCGAGAATTTCCATATTGGAACGATTGGCTGCCCACATGCCACAATCGAAAGTAAGGTTGACTCCAACCGGAAATTCCAGCAGACCGGAGGCCATCATATCAACGTTATCATGCTCAGGGGAAAATAAAGCATGTACCGTCACTGCCTCCGGCTCCCGATCCAAATACATACGAGCGGCTGAGATCGGATACACGCCCACATCATATAACGAGCCGCCGCCCATGCTTTTATTAAAGCGTACATTATCTGCCTGATCAGTATTGTTAAATGTAAAAGTACAATGAATACCGCGAATGTCACCAATTTCCCCACTATTGATGATTTCCTTAATTCTTCGATGTTTGGGATGATAGCGATACATAAAAGCTTCCGCAAATGTCACTCCGGCACGGCGACATGCTTCAATCATGCGGCTTGTCCCGGCCGAGCTAAGCGAAGATGGTTTTTCACACAAAACATGCTTCCCGGCCTCCGCTGCCTTAATGGTCCACTCTTCATGCAGATGGTTTGGCAATGGTATATACACCGCTCCGATTTCGGGATCAGCCAACAGCTCTTCATAGCTTCCATAACTTCTCGGAATATCGAACTCCCGGGCGGCCTCAGCGGCTTTATCCGCATTACGACTAGCAATTCCAAGTACTTCTCCGCGTTCGGATTGCTGAATCGCCGGAATTACAGCGATTTTGGCGATCTCCGCCGTGCCTAAAATTCCCCATTTCAGCTTTCTACCCATCATTCTCATCCTTTCGTAGTTAGGAATAGTTGTCTTGTTCCGCTTTATGCAGCATACCTAAGCAACGGTCCAGATCAGCTTTGACCTGCTTTTTGTACAGTCGGGCTTTCTCCTCCCCATCGTCTGTAAAATGATAGAGCACAATCTCCTGAAAATCTACACGCGGGTCTGTTCCTTTTAATCGTTTGGTACGATAAAAAACACCTTCCTGAACCAGTTCATGCAGTGCCCGGTACACCTCGCTTTGAGGCGGAACATATCCGAAACTACTAAACTCATCTTTCATCGATTCGAGCATCTGATATCCATATCCGCGATGCCTCTCTACCATTGTGATCAGATAAATTTTGATAAAAGCCCGCTGGGATATCATAAACGCCATTTCACAACCTCCTCTACACCTTATTCAAGTCTCATATCTTCCATTATAAACCACTCTGCGTCCATAGACTATTTCCTTTCATAAATATGAGAGTTTACGAGAACTCTCCGTCCCTTGAGACCTGCTTGAAGGTGACGAGAGCTATGGAATGAAGCATTATAGAGTAGTGTGCATAGCGCTGAGGAGTGATTTTATGGTTTTCTATTGTAAATTTTTCATATGTTGAAACAACATAATAACACTTAAAAAAGTATCCCTCGGCCTTCTTCTGAAAGCTTCGGGATACTTTTTGTGAAATAATATAACTTTATCGCTGAATCAAGCTTGCTTTTGGAAGGCTGGCGGACTTCCAGCCGGGCGGGGACGAATCCGAAGCCCCACGATCCATTTGCCCAAAGGCAAATGTGCCAGCAACCATGTTCCAACAAGAGAAAAGATTATACAGAGAACGAATGAAGCCAGTGTACGAAGAACGTGACTCCAATCTGTAAACAACGTTCCATCAAAATAGTAGGTTACGCGCAGCATAAAGGCGTGCATCAGATATGCTCCATAGGACAACGTTCCCATGACGGTCAGCACCCGCGCCGCACGTCCTCCCTTGTAAGCAATCCACGTTGCTACCCGATAAGCTACAAAAATAGACGTGATGCAATAAACAGCCATAACCGGACGCAGCAGAGACAAATAGTTAAAAGAAAGGACCGTACCTCGCGGCATCTGGAACTGACCGATCATCTCATACAGCAAGTATCCTGTAATCACGATAAAGAGCAGCCAGTATATCAACTGCGCCTTGATAACCCAAGCATTCCAACGCTTGACATTCATCCCAGCTGCCGCTCCTAATATAAAATAAAAGAAAAAATAGATCACATTCCGGTCAGCGTATATGGTAAACCAAGAAGAAATGACGGGAAGCTGGAGCTGATCCATCACTTGATATACGGGTCCCACCGCCAACATAAGCAAAATATAGAGGACGCCGAATCCAGCCAATGCAGCGGGTCGCCATGTTGACGGCAGTAGCGCAGACAAACGACGTACAGCATAACGAAACACGGGAAATAACACATAACATTGGATAATCATAATGATGTACCACAGATGATAGCTGCTTTTCCCGTTCAACAGCTTCTGGAAAAAATCTAACGGGTGAATAAATCCTCCACCTTGGGCAAGCTGATTCCCCAACTCGTATAAAAGAGACCATATGATATAAGGAACGATGATATCCATGAATCGTTTACGTAAAAACGTTCCATATTTTAAGGCCCCATCATAATTGTAAAATAGCACCATTCCAGTAATGAACACAAACACAGGTACTGCAAATTTGGAACACAGCAGTAATAGGGTCATTACAACTCCGTCCTGGATGCGCGCCCCCGGCGCAACCGCATAGTGTGCGACGGAATGCTGAAGAACAACGGCTGCAAAAGCCAACCCTCTCAGCAAAGCGACTTCGGAAATTCTCTCTTTTTGACTCATGTCACTCTCCTGTTACATCTAGCAATTTATAAATCTATTATAACGACAATCCTGTAAAAATATATAGAGGGATAATGGTGCCAATGCCAAGCAAAGCATCATCTATCTTAGGTATATTCAATCAGTAGCTAGCACATAAAAGCAGCAGTCTCCTCACGGGGAGACTGCTGCTTTAGAAAACCTATAAAAGAGGACGGAGCCAAATTATTGTAAATTACGTTTCCACCAGCCATGTGATGGTTACAGGTTCCTTCTAGTATCTGTGTACGCATCTGTCCGCGTATCCGCCACCGTATCATCATATGTTCTGTAACGATCCGCGTTCAGAGAACGGTTGGTGCGGAAAATATCATATACATCCCGGTGGTGATCAGCGGAATCTACCAGAACCAAAATCTTGCCCTGATCGACGTATGTCTCGTATTGACGAGCATCATCTTCTGGAATGCCCAGTCCAACCAGTCCACCGACCAAGCCACCTGCTCCCGCTCCGACAGCTGCTCCCGTAAGGGTAGCCGCGATAGGTCCAGCAGCAAGAATAGGTCCAATACCCGGAATCGCCAGAGCCCCGATGCCTGCCAGCAAGCCAGCGACGCCGCCTACAACACCGCCGGTAGCCGCTCCGGTAGCCACGCCCTCTGGTGCTTTGGTGCCTGTCTCCTCACTAATCGTCCTGAGGTCGTCACGGTCACGTGTAATCACAGAAATTTCACTGTTTGGGATTCCTTTGCTCTGCAATTGTCCAATCGCACGAGATGCTTCTTGCTCGGTATCAAAAACACCAACAATTTTCTTTTCATTATAATCGTTTAAGTTATTAGCCATGATAGTTACCTCCCAATATGTTGTTGTTGTTGAGTGGTTCGTTTTTTTATTACCCCACTATCCTGACGTTTAAACGATTTTACAAAATTCGCAATGATGTCTACTTCAAGTTCGGCTTCCGATCATCGCTTAGGTTTTGCTCTGTTAGTCGCCACAGCTTCTAGTGGATCATCCGGCCAATAATGCTTGGGATATCTGCCTTTTAGGTCCTTTTTAACTTCAAAATAAGTCTCGCTCCAGAAGCTGGACAGGTCAGATGTCACTTGCACAGGTCGCTGGGCTGGTGACAGAAGGTGCAGCACAATCGGCACACGTCCACGTCCAATACGAGGCGTATCCTTCATGCCGAACAGTTCTTGTAGTCTCACTGCCAGCGAAGGTGCCTCAGGTTGCGAATAATCGACAGGAATACGAGAACCACTGGGTACACGTATATGCGTCGGTGCTTCATTTTCAAGCTGCTGCCGCTGTTCCCAATTCAACCTGCCAAGCAGCAATTCGCTACTGTCCAGTCGTTGCAAATCAGCTAAATTTTTGGCTCCAAGTGCAAAAGGCAACAGCCACGATTCCAGTGAATCCAGTAGCGCAGATTCTGAGCTGTCTGGCCATTCCTCGGGTGCTGAGAAATGCATAAAAATCAAACGTGCCTGCAACTGAAGAGTTGGCCGATTCCAGGACAGCAGTTTGAGACCACGTTCCCGGACACCCTGCATTAAGGCAGCCGCGATTTCCTCTGCCGGAGGTCGCTCGTAAGACGTCTCCTTTAAGATGAGCGAGCCCAGCCGAATTACCTTGCGGGCTCTCACGGCTGAAACGGAGCTATCCCAATATACATTGGCTTGTTCCAGCAGTAAATCGCTGCAATGCTGGATCAGCTCTTGAAGTTCAATCGGTGCCGCCAACTGAATGGCGCCATCTGCTCCCTCGTCGTCCACTTCGGCGGCGACAAGATAGGTCGAACGCGACATCCACTCCACTTGTCGGAGTCGCGCGCCCCGACCGCCGCTAAGCAAAAAGCGGCCGTCCCCTCGGCCCTGCGCGATCCGATCCGGATACGCGAAGGCCAGCAGCAGCCCGCAGGCCGCGGAGCCGTCAGGCTCGTCCTGCGCTGCGGCTGCGTCCGGCAGCGTGACTAGCAGCTGCCGACTCTCCTGCACGATACGTCGAATCACCGTATCGTCTGCCGCCCCCAGCAAGCTATGCGTACTGCGGGCGTGAGCCGCCTCGCGCAGAGCATCCAGCCTCGGGCGCAAATCCGTTCCGCCATGAGCACGGAACGGGTCCCGCTCTTGCAGCAGCGCCGCCAGACGGCTGGCAGTCGGAGCCAAGCCAAGGGCTGCTGCGTGCAGCAGCATGTGCCCGAGGCGCGGGTGGGTGCCCAAGGCAGATACCTCGCGCCCATGCGCGGTAATGCCGCCTGCTGTACCATCGGCCGCGGCCTCCAGGCAGCCAAGCTGACGCAGCAGACCTGTGGCCTGACGGTATGCCGCCTCAGGCGGGGCATCCAGCCAGGCCAGTTCGGCGGGTTCGTGCACGCCCCAGGTCGCCAGCTCCAGTGCGAGTGAGGCCAGATCGGCCGCCGCGATTTCCGGGCGGCTGGCATCTGGGTGCGCGGTATGCTCCTGCGCGCTCCACAGCCGATAGCACACGCCCGGCTGGAGACGGCCCGCCCGTCCGCGTCGCTGATCCGCGGAGGCCTTGGACACCTTTACGGTGGTCAAACGGCTCATGCCGGTACGCGGGGAAAATACCGATTCCCGTGACAGTCCGCTATCAATTACCACTGTGATCCCGGCGATGGTCAAGCTGGACTCGGCAATTGAGGTGGCCAGTACAACCTTTCGGCTGCCCGGAACCGACGGTCGTATTGCCTCATCCTGCTGCTCCAGCTTCATACTGCCGTAAAGCGGAATGATCTTGACGTGTGCTGACAAATTTCTGGACGTCAGCTCTCGTTCCGTTCTATGAATTTCTCTAGCCCCTGGTAAAAACACCAACAGATCGCCTTCATGAGCATGAAGCGCCTTTTCTACCGTCTCAGCCGTAAAAGACTCTAATGAGGCTGACGAAGGCTTGGGCATATGCAAGGTTTCTACCGGAAACACGGTGCCTGGACATTCCAGTAAGGGTGCATCTCCTAACAGTCTGCATACAGGCTCTGCCTCCAGAGTGGCAGACATGATTAATATTTTCAAATCCGGTCGCAGCAGCGCCTGGCTTTGCAGGGCAAGTGCCAATCCCAAATCTGCATGCAAGCTGCGCTCGTGATACTCATCAAAAATAATCAGACCGACTCCCTCCAAAGCCTGATCATGTTGCAGCATCCGGGTCAGCACACCCTCCGTAACCACTTCAATCCGCGTGCTTGGCCCTATCTTGGTATCCATACGAACGCGGTAACCCACGGTCTTCCCGGTGGACTCACCCAGTGCTTTCGCCATTTGTGCTGCTGCCGCACGTGCTACCAAACGTCGCGGCTCCAGCATGATTATCTTTTGCCCCGCCAGCCACGGCTCATGCAACAGTTCTAATGGTGTTACTGTTGTTTTCCCCGCTCCCGGCTGTGCAATCAGTACCGCCGCTGAATGGGATAGTAACGCATGTTTAAGCTCGGGGATGACTTGCATAATAGGCAACTGTTTATCTGTCAATGAAATCTCTCCAATGATACGCTTGTGGCGTAGAATCTAAGTTTGAATTCCTATATTATTGTGAATTTTTCACTACCTGTAATTATTGAAAAACGAGTAAAAAATGTTAAGCTGGTCCCCAGTACAGGGATTTCACCTCGACCTGTTGGGCCTAAGTTTTCTAAATCTATTATACAGATATTTAAATTTCCCGTCTGGTCATCGCAAGTATGCATACTTTCTGGTGCTAGCTCCTATACCTGTCGAGATGCACTCGCGCCAAGATCGTTTTATAATATGGTTAATAAGGATTGCTGAAGGACGGAATATAGAAACACGGGATACAGAATCGAGGTAACTTTCGTATGGAATTACAAACTCAACCCATTAGAGGACGTTTTGCCCCAACACCATCGGGATGGATACACTTAGGAAACGCTCGCACCGCCTTATTATCCTGGCTGCATGTTCGTTCCCTGGGCGGAACCTATATTTTACGTATGGAAGATATTGATATGACGCGAGCTCGCAGCACATTGGCGCAAGGAATAATGGAGGATTTGCGCTGGATCGGGTTGGATTGGGACGAAGGACCCGATATTGGCGGTCCCTACGGTCCTTACACTCAAAGCCAGCGGCTGGAACGCTTCCAATCTGCAATGGAGAAACTTCAGGGGCAAGATTTACTGTATCCTTGTTTTTGCAGTCGGGCAGACATTATGGCTACCGCCCATGCTCCGCACGGACTGTCTGGTGAAGGACCTGCATATTCAGGGACATGTCGTAACCTTAGCTCTTCAGAAGCTCTGGCTAAAGCACAGCATAAACTCCCTTCACTTCGTTTTAAAGTACCGCAACATCCAGATGCTATTATTTCTTTTCATGATCAGGTAGCTGGTCATGTATCTTTCGCTGCGTCGGAGGGGGGCGATTTTATTATCAAACGGGCAGACGGCATGTTTTCCTATCAGCTTGCCGTCGTCATCGATGATGCGGATATGCATATGACTGATGTGCTGCGTGGATATGATCTTCTTGATTCGACTCCCCGTCAGCTATTGTTATACCAAGCTCTCGGCTTGCAGCCGCCGCGTTTTGCACATGTTCCCCTTGTCCTGGGTCCGGATGGACGAAGACTGGCCAAGCGACATGGTGGCGTAGCACTCCGAGCCATGCGCCGGCAAGGAGTTACACCGGAAGCCGTCATTGGCTGGCTCGCCTACTTTTCCGGGCTGCTGGATACTCCCGAGCCTGTGAAGGCTGTGGATTTAATCGCTGGGTTTCATTTGGACAAACTGCCCAAAGAACCCGTCATCCTAACGAAGCAATGCCTCATGAAATTATCTGCACTGCAACGGTAATGGGACAAAGCACGGAAAGCAAAATGTACGGGCAAGGGCACTCCGCCCTTTGCTCCTCTCGCTTCTATTCCTCCAGTCGCTGACGCACAGCAGACTCATATTCATAAAATACAGACGACGTATTCAGCCCTCTTTCCTCCAGCAGCATCCGAAGACGAAGCGATTTTTCAGTCAGCCTGCGACTGATCCGCTGTTGCTCTCCTGCCTCATGGCAAGCGTGAAGCAAGTCACGTAGCTGGACACATTCCTTTTGCAACTGTAGCTCTTCTGGTAAAATGCCAGCATTTTTCAACAGCTTATATGACATCCGAAGCTCCTCTGGAACATGTGACAAATCCTCAATTACCAGTGGCTTGCCCGCTCCCGGCAAATGATCAAATTCGCCTTTGGCCATCGCCTCGGCAATCTTCTGCTCTGCCATTCTAGAGAACATTTTCATCCACTCCTTGTATTAAGCATCCTATGTACAATCTATATTAAATAAACCTGGATTCCTTTGCCACTCTAGCTTACATATTATGAGGTTGTCCTGTATTCCTGTAGGAGAGTGATGGTTATTCTTCGATCCCAAGCAACTGACATACTTGTTCTCTATATTTTTTGGCCTTGCGTGTTCCATGAATGAGATTGGATAAGCGGCTAGCAGGAATATGATAGGTGTCACAAAAAGTTCTCTGGTCCATTTGAATTTCAACTAGCTTTTGTTTGATTTTCCAGCCCAAAGGGGTTACAGGATTTCGTTTGTTCAACAGCGCTACCACCTCTTCATAGTATAGAATTTAGGATCTTTATTGGAGTTTGGAGATTGGAGTTCGTCTTCCTTTAAAATGCATCATGCACACACATTAGCTAAGATTTCATTTTGCAGGTTTGGTATTGATTCAATAGTTCATCCAGTTTCATGGATTGTTCAATTACTCTAGGATGCGTTAAAAACCCATACTTTTTCTGCACTTGGTACAGTCTTTTTCTGGCCCGTTCGACACGAAGTAAAGTCACACCTGGATTCATCAGCATGATTCCCCCTTCTGTGTCATATCCTAATGCAAAACGTAAATTTTTGGATTTTTTTAAAATACGCTTAACAAAAAAAGCGCTTCCGGAACATTCCAGAGGCGCATTTTGTCGGCATATGTTTATATATAAAATACAACAGACTCCTACAAACTGAGCTTAAAACCCAACCCAACTATTATTTCACTATGCAGTCGGATGTTACTTCCATTGCTACCCCCTCCGTATTTCCTGAATAAAGTCAGGCGTGGGTTAAAATCTGTGGCAAAAGTGACCGCTTTACTTGCACAGCAATAGTCTTTTCTACATTTTCCATATACATTTATTTTTTCAGCTTGGAGTCAACACTGAGAAATGATTGATTACTACTAATAATAAAATAATCTTTCTTTCCGCCCTTCTCTAACTAAATTCTCATACTTCGTACACACTCTGAAGTCTGCAAATTTTTTGAACTGCTCAAATAATTTTATGCAGCTAATGAAAAAAGCTTCTTTGTTAATGACTAATGATTTAGATAACACGTCTAGTAAGTATTTAAATCCATATGAGTAATTACCTTTATTTAAGTAGTATTTAGCCAGCTCATATTTAAAACGTGTTGATTGTTCTGGAACCACTTGATGAGTGTACATATCCACAGATGGTTGTGGTTGGGTAATCGAATCAATCTCTTTTTCAAACTGTTTAAGTATGTCATCTACATCAACTTGATATCGGTTTGCTGCCATCATAACATTCAACAGCTTTGTAACCATTTCTTTTTCAGAAGCATCTGGCGATGCAGCAATATATTCAACATAATTGTTTAGTACACTTATATCTCCAGATAATAGTTTATAGGTGTAAATATTACCTTCTGCCCAATCTTGAAACTGTTTAATCCAATGCAGAGTATCCTCGTCCGTCTCTTTGACCCAATCTAAATTAGCGTAGGCATATGTATATTCTAATGCCTGCTCATAATCTCCTTTGGCTTCATATACACTGGCACACAATAAATCGGCATAGGTAATATACACAAACAGGGGGCGACTCAGCTTCTTTTCAAGTTGCGCATGGTTTCGCTTCTTCTGCTGATGCTCCAATGTGTATTGGATTTCAGCTTTATCTTTCATTTTGCGAGCAATCACATCAAGCCTGTCCCATAAACGCAAAGAACGATACACATTCGCCAAATCCTTTAATGCATCAAGCTGATCTATTTCATCCAGTCGTTCCACGAAAGGTTCAAATAATGTCGCTGCCTTGAGATTAAGACCTTGATCGTCTCCAACTTGAATCGTAAATATGCGATATTGACATATGGCCAAGCGTTCAGAATGCTGATATTTCTCCACTTCTGCGACATTCTCATAAAGCAGCAGCGCAGCAGCATGTCTTCCCTGTTCAAATAATGCTTCTGCAACATCAAATAGTCTGGACGCATACAGCGGATTGTCCATAATATGACCAACCATTCGACGGATTGTATCCAGCTTGTCCAACTCCGCACAACGATACAATAATGGCTCGATTCGCCTAAAATTCGGAGAAAGTTCAATGATATAATTTTCTATGTATAGATCGTAAAAATAGCCTTCTGGCAAATCCATAGCCACAGTAATTCGGTCTAGCTGCTGGACAGAAACAGGACGATGCTGAGTAATCCAATTACTAAGCGTTCTTTGATGAACCCCTGAATATTCGGCAAATTGACTCAACGTCATATCATTTTGTTTTAGATAATCCTCAAACTCCGCTGAAATCGTAGGTGTATGCTTCAAATCATAACCACCCTTCACATTAAAATTCCATTTTTTAAAAAATCACCCTCTATTCTTCTCCAAAATTAACCATCTGTCAATATATTATGCAACTAATGTTTATAACGAAAATTAAGCATATCTTACACATATTGAGACAGGTTAGACGAACGACATCCTGAAATGATTGGATTGATCCAAGTAAAAGGTTCAATGAGTTGACATGACTAATTCATTTCCCCATGTGCAGTCCCACCAGCAATGATATAGAGGTCACATGCAGAAACTCACGAGACCTTTTAATCACATGAAAAATCCCCTGATATTGATGCAATCAAGGGATACATAAGTTCATTTCTCGCGCTTTGATAATGCGAAGTTGATTATTTCTCCAGTCACAATTCCTGTCAGAATTGCATAGATACCCATAGCGCTCATCTTATATCCCAAAGCGTAAAATACCCCTATAACTATTGCGTAGTTCAATAGAATCGTTGCATAACGTTTTAGAACCTTACTCATGGAAATCCTCATAAGCAACTCCCACCTTAATTTATACTTCAACCATTGTAAATGTTTGGTGTCAATTATCAACATTGTATATGTCCAATCAAAATTCCGATGTTAATTCAGCTAGCTTCTGTTCATCGTTCTTAGATAAAGCCCCACTTTCTAAAATGGATTTTTTTGTTTCCGAGTAAGTATAGAGTATTGCTTGTGGAGAATCGTCACCTTTACTAACAAAGTCAAAGCTTTTCCCATCTTTATGCCAAACTATAGAGGAGATCAGTGTAAAATCCTTATCGGACACATGCGTATAGCTCTTACACTCTACATCGTATACTCCGATATAACTTGAACCTAGATCACCGATTCCAAACGCAATCTTTTTTCCATCTGGTGACCAATTATATGCATCAATCTTTTCACTTCCTGCTCCGTCACTATTCATCTCAAACATGTTTACAATAGTTTGAGCCCCCTCAGATAAATTAATTAGAACAAGTCTACTCCCCTCATGATCGCTTACATGGAGAGCTACCTGGTTGTTTTTGGATAAGGAAAGTGAATTAACTCTCAAAGGTCGTGGGTTGAGCTTGATAAGTTGCTCTCCGCGCTTACTTTTTATTTTCATAGAATCCACAACTTCATTGGCTTCGGCGGCTTCTTCCCCCTTAGCCTTAGTTAATTTTGCGGTAAAAGTAACATCTTTATTTTTCCATACAATCTGTTTTCCCGAAACTACAACCTTAAATTTATCTTGATTATTATAATACTGTGAATAATCTACAGAATTCATCTTTTTGTCAGTTGCTTTAGATGTTTCTATAGTTACTTTTTCTTCAACTTCTTTTACACCTTCCTTTGTGTTGTTAACCTCAATATTTTTCACTTCGTTCTGAGGCAGTTGTTGATTTGAACTTGCATTACCACTGCACCCTGAAATGGCCAACACCATTATTGCACCTACAGTCATTATCTGCGCGGATTTCATATATTCCTCCTTAGTATACAACGTGTCGTTATTCCTACGTCACTTGTATATGTAATATATTAAAGGTAAAGTACTAGTCAACTGTACATATAATCAAGTAATATACTTTACAATCAGTCCTCCCTTTCCTTTCTGTCTAAAAAAAGAATTGCATGTATCCATTCTGACAATTATCTTTTATAGTTGTTCTTCTTCTGGGATAGAGAAAAACATTTGTTTTGCTTGATCTTCGGTTGCTTCACCTAGAAGAGTTTTTTTACCAGTTTTATCAATAGTCCCGAACGTGGTGCCGCCCGGAACACTATAGTTATAATAAATGAACCCTTTTGGGATCATCGGCATTTTGCCGCTTTGTTCAATAATTTTGTTGTTGAGGAAAGGCAGACTTGCATTTTTGGCTTCCTGTTGCAGATTCAGCCTTGCAGACCAGAGGAGTTCTACATGTGTGTCAATGATACGATAGTAATTCACAATGTCCATATGTTGTTCAAAAAATTCACTGGATTGTTTTTTGGGGAAGTAGCGAATATAAGCCATACTATCCCCTTCTTCACCTGACAGTACATTAACTTTGACAATACGTGGAAGACTGTATGCACTATGACGAACTACAGAAATATCACTAGATTGGATTTCTTTCAGTATATCTTCTGTCGGTTTAACTACGTAAACTGTACGATCTGGAGCATTCCAGTACACTTGAGAACCGGACGCATTTGCAATGAAACGTAGCGGCACCAAAACACGACCATTTTTCATTACAGAAGAGGTAGACAGTGTTACTTTTGTACCACCTACCATTGCCTCTTTTTTGCCAGCCACCAGTGTTGATTTTGTTCCGTTATTATCTACAGTTACCGTTTTAGAAGTATTATCCCAGTTGATCGTTACACCAGGAATCGATTTTATCATATTCAATGCCACCAACGTGGAACCATTCTCAATATATGGCTCTGCATCTCCTGACACAGGCTTGTTATTTATCTGTACAATAATCGACTTGGAAGCCGCCGCAGAAACACCAGAAACACAGCTTGCAAGTACGCTAAAAGATATTGCAGATGCAAAAGCCGCTCTTGAAAATTTATTCATGATTTGATTAGCCACCTCAATAATATGTTTTTGCAGCCTTCCAAACTAAGCTGAACTTTATAGACTTTAAATAAATCGAATAGAATTAGCTATTAATAGGTTGGACAATATCTGTATAGGATTTCGCCTTTGCAGTGAGATCCTTTTGTTGACCTTATCATCTTTGTATACAGCTTTGATATTCCCCTTATCATCATTAAACATCCACTCCATCTTTAACTTCAACTACCGTATTACCAACATTGTTTCCATACATGTATCTGGAAGAATCCCCTCTTGGAAAAATGTAGGTGTATTCTTTGTTAGCCCCCGGTTTTTCTAAAGAAGAAAGCGATTTGAAAGAAAATTGAACCGGCAGCGAGATGGCAGCCTGACGAGCTGCTTGTAAATCTTCAGCCTGTAAGTTCTCTTGGTCCACTTTATAATTACTGTCTTGAATAAACAAAATGGACCGAAGCTTCTCATAGCTTGCCTTGTATCCAAAATTCTCCAAAACAAAACGAATAGGTACCAAGATCCTTCCCTGAATCATTTGGACAGGGACATCAACCTGGACTGCTTTGTTATTTTTGAATGCTTCTTTTTCGTTGGCCGTCAGCTTAATTTGATCTTTATCTTTTGTGATGAGAGCAGATTGACTTTTATTATCCCATTGATAAGTTACCCCAAGTGAAGCAAGCGTGCGTATAGGGACCAACACACGCCCGTCCTTAATAATAGGTGAAACATCGGTTGCTATAAACTTTCCATTCACATTCACCGCGTTAACGGATTTCGGATTGGCGGCATCAGCAATCGCCCAGGTTTGAAACGTAAGTACGAAGAAAAACACAAACACAATAACCTTTTTCAAGATAAATTACCTCCTTTTTCAATAACTTTCCTTACATAAGACGTATGAATTATCCTAAAATTCTTATCTATGCCAATTTCCATGAGCTACATTCAAATGCTTTTGCCTTACGCTCCGTTAGTGCGCCCAAACACGGGACAGGAACTTAGAACACCTAAGTTAGCCCTTCCTCGGTCTCGCAACCTCGCTCCTTCCTTGACAGCCAGCTGCTGGTTTGATTGAAATGGCCTATGCTACGATACAATTTGCAAAGTTGCTGAGTTTATTCTCTAACTTTATATGATTTAAGTGTATTTCATGGTAAAATTAACAAGTATTATAGCTATATAGGAGGATTTGTTTATGAAGAAATCCATTTACCTTCTAACATCCACAATATTGTTAACAACAGCTATAAGTTGTTCCAATCAAAAACCAGCAATTTCCACGAAAAATTCACAACAGAAAACATACAATCCAATTACTCAAGAAAATAAAAATGATACTGAGATTCTAAATGTTACACAGATTGCTACGGAATTTAAACAAACCGAATTTGAAGTAAGTGATTATAATAAATCAATTACACCGAATTGGATAAAACAAAGAAAAAGTAAATTGGAACCACTAATGACAACAAATTTTTTAAAAAAACAAGTCGATAATCGCAAAATCGCTCTTCCTCTGGAAATTGCTTCGCTTGAGAAAACCACTTTATCAATTGAAGACCTTCAATTTCAAGAGAAAAGTGTAACCAAAAAAAACATTGACTTAACATATTCTGCAACTCTTGTGTTGAAGGATAAAAATAAAAATTCACCTTGGAAGGCCAACTCATTTTTTTAAAAGAATGGCACGTGGAAGGTCAATAACGACATTTATAATGCAGATAAGTTTCAAGAAATTTTAGATAAGCATAAGCGGAAATAAAGATGGGACTTTTATAAGCTTCAGTTTTGGGGCTAGTTTTAAGCCACAAGCGAGACAAAGGACGTCACTAGTACACTAGGTCGTCCTTAGATGAAGTTGAATCATACTCTATTTCATTTGATCTTTCCTTACTTCACCGGAAATAGGTACAATAATATCCGCTAATCCCGTAGTATTTTTAGGCAAAGCTTGCGTTACTGGCTTCTCGGTCCCCACTTTACCATATGTGACACTATGATCCACACGTTCTTGTAAAAAATAATATTGTGTTTTGTCTTCCGATGGATGCTTTCCTTTTTCTTTCATTTTCTTTCTCGAATCTTCTTCTACACCTTCCCAAACTAAATGTTTAACATCATCCTTAATTTCATAGTAAGTATATAAATTACCAACAACATAATAATATCTCAATGCTTCTCCTTCAGGAAAGATATACTGATAATAAACACCCTCCTCGGTATTATTAAGTGTATTTTCATCCTTAGAAGGAAGATTTACAGCGATTTTACGTGCCGCCACCAAATCGGTACCTTGATACAGCTTCTTATATGTTTCTACTTGATCAGCACTTCGAATAATGACAGTGTTCTTCTCCGCTTTCCAGTCTACGTCGCCCTTAAAGGCTTCGCTGATAAAACGCAAAGGCACAACAACGCGATTCTTGTTTAATTGAGCAGGCACATCCAAAGTAAGTGTTTTTTCTCCATAAGAAGCTTCTTTTTTTTCGATCGTAAGTACAAGCTTTTCTTTTACCCCAGGAGCATTGACAGTCACCGTCTTCTTGTTCGCGTTCCAGACTAGATTAAGCTTTAGCGGCTTTAAGGAAGCTAAAGAAACCATAGTTCTCCCTGCGACAGAAACAGGGGGAGCATCTGAATGTACCACCTCACTATTTATGACCAATTGAATCGACGGTGCAGCAGAAAGCGGGATAGCAAACGTTAAGAGCATGCTTAAAGTAAGCATAGATGAAAGAAAGATATTTTTCATACCTAACTAGCCTCCAAATTTGAAATTCACTTAAAACCCAACAATGCTTATATTTTGAATCCAAAAGCAAAATAAAGAACGTCCCTTGCTAAGGACGTCCTTAATAAACTGAATCAGTAGTAGCTATTGTTTTCTCGTCTCATTAGGAATAGGTTGGATAATATCTGTATAGGATTTCGCCTTTGCAGTGAGATCTTTTTGTTGACCTTTATCATCTTTGTATACAGCTTTGATATTCCCATTCTCATCATTAAACATCATAATATCAGTTACCCATTCGACGTAATTATAGCTAGGTCTCTTTCCAGCACTTGATGCAATATCTTCCAGACCCGTGGATACAGTAAACTGCCAGACTGCCTTGGCCACTCCATCTTTAACTTCAACTACCGTATTACCAACATTGTTTCCATACATGTATCTGGAAGAATCCCCTCTTGGGAAAACGTAATTGTATTCTTTATTAGCCCCCGGTTTTTCTAAAGAAGAAAGCGATTTGAAAGAAAATTGAATCGGCAACGATATAGCAGCCTGACGAGCGGCTTGTAAATCTTCTGCCTCTAAGCTCTCTTGGTCTACCTTATAGTTACTGTCTTGAATAAATAGTATGGACCGAAGCTTCTCATAGCTTGCCTTGTAGCCAAAATTCTCCGACACAAAACGAATAGGTACCAATATTCTTCCTTGAGTCATTTGGACAGGAACGTCTACCTGAACTGCTTGGTTATTTTTAAATGCCTCTTTTTTGTTGGCCGTCAGCTTAATTTGATCTTTGCCTTTTGTGATGAGAGCAGATTGACTTTTACTATCCCATTGATAGGTTACCCCAAGTGAAGCAAGCGTGCGTATAGGAACCAAAACACGCCCGTCCTTAATAATAGGTGAAACATCAGTTGCTATAAACTTTCCATTCACATTCACCGCGTTAACGGATATAGGATTGGCAGCATCAGCAATTGCCCAGGATTGAAACATAAGTACGAAGAAAAACACAAACATAATAACCTTTTTCAAGATAAATTACCTCCTTTTTCAATAAGTACCTTTACATAAGACGTATGAATTATCTGAAAAGTTTCTAATCTATTCCAAAAAATTCATATGTTTTGAGATGATGAGCGAAACGAAGTGTCCATGGTGTTTTTTGCCCTCCCTTTGTCCCCTTTCAAGGCCCTTCGATCCGTTGGTTGCGTTAAGCGAAGCCAGGAATTTAGAGCCTTCGCTGGGCTCTTTCTCCCGGCGTAGCGCACTAGTTATCGGTAAGAGTAGCGCCCAGCGGTGCGTACTTTTTCTTAGGGAGACGCTCTGGCCGCCTTAGAGCAAGTAGCATGAGCCAGCCTCCCACTCTTTCCCAGGCTACTTTCCTGCTTACCGATCGGGAAGCCAGCCTGCTTGCTACAGGTACCTAGGTTGGTTCAAACCAGCCTTTAGAGTTACAACCGGCTCATTAAAAAAGCGCTCCTGGATTCCTCCAGAAACACCCTTTCTAAACAATGATCTTTTCCGAAATTACTTTCCTTTACGCATTATGCTTTTTTTAGTAAACTTACACACAAACATTGTATAATAATTGTATAACTGTAAATTCGGTGAGGGGAAAGAACGATGTTAAAAAATCCTTATTATTTAACTTTTGTTCTTTTGGTATGGCTCATAGATAGTCTAGTTTTGCGAATTTCATATAATTATCCGAATACTCTTTATAACTGGTTGTTAGCATCATTAATAATCCGTTTAATTGTACGTGCTATTTATGCAACATATCAGAAAAATGAGAAGATCAGTAGGATAACTGATAGGATTGTAGAATTATTTATGCTACTCATTTCATTCGGAGTTATCATATCCATATTTTCAACTAAAGACTTTTCATGGTCAGATCAATTAATTTTTCTGCTTGCGGAGCTATACTTACTTATCGGTGTGTGCGTTAATATTTTTGAAATCAGAAGCAAAGGGCGGAATTAGATCATATGTTTATATATAGTTGAATAAATGGAAAAAGAAGGTGATACTAGTGAGTTTTTATCTTGTATTATTTATTGCAGCTGTGATTCAATTTGTTCTGGATAAAATTATCAGCAAAACAGATGAGAAGATATCAGACACGGATGGTTTTATCCCATACAGGTGGTTCGTTGTGATTGGGGGTATTGGTATATTTTTGTCACTTTTTTTTGTTAATGAACCTCCTTATAAATATGTTTGGATTGGCGTATTACTTATTATAGTGTTCGGTGTTCGATCTATCTTCCAATGGAAATATATTCGAAGTTCACAAAAACATATTACTTCACTATTGATGATGGCTATATCTGTAGTTGGTACAATTGTTTACGTTTTAATTTAACAAAAGCCCGCACATTTGTGCGGTTATGTGCCAGCTTCCCCACTCTTGTCCTGTTCGCTCCCTTACTTGCCGATCAGCCAGCCTATTTGCTACAGATACCCCGGCTGGTAAAACCAGCCTTTAGGTTTCAACCGGATCATAAAAAAAGACGCTTCCGGTTCCCCAGAAACGTCTTTAATAATCTTCAATCCACAATGATACGTATATAAATAGTACGTAAGCTAAAAGGAAGAACCCAATCACATTAAAAAGGATAATCCAGATAAAACTTTTTTTAATGGAGACAGGATTTTCCCCCACCATCTAAGGATTCTTTGACGGGTAGGCAACAACTCATATTCCAATTTCTTTAAAACATGTTCCGCTTTTTTCTCATCTTTATTTAAAAGTTCACTCCAAATTTGTTCATATTGCTCTCGAATTTCTTCTTTAGTAGAACTATCTTTTAGCAAAACCATTTGCAACCTCCATAGAAAGCAAAGTAGCAAGAAGACCTGAAGAACAAAGTTTCAGATCTCTTTGCATCTAATCTTAATTCTCGTAAACATGTCCTCTTACCTTCACGGAATTACCAATTTCCTGTTCTTCAGCCATATCAACTTCCTGAAGCTTACGGATAGGAAACTAAGACGTCCTTGTAAAATGCGCTCTCAGCTGCTGCCAACCATCTTCTTCAACTTCACTTCGATAGCACGATGATGGAACGCAGCGGAACATGGTTCTGCTCTATGCAGGTATACATGATGATTAGCGTTTTACCAGCCTTTAGGGTTACAACCGGCTCAAAAAAAAGAGGGCTCCTAGATTGAGCCAGAAACACCCTTTTATCGCGATGAATTACCTTCCTTTGCGAAGTATGTTTATTTTATGTATTTTTCAAAAGATATTGTATAATAATTGTAAATGGAGTGGGGGGAGAGAACTATGCTGACGAAGCTGAAGAATCCAATTTTTCTTATTTTGATAGTTTTCTTGGCTACCCTAACAGTGCGACTTGTATATAATAATCCACCCCATTATATTTATGATTGGTTGATGGGTATATACGCCATCCGTTTGATCGGTCGGACGTTGTACGAAAAATACCAAAATAAGCATAGAACCAGTATTGTAACTGACACGGTTGTAGAAGTGATTATGGTTATGATCTCAGTTGGAATTATCCTATTTTTATTTATGTCACAAGAAACATGGTGGCATAAGTTACTTTTTCTAATTGGAGAATCCTATTTCCTCATTTATAGCGGTTATACTTTTAAAGAGATCATACAAAAAGAGCGGAATTAATCCGCTCCTATGCTATAAAGGCCGGTCATATCAAGCAGATCCCATTTATTAAACCATAATAAAAAATGCTCCTGGAAAAATTCTGATTTTCCAAGAGCACCTACTAACTAATCTTCTACCCATAATGCTATATAAATAAATATGACGTAAGCTAAAACAAAGAATATAATCACGCCAAGAGGGATAATCCAAGTAAGATGAGTCTTAAATGGTCTTATTATCTTCTGGCTAGTCGGAAGGAATCTATATTCCAATTTTTCTAAAACCTTTTCTGCTTCTTCTTCATCTCTAACTAAAAGTTCACTCCATAATTGCTCATAACGTTCTCGAATTTCTTCTTTTTTAGAACTATCCTCTAGAAAAGCCATATAGCTACCTCCATAAAACAAAGTAGCAAGAAGACCTGAAGAGCAAAGCTTCAGATCTCCTTGCATTTAGACGCTCTTCTTGGCTATAAAACACTTTTTAAATAGTAAAGGAGACAAAATAAGCAAAAGCCCTAACAATAAAAAAATGGACCCGTACAAATATAGATAAAAATCTTGGGCAGGGATTAACATACCCATCTTGTAAATTGATTCACCACGTCCACGAGTCGTAAGAATATCAACTGCCTGCTCGGTTACAACTAGACCTGCAATTAACATAACAAAAAATACTATTGCTTTTTTCAAATTTCACTCACCTCCCTTTACAAAATAGTATAGCTGTAAAAGATAGTGAAAAAAAGAAAAAAAGGGCTCAGTAAAAAGGAACCTGTTCTTAATTCACCTCTTAGTTTACGTAAACATTCCCTGCTCCGCTTGCACCGTAACCTTTTGGTTGGGTTAGTCCAGTGATTCTGATATGATATCCACTACCTGCCGGGATACCATCAAAAGTTCTACTGTATCAGGTTTTTGAAACATTTTCAGAACTGTTTCCAAATATTTTCTCTGGGACACTCCATTATTTCCATCCATTCCATACATCTTGCACAATCTCATATCTATTAGTAGCTTCTACGTCACTAATACCTGTGTCTTGCCATCCTTTGATTGTCGCCGAATGGGATGCACCAACAGAAAAAGCGTCGTCCCCAATTAGTACAGTTCCATATTTAACCCCACTAAGTCTATAATAGTCTACAGTTGCATTTGTAGAAAATTCAGATGGATTCAGTGCTTTAACGGTTGCAGGATTGCCATCACCAAGAACCAACTTCCACTCTTCACCATCTTTGATTACTTTCAAATTTTGTTTTTCCCCATCCTCTTTGATTGCAACTGCTACACTCGAATTGGACTCTTTTTGGGCACCGACAACTTCAATTTTGTCAAAATCAGTTCTATTACTGTATTCCTCATACTTCTGAATTCTTCACTGAGATACCACGAATCTTTGACTAGACTTACTGCATCCGAAAAATTCTTTTCGTGCACAGCAGTTAAGTATTTTGCAACAACTTTTTGAGTCTCTTGCTTGGATTGATCGACAGTAGCTTGGGATGTAGTTTGATCTTTTGTTAAAGCTTCTGAAGCAGAAACCGAAACTGAAGTATCAGCCGACGGAACAACAGATGCAGCGGATACAGAAGTACCTAATGCTGCACCATTGTAAGTGTAGCAAGTAGCGTAAACCATTTCTTCTTCATTCCAAATTCCCTCTTTCCATTAATTTTTTGATCTATGTAAGTAAAATCTTTGGATGTACTTTTGCCAAATCCAACTTGGAATCAATCACTCATTTTTTAATATTTGTAAGACTCGCGACTGTTATAGCGATAATTTGTTAAATATTCTAGTGTTTTCAATCATTTTATAGTAAATAACTATTAATCGATCATATAATACTATTTTTGTTAAAATCGAAATTCAGGAAAAAAGTTATACATCGTTTAGGATCGTAGTTTATGTCCAGCATTGCTAAGAATAAAACTTAATAAGGAGGAAATTAAATGGATTTTTTAATCTTGGTGCCACAGTTTTTAATCCAGGTGTTTACTATAGTCGTCGCTTTAGTGATATATGATAGATTTTAAAAAAAAAGATGATCCATGTGAAGCTGAATTACTTGGCTACGGCAGAAATACCTGGGCACGACAAAAAGAGCGATTTGCATCGCTCTGTAACACATTCATTTATGTATTCAGTTGGTTTTCCTGTCCGTAGCTCACTGAACAAAGGGGATCCGGACAAACTCTTTGGTCTGGACAAATCCCCCCCATCTTGAATAAGCTTCAGACACTTAATGAGCTTATGTCCACGCCTAAATATTCTCCCAGCCGCATATCTGTGTCTGTTTTGACTTTGCTCCAGAGAAATCTTAGTTCGTGTGTGTATCCCCGATACTTGGCCGTAATACGATCCTCCAGTTGATGTTGCTCCAGAACTTTGATTCCACGCCTTCACATTTCCTGGCGTACTCGATACTGTTCCTTTGATACATGATTCCTGCAGCGATCATTAGAATCCAATTTCTCGTTAGTTTGTTTGTTTATAATAATTTGATAAAATGCCCTTTAAAACTTGTTTATAATCGTTTTTATTATAAGAAGAGTTATCAACTTTTATCTTGGTTATGTTTAAGCCATTAAAAATTTTTTCTTCTAGTTCCCTTCTTGCTTTAAGAACCTGCAGCGTTCCTTCTAACCCTTTGTAATTTTGTTTTTTACCATACCCTTGATTCGTATAATATTCAATAAATCCCTCTGACCATTCCTGAGGTCTTTCCTTTACAGCCTTTCTGAAAGAATGATCAAGATCGTTCTGATCTACGTAAATCAACAATGGACTTAGTGGAGCTACAATTGTTTCCAGTTCGATAACGTAACTTATAACGTCTTCCCTCTTCGCATCATGTTTAATCATCCCCATTGTTACAGGGTTTTGAATAAAACAACAATCAAAAACAAAAGTGTCCGCACCATTTAAAACACGGTCCGCAAACTTCATCCATCGTTCGGTTATCAGTTTCCTGTTTTGATCTAGCGATAATTCATAAATATCATGTTTGAAAACTGCATGAAGCAATTCATCTGGAAAATTTGGCCCGTATTCAATTTTTACTTTCCGATATTCTAGGATGTAATCGTTACCTTGTTTAATCATGAGATTACTCAACAAATCTTTAAACTTTTCATATGTATTCAATAATTCATCGCATTCATTTTTCTTAAAGAAAGCGACTCCATCATAATCAGCAGGATGTTCTAGATTTCCTTCTAAAAACAGCTGGGATGTAATGTTCATTTCCGTAAGAATTTCATAAACGAGTTGAGCAGTTGTTGTTTTCCCGCATCCTGGCAATCCCTCAATCAAAACTAACTTCGATCTCATCATAAAGCTCCTCCATTCGCTAGTAGGAGGATAAGCAGGTAGGAATCAATAGAGACGCAGTTTCCCACGAATAAAAGCGGATACCATCAGGTATCCGCAGCATGGGTTTATGATACACCTTCCCCTGCATACCCTGTAAGATTAAAGAAAAGCACGCCTAATAAAATAGTGTATTCACGATTACAGGCATCCTTTCGAATTGTTAATCTTTACAGAGTAATCCACATGATAAGGTATGCTCCTTTGTTTGCATCTCTATGGTTTAGATTAACATTAAGCATAGATAAATACAATCAGGGACTTTTTAAACAAACCTGCCCGTTAGCTTAATTCACCGTCATACAAAAATACCATTTCTCGCAACGGCTCAAATCTTGCTCATAGTCGAGTAACGGATGTGCATCCCCTATTCCCAACCGCATGATTGGCGAGAATGATGTACCCCCCTTCAGCTCATCCACTTCATCAGACTGCCTAGAATCCATTCTAACGCCCCCTAGTCTTGCGTCATGCCCCTTTAACTAACTGATAACAGAAGCCAACTCAGTCCCGCTTCCGCCCCGATGTGGCATGTCAAAAATCATGCTTTTAGGAACGCCACATTTCATCAATAATTGAAACAAATTTAATACACAACAAAAAGTAGCTCCTGCAGGCAATGCAGGAGCTACTTTTTGTTACCTTGCCACTGTTGTCATTCAACTAACGTTCTCTGTTAGCTTAACCAAACGACGAACCTTAATCATCGCTTGTTTCTATACAAGAGTTCCAAACAAGTAAACGGCAAACACTATAATACTAAGAATAAACATAACCCCTCCCACCCTATAACACAAGGAAGTTCCAAAATTATTTGGATATTTTCTCGAAATTATCACTGCTGGTAACCAAAATACAATAGCAGCCATAAATGGAATGTGATACCCCTCGGTTTCATTCGTATATATATCCCAATTGAATAACTTAAACAGATAATGGCTCAACATGAAGTCGTTTTGAAATTTAAAATTAAATAAAAAACCTAAAGTTAGAACAACTATTGCAAATGACCCAGTACCAAACGGTCTTTTTATTGTCACTTCATTTCGCTCCCCTGCAAACTGTTGCCCTTTGGCTACAATTCTCATCGAGTTGATTTCCTAATTATTTGCTATACGTAGGAACAGTAAATTTGTTGCGTTATCCTGCCCGTTAGCTCAACAGGCAGCCGATATTACGGCAGCCTGTTCTTATGATACCATCGTGTAGCATTAGTTATCTTAATCTCTAGGTGACCTTTAAAGCAAAATGATAAAATGCATCGCCACGAGATTGGTTCTCTACATCTTCATCCATCCACCATACCCCGTATGAATAAAAATATGTCCCTTTTTCTGTAGGAGCTTGAAAACTATTTTCTTTCAATAAAACTTCTGTACGTTTTCCTTCATAGAATTGCTCGACATGAAATTTATTCGGTTGGGGCTCATAATTCATAATGAATTTTACAACAACACCAGGCTTTACTAGAATCGGTTCTTTTCCTTTTAAAAGTTCAACTGGACCAGCTAAATCCACACATGACGTTGTCCAGCAATATGTGCCGAGTTTTGCTTTGTACATTCGTTTATCAATCTGAATTTGAACTTTTGGTGGTTTCTCTCCCTCAAGGTCTTTGTTTTTTTGCTGAACACCCGTGCAACCAACTATATATATAAGAGTTAGTGCCATAATGAATAACAAGACTGTATTCTTCAAATAAACCCTCCTATCTTTATTCGATCCTAATTATTCAACGATAGAAGAAGTAAATTTGTTACAAATAAATTCATGATATTAGTAAAATACTGTTTAACATGTTTTTTCGGAAATAAGATTACTTGTTGAACTAAAATGCCCGTTAGTGCAGAGGCCAACTGATTTAATAAATCCGAGAACTTACCCATACAACAGTTGTTATTGCAATTAATGCGGCCATCAAAACAAATAAAATATAACCGGCTTTAGTTTTCACACTGCTTCGGTTATCATAAACCTCTGGCTTGACTCCTAACCCAAGCCACAAATCACTAATAAGACTCACAACGACTAACGCGAAATTTTTGATCATCTTCATGTTACAACGCTCCTTGTCCTAGTATTTATTCCCGAATCGATTCCCCCTAAATAATACTACGTATTGGAACTCTCCTGCCCGTTAGCTTAATGAAGCAACGTCAGTCTAATGTAGTGTAGCGTTTAGAAAAATGTAAATGAGCCCATTACCGAAATTCGGAAGATTATTATTTCCAATTTTACATGCAATGAGCTATTTATGTTCAGTGTAAGGCAGTGTAAGATACTGGTCGTTCTTAAGACATCGTCATCTGCTAACTCATCCGCTTGGCGTTCGTAATCTTCTAAATTAGCTGGGATCTTTAATCTTACTTTATCACCGTCAAGGATTACTCCCATTTTGCTCGCGTGTTTGCTTTTCTCTTTGCCATTCCTTGATCAACTAATCGTTTATAGTAAACACGAAAACTATTTTCACTTATTTTTGGAGATATTAGTAGCAAAGTCATTAAGAATCGAACTCTGCGAGTATCTCTAACACCCTCGTATGTCTGCCTACTCTTAAAAACGGATGTTCCCGAGATTTTATTCTCCGCAGCTACACTAAGGTACTTTTTAAGCTCTAAATATGTTGAGAAACGTTCATTATCACCAATGCACCGATAAATGTACAGGCCTTAGATTCACTCATGATAGGGAAGGACATAAGTATCATTGTATAAGGATGAGGTTTATATCCTTTTTCTTTATTCCCATAAAGCAAGGAAGCTATCTGTTTATCCATGCTTTTTATCGCTTCATCTATACGCAAGGTCTCTTCAATAAGCTACGTTTACCGTTCAGCTAGGTGTGGAATGTTCAAGGCTAATGTGTTGGGTAACAGTTCTGCCAAGGTCATAGAGGCTTTTGTAGCAGTAGTTCTTGCACCATTTGTTATTAGAGTTTGCCTAAGTTCATCTCGAGTTACCTGGGCCATTTCTTGCGCTGCAGGATACTTCAGAGCTAATTTGAGGACACTTAACGCACCTGTCTTTTTAAAAGCTCGTTTAAGTTCAGGATTGGTTACTGAAAATAATTGCTGGATTTGATTCCTACCTCTCGTTAATTGAGTAGTAAGCAACCAGCGATCCCTAGTTAATGTGCGGTATAAAACCTGTTCTGCACTTACAGGACGAACTATACGCGCCGAACGAATATCAGGATGAAGGGTTTTGTGCCATCCCATATAGGCCATGATTCTAGCATCAATTTCATCGGATTTTTCATTAAGCCCTAGCTGGCGTTCACGAAATCCTTTACAGCTTTATTTTCAACCTGATATATAGAGTAGCCTCGATCTAATAGAACTCTAACAACTAAATATGAATAATGCCCACCAGTTGGTTCCAGTAATATAAAGAAATCCTGGTATTTATACTCGAATTGTGCTTGAATATCTTCTAAAGCATGGATAAACTTTGTAATCCCTTGGCTATCCGAGTTAAGCTTCATTGTTTCACTACGTTTCCATTTCTTCTCACTGCGGAACTTTTCAAATGGAATGCAAGCAGCAACATGGAAATCCGAACCAATATCTATTCCAACATAGAAGGGATAAAAAGCTCTTGAGTTGTCTTGGTCTTCAATAATGCTCGTATCCGTAAGCATAAAATCATTCAACTTATGATCACCTATTCGAATCATTTGCACCAGATTAACCAAGTTTTCTTAAGAGCTCCGCAATGGACCCAATGTAGTATGTCAGGTTTTAGATTCGGTGCATTACCCATAATAAACTGAGAGGTCGAGAATCCGCCTCAACAACTTTAAAGGGCTTCTGTTAAGTTCTTTCGACAGAAGGAAACAATTCCCTTCTTTATCTATTAAGTTCTCTATTTTTCTACGCAAAAAAACCTGTCATTTCGACAGGTTAAATAATCATCAAATGTGCAGCGCCAAAATATGGAGCTCCTCATTTCTGTTAAAGAAGTCTAGAAGGATGTCCTGCCGGCTCCAAACCTATTCTGGGCGGTTGTTCCCTGAGAGGTCACTGCACAATTATATATACGCCTATTAAGGGCTAATTCCTTCTAATACGGTACCAGTTACCACAAATACTTTATAGAAGTCTTTCTAAGTTCCACATTAGACTCAGAGGTTAACAGGTACTACGGTATTTTAGCATGTTGCTCAAAAGTGGTAAAAGCCTATTTATTGAACTAACGTTCCTCGTTAGCTTAATTCCGAAATCTCTCGGGCAGACCGAGGGGCGATAGTCCCAATGTTTGAATAGGTTGTTATCTGATGGATACGCCATCTAGGAAACACTAACATTTCTTTTACTTAATTTCTTAAATACCGAGTAATCCTTATTGGACTTAATAAAACTTAATATTTTTTCGGCACATTCTATTGGATTCATCTCTTCCGTATTTACTTCGAGGTCATATTCATCAATGCAATATACTTTGCTGAACTGTGAAGCTGCTAGTCCAATCTGTCTATCTCCTCTTGTTTGCTCTCTTTTTATGAGTTCTTCTTCCGAGCATATTACACCTATAAATAACGTAGGCTGATCGAAAAATTGATCAATAAACTCATTAAACCTCTTGTCATTGTCGATTATGGTATCTGCTATTACATTAAAACCCAATTCTAATAACAATTTAATTGTCGAATGGTACACTGAGAATATGGAATCATCAAGTAATTGTGAGACAACTTGATGATCTATTTCTTTTGGAGGATCATCTGGAAATTTATTATTAATAAAATCATAGTAATTATAAAAAAAATCATCAATTGATAAATGATAAAAAAGGATCTCTTTCTGATTTATCAGTTCAGTCGATATGGAGGTCTTTCCGGAACTTGAAGTTCCATTTAGAAAAACTAATATCCCTTGCTTCAATTTAATCATCCCTTCAAAAAATAATTATTTCGTATCTTTCAGATAACGTTATATTCACAAAGTTCATTAAATTATCCAACTCAGAAAATATTCGAGAAATGATTGAACTATCCTGTCAGTTAGTTCAATAAAAAGAACGCTCCCGCGCCTTCGCTTGGGCTACGTCCTCCTCATTATATTCCATTTCCAATCACCTATTAAAGAGCGTACGCGGGTAGCATGTAGTGCTTAAACAGGGAACTTATCTTAACCTAAGCACTAAGAAAATACTTTATTTTCTTTTAATATTAAAAAATCGAAAATAGAGCGTCCCCCAAGGGATGCCCTTCTTTCACTATATTGCATTAATGGTGAATTGTCCTTTTGCAGCTTTGATCTCAAAGTAATATTGTTTATCTTTATTTAAACCGATCAGTTGTTTGCTATTGCCAGAAGACACCTGAAACTCATCAATCACGATATCTCCCTGTTCATCTTTAACTCTCACAAGCACATTACCTGCACTGTTTGCATCATTTATGATTGTCTTATCCCAAAAAACACTATCAAATTTGACGTAATCTTGACCATCAAATTTAATACTGTTCCATTCATCAGTTTCTTTTTCAATAGCCATAACTGAGATTATTTTAGGAGAAAAATAATTATGGACAGTTTCTACATTTTGATAAACTTGATAAGAACAAACAAAAGTAATAGTTAAAATAACAAAAATAGCACTAGATAAACCAATTTTCTTAAATTTACTATTAAGCATATTCATATACCATCCCCTTTTGAAAACGTGGTAATATAATTCGATTGGTTACTTTATTATATATACAAGTCTTTAGAGGAGTAGTACAGCATACCTGTCACTGAGGGAAAAGACTTTTTGTATTGCTAGTTCACTTATTTTCTCCGAATAATCGTATACAATAAAAATAACTGCATAAATAAGCAGACATTTCATCCTCATGTATTTGTGGTATAATGGATATAAATAAAAGTAGCCGCGATGTTAGCGCATTACGGCTACCCGACAAAGGCCGGTGGGCAACCACGGCGAGATTTCAGTTCAATACGAAATGAAAAACCACCGGATTCCTAGGCTCCCATACCTATTCACGGTGGTTTTTCTTGTCTTTGCGTGATTGTTTTCATGCCTGAACCAAAGTCTTAAGACCAGTAGTAATACAGACCACCTTTAGCACAGCGTCAAGAGTCTTCACGATAAGTTCAAGAAACGGGGTAGTCCCCCTTCGAGTAGCTTAGCCGTGTCATTTCCCACCGGTTATCTTATCCTATTAATTGGACCATAAACGAAATACTCGGAAATAGAATAGGAACAAGAAGCGCCCCGAATTCGGAATGCTTCTGCTGTATTTCCAAGACCAGGAATCCCTCTGACGTAGCTTACTAAAGAAAATGTTTGGCTTGTGGTATCGTTTGCAGCGTTTGCGCTATGGATCAGTACATGCTCAACTGTCTCCCTGTCAGGACCTCCAGGTTCACTAAATGCATCTCCATAAATCACACGCAAGCATTTTGCTCAATTAGACAATGGGGTAAGAAACTTAATTATTTCTTTTCCTCTTGCACATTAACAATTAAGTCTGCAAGCTGCTTAGCATCCTCTACTTTATGGGATACAACTACATTCCCCTTTGTGTCTATAATCCCATATTCACCGACCATCCCAACTGATCCAGTGTTATCGTTAAAGAAAACAAGTCGTTTAGTCACAGCTGGTTGTTCACCCCATATACTTTCTATGTCTCCCCCCAAGTATTTAGACAAAGAACTGTGTGTTCCATCCAGCTTAGAAAAAGTCTTTTTTCCCTCCCAAGCTAAGCTCATATAACCATTTTTCAACTCGTAATAATAAATACTGTCACTCCAAATAAAATACATCTTGGAAAAATCATTCTCAGGAAAAATAAAGCTGAAACTTTCTCCTTCAGGTCGATCCTTGGATACATAGAACTGAACTCTTTGCAGTCCAATAACTCCCAATCTAGCTTTTGCCAAATCACCACTTTGTATCAACTTTTGTACATTTTGATCAGGGTTTATAATAGCAATACCATTGTTCTTGGAGTCCCAATCTACAATAGCATTAAAATTCTCGCTAATAAATCTCAAAGGAACATAAGTCGTGCCGTCTTTCATAACTGGTGGAGTGCTAAGGCTTATTTTTTTATGATTCTTAAGAGCAACGTTATTACCAACAGTTAGCTGTAGACTATCGCCATCACAAGTCACAGTTATCGTCTTACTTTTACTATTCCAACCGACTTTGTAGTCTCCTAAAGACTCTACAACACGTACAGGTACAAAACTAGTATTGTTTACAACAATGGGACTTTTCATATCAGTAAGAAGATTGCCATTTGCGTTTAATTGAATGGGCTTCGCCTTTGCACTAGCCATATTTCCTGAAAGTATAAGCAGAACAACAATACTAAGAAAAGTTTTCTTCAATATAATTCTTCCTTATCTGTTTTAGATTGATATTCCTTATTTTTAACGCTGAATGACTATCGTGGCTAGATTCCCCTTTCTTCACATCCAAATTTCCTTCATCCCTCAAAGAAGCTAATCTAGTTTACCATAAATAACCTTTATATGGTATACTTTTCTATAACAATACTATAAAGCACCGAGCTAATTCCTTACTGGCAATTGAGATACTACTTCCTACCGGGGAATCTATCAAATTTTTCTATGGTAACAAAAATGAAAAGGAGACTTACATTGATTTTCAAAAACAAAAGACGCTTGTACAAGCTATTTGCCGTGGTATTTCTCTTGTTGCTCTTCTTGAGTGCTATCCTGCTCACCAATTTGACGCATACAGAAGAGATCGCCGATCCTGATATGAATGCTCGCACAGTCCTTAAAGCAGGAGACACTTCCTCGTTCAAAATTGACAGGCTGAACAGCTCGTTTCAATGGTTTCATAGTCTGGATCGGGCAATCCAATTTAAAAAATTTGATTTTAAAGTTCCTGATCATCTGCCCGAGGGTTATCAGCTTGAAATTGTAGATTTGAGTACACTCTTTTCTGATGCCAACCAAGCTGATCTTCTTAATGTCGTATCCATAATGTTCGTATCGAAATTTGGCAGCAAAAATGAGCAATTTATAGAGATGCTGGCTTCCAAAGGGAAAGGAAATATGTTGGAACATAATTTACTGTGGGGTGCCCCAAACTCACAAAAGTTAGCACAAACTCAGTTTTTCCAACAAAGTGAGGTTACATTGGGAAATGTAAAAGGCGTGTTATTCACGAAAAAGCAAGGCTCTCAGCATAATCGAAAAGCAGCCAACAGCTTTGTCTGGCAGGATAACGGTGTATCGTATGCAATCAATTGGGAGAAGCTCACGCAAAAAGAAATTGAAAAGGTTGTACAATCCTTCACTTTCCCACAGCAAGTCCAACGTGTTCGTTACGAGGGAGAAGGGAATTCATTTCCTCTGTACGATGAGACGGATTTACTTGCAGCGAAGAATATTCTAGGCTTTAAAGTGAAATTTCCTGACAGCTTGCTGAACACTCATCTTACACTGAATGACTCGATCTTGTTGAGGGCGGAAGATCAGAATACTAGTTACTCGTTTAGACAAACTGCAGATGCTCTGTGGAACACCTATCGTGCACCGTACAATTCCACAATTATGATGACCCGAATGACGAACTTTTTTTCTATCAAAGTAAAGCGCCGCTTTTTGAAACGGCTAAGCTCTCGTTCATTCGTAAGCTGGAGATTAGTGGGGTTGAAATATCGGCTTACGCCGACAACAACCACGTCTACTTTGGACCCCTCTATTCCAGCAACGACAAATCAAAGCTCAAAAGTCAAACCTACTATTTTTGGAAGCAAAATAATGTTTTTTATGCTACGGCCTTCCTAGGTCTGGATAAAAACCAGGAAGATAGTTTGAGGACTTTAGTTCTCACTCCTCTTCAATAAGATTGAAGTTGCATAATAAGTTATCCCCCCCAGTTATGATTTTGGGAGGCTTAGTTTGTTATTAAATCGAAAAGGGATTCTGTCGAAAGTAATGTTACCCAATGAATGGCCTGTGAAGGCGTCCCTTGAAGTAATTTAGCTCATTCCTTTTTCCTCTGCTATTGCAAATTAATCTGCTTCTACTTTCGACTCTAACAGAAAGCGGGTATTGGGATGATTTTTTTAAAAACACGCTTTCCTTACTCGATTCGGGTGGAGGCAGCGTGTTATTTGGTGCCTATACAACCTAGCAGGTAAAAATATCAAGTACATCCCAGTTATGATTTTGGACTCTAGAGCTCTATAAAGAGCTTTATTGGGTCGAGTGTTCCTTTAATTAGGTGAAAAACTACCATCGTCTGATGACACGACTACAAACTAGCTTTTTCTTACGTAAAGCAAGGATTCATTTTCTTCGGTTGTGCTATTTGCTTTATCTGTAAACAATCAGGAATTTAGATGCTGAGCAATCCAACTATTTAGTGCTCATGCACTTAAGTCGTATTCAAAAAAAACCACTGTTCATTGTATCTGTTTATTCTACTAACCCTTATTTTTCTATCAAATAAAATAAAATAAAATAAAGTAAAGTAAATCCATTCCAGAGATTTATCCAGTATATTTATAAGGCAACTGTGTAAATATAGCCCATTGATCAAAAAAATATCAATAGGCTGCAATATAAAAAACACTTAAGGTTTTGTTCTAAAACAATAACGACTCTGCCCCGTCAATCACAATTTGTGCGCCAGTGATGTGACGCGAATGATCAGATGCCAAGAATGTCACCAAATCAGCAACCTGCTCGGGTTGCCCCGGTCCATCTGCCAACGGCTGATCTCCTTCAGGAAATTGCACAGGGATGGTAATCTGCTTTAACCCTTCTGATTTCTCAGTGGTTTCATCAATATTCGTCGAAATTGCCCCTGGATAGATGACATTGACACGAATACTAAACTTGGCCAGCTCCAGGGCTGCCATTTTAGCAAAACCGGTTTGACCTGCCTTTGATGTGCTGTAGGCTGACATCCCAAAGCTGGTAAAACGCTGATTTCCATTAATCGAGCTGGTAATGATAATGCTGCCGCCACCGTTCTTTTTCAAATGTGGTATTGTGTACTTCACCGTCAGGAAGGTTCCATCCAGATTCGTTGACAATGTTTGCCGCCAATCCTCAATGCTCAGCTCCTCGATCGGTCCGACGACCCCGTTAATCCCCGCATTGGCAAAAATGATATGCAGTCCGCCAAACAATTCAACCGCTTCCAGAACTGCTTTTTCCACACGCACCGGATCGGCAATGTCCACGTCAAAAGCCCGGGCTGCCCCTTCACGTATGGCATTAATTTCTCTTTCCGTCTCCAAAATACGATCATTACTTACGTCAAAAAGAGCGACATTTGCTCCTTCTCTAGCCATTTGAATGGCCGTTGCCTTACCAATGCCAGAGCCAGCCCCCGTAATTAGAGCAGTTTTACCTTCAAACCGTGCGCCTCCTGCATATGTGTAGCTCATATGTATCGCTCCCTTTCAATAATCTGTATAATCACAAGATTACCCAAAAGGGTATACTTTATAATCACCATTTTTGCGCATTTTTTGCTGTTCCGTTGCGATATTCAGGAAAAGGTCGAATATTTCGTGCATTAGTACTTCTTTTCTTCTTCTCTCTCGCTACATTCCGTCAATATCTTGCCTATTCGTAGTTTTCTATGGATTGATCAAAAAAAAGGACGTTCTACAACCATAAATAATGGATGTATACGTCCTTTGGCTTATTCATTTACCACTGCAGCTCAATAAATGCAGCATCATCATCAAGTCCCCCGGTATGAGACGCATCCAGCAATACCTGTATCTGCTCATCAGGGACAGGCTCGCGAATAGGATCTAAATCGGACAAACCGTCCGTATATACTTGTAATCTCATTGGCATATCTGCGAGTATGCTTCTTTCGTACCAATGCGGCTTCCCTCCAATCGGCCCACGGCTTGTAGACCAGCGCTCCGCAGTAGAGAAGGTATGATCAAACAGTTCGCTGATTTCTTCCGCACCGTTCCACAATCGCAAACGTGAATCTCCTTGCCAGGCAAGTCGGAGACGACCACGGGTACCTCGTTTCGGCAGTTCGATTTTACCGCAAATATACATGGACTGGCTTCCCTGACGACGTTTATCTTCCAGTACTGAACGCATTAAGCCTGATTCGTGATCCAGAGGCTGCCGATCCAGTTCCTCAGTAGCTGCACCTGCCAGACGCTCAAGATACTCCTTCAATTGATTAGCAGACAGATCCTGCCTCTGTTCCATCCAATCCAGTAAAGAAGACCCTAGATAGCGGGCTGCAAAATCTCCTCGGTAACTGAGCCCGACACCATCACACAAGACAAAACAACAGACAGATTTATGAATACGTACTGCGGCAAAATCCTGTCCACTTTCCCCCATGCTGGCAGATTCGGCAGACCTTCCATAGCCATAACGACACATAAAGCGACTGTGATGAGATGATAAAGGCTGATCGCCTGTCTGAGAGCTTATGTAAGCAAATTGCTGAGTCAGCCTTTCATTCAATCCTTTTTTTTTGCTCGTGGGGAGCAGGGACAGCAGTGGATTCATGCTTTTACCTCCTTACCGTACAGGTGTTGCAGCTGACATTTGAAAACCAATGGACACCAGTTCCGCACAGGTTCCAGGTAGCATCATAATGGCTCCTTCACCTAACTGATAATCTGCCTCAAACAGCATTTCCCGATAGCTTTCAGGAAGTACAGAAGACATATTACGTAATTTCACAGCATGTTCATCCTGCAACGGCGTATTATGCGTCAGCCCTTTCCAGCGACGTGGGTCCTGAATAGGCGTTTCCAGCAACCTGTCGGATAAAAATATATTTTCCACCAGTACATTGCCGTCTGGTACACTCATGTTCATAATGCGCTTCGCAATCGGTTCCGGATCATCGCCTGTGGAAACACCATCTGTCATATGGCAGACCAAAGGTGCAGGACAATCCTGCATCCCTGGTAATTCCGCCTGCAAAATACGTTCAGCTTGCAAGAAGGCTTTTGCTGAATCTGAGAATCGTTTGGGTGTCAAATCAGGCAACGAACCAATGGCCGCAATTTCATCAATTCCCTTGACACCATTCAGCAGGTCATACACGTCGTCACTATAAGCCAAAATTGCAATCCGATAGCGCGCAGTCAACCGATTTCCCTTGGTCGATCGGAAAACCATTTGTCGAATCGCTAGCGATATAGCTTCATATACAACGTCAATACGCCGCCGCCCTTCCATCAGCATGTTCATCGACGCGCTGATGTCAATCAGGTAAATGATCAGGGCGGGAGTACGTTGTGAAGCCTGTATTGTATAGTTCATGTTTTGTACATGCTCCCCTCAGTTACCTTTGATCTGTCTCTGTTTCCTAATCTATCATTCTTCCATACATAAACATATGAACATCAAATTTTAGGCAGTCTAAAATTCGTATCTCCTAAAAAGTTATAAATAGAGGAAGCCCGATAACCCACTTCACCTACTGAACGATAATAAGAAGGATTACTGTCATATAATGCTCTAAAACGTTTGGCAAAGCTCTTTGCCTTCGCCGTGCTTCCACCTTCCTGAGAAGCATACGCCTTGTTGTACAAGGAAATAAGCTGAAGAACATTCTCCTTGTTACGTGCCTGTATAGCGTCTTTTCGCTTTTGTTCCGCCTCAGCTGCTGCTTTACGAGCTGCTTCTTCCTTGGCGGCACGAGCTTCCTGCTCCTTTTTCAAGGCCAGGTATTTTTCATACTTTGCCTGTTGATCATATGCTTTTTGCTTGGCCAACTTGGCAGCAGCCTGCTTGTTTTGTTCCTTTTGGGCGAGATAAGCTTCATATTTAACCTGTTGAGCGATCAGAGCTTGTTGTTTCTTTTGCTCTTCCTGTTGCTTTTGAGCAGCAAGAGCCTGTTGTTTGGCCTGCTGTTCAGCTTCCTGCCGTTGTTTCTCCGTTAGCGATTTTTGAGCGGCCTCCTGCTCAGCTGCCAACTTTTCCTCGGCCGCTTTTGCAGCCTTCAATGCCTCTTCTTGCTTTGTAGCCTCGATTTGTCGCTGATTAGACTGATCTGCAAGAATACTCACAGTTGGGATTCCAGCTGCCAAAAGAACAACTGCGGCCGAAGCTGTAACGATAAACATTTTGGAGCGATACCAGGCTTTCGATTTTTCAGATTGCTCTGGCATCTTGGGATTCAGCTGCTCCTCCAGTCCTGTAATCGCAGCCGACACCTCCACATGCAAAGGACTGCCGTCTTCTACAAAGTGATACAACGAACGATAGACTTCCAACGCTGCAGCAGGTTTGTTCTGCTGCTCCAGTTCACGCGCCTGTCGAAACAGCTTGTCCGTTACTCCACGCTCTCCCTGCTCTAGGACATCCTGATTTAGCAATGCAGCCTGTTCAGCTTTGAGCGGTGCAGGGGTTGCCAAAGAGGATACCGTTTCACTTGAGGACCCCGCCGCCGCCGATTCTATTGTTTCTGTCACAGCTGGCTCAGTTTCTATAGTCTCAACAGGAATTTCCTGCTCAGTAACCGCATTAAGTACAACCAACCATTCGCCAAAGGTAGGACAACTACTTAAATCCTGACTATCCCAGGCACGACTAAATAGTTCTACCACCTTGCTGCCCCAACGGGATTCAAGCGATTTCCGTAAAATAAAATAACGTTCGCAAGGCGTCTGCATTTCATGCTGATCAAAATAACTTTCGCCCCACGCTTTATCGACCACCACACGGTCAGACCAGCCTAGCATCTCCCCAATAATGATAGCCCCTGCAAAACGGTCTGCATATGCACTCCATAACCCGCTGTGAACGGTACGATGTGCAGCATACCCTGGCGATCCTGCTAATAGTGCATCTGGACGATCCATTTTGGTGCTATACATTTGCTCCACGTCTACCAATTCGACAGCTGACGTGCCTTCAGGCAGTTCCACTTCAGAAAAAAACGGAAGCATAACATTAGGCGCCGATAAATCACAGTGAGCCAATCCTTTTTGCTCCATCGCTGAACCGATCCCTGCCAGTGCTCTGGCTAAAGCCAGACTATCGGAAGTCTCAAGCTGACGCTGATCTGTGAGACAATCGAACCATGTCATACCATGAACCCATGGCATCAGCACCGCGTACAGCAAATCAGGCTGTTCAGCGATCAGACTTCCGTTTCTTTCTGGAGTGAGCACATCACGCTTGCATACCTGCAAACCGGGAATATCCCCGTATGTTTCCATATGCTCAGATTGATAAACCATAGCCGGGATGCGAAACTTCGGAAAAAACACTTTAAGGGCTTTCGCCTCATGCGGTGCTCCGTTTTTGGCAATCAGCTGGTATACAATTCCCTGCCTCCCTGCTTGTGCATAGGCTAAACCGGGTGCAGCGGGATGTCGTCCAACCACATAAGCTGTGCCGTTTATGATCAATTCGTCTCCCGGATTCGGTTGAAAAGACATGAAACATCCCTCTCCTTATATCGTTCAGTATGCTAGTTTTCCTCACCTTTATTATATACGTCTATGGATGGCAAGAAAACCGGGTATCCGAAGATCGCCCGGTTTTTCCTGTACAATCTGTGCCAAACCGTGAGGAATGGGTTCACATATTGCTTCTTTATAGAATGATATATGATTAGTTAATGCCGATCAGGCATGACAACTTATTTCGCTTGGTCAACCGTACGGAATTTGTTAGCGATAGCTGTCAATTCTTGGCTAATGCTATTCAAAGTCGTTACGAAAGCTTGCATTTGTTTGCTAGCTTCTTGGAACTCTTGGAAAAAGCGTTGTTTAGTCATACCTTCCCATTGACCTTCCATACCGGAGATGGATTGAGTCAAGCTGGAAACGATCTGCTGGCTTTGCTCACCACTTTGTTTAAATTGGTTAGCTACCTGATCAACCTGTTCTGGGGTAATTAAAATGCGTCCTGCCATTTTTTGCGTCCTCCTTGATGATAAAAAATGTTTTTGTTTAGCTGGTTCAAATTGTACTATGGCTATTTAATTCCCTACAAAAGGCAAAGGACCTAATTGCAATAATCCCACTTTTTAACTAGAAAGCAGCATCTAACAGTACAATCTTAATAAAACAACCACCTAATAAGTCCCATATTAGTCCCATAAAACCGGGAATGGTATAACAAATTCATATGGATTTACAAGTCGATCCAGATCATCTCGGAACGATCCGAACTAAGCGACAGGCTGATCTCTTGCTATAGACGGGTCAGTAAAATACCAATCCTGCGGACTGCTAGAAGACGCCTGCTTCAGAATATCCTGATGCAGGGTGCCTACATCCGAAGGCTGTACACCTGCAATAGCATGTACGACAGACTGCGGGTTGGAAATTAGACTGCTTCCTTCCGAAGCTTGCCCAGGCAGAATAGACGGTGATTGTTGATTCGACCAATCGAGCATCGTGACGGGTCGTCCCAATGGTTGGCTGGCAAATGGCAGAATCGTTTGATAGTTGTGGTCAACAGACTGAAACTGCTCTGCCTTTCGGTTCAGTTGTGTACCTGATGTATGGAGATAAGCATGAATCTGTTCTGACATCCGCTTGGCTTGCATCCACTGATTCAAGATCGCCTCACGTGCAGATACATCCCAATCCAGCGATTGTAACGCCTGCTCCAAACCTGCTGTTAACTGTTGAATTTGCTCCGCCGCATGCTGTAGCTGCCCGCTAAGCCCCCGAAGCACATCCGGTTCAACTCGAATGCGCATATCCATCACCCTTCTTCTGTCACTTCTTCAGTCACTGCCGACTGTTTCAACCAATTTAATAATAAATCCACAAACTGATCTCTTGAAGCCATAGCTGCAATCAACCAGTCTCCGTTACCAGCAGAGCTCATCCGAAATATCCAGTTCATTGCAGGACACAGGACAAAAGCTGCCCGTTGTGACTCCCACTCTCTGCCGTTCCAGACCAGCAATTGCAATTCTCCCTCGGCTACACGGGAACTCAAAGACTGAGCCAGTCTCATCGCCCCCTCTTCATCTCCGCTAGCTTCGGTTAGCTTACTGCTGATTTGAGACAAACTTTCTCCAGTAGATTGCTCGTAAATTTTATTAAAAGCCTGCTTGGAAAACATAAGCGCGGGAGATTCAGGTACAAGCCGATCAACCCAGCCCATTTTATCAATCAATGTTTCGCAAGCCTTTTCCACATTACCCAGATCGTACAGACGATATTCATCGGGTTCGTCAACAGATTTCACAAGCTCCACCACACGCTCATTCGTGCAATGAAGATAGCCTTCAAACTGCTTACCTCCCCTTACATAGCGTATACGGCAAGCCCTGTTGGATAATCCCGCGATAGCAACTCTTGAAAAAACGGTAGGAGGCATAGCCAGCTCTTTGCCCTTATCGGCCTGCTTCAGATAACCCTTTTCCAGAAGAGCAGCTTTAACCTGCTCCCACTCTTCCGCCAACTCCTCTGCTAGATAGCCCTTAAACGGATCTTCCACCCCAAGCAGTCTGTCAGAACCCAATACGCCTGCCAGAAAAAACAGTTCCTTTGCCTTGAGGGTTATTAACTTCTGCTTGGAAGCTTGAAACGTTAACATTATGAGCCACCTCCCTTCAAACTACAACATGCCATCGGTCACGAATTTTCGTTATCCAATCCTCACAGCTCATTTGCTCTGAGAAGGGAATCGCCGCTTTTATCCTGGTAAATTTGCGTCGTACGTAGTATCCCTGCCCAGGAGGCAGGACTTTTAGGCCACCAGCAGCAGCATTTGCTTCCGAATAAGGGATACGAAAGAACGATAAATCATTCGAATCCAGTGTTCCAAAAAGCATACCGCTTTGGCTTGCCTTGACATCATTAAACCAGTCCACACCAAAGGTAGGGAAATCAGATGGCACACCCGATAGCACGACATGCACATTGCGATCACGTCCCAACCGTACAATGGCGGAAAGCTGATCCTTTATCATAAAATCGTTCAGTTGCTTGCTTAACATATCCGCATCATCAATGACCAGGAGCAGTTCGGGATCATTCCCATCCTTGCTCCGTTGTTGAACGATATCATGCACCTGTTGTACCAGAGGTCCCATTTCCTCCTCGCTTTCGGCAGCAGCCTTGACATGAGGAAGATGTCGTAATCGGGATAGTCCCCCGCCTCCATAGCGTGTATCGATCGTATAGACTTGCATTTGATCCGGTGACGTGTAATAAGCGAGCGAAATAATCCAACTCATCAGGAAGGAGGTTTTTCCACCCTCCATTGGACTACCTACGATAAAATTAGGCCCTTCTTTCAAATTCAGGAGAAAAGGCTCAAGATCGTCACTCTGTAGGCCTACAGGTACTTCGTAAGGAAGCGCACCTGATGGTCCACTCGTCCGATCCCACTGCTGAAGTAATTCCAACAGTGGAACCCGCTCAGGCAATGGGAGAATGGCGGGTGCGTGCTTGCCCTTCCATCCCTGCACAATGCCAGCGATATTGCGACGCAGTTGTGCTGATCGTTCCGCCTCATCTTCTCCTGGTGAAGGCAGTGCCGTCTGGAACTCCAGCGGAGGAACATGCCCTTTAACCAGAGCCCGACCCGGAATTAACGGTCCTGGTGTTTTGGCTGGTCGTCCTACCGCATAATAGTAGTCACTAGGATCAGCCAATTCGAAAGAAACAGCATTAGGTATGTTACTGCGGAACTTCTCAAACACATCGGTAATCCGGTTCGCTGTAATGATGAACGTGATACCTAGACTGCCTCCTTCACGCAAAAGAGATTCCAGCAGTTCATTTTCATCCGGATAGGCATTTCGAAAATTAAGGTATCCATCAATAACTACGACAATTTGCGGAACATCCTCGACAGCAGAACGTCGAAAAGAACTTATTGTTTTGACGCCAACCTCAGAAAGCATTTCCTTGCGTAGGGCCACCATCTTGAACAGATAGCGGAACAACCGTTTAATCCGGTCATCCTCCTCGGCCATCATAACAGCACCGATTTGTGGAAGCTCTCCAAAGTCGCGCATGGTTCGACCCATGTCAATGATATAACCGTTCCAATGATTCGCAGCGTAACGCTGAGCCGTGGACATCAGCAACGTATGCAAAAAGGTCGTTTTCCCCATGCCCGGCATGCCATACACAGCCCAATGACCATGATCCAGCGACGCATACATCGGCTCCTGCCGTTGATTCGGCAAATCATCGACCAGTCCAATAAGAGACTTGAGCTCCAAGGATGATGATGTACTATCTATTTCGGTACATTGCGGTAGATTAGTTAAATCCAACATTTCTGGCAGCGGCGGAAGCCACGGTCCCTGAAGACGTTCGATTCCTGCCTTAGCTGCTTCTTTTGCAATATAATCAATAAATACCTGAAGCTGTTTGGGAGCTTCTTCTCCTTTTAAGCCTGAGCTTGCCCGTTCGCCACCCGTCAATAGCGCTTCACGTTTCCCGTTCAGTCTCACTTCATGAACAGGTAAGGCAGAAGAAATGTCTCTGTTGCCTATATACGGCGCACCGCTCCAAGCAAATTGCATTTCTTCAAACACTTCGTCGCTACCCACTTGAAAATATCCTCGTCCCGGCTTCGTTATCCACGCGGCATTCGGTATTTTCAACATATCACGGCTATCACCTTCACTTTGCACCCGCAAGCAGATCCGGAACCTGGAGTTACTCCAAATCTTATCATCTACAACACCAGCAGGCTTTTGAGTCGCCAAAATCAGATGGACACCTAATGTCCGCCCAATTGCGGCAATACTGATTAGCTCGTCCATAAATTCTGGCTGATCCCGCTTTAACTGTGCAAATTCATCAATAATAATAACCAGATGAGGCAGCGGTTGTTCCTGCCGCTGCCGGAGTAGTCTGTAATATTCATCAATATGTTGTAAATTGCCCGCATCGTTCAATATCTTCTGTCGACGAACTAGTTCTGCTTTAAGAGATATTTTAGCACGCTCAATCAAATTATTGTCCAGGTTCGTGATCGTGCCCACAACATGCGGCAAGTTAACGAACGTGTTGGACATGCCACCACCCTTGTAATCGATCAGCATAAAAGCAAGATCATGCGGGTGAAACTCAGCAGCGAGCGAGGCTACGATAGACTGAATAACCTCACTCTTCCCTGAACCTGTCGTACCGGCGATCAAGCCATGGGGACCATGACCTTGACGCTCTATTTTATCATGCAGGTTAATCATAATCTTTTTGCCGCCTGCCCGCACGCCCATCGGGACGGGTAATGTATCAGGATGGCGGTTACGTCGCCACCGGTCTGCCACATCCAGTTCTTCCACACTTGCTACACTCATCATATCAAAAAGAGGCAGAACAGCGGGAATATCAGAAGCCGAAGAACGCTTCAAACGAATAGGCGCCATGTACCGCGCCAATGCATCGGCTTCCTCTTTGGATAAACGATCCGGTTTAAAACTTTGCTGTTCAACCTCCGCTGATTCTGATTTAAGGGCATATACACCCTGTTCCTTGGAAGCCTCCACAATCAGCTGACACTGCATTGGCAAAGCTTCTTTACGAGAAGCCAGCACAATCGTACACGCATCTATGGCTCGGCCGTCCTCTAGCAACAACGGCAGCAAAGGTTCTTCCTCAATCAGTTGGGTATCAGATAAAACAATGACATAACACGGCGCTTCCATACCTTTGCCCTGACGTTCATTGCGATTATTTTTTCGGCGGTTCAATCTGGCAAACAGAAAGTCAGCTAATTGATGGGCGCTACTACTGCGGTCTGACATCATTCTCTGGATTCGGTCATCGTCCCACACATGCGGGAGCCAGCGCATCCAAGTCCATTCACTTTCCTCTCGCTCATCATAGAAGGAGGCAATTTTCACTTCATCCGGCGAATGACGAACCGTCACTTGTGCCAAGATCACTCTTAACGCAGCCAGGGTATGCTCCCGCTCGCCGACCAATCCAACCACTTTGGATTGAAACAGCGGTAATGTGATGGAAGCAGCGTCCACCAAACGAAATTCTTCCTCCAGTTCATCTGCAGCCCCCAACAAGGGATCACGGTCATAACCGTCAGGTCGTGGAATTTGCAGTTTAATATGAAAGGGAACTTGTCCAGTCCCGATACGTACCTGTAAAAAATCTTCATCCTCTGGTGATCGTTCCCAAAGAGAACTGTTGCGGTTTTTTACGATTTGAGTGCATATTTGCGGATCACCGTGAATTTCATATAGTGTGCGAATTTGCTCTTCGCGTTTCATTTCGAGTTCTTCACGATGCTTTTGGAGCTGTTCCCGATACATTCGGTCCCGTTCCTCCAACTTGCGCTTATATTCCTTCTTATTATTTAAATAGACGAAAAAAGGAATCGTATAAGATGTAAGCATCATGACCACAGTGACCATCTGGAACATCAGATAGTTACTGTTGCCCATCTTGCCTGTTCTGCTCATATATACGTAAAAGCCTACAGTCACCAACGTCATCATTAACGGAATAAGTATAGATATAATAGAAAAAGACGGCTTGCTCGGCTCAGCCGGAGGCCGCAAAATCTCCAGCTTCTCCTCCCGGAGGGCCGGTCTTAATCTCGGGGATCGCTGGTATAATACATTCAAGACAAAAGTCCCCCTTTTCGCTTACTATTTCATTTTACCAAGGTTTCATATTATTTCATGTGTGTATTTACCCATTTTTTTCAGTTTGAAACAAAGAACGCCTTCCATATACAGGCGCCTCGTCCTGAGTTGTCGAAAAAGCTCGCTGAATGCGCACAGTACAGCCTTCCCGCAAACCTGCTCCTGTGAGTAGCTGGTTATCCTCCACTCTGAACCAAAGCCCTTCTGGGAATTTTGCTTCCATAATATATTGCATGCCTTCAGCCGGAGGCTCACCAAAAATACGCACACCCAGCATCAATTTTAAATGTTCCACCGAGTATTCATCAGCCACCTCAATATCAAACCACTCTGTTTCCTGTCGTCCTGAAAGCACGGTCAGGATCATCTGTCATCCCTCCCGATCCTTAATTTATACAGCAATACTCACGCAAAAAGCCTATTTCTACGGAAATATGGCTATCGTAACTGTAGCATCCGTCTATTAGACTGTCAATTTGTTACAAAATACCCACTCTCAAAATAAAACAATGACTTTAGGCATGCTTAAAATTAATGGTAGAGTCATATGAATCAAAAATAGGTATTTACAAAATTTAATTTGCGTGCTTACGTTATTTTGTCGATTAGTTAGAACTAAATTCGATTGTTACCCAAATTGTTGTGAACACTTTGTAAATTTTTCAGACCTTTATGTTTTTATAAGGTGTTTTTAAGGTAATTTTAAGAAACGGGCACTACAATAAAGCCATGAAATAACTCAGGTGAGGTGATTTTTGTGAGAACATTAATTACATTTCAAAACAAACGTATTCCCGTATACTTCAATCAAGAAAATAAGCAACCGGTACAAAAAACCTTAAAACTTCTAAGTAATACTTTGGAGAACAAAATCTCCAGCGGCAAGCGTGCCCTTCAAAAATGTCTTAACTCTTTGATCAGTATAGAGATTGTCGGTTGTGAAGCCATCCTGCATAGCGTTAGTGAAAATGATTCATTGGCATTGTCCCTCTATTAAGAGGGACTTTTTTTTGTTTGCATTAGACACAAAAAAGAGAGGGGCATTTCGGCACCCTCTCCAAATCAGCGTTTTTGAAACATGCTACATATGACTTACCTCAGCCTATGCATTTGATCAGACTCTATTTATAGTATTCTGCGATAACCCTTTTTACCGCCTCGTTCCTTATTCTGCGCCTTCTCAATTCGTATTCTAAACAGTTCTAGTAAATTAGCGCGTGTATGCTCTTCCCGGCAGTTGTCCAGCTTTTTTAAGATAAAACGGTCAATGGACATATGACTCAGGCTCCTTTACAGCAAGCTACCCCTGCTTTTCAAGGGGATGGTCAGGCTATCCATTTTTAACCATTCCGCCTGTTGTTTAAACACGCACGCTCTGACTAGGATAAAGCAGGCAGGATTACATACCCTTTAAATAGGGTAAATACATAAAGTTTCGAAAGTTTTATCAGTATAGCCTGGAAGCTACGGACAAGGAGCGAGTAAAAACCATGAATACGCACATGATGACCAAAATAAGCTGGAACCTTTTATGTATGTTCTTCATCCTAATTATGCTGGCTGCATGCAGCAGGGAGAAAGCCTCAACTCGAAGTATGGCCCAACACGAAGCTGAAGCACGTGCCTATACCGTAACAGGTAATCCGAACCAAGCTGCATCATCCCTTGATGAACGAGCCGCCAACGATGCACCTGTCCATCAGCAAGGCAGCAGCTATGTCGAAATTTCAGGTGACGTAAGTATTGATAAAAATACAGTGAAGGTTACAGGACATTCCAACCTGCCTTCTGGAGCACGGATCAAAGGGAATCTTGCAGTCAAAAACTCTCTGTTAACCGGATACACGGACGAGGCAACTATTCAAAAGGACGGAAGTTTTGTACTCCAAGTGCACCGACCTGGTATACAGGGTAGTATGGATCTGACTGTTCTATTTCGCCCGGATGACCAAGACAAAGAAATACGAAATTTGTATGGTAGTGGTGGCAACAAATTAGAAGGCCCTTATGTATATCAATACGAAGAAAACGAACAACTTTTGCAAGAAATTCGGATAGGTGCTGAGTTTGATCCTGAACAAGATCGACATGTCCCTCTAATCAAGCCTGTCTGGAACAAACCAAAGGACTACGGTAGCCCTAAAGTGTGGATTAAGCCTGATGTGAAGCAGAAAGGAAATTATTATCATGTATATGCACGCAGCAATTTGCTCGAGGGTTCGGACGTCAAGCTCACAATTGATTTTCCGGGACGATGGCAGTTTGGCTACGATGATCAAACCAAGGTCATGCCTGATGGTTCCTTCAGCATGAGGGTCAAAAAGCCGAGCCTTGCCAACCGCTACACCCTGGTCATAAGTTTCGAACCGAACGAAGATATGTGGACCAACGCCAAACAGGCTTACGGTACAAATGGAGAACGTCTTGCGGGATCTTTAGTTAAATCCGCAGACGACAAAGAGGGCTCCAATCGGATTGAAGCCCGTGTCCAAATTCAACCCAAATCGTAACTAGGCAGCCAAAGGAATCCTATATCGTCTAGACGTTATGGCTGTATCGTGACCGGCGTTCCTATACTTACCTTCTCCTGAAGCTCCAGCACATCCTTATTCTGCATTCGAATACAGCCATGTGACACCATCTGGCCAATGGACGATGGCTCATTGGTGCCGTGAATGCCATAATGCGGCTTGGACAGCCCCATCCAGAACGCTCCGAAAGGACCGCCCGGATTGGGCTGTTTGTTAATAATCGTAAACTGCCCATGCGGTGTCTGTGTAGCCACCTTCCCAATACCGACTGGATAACTAAGAACGATCTGACTTCCATCTTTTAAATATAGACGACGATCCGATAAATCCACCACAATGCTGTAGTTCGGCATATGTTCACCCCTTTACACCATATGCCGACTACCACATAGATTTTCTTATATTTCTACAAATGATGTTACAAAACAGCTCGGCTTACCACTCCACATCACGTCGCCAACCGCTTCGCTGATCCTTACGGCCCGGAGTTGTACTTGAACGGCTATCCTTTCTACGTCGGTCTGCTTCCTTGCGTGCCTGATACTCTAGTTCCCGCTGCATCTTACGATAATTGTTCACTCTAGATTCTGATAATTCCCCTTTTTGGATAGCTTCCTCCACCGCACAGCCAGCTTCTCCCCTATGCTTACAATCGGCAAAACGACATTGCTGCGCGGTTTCCATAATATCGGCAAAGGTATGAGCTACACCCTTGGAATCATCCCACAGATTAAGCTCGCGCATCCCGGGTGTATCCAGCAAAACAGCTTGCTTTGCAATGGGAAAAAGCTGTCGGTGTGTGGTTGTATGCCTGCCTCGGCTGTCTTCCTCCCTCACATCCTGTGTCAGTTGAACTTCTGCTTCGGAAAGCCAGTTCACTATTGTGGATTTGCCACTACCAGAAGAGCCAGTCAAAGCAACCGTACAGCCAGGTTGAAGAAACGCTTCCAGCTGCTCTCTGCCTTCGTTCTGCAAAGCAGAAATAACGATAACAGGTACTCCAGGAGCAACTCCCTCCGCTTCTGCAACCCGCTGTTCGACATCGTCAGAAAGGTCACTCTTACTCAACACGACAACCGGGTTTACGCCGCTATTCCAGGCCATTATTAAATACCGTTCTAATCTGCGCATATTAAAATCATGATTCAACGCATTAACAAGAAAAAGCGTATCTACATTGGTTGCGATGAGTTGCTCTTTCGTCTCAAAGCCCGCGGCCTGTCTAGATATTTGGCTTTTGCGTGGCAAGACAGCATGGATTACTGCATCCGATACTTCGTCCGACGTGGTGATGGCCACCCAATCCCCTACAGCTGGCATTTCCGCTGGATCAACCATAGCATGCCTTAGCTTACCTGAAGCAGCTCCCCAGCGTTCCCCATCCATCGTAATAAGCTTCACCTTTTGCCCATAATCGGCAATCAAGCGGGCAGGACGTATCTGCGTGTTTCCTGCTCTTTCCTCATAGCTTTGCTTCCATTGGTCCCAAAAACCGTTCCAGTAATCAGACCAACCGTAATCGTGTATACTCATTATTTTCCTCCTGAAATTATGTTTAATTTTTCTGGATGTAACGTTACTCGATAGGTGTACATTTTCTCTCCGCAAGCAAACAACGCAAAAAATCCGCAGGGAAACCCCTGCGGAGGGTATACAGTTCAGGCGATGTGATCCGTTCGTTCACATATGCAAGCAGTCTTACATAGACCACTCCCAAAACCAACAAACGGATAACAAAACACTTGACCATAAAAAAATCCGCAGGGAATCACTCCCTGCGGATTTCGTTGGTTCTACTGTCCAACCAACTGCTGAGCTAAGACTATAGATCTATACAGTCTTTAGCCGTGCATCGTCCGTGCGGGAGACAAGTCATTCTGCTGCTGAACCCATCCATTCATGTTCATACGCATATAACATCGCCTCCTCCTAAAATTTCCTTTATCATACAAGTCCATCAATTGTCTGTCAAGGCTGATTTCAAACATTTTAAACTATTTCAAGTTTCGTTTAACGTACTTGATCCCATCGTGTCCACCTTTCACGCGGATTTAATTCGTACATTTCCCGCTCTCTGTACATAAACTGATGCATGATCAGTTCACGCCGAATCGTTGCAAAATCCTCATGGTATTGCTTGATCCATTCGTTTAGTTCACGTTCAGGATAGATGCGGCCTGGCTCCAGCTTTTCGGCGAGCATCTGAAGTACGATCAATTTTTTCTTATACTGGGCAGGAATTTGACGTAACTTGCCATCCTTGGCAAAAAAATTGCGTAAAACCGTTGCTTCCAACGTTTCATTCAGTTCGGACATATCTTCCTCTCCCTCTCCTTTTTCAAAGATAAAACGCACAGTCGCCTCGGCATGCTGCCGAATCAGCTCTGGATTCAGTGTAAAATACACCGTGTTTTTATCACGTCGTTCCTTAATTAACCCAACCTCACGGAGTTTGGAAGCATGATGCGTAACTGTAGGCTGTGATAGGTTCAGCTTTTTCGCCAAAGCTTGGCCATGCATTTCCCCACGGGATAAAAGGAGTAATATTCGCATACGTGTCGGGTCCGCAAGTGCTTTATGATAATTGACCATTTTATCTAGTTGCATTGTAACTGCACCTCTTTTCACTACTACAGGTTTGCTAAGCAAGCGAATTCGCTTAATCTAAATAGATATTCATCTAATTATATGTATGTTAAAATCGTCTGTCAATTCTTCCCTCACATTATCTCTTTCTGAATACGGCTGGATATTATGCACACATTACGGTAGGATTATTATTTGAAAACTTCTCACATACTGAGCTATTTGCATCAATTCTGAGATCCGTTTGACGAAATAAACCAATATAACTGGAGGTTCATCCAAATGCACGACGTAATCATTATCGGTGGCGGACCTTGCGGACTATCCGCTGCAATCGAATGCAGCCGCAGAGGTTTGCGAACGATCATTATTGAAAAAAGCAACATCGTTCACTCCATTTTTCTGTATCCGACAAATATGCAGTTTTTTAGCACCGCCGAACTATTGGAAATCGGTGATGTTCCGTTCAGCACTCCCAATGACAAGCCTTTTCGTCATGAAGCACTAGCGTACTATCGCAAAGTAGCCTCACATTATAACCTGGACATTCAGCATTATGAGGAGGCTCAATCCATTCAACGGCAGGAAGACGGTACATTTACCGTACATACCCTAAACAAACGGGAAATAACCAAGAGCTATTCGACACGCTATGTCGTAGTGGCTACGGGATATTTTGATCATCCGAACTATTTGGGTATTCCTGGGGAACAATTGGATAAAGTCACTCACTATTTCAGCGAAGCCCATCCCTATACAGGAACCCGGGTCGCAGTCATCGGCGGCAGTAACTCTGCGGTAGATGCAGCAATGGAATTGGTGCGGGTCGGGGCTACGATTGATATGGTTTATCGTCGTAATGAGTTGTCCCCATATATCAAACCGTGGGTTCGTCCATTGTTCGACAGTATGGTACAAAAAGGGAAGATCACGCTGCACTTAGGCGCACGCATTACCGAAATTCATCCAGACCATGTCATCGTTACTCCGATGAACACAGAAGCGTTCCAGCTCGAAAACGATTTTGTACTGGCACTAACAGGATTTCACCCAGAACGAAAACTACTGGAGTCTGTCGGCGTCCACATGGCTGAGGATCTGGACAAACCTGAATTTAATCCAGCCACGATGGAAACTAACATCCCAGGTATATATGTCGCCGGGGTCATCGCTTCAGGCAGCAATGCCAATGAAGTGTTTATTGAAACAGGTCGCTGGCACGGGCGTCAAATCGCCGAACATATCCAAGGTTAAACGATCGAAGGAGAACAACTGAATGGATTACAGCTCACTTATCTTACTGGTACTAGCCGGCCTTGGAATTATCAGTGGCAACTCAACCGTGACGATTGCTATGGTTGTACTACTACTGCTGCGGGTAACCAGCTTTCATACTGCTTTCCCCTGGCTTGAAAAGTATGGCCTAACGATCGGAATAATTATTTTGACGATTGGGGTCATGACCCCGCTAGCCAGCGGTAAAATCAGCATCAATCAGGTGACAGAGTCCTTCCTGCACTGGAAGTCCCTGCTCGCGATTGGTATCGGAATTCTGGTAGCCTACCTTGGCGGCCGCGGAGTAACTCTGATGTCCGGACAGCCTATTATTGTGACAGGTCTACTGATTGGGACCGTCATTGGCGTTGCCTTCTTTAAAGGGGTTCCGGTTGGACCTCTGATTGCTGCCGGGCTGCTCTCTTTATTAATCGGTCGCTCCTAAATTTTTGGACACAGGATTGAAAAGAGCCGTTCAACAAATATACAAATGAATGATAGCAATCTGCATATCTGGCTGAATTCAGTCCCGCTTTGTGTTATACTCATATCGCATAATTTGGTAAATGCAGGAGGCTTGACCGATGTCTCGACAATTTGTAACGGAAGCTGTAATGGTGGCTATATACGGCCAGTTACTTACATCTCCCGCCCCTGTGGAATATATAGTGCCCTACACATCACTGCTAGAGCTGTACGAATTCCAGGACAGCACAGAGCCTCTCATGGATAACCCTATGGACGATCAACATGTGAAGCAAAAGGTAAGTGAACTGATCAGTTATTTTGAAGAACCGTTGAATCAGAAAAAAATTCGACGTGCCCTTCAGATGCCTTGGGCGAAAAGCTTGCCGATCCTATTCGATGCCAATACATCACTCATTGTCATTAATGCAGTTGATACGGCGCATTACGGAGAATATTTTGATCCGATTGAAACCGAACTGGTGTTGACAGCTCAGCGTGAAGCATTACCCATCCTGACTGATCAATTGGACTGGATCCACCGCATTATCGAAGCTTCCGTACCTGTACATGTGTACGATATTGATGATTTTGATTTTGCAGTCGATGGTCCGATGTTTAACAACCCTTAACATACAACCTGCCCTAACCACAATAAAGCGGCGGAGTATCATGTGCAGGTTCATCTCCTGCCACACGATACTCCGCCGCTTTTCATGTCCATAAACCATTACTGGCACGCTATTTTTAACGTGGAGGCATTAAGCTTGTTCATCTTTTTCATAGGTGTAAATAATGTCGTCATGTTCCTCCAAATACTTCACTTCCAGATGATGGCCTTTCAGATACCAGTAATCCTGATCCTCCATATAAAACGTAATGCCAGCCGCTTCATGCTGTAATGCGGGGTGCTGCGGAGGCTCTACGGCAATTCCCAGAGAAAAGCCTGGATGCAACCCACCGCCGGAACTATAGCGAACAAAAAAACGGATGGAATCTCCACGATTCAAACCAAGCTCCTTAATGTACCACTGTGCCGCAGGTTCAGTTACCTGTATGCTCATGCGTTATGCTCATCTCCTTGTACAAATGACGTCTTGGCAATTATATCATAGCATCTTTTGAAATAACGACCAACCGTCTCTCCCCATGCGGCTTCCTGGACAAGTCATATACATTTTTTTGAAAAAGGTTTGACAATTCGCAAAAGAGGGTGTTAAGATTCAACCATACGAGATCCATTTTGAAATTTATTACCAATTTGAACGATAACTCATGTAAGAATGAACCCATTTTGAGAAAGAAAGGAGTGTTTCCGGTGCTAAAATTTATGATTGTATTTCACCCACATCTACAAACACAACAACTTCATACCGGAGCATCTCCCCTGTCGCATCCTTCAGAATTGGGCCATTCCTGTTGTATGGTTTAATACGAGTGGCTGCCTGCGTTTAAGCAGTTTTTCAGTGGCGAGTATGCTGAGAATACCTGCGCGCCATATGATATTGAGATTTAAGGCATATCGTCTGCGGACGGTATGCCTTTTTTGCGCCTGTTGCCGAATTATACTTATGGCAGCAAGCCGCTGTTGTTTCTTCAAAATGGTACACAACTCTCGAATGAACTTGACATGAAAGGATGGGATTCCTCTTGTTTTCAGTACTCAAAAATTTAGGCTGGTTTTTTAAAAGAGAACGAAGCCGATACTCCATTGGATTGTTTTTGCTGATTGCGGTTGGCGTTTTGGAGCTCGCTCCACCTCGGCTGCTAGGCAGCGCCATTGATGAGATTGTACGTGGTTCGATTTCCTGGTCCTCGCTTTGGCGTTATATTTTGTACATCATAGGGATTCTTGCCATCATCTACTACATTACGTACATATGGATGCACAAGCTGTTTGGTGGTGCTAATCTGGTGGAGCGCCTATTGCGTACACGTTTTATGAATCATTTGCTGCGGATGACCCCTCCATTTTTTGAACGCAATCGTACAGGTGATCTGATGGCTCGTGCCACGAACGACCTTCGCTCTGTAGCAAGTACAGCAGGCTTCGGTATGTTGACATTAACAGACTCCACTGTCTACCTTACCGTTGTATTGGTTGCCATGGGCACCCTGATTAGCTGGAAGCTAACACTGGCGGCCATTCTGCCCCTTCCTTTTATTGCGCTGGCCATGAGTATTTACGGTAAAGCCGTACATGAGCGTTACACACTGGCACAGGATGCATTTGGCGATATGAACGACCAAGTGTTGGAGTCGGTGGCAGGTATCCGTGTCATTCGAGCTTATGTGCAAGAACGAATGGACGAAAAACGTTTTGCCGATATTACTGAGGATGTGTTCCGTAAAAACTTGGCAGTTGCCCGGATGGATGCTCTCTTTGAACCAACGATCCGTTTATGTGTAGGACTTAGCTACGTTATCGGTCTCGGGTATGGTATTTATCTGGTATTTCATAACGATATCACGCTAGGCGAACTAGTATCTTTTAACATGTATCTAGGAATGATGATTTGGCCGATGTTTGCTATTGGCGAGCTAATTAACATTATGCAGCGCGGTAGCGCTTCTCTGGACCGGGTCAATGAAACTCTCGATGTCCAGCCAGACGTTCAGAATGTAGCTCAACCTGTTCCAGTGGATCGTCCCGAATCCATCACCATGAAAGACGTGACTTTCCGTTATCCTACCTCCACTGTTGACAATCTGTCACATGTGAACCTGGAGCTCAAACGCGGAGAAACACTAGGTGTCGTTGGTCGAACAGGCAGCGGGAAATCCACTTTGCTCAAACAGCTATTGCATGAATATCCGACTGGCAGTGGTGATATTTTAATTTCCGGCACCCGGCTGGAGGACATTGCAGTAGAACAATTACACAGCTGGATTGGCTACGTGCCGCAAGAACAAATCTTGTTCTCCAAATCGGTGCGCGAGAACATTCAGTTCGGGAAGCCCGGGGCAGATGATGGCGACATCATGGAAGCGATCCGTACGGCTGCCTTTGACCAAGATTTGGGTACCCTGTCCGATGGGCTGGATACACTGGTCGGAGAAAAAGGCATCGCCCTGTCCGGCGGTCAGAAGCAGCGTGTTTCGCTTGCGCGCGCCTTTATCGGTGATCCAGATGTTCTAGTGCTCGACGATGCACTGTCAGCAGTAGATGCTCGCACGGAAGCACGTATTATTGACAATATCCGGCATAAGCGCTCGGGTAAAACAACCTTGATCTCCACTCACCGTCTATCGGCTGTAGAGCATGCAGACCGGATCGTCGTGCTGGAGCAAGGACGCATTATTGAGGAAGGAACCCACAACGAGCTGCTTCAGGCTGACGGATGGTACCGACAACAATATGAACGGCAACAAGTGGAATCTGATCTGACCTCAGGGGAGGTATCCTAATGAAACCCAATATCGGCAAAAGACTGTTCCAGTATGCACTGACGAGCAAAGCGGGTTTTATTGCCGCTCTTATCGCCTTGGCTATTGGAGTAGCCGCCGAGCTGGCCGGTCCCTTCATCGCCAAAACGATGATTGACGACCATATGCTCGCTATTGAAAAACCATTTTATGAGACGACTAGTGTGGACGGCGCTGTAAGTTATGCTGGAACCCATTTTAAACGTGAAGATCGCTTTGAAGCCGGGGAGGCCAAAGGGCGCGAAGCGAGGATTTTACAAGTTGGCAAATCTTTTGTATTTGTCGATGGCTCTGTCCAAGTAGCGGATGGTAACCGATCCTTTACGAACGGTACGTTGACCGTGACACGCAGCTCCGACACCTTTCATTACAAAGCCAAGGCTTTAACCGCTGATGAGCTGTATAGCTTTTATAAACCAGAAATGCCCGGCATCTTTCAGCTGATTGGGTGGTATTGCTTCTTTTTGGTCGTTTCGATTTTTGCCGAATTCGGCAAAACATACTGGCTGCAATCCTCGGCGAACAAGGTCATTCAGAAGCTTCGACTTGATCTCTACGCACACATTCAGCGCTTGCCAGTTTACTTTTTTGATAACTTACCCGCAGGCAAGGTCGTATCCCGTGTTACGAATGACACGGAGGCAGTCAAAGATTTGTTTGTGGCTGTACTCTCCAACTTCACTTCAGGGATTGTAACGATGATAGGGGTATATGTTGCACTCTTTTTACTGGACTTCAGACTGGGTCTGATCTCTCTATTTATTGTACCGTTACTGATCTTATGGATCATATTGTACCGCAAGGTTGCAACTCGCTATAACACGATCATTCGGTCCAGACTCAGTGAGATTAATGCGATTATCAATGAATCCATTCAGGGGATGTCCATTATTCGCGTATTCCGGCATCAGAAACAAACACAGCAAGAGTTTGAAGAGTTGAATGATGACTATATGAAGCATCAGAATAAAATGCTGAATTTGAACGCTTTTACTTCGCATAATTTGGTCAACGTATTGAGAAACCTCGCCTTCGCTGTCGTGTTGTGGTATTTTGGATCTGCAGCGCTTGGCACTACAGGTAGTGCGATATCATTAGGGGTATTGTATGCCTTCGTCGATGTGTTGGGTCGATTGTTCCAACCTATTACGGGTATGGTCAACCAGCTCGCCGTACTGGATACTTCCATCGTATCCTCAGGACGTGTATTTGAATTGATGGACGAAACTGGAGAGCCAGTGACAGACGGTACTATGCCGCGTTACAAAGGCCAGGTAGAATTTAACGACGTTTCCTTTGCCTACAAAAAGGATGATGTGCTTAAGCATATTTCCTTTACAGCACAGCCTGGTCAAACGGTTGCCCTTGTCGGGCATACCGGATCAGGTAAGAGTTCGATTATCAACCTGCTATTCCGGTTCTATGATCCGCAAAAAGGGTCGATCACCATTGACGGAACGCCTGTCAAAAATATTCCTAAGCAATGGCTTCGCCATCATATGGGTATTGTTCTTCAAGATCCATATTTGTTCACAGGTACGGTAGCCTCTAATGTCAGTCTCGGCGACAGCAGAATTACGAGAGAACAGGTGAATAAAGCGCTGCATGACGTTGGAGCCGACAAACTGTTAGCCCATTTGCCCCAAGGATTTGATGAGCCTGTTATTGAAAAAGGCAGTACCTTATCCGCCGGGCAACGCCAGCTTATTTCGTTTGCTCGCGCGTTAGCCTTTGATCCTGCCATTTTAATTCTGGATGAAGCTACCGCCAACATTGATACCGAAACGGAAGCACTCATTCAATCTGCTCTTGAGGTGCTCAAAAAGGGACGTACGACCTTTATCATTGCCCACCGTTTGTCCACCATTCGTAGTGCAGACCAAATTTTGGTGCTGCATCGGGGTGAAATTGTTGAACGGGGTAGCCATGACGAGCTTATGGCCCAAGGCGGACGTTACTTCCAAATGTATCAACTCCAGTCAGGAACGGTTGCAGCAGAATCTGCGTCTTCCTCAGCTACACATCCTGTGCAAAATGACTTGCTTACAGGCAAAGTCGCATTTAAAGCTTAAATAATACTAGAGCTTGGGCTTACAATTAACATTTAGCAAGAAAAAGCCAGCGGTCTCCATTCTTATGGGGGGAACTCGCTGGCTTTATTTTATATATTGACATATGGCTTAAAGTTTTATTTAGCTACAGACGTGCCTGTTCCTGTGGGCGGAAGCACGGTTCCATCGACTGCTTTGAGCGTAACCTTATACTTACTGTCTACCAATGTACTGGTGTGGGTATCCGTAATGACTTGAATATTCATTTCCCCTGGTTTTGGACTAGTCAGCTTGTAGTAAATGACTGCATTCGTATCATCTACGTAGTCGATGTGATCCACTTCAATGCGGTAACCTGGATTAGGTGCCTGCAGACGGGTGATGGTCACTTTGTTCTGTTGGTCATTCGCCTTCTCTATGCTCATACTAATATTAGTTTGTTGAACCGGATCTACAGGCTCAGCTGGATTTTCCGGAGTGGCTTGCACCGGTTTATAACTTTGTACAAACTCGGATGCATGGTAGACCATTTCTGCTGCCTCCATCCGTGTTACTTTACGATCCGGGTTAAAGTTGCTTTCTTTGTCCAATTTTGCAATTTTGGTCAACAGGAGAAATTGCACTGCTTCGTTCGACTCTTGGTCTAATTTTTTGCCATCTGCTACATTAATGAACATACGAACCGTAGGATATTCACCTGTTGCACTCACGGCTTTGTACAGAATATTCGCGAATTGTTCCCTTGTCATACGGGTGCTCGGATCAATATCCGGTGACAGAGGGATTTGGTGCTGGACTGCAATCCGATAGGAATCGGCATACCATGCGGAAGCCGGAATGTTTGCAAAGGAGCCCGTGGTGAAATCAGGCATAACCTGAAAATCCATCGCACGAACAACCAAGTGTACTCCTTGTGCATACGTGAGTGTTTGATCTGGTGCAAACTTATCTTTGGTTATCCCTTGAATAATTCCTTTATTCTGAAGTGAACTTACGATCTTCTCCTGCTCAGCTCCCTTTATATCTCGAAAAGCAGAAGCCGACGTAGCCACAGCCAATGAACAGACGACAAGCAGCGCAGCTGCCACGCTTTTATTTTTAATCATGAGATACACCTCCATGTTTACTTTGCTTCTATACTTACGGACGCAATAAAACCATCAAATGTTTCAAATATGCACAAATTGGTTGCAAAACAATGGAATACCTTAGCTATTAGTGTAACCCGTCTTGCTCTTTTCCGCTCACCATATCCATGCAAACCCAAAAGTGTCTATGACAGTTTTCCTTTTGCAGCACCTTTTAGAGAAAAAGAGCTGACTCGCAGTAATTTAGCTAGCAAAAGCAGCAGTGTACCTAACAAAAATACCCACTTGTGGTAGCTTACATCCGATTAGGAGCTTTCAGTCCAAGAAGTCGCAGTGTACTTGCCAGCATATCCGCAGTCTGTTCCGCCAACTGAATGCGCCACTGTCCACCATCGACAATCCTTTCCTTAGCATAAAAACGGTTGAACGCTTGTGCTGTATCTAATGCAAATCTCGCAATAACCGAAGGTTCCAGTTGCCTAGCAGCACGTATTAGCTGTCCGTGATAGCGATCCAACTGCTTAAGCAGCGCCCAGCCTGCGTCACCCAGCATTTCATCCGAAACGATATTCAAATCAGGAGAATGCCCGTCTTGGGCAAGGACGTTGTCACTGGAATTAGAATCAACATCAGAGCGGGCGTGAGCTTTCTCCAAAAGACTGCGTATGCGCGCATGAGTATACTGCACATAAGGGCCAGTCTCACCTTCAAAGGTCAGTGCCTCCTCTAACGAAAAATCCACTTCATTCAGACGGTTATTTTTTAAATCGCCAAAAATAATCGCTCCGATGCCAACGTCTTCAGCTATTGCCTGTTGCTCCAGCAAATTGGGATTTTTCTCCGTAATGATGGCTTGAGCACGCGCTACAGCTTCATCCAGCACTTCCTCCAGTTTCACCACCTTGCCGCGTCTTGTGGACATTTTTTTGCCTGCAAACCGCATTAAACCAAACGGTACATGCTCACATTGCTCTGCCCATGTCTCCCCTGCATGCTTCAGCACCGCAAATACCTGTTGGAAATGTAACTTCTGTTCCCCGCCAACGACATACAGCAGGCGATCAGCCTTCATCACTTCATGACGATAAATCGCTGTTGCCAGATCACGGGTGGGATAAATGGTAGTCCCATCTTTTTTCAAAATAAGACACGGCGGCAGTTGCTCGTCTTCCAGACGAACCACAAGCGCTCCATCACTTTCTTCCAGCAGTCCTTTTGCTCTTAATTGGGCAACAACTGCCTGCATTTTATCATTGTAAAAACTTTCCCCCAACACATGGTCAAACGAAATGTTAAGACGTTGGTACATACGGTCAAATTCACCCAGACTGACTTCAACAAAAAACTCCCACAGTTGTTGAGCCTCAGTATCCCCCTGCTCCAAACGTCGGAACCACTCGCGGCCTTCATCATCCAAAGACGGATCATGCTCGGCCTCCTGATGAAAACGGACATATAGCTTCAACGATTCCCCGATCGGATCATGTTGTAGCTGCTCCTCATTGCCCCATCTTTTATAGGCCGCAATTTGCTTGCCAAATTGTGTCCCCCAATCCCCTAGATGATTCACACTAATCGGCACATATCCGGTTTCACCAAGTATGCGATACAAGGCGGCACCAATAACAGTAGAGCGAAGATGACCGATACCAAATGGTTTGGCAATATTGGGCGAAGACATATCAATCACTACTCGCTGTCCATATCCGATATTGGGCTTGAGAAACTCAGCCTTGCTCAATTCAGCAATCATTGGTGGAATATGAACAGATCGATCCAATGTAATATTTACATAGGCACCCGATGCTGAAGCAGTTAGACCCGCTTCATGGCTTACTAGCTCTGCCAATTCCATTGCAATATGCTGTGGAGACTTTCGAAATTTTTTAGCCAGCACAAAACAGGGAAACGCCACATCTCCCCATTCAGGCTGCGGAGGCACCTCGAATAAAGATAAAACTTCTTTCTCCTCCAAGCCCGTATGAGCTACAATAGCTTGGGTAGCAATCATCAACAACATGTTCCTCTCTCCTTCTTTTTATAAGATCTAACAAAAAAAGCCCTCGCCTCTTGATATAATCAAGAGACGAGAACTTCGATATCCCGCGGTACCACTCTTCGTAAATCGGTTGTATAGCTAAAGCTAGCTTACACAAAATCGCGATTTCACTCCATTGACAAATAACGGTGTCTGCCGGGCTGATCTACTAGAAGCTTTTATCGTTGGATCAACCGTCTCCCGGGTGCGCTTCACATCGGATTTCATACCGGCTTTCACCTCTTCCGGCTCGCTGTAATGATACGGTTCCGTTGCTACTCTCCCGTTCCTTGACGTTAATTCCCACCATTATACAAACCTATTTAGTAGAAAGCAACCTTTTATTCCCTCTTCAGGGACTAGTTCTGTATATGTAATTACACTGCCACCAATTGGCGACAGGCTTCAACACAATGACGGCAGGCTTCTGCACAATGTTTGCAATGATTATGGGAATGCTTGCTGCATTCAGCAGCACATACCTCACAGGCTTTGGCACATAGCTCACAGATTTCCTCGGCAAAATCCGTTCCGCGCTGCAACATTTGAGCAGCAAACCCACATATCTCTGCGCATTCCCTACTCACTCGAATACATTCACGCAGCATAGCTAGATCATATTCCTTCAAACTTGCTACATAGCATACATTGCAAGCGTTCATACATTCCAGGCAAGCATCCACGCATTTTTGGTATGAATGATTCATAATACATTACCTCCCAGTTGTTGATCCTGCTGTACTATTACCCGCTGAACCTTGAAATTAATCATTTGATGTTCGCGCTTTCAACAAAATAAACCCAGAAAATCCCGACTTATGTAAGGAAGTGTACTATATTCCAAGGTGTAAGCGCAAGGATATTAATCACATAACTTTTTAGCCTTTGTTTCTGACTTGCATCCAGTCTGTCATTCCTCTATTGTAAAAAAAGAGTATGCTTAACCACTGATCAAGGAGTGAACATTGTAATGAATATAACATCTGTAGAGGAGCACCGACAGGAATCTCCGCAACAGGTTAACTGCATGGTCGTGACCGTCTCGGATACACGTACCATGGAAACCGATACTGGGGGACGACTGCTCAAGGAACTACTAGAAACGAATGGGTACAAGGTTGTTCGATATGTTATCGTCAAGGACGACTATGAAGGAATCCGGCTGTTGGTAGCCGAAGCTGCGGCACATGAGGACATCGAGGCTGTACTTTTAACAGGTGGTACTGGCATCTCTCCGCGTGATACTACATATGAAGCCGTCTCCTCTCTACTGGATAAGGAACTACCTGGGTTTGGAGAAATCTTCCGTTACTTAAGCTTTGCTGAGGACATTGGATCAGCAGCTATATTAAGCCGGGCTGTAGCGGGCACTGTGGGCCAGACAGCTGTGTTTTCTATGCCTGGCTCCCGCGGAGCCGTTCGTTTGGCAATGGAACGCATTATTGTCCCTGAGCTGCGTCATGTAATGAGAGAAATTTATAAATAAGCTCCTATTTACACATTGCAGATACAAAAAAGGCACCCCATACATAGATGAGGTGCCTCTTCACATTATTCCTTTTCTTCAACTTCGGGCTGCATGTAGCTGTCAATCAGCTTTTGCTTCAGCTCCCATACCTTCTCACTAAGATTTACGCGATAAATTTCAGGGTTCAGCTTCCGCAAATATTCTGGCCAAAACAGTTTCAACTGTGATGCATGATAGGCACGAATTTCATCCAGTTCAGGAAGCTCGTATACCTTCTGCCCATTTACAAAAATAGGTTCAAGCATCGGTACAGCTTCATAATTTTCTACATACTTCTTCATATATGGATGCAAAGGGTTAAACAGCTTCAGGCGCTTACCATTACGCGGACGTTCTTCATCCGGGAAAGAAATGTAATCAGCTACAGCTCTCCCTTTCTTCTTATCCACAATACGGTATACATCCTTTTTGCCTGGTGTAGATACTTTTTCCGGGTTACCCGAGATTTTAATCGTCGGCAGCATTTCACCGTCCACTTCCCGCTCAACCAGCTTGTACACTCCACCCAGTGAAGGTTGATCTGAAGCTGTAATCAGCTGTGTTCCTACACCCCACACATCAATACGTGCCCCTTGGGCTTTTAGATTGAAAATCGTATTTTCATCCAAATCGTTGGAAGCTACAATTTGTACGTAATCCAAACCTTCAGCATCCAGCATTTCCCGTGCCTGAATAGATAGATAAGCCAAATCACCGCTATCCAAACGGATGGCATTCATACGCTTTCCTTGACTCTCCAGCATCTTTGCTGTCCGAATCGCATGGGGAACACCGCTCTCCAGCGTGTCAAAGGTATCTACCAGTAGCGTAACCTGATCTGGCAAAACCTTCGCATACACGTCGAACGCCTCTTGCTCCGTCATAAAGGTTTGTACCCATGAATGGGCATGTGTCCCTTTTGTCGGAATCCCAAAGTGTTCGCCTGCCAGCATATTAGAAGTCGCATCGAAACCTGCAACATAAGCAGCACGTGCTCCCCAAATAGCTGCATCTGCCTCCTGCGCACGTCGTGTGCCAAATTCGAGCAGTGTATCGTCACTTGCCACCTGTTTGATACGTGATGCTTTTGTCGCAATGAGTGTCTGGTAATTCATAAAATTCAACAATGCCGTCTCGACAAGCTGCGTTTCCATAATGGTTCCTTCAACACGTACCAGAGGCTCATTCGGAAAAACAAGCGCTCCTTCCTTCATCGAGTGGACCGTTCCGCCAAACTTAAACTGGCGCAATGCCTCCATGAACATGGGATCGTACTTTTCCTCCTGCTCTGACAGATAGCGAATGTCCTCTTCTGTAAACCGCAAGTTTGAAATGTAATTCACAATGCGTTCCAGACCAGCAAACACGGCATATCCATTGCCAAAAGGAAGCTTACGAAAATACGCCTCGAACACAGCTTTACGTTGGTGACTTCCGTTCACCCAATGGGCGTACATCATATTAATCTGATATTTATCTGTATGTAATGCGAGGCTTGTTGACTTCATCGTATCATCCTCTCTGACTGTCCCTGGATTGGTGACGGCATACCGTCTTATCTGCCCAGATTCAGCAATATCCGGCTCTAATTTGTTATCGGACATTGGTGCACAATCGTTCAGTTATTTTACTTCTTCTGGAGCAAAAGCGTATCTTCAGCCGACCGCACCGTGGCTCCAAGACTTCCCTCAAAATGGCCCAAAGCCCAATCATGTCCCGCCTGATTAAAGCTCGCCACAGCGTCCTTGTATACGGTAATAGCAAAACCTTTGTTGTAAGCATCTACAGCTGTATGCAGCACACATATATCTGTACACACACCAATCAAATGAACTTCCAGAATCCCGCGTTCGCGCAACCTGAGTTCCAGATCCGTACCAGCAAAAGCACTGTACCGTGTTTTATCCAACCAATAGATACGATCACTTTGTTGCTTATAAAGGCTATGGAGTTTACCATACAATTGTCGTCCGTTGGTTCCACGTATATTATGTGGAGGAAACAGCTTACTCTCCGGGTGATAGAGGTCGTTCTCCTCATGTAAATCCACAGCCATGACAACAAAGTCCCCTTGATCCACGTAGGCCTGCGTAATAGCTGTGATCCGTTCATCTAGCTCAATTGCAGGTTGCCCCACAGGCAGACTACCGTCCACAAAATCTTTCGTGTAATCAATAACAATCAGTGCCTTCATCGTACAGTCAGCTCCTTATCATCAAAGTGAGGTTGTACACTCTATGCGTGACCTATTCCAATAAAAGTTACGTATAGATAGATAAACGCGGTACTCTATCACTAAAGCGATACAACTGGGCCGGTCTTTGTGAATACTGATTGGAACTGAGCGGTTTGCCATTCTCATCCCGCACCTCTTCCAGTATTCCCTGTCTGCTACGAGTCGATGTTATTTTGCGAATAAAATTCGGCTCTTCGAAATCCGGTACGACGCTCTGAATCACCTGATACAATTCACCCAGTGTAAAATGTGGCGGTAAAAACTGCTTGGCTATCGTTGTCTGAAGCATCTGCAACTGAATTTTGCGATAAGCATCAACTATGATATCCCGGTGATCGAACGCCAGCTCCAATTCCTCCAACGCTTCTCTGATCGTAAATAACCCAACCTCAGAAGCATCATCAGCCGCCTGACGCTGCTCTAGCATCCATTCCTCTACCAGTGCAAAAAACGCATGCGATATAATCCACCCACGCGGATCACGACCTGGTCCACTATATACGCCCAAATACTCCAGATGCCCGCCATCTACACCCGTTTCCTCTAACAGTTCCCGCTTGGCCGCTCCATATATGGATTCATCTTCTTGACAAAACCCTCCAGGCAACGCCCAGCGTCCCGCAAACGGCCAACTACGGCGCTTGATGAGCATTACTTTCAGCTCACGAATCGGCAATGTTTTTGTTACCGTCTTGCGCTCACGCTTCGTTAAAGTAAACATTACGATATCCGCCGGAGCACCATCCGGGGTACGGTATTTCTTAATGTTATAAGACGCCTTCTGCGCCTCTTCGTTTATACGATTGCTATCCATTGGCATCACCATATTATATCGTTTTGATAAATTCATTATGACATAATAAAAATTTTTGTCAAGCGTCAGGCCTTGCCTGAATCACTTGCTTGTTGACGCAATACTCGGAAGGTTGCTGTAGCTGTACAACCGAGCGTACCTTCACTATCCCTCACTTCTGCCTGAGTGGTTATGGTGCGGCCTGCCTGATGAACAATCCGTGCCTTAACCTCCAGCCGTCCTTGTCTCATGGCTGACAAGAAATGAACGTTAAGATTCGTTGTTACACATGAATCCATATTTCGTGAAGCCATACTGACCATCCCCATCGCCTGATCCATCAATGTTGTGAGCACCCCCCCATGTACAATCCCCATCACATTGGTATGGTGTTGTTTGGCCTCCAAAGCGATATGTGCCTCGTTAGCATCAGCTGTAATCAGCTCACATCCTAAGTACTCCCAAAAAGTATTTTCTTCACCCTCTAGCATCTTACGCAACTTACCATTCCCTCGCTTTCATCCCATCTATGATGTCGCAATTCTTTTGGTATCTCATGAACATTTACAATGAGTAATTGCTTTCGAAAAAAAGGCGTGGAAGCTAAGCCTCCACACCATAAATCTTATTCTAGTCACTGCAATTCGAGGAGGAAGTAGTCTTTCCCTCTTCTACGTTCACCTTTTCAGCAACCGTATCACGGATGGCCGTGATCACCATCTGCAGCAGCTCATTAATTTCTACCTGACTCTGCTGAAACTCCGTTACAATTGGAATACCGTCAAGCTCCTCCTGTAGCTCTTGAAGTTCAGCTTCTATTTTGGCAATCATTTTTTGATTCTTTAAAGATTCAAATGCTACGATTTCCTTTTGCTTCTTCTTCATCGTTGCAATCAGTTGCTGGATGCGCTCATGATCCTGAATCTTTTCTTCTGCTTTCCGAAACACCTGTACTTCCTCACTGCTGCCCAGAATACCCGCCAACTCTTTGGCCTTTGCCAATATCATATCGCGATTGACCAAATGATCATGCTGGCGCGCTGCCGATTGAAGTTCTGTTTGTTGCAACCGCTCCTCTGTCATTGTCCATCGCTCCTTTTTTCACTTAGATGGTCTTGCATGCAGCCCTTTAATCAGACCGCATGCAGGCCGCTAGACTATTCTTTTTATCCGTTAACCGCTACTGGCGTTTGAACCAAGTCACCTTTAATGTAGAAGGTCATAGGCTCTGTAATTTTTACTTGGACAAAGGAACCAATCAGGTCCTTAGAACCTTCAAAATGAACCAGCTTATTGGAACGAGTCCGACCAGCAAGCACTTTGCTGTCATTTTTACTCTCGCCTTCCACCAGCACTTCAACCACCTCACCACGCAATCGACTATTAAAGCGTAGGCTGTTTTGATTCACAGCAATGTTCAGACGCCGGAGACGCTCTTTTTTGACCGACATAGGCACATTATCTTCCATCGAAGCCGCTGGCGTGCCTTCACGTGGTGAATAAATAAATGTATAGGCAAAGTCATAGCCCACTTCACGCACCAGAGATAGTGTATCTTCGAACTGTTCGTCTGTTTCACCCGGGAAACCTACGATAATATCTGTTGTCAGAGAAACATGCGGAACAGCCGCTTTTATCTTCGCTGCCAGCTCCAAAACACGCTCACGAGTATATTTTCGGTTCATTTTCTTCAAAATATCCGTATTACCGGATTGTACAGGCAGATGAATATGCTCCACCAGATTGCCGCCCTTACCAAGCACTTCAACCAAATGGTCGTCAAAATCACGCGGATGTGAGGTCGTAAAACGTACACGCGGAATATTGATTTTGCGCATATCATCCATCAGATCCCCGAATCTGTAATTCATATCTTTTAAATCCTTGCCATAGGCATTGACATTCTGACCCAGCAGGGTGATCTCTTTAAATCCTTGACGGGCCAAATCCCGTACCTCAGCAATAACATCCTCTGGCCGACGACTTCTTTCCTTACCACGTGTGAAAGGAACGATGCAATAAGTGCAAAACTTATCACAGCCATACATGATGTTTACCCAAGCCCGCATACCCTCACGCTTCTTCGGCAGGTTTTCGATAATGTCGCCCTCCTTGGACCACACTTCAACCACCATTTCTTTGCTAAAGAGGGCTTCCTTGACAAGCTGAGGCAAACGATGAATATTATGGGTACCAAAGATCATATCAACAAAACCGTGTTTTTGCATAATCCGGTTCACAACATTCTCTTCCTGCGACATGCAGCCACATACACCAAGCAGCAGTCCCGGCTTTTCTGTTTTGAGATGCTTGAGGTGACCCAGCTCACCAAACACTTTATCTTCCGCATTTTCACGGATAGCGCAAGTGTTCAGTAAAATGATATCTGCTTCCTTCCGATCCTCGGTTGCCTGGTAGCCCATTTGCTCCAGCAAGCCTTTGATTGTTTCAGAATCATGCTCATTCATCTGGCAACCGAATGTATATACGATATAATGCTTGCCCTCACCGATATGCTTTAGCTCATCCGGGACTGCGTTATCATACAATACCTGTACGTCCTCTTTACCACGCTGTTTTTCTTTTCTATGGTTCGGCTCCGCCATAATGTTGATTTCACGTCCGCGAATACGAATCTTTTTGCTGTGCTCATCTTCAGAAATGATCTTCGCATCCGAGAAATCAAAATATTTGGAGTAATCTTTTGTTTCCTTAGCCATTCCCTGGTCACTCCTTACACCATCTATTTCACGAGCTCATTTGTGATTTTACTGTATCTTTAGGCATTGGTTATTTTATTTTAAGCTCCAAAAAAACCTTTGAAAAAGGCATTACACTAAATTATAGCATGATTTATAGGCCATAGCCATAGATCATCCCCGGATACGATTCAGATGCAGTGTGATGCTAAAGTTTTTTTATGTTTATAGGTAAGGATTTGTGTATGTATAGCATATAAAAAAAGTCCGACTCTTTTGTAAGAATCGGACTTTTACAACTTGTTTATCAAATACGTGTATTAGTCTACGATTTCAGCAGTGTCACCGTTTTTCACACCGGCTCCGTTCGCTTCATCCGTGTCAATATGCATATCCAAAGCAAAAGAATCGGACACACGTGCAAGAACATTTTCAAATACAAGGCCACGTTCGCCGCCTACACGTACTTTCAGCAACTGCTTGTCTTTAATGTCCCACTTAGCTGCATCAGAAGTATGGAAATGAATATGACGGGCTGCTACAATAACGCCCTCTTGCAGTTCCACTTCACCAGCTGGTCCTTTTACTGTAATTCCTGGTGTACCATCAATGCTACCGGATTCGCGTACAGGTGCCTTTACACCAATAGCAAAGGAATCTGTGCGAGAGATTTCCAGTTGAGAAGCGGGACGAGCAGGTCCCAAAATGCGAACCTTATCAAATTGGCCCTTAGGACCAATTACAGCTACCGTTTCACTTGCAGCAAATTGTCCTGGTTGGGACAAAGGTTTAAATTCAGTCAATTGATAGCCTGCTCCGAACAAGATTTCAATATGCTCTTGAGTCAGGTGAATATGACGGGCGGAAACGCCGACAGGTACGATTTTAGTCATCGTGTGGTCACTCCTTTTTCTCTATACAATACTTTACACATCTATGCTATTATACTCCTATTTCGACAAGAAAGAAAAGGATAGCACATAAAGTTCCCTTTTTCGCCCTAACCAGCCATACATATCGTCCCTATAAAACTTTGGATCAAACCGTCATTTTAGCAAACAGAAGAAAGAAAAGCATGATCGCAGCTACGATGAGATGAGGAACTACAATAAATATATTCAGAATAAACAGGACACAGAGAATTCCAGTTAAGAAAAGAATGACTCTGAGACGAGGTTTAAGGTGACTTAATCTGTACTGATGGAATACCAGCAAGACTGACAAAAAATAAATAAAAACAGAAGCAAAAGTAAAGCAAAGTACAAAAGTATAGGCTGCTTGCCCCAAAAATAAGAGCTGTATGGAAGCCGCAAGCATGCTAAGAGAAAGATAAATAAACAAATGGCCATAAATAATAGTCTGTCCTGCTGTTTGTTTTGATTTGTCTACGCGCTTCTCTATATTCTCAAAATATTGCCACCAGATTGCAATGACCAGCACAAATGTCAAAGCAGCAAATACAATGGAGGAAACTGTGAAATGATCGGCTTGTAAAACAGAAAGTATACTTATCACTGATTCTCCAAGCAGGATTAAGGTAAACTGCGCAAATCGCTCCAAAAGATGCTCTGTATGGATAGGTGTGATCACCAGCTTTTTACGACCGATCAAAGGAACGAGGATATCTACCGCAATGCCAGTATATAAAATCAAATATCGAACCCACGAGTCGAAGAAAAGGGAGCAGCTAGAGATGACTATCCCAACCCAAAGATAGGTTCCAAAAAAACGAGCTGTTTCCTGTTTATGAGCTGTTTCTTTGGGGGCCGTAAGTAGATATTGAACGACAGTCAGGCCTCTTAAACCAATATAGCCAACAAAAAAAGATGCATAGTACGCATCAAAATCTACATTCAAGCTGGCAGTCATGATTAATACAAAAAATAATTGCAAAATCATAAAAATTCGATGCGTTATACTGTCTTGACCAAAACGATTGTTATAGACAGTTTGCCCCACCCATGCCCACCAGATCGGAATAAAAATCAAAATAAACTTCTCTAAATTATGCCAACCAACACTGCCATGCTCAACATGTAGTAAAACATGAGTCGCCTTGGACACAGCTGCTACAAACAATAAATCATAAAAGAGTTCAAGCCAGGTAACCTTTTTTATCAACATGATGTAACGGAGCTCCCCTCTAGTATGGCGGTATAGCATGGTGCTGTCAGACTCGCTCCTACGTATGTCCAATTTCGGAAAGCGTTATTTTAGCCCCATGCAATCCTCGGATGCTCCAATTATTTCGTAATCGTTCTCGCTTTGTCAAGAAAATGCCAGCCGAAAGCAACTGCTATATTAAGCTATTTTAAGAAGACATTTTAGATGGCAGATTCGTTCGCAAATAGTCCAGTGCATGTTCTCCCAGCCATCCCTTGACCAGCTCCTCAGAGTAATGCTTCAACAGTAGTTCTGCAAAAGCCGGATATTTTCCCGCGTGCTCCAGTCCTCGCACATGGGCCTCGATACCATCAAAATCAGAGCCAAACATCAAATGTCTTTCGCCACCTAATGAACAAATGTGATCAATGTGCGGTAGCAGGTCCTCAGCGTGCACTGTACCCTGCTCTTTCAGAAACATCGTGACAAAGGTCAATCCAATTCGTCCGTTACGGGCGATCAGTGCCCGAATCTGTTCATCTCGCAAGTTGCGGGGATGAGCACATTTCGCAAAGGCGTTCGAATGCGAGGCGATGGGCGGTAAGGCCGCCTCCTCCATCACCTCCCAAAAGCCTTGTACGGACAAGTGTGATACATCTAGCAGCAGTCCCATACTATTACAGCGATCAACCAAATCACGTCCCTTGCGGGTCAAGCCACCTCCTCTAAGCTCCATAATACCGTCAGCAGCCCAATTTGCATAATTCCACGTCAGCCCGATCAATCGTATTCCCATGGCATAGCATACATCCGCATAAAACGGATTTCCTTCCAGCGCATCTACCCCTTCGAGTGAGAGTAACGCCCAAGGTGGCTCTGTACGATTCGTCCCACTCTCATACCCATTCGTCATCTTCCCTGCTTGCTTCTCTACGCCTGTATGCTGTACTTGCTCCACTTGACGTACAGCGGACATATTTTTGAGTGCTGCCAAGTCCTCTCTCCACAGTAGAGGTTTTAACCCGCCTGAGCTAGAGGTAACATGCTGCCTGAACAGTTCAATTTGACGAACCACATGCTCAAATCTTGGCGTGCCCAATACCTGTGATATATAAATAGCGAACGTTTGCAATCTTACGTTGCCTTCTAGCAAACGCTCTTTTGTGACATCAAGCGATGAATGACTGAAATCCACCTGCGAATCGAGCTGCATTTTACATAACACATCACAGTGCAGGTCAACAACTGGCCAATTCGCTTCAAACTTATCATTCATGCACCATACCTCCATTGGATTAAAGCCCACAAATTTATTTTGAAAACCATAATAACTAAACCACAAAGCAAAAAAGCCCGTTTACAAAACGTAAACAGGCTCAGACAACTTCCATTTATTATCTTGGTTCTACAATCAATTTGATTGCAGTCCGATCTTCTCCGTCAATAACAATGTCTGTAAAAGCAGGAATACAAATCAAATCCACTCCGCTTGGTGCTACAAATCCCCGGGCAATGGCTACCGCTTTAATGGCTTGGTTTAGTGCACCCGCTCCAATCGCCTGTAATTCTGCATTTCCGCGTTCACGCAGTACTCCTGCGAGTGCGCCTGCAACTGAATTGGGATTGGATTTTGCTGATACTTTTAATACATCCATAGTAAGTACCTCCCCTGGGAATGATGATGGTTTGATTCCACTATTAGATGTTATTCGAGGGTCAGTAAAAAATTCCTGCTTTTTGGTGACAGTTTTCCTTATTCTTTCCTTAAGTAGCTCACAACAAAGTTAATCCATCCGCCATTCGTCTTCTTTAAGCCTGATTTTCTCAATTTTGCGGGCTTTTCCATCGTGATCATTGAGCTCTACACTGATGGCATGAAAGTGCCATTTACCCATGTCCACTTGAAAGCGTACCGGAAGCTGGGTCTGAAATTTCTGTAATACAGCCTCTTTCTGCATACCAAGCACGCCCTCATAAGGACCTACCATTCCCGCATCTGTCTGATACGCAGTTCCTTGTGGCAAAATCGTATCGTCATTACTTTGTACGTGTGTATGTGTCCCTACCACGATGGATGCACGTCCATCCAGATGCCAACCCATAGCAATTTTTTCGGAGGTGGCTTCAGCGTGAAAGTCTACTAGAATATGTTTATGCTTTTTGCGGAGCTCGTCTACAATGTCATCCGCTGCACGAAATGGACAGTCAATAGCCGGCAAGAAGGTTCTACCTTGCAGATTAACAATGGCTAGTTCCTTCCCCCCACCTTTTACCACAGTATAACCCCGGCCTGGTGTCCCTGGTGGAAAGTTAGCGGGACGGATGATCCGCGGCTCATCATCTATAAAATCAAATATTTCCTTATTGTCCCATGTATGATTCCCCATCGTAATCCCATGAACGCCCCAATCAAAGAACTCTCTGGCGATGGCTTGAGTAATCCCTCTTCCCGAAGCTGCATTTTCTCCGTTCACGATAATAACATGCGGGTTGTATTTTGATTTTAGCGAAGGGAGATTCTCCCTCAGTGCCTTTCTGCCTACACTGCCGACGATGTCTCCAATAAATAATACGTTGATAGAAAACCCTCCCTAGTCTGCCTTACATAATGAAAAGTGGCCCTACAAACAGCGGCCACTTTTCATTGAAATGCTTTTATTTTGCGTATTCTACCGCACGAGTCTCGCGAATAACGGTAACCTTAATATGTCCTGGATAATCCAGTTCATTCTCAATCGTTTTCGTAATATCGCGAGCCAGTCGGAATGCTTCCGCATCATCAATTTTCTCTGGCTGTACCATGACACGAACCTCGCGTCCAGCTTGAATTGCGTATGATTTTTCAACGCCTTCAAAAGATTCGGAGATGCGTTCGAGCTTCTCAAGACGACGGATGTACGTCTCTAGCGTTTCACGCCGTGCTCCTGGTCTTGCTGCTGATAGGGCATCTGCCGCTCCAACCAGCATGGCGATCACTGAAGTCGCTTCGCAGTCGCCGTGATGTGAAGCAATGCTGTTGATAACGACCGGGTGTTCCTTGTACTTCTTCGCCAGCTCCACGCCAATTTCAACGTGTGATCCTTCCACTTCGTGATCCAGCGCCTTCCCGATGTCATGCAGCAAACCTGCTCGTCTTGCCAGTACAACGTCCTCGCCCAGTTCCCCGGCCATCAGACCTGTCAAGTATGCAACTTCCATCGAGTGCTTCAATACGTTCTGTCCATAACTCGTACGGAACTTAAGACGTCCCAAGATCTTGATCAAATCCGGATGCAAGCTATGCACACCCACTTCAAAGGTGGCCTGTTCACCATACTCACGGATTCGTTCGTCCACCTCTTTACGGGATTTTTCCACCATCTCTTCAATACGAGCCGGATGTATCCGTCCGTCCGCTACGAGCTTCTCGAGTGCAGTACGCGCAATCTCTCTACGAATCGGATCAAATCCGGACAATATAACAGCTTCCGGCGTATCATCAATAATGAGGTCGATTCCTGTAAGGGTTTCAAGTGCACGGATGTTACGGCCTTCGCGTCCGATAATCCGGCCTTTCATTTCTTCATTCGGCAATGTCACAACAGAAACCGTCGTTTCTGCTACATGATCTGCCGCACAGCGTTGGATGGCCAGTGTGATGATTTCACGAGACTTTTTATCCGCTTCTTCTTTGGCCTGCTGCTCAATTTCCTTAATCATCTGAGCTGTTTCATGACGAACTTCCTGCTCTACGTTGGTCAGAATAATACTTCTTGCATCCTCCATCGTAAGATTAGAAATACGCTCCAACTCAGTTACCTGGCTCTTGTAAATCAAATCAATTTGCTGCTGGGTTTCATCGATTCGTTTCTCTTTGTTGGCCACTTGTTCTTCTTTGCGTTCCAGCGATTCCAATTTTTTATCCAGCGATTCTTCTTTTTGCAGCAATCTTCGTTCCTGTCGTTGAATTTCATTACGACGTTCACGAGTTTCTTTTTCAGCTTCGGCACGGATGCGGTGAATTTCATCCTTCGCTTCCAATACCGTTTCCTTCTTCAGCGCTTCTGCCTCTTTTTTCGCGTTCTCCACGATTTGCGCGGCAGCCTCTTCCGCACTGGAGATCTTAGCTTCTGCAATAGATTTGCGAATAAAATAACCAATCCCGAACCCAAAGAATAACGCGGCTACAGCAACGAGAACGAACCAGATCGCAGTCATCATACTGTTCACCTCCCCGTTGGTTCCTCCAAGGCATTCCTTGGGACTTTTTGAAATTGTCACATTTACTTTGATCGTCAAACTAAGATAACGACACAAGGTCGCTTCATTTCATATGCACATGCTTTCACACGTACAATTCCGCCTGGCATAGCGGCATCACTTGTTATTTGGCGATGAGAACTTTACCGTGGGTTCCGCTTTTTTGGAAGGAAAAAGGGCACTCCACAAATATCGTTTCATATATATTTTATTATTTGACAAATGGCATTGTCAAGGGAATGCAAACATTAGTAGACTACCGTGCAGCTGTCCATATAATAACCGGCTTATCTAGCCAAAGGTTCAGCTACCGTTTTGCAACTTATTCCTCCCAATGCAGTAATTCCTCGTCTTCGAATGCTCCATCTTGCTCGGCCGCACTGAGATGATTAACCACGCGGCGTGTCATATCCCCTGAATAGCCGCGTCTCATAAGAAACGGGAATATTTTCCTTTTTTTATCCATTATATCACCACGTACCTGATTCCATTTCTTACGTCCAACCGACAAGGCACTCTCCCACTCCTCATTGTCGGTGATCTCACCTAATGCTTCCCCGATAGAAGCTTTAGAGATGCCCTTCTGACGAAGTTCTTGCCTGATCCACATCTTACCCTTACGTTGGCTTGTTATACGCTGTCTTGCCCACTGACGCGCGTATAAATCATCATCTACAAGCTTCTCCCTTTGCAATCGTACCAGTATCTCATCAATAACAGCCTGATCCACTTCCTTTTGCGCTAAACGCTGGGCAATTTCCTGACGTGTACGAGGCTTTTGCCCCAAATAGCGCAGCGCATGTACATAAGCCTGTTGTTTTTCATCTGCCAGAACGATATCTTCTAGTTCTTTTTTGACGAATGACGTTCCTTTGAACATTTTGTACTTGATCATTACATCTTCCAATACAGACAGTGAGTATGGACCAAAATGAATGATGTATCTTCCACGCTTGCGTCCCTGTCCCTGCTCCACTCTAGTAATCATCAATTCCTCATGATCTGGAAAAAGAGAAATCCCTTGCTGTTTATTTTCTTCCGAAGTGTATTCATCTTTATCGTCCAACTGCAATATGTTTCCCTCACTTTGAAATTCACGAAAGCAGCCTACGATCACCTGCTACGCAAAAGTTAGATTCTGCTGACAAAGCAGACTTTATTTGATGCAAAAATGCCCTGCACAACTGTGCAGGGCATCAGAATCATGCTATTTAAACGGACTGTACCATAATCCCTAGGCTACAGTTCACATGACAGATCAGAAGCGAAGTTTCAGGCAAGCTTATTCAAGCTCCAACAATTCCTGTTCTTCCTTGGCCTCCTGCGCCAACTCTTCTTCTGTCGGTGGAGCAATTGTTGTAATTAAATTACTGGCCACCCGGATTTTTTGCTCGATCGTGCTAGCAATGTTCGGATTTTCCTTCAAAAATTGCTTTGCATTCTCACGTCCCTGACCAAGGCGCTCGCCTTCGTAGGAATACCAAGCTCCGCTCTTGTCGACAATGTCGTGCTCCGTACCGATATCAATCAAGCTTCCTTCTTTGGAAATGCCCTCACCGTACATAATATCCACTTCAGCCTGACGGAAAGGAGGTGCGACTTTATTCTTCACGACTTTAATACGTGTACGGTTACCCACGATGTCGTTACCCATTTTCAAGCTTTCGATACGACGAACATCCAAACGTACCGTAGAGTAAAACTTCAAGGCACGTCCACCCGGTGTAGTTTCAGGGTTACCGAACATAACACCTACTTTTTCACGGAGCTGGTTGATAAAGATAGCAATGGTTTTCGATTTATTAATGGCTCCAGACAGCTTACGCAATGCCTGTGACATCAAGCGCGCTTGAAGACCGACATGGGAATCTCCCATTTCGCCTTCAATCTCTGCCTTCGGTACAAGTGCCGCTACAGAGTCAACGACGATAATGTCCACTGCCCCACTACGCACAAGAGCTTCGGCAATCTCCAATGCCTGCTCACCTGTATCTGGTTGCGATAGTAACAACTCATCAATATTGACACCCAGCTTGCTCGCATACGACGGATCAAGCGCATGCTCGGCATCGATAAAGGCGGCTTGTCCGCCTGTTTTTTGCACCTCTGCAATAGCATGAAGAGCTACTGTCGTTTTACCGGATGATTCCGGTCCATATACTTCAATAATCCGGCCTCTTGGAAAGCCGCCCGTTCCTAACGCAATATCCAAAGCAATCGAACCACTGGGGATTGTTTCCACTTGCATGTGAGTAGACTCACCCAACTTCATAATGGAACCTTTACCAAATTGCTTTTCTATTTGACGGAGCGCCATATCCAGCGCAGCACGACGATCTGACAATAAACTCACATCCTTCATTGTTTGTACTTTAATAATACCTTGTTTTGACACGCTTGCCAAGCATTTTTTCGAACATACATTCGTTTTTTTATTTCCCGCAGCTCTCTTCTATAGTTATACCTTTCTCTTAAAACGAAAAAAGAACCGCTGGCAAAAAGCTTTGCAACGGTTCTTCCGAATAAAAAGATTATATCATGAATATCTATCTAAAACAACTCATCAATAATTAAGAGAGTTTCTCGTTCTCTACCAATCGGCGCCACAATCTGTACAGGATAGCTTTGACAGATCGCAAACGGATGGTCTCACGGTTACCGCTTAAATTCAGCTCATATACTTCTGTTTCCTTGTCGCGCTCAGCAATACCAATATACACCAGGCCGACTGGCTTCCGCTCGGAATATCCGGGCCCAGCTACACCAGTAACAGAAAGTCCGAAATCGCTGTCCATAATCATTCTTGCCTGCTCTGCAAGCACAAGGGCTACTTCCTTACTCACTGCGCCTGGCGCATGATCCCCTTCCAAATAATCATAAGGCACATTGAGCAATTTCATCTTCATTTCATTGGAATAACACACGATGCCACCTTGAAACATAACAGCACTGCCAGGTATAGAAGTGATGTGTTCCATCAGCATACCGCCTGTACAGCTTTCCGCTGCGCTCACAGTGAGTCCGCGCTTGGCCATTAAATCTACAATCACCTTCTCCAGCGTAACATCCTCACTTGCATACATATATTCGGAAAGACGCTGCTGAATTTGTACTTCCGTAGCCGTCAGCTTAATTAAAGCTTCACTCTCACTGGCCGCCTTGGTGGATATACGGATCGTGACTTCCCCTTCCTTGGCATAAGGAGCAATCGTGGGGTCCGTCTGGGATTCGATCAGATCTAACAAGCGCGTTTCAAGAGCTGACTCACCGATCCCTGCGAATTTTAGCATTTTCGAATAAATCGGCATCTCCTCACCGCTTAATGCCTGCTGAAGCAACCATGGTTTAGCATGATTTGCAAACATAGGTTTAAGTTCCTTAGGTGGTCCGGGCAAAACCACATAAAATTTACCGTCCTGTGCAATGGCATCCCCTATAGCTAAACCCGTCTCATTTTCAAGCGGAGTAGCTCCTTCAATAGAAAGCGCCTGGCGGCGGTTATTCTCGGTCATTTCTACCCCGCGGTTACGGAAAAACTGATCCAGCTTGTCCATGGCAAGACGATCTATCTGCAATTTTCGCCCCAGTACAGCCGCTATTGCATCTTTTGTCAAATCGTCCTGAGTTGGCCCCAGCCCACCAGAAAACAAAATAATATCCGCACGCTTCTGAGCAAGACGTACCGCTTCCTGAAGTCGATCCATGTTATCGCCAACTACAGTCTGAAAATATACATCAATTCCGATAGTAGCTAGCTCTTGTGACAAATATTGGGCATTTGTATTTACTATTTGTCCAAGTAATAACTCTGTTCCTACTGCAATGATTTCAGCTTTCATCAATTCGTCCTCCTATGATGCGTATAATGTGAATTATGTAAAGAAACAGCAATAAGTTAAGTCCCTATTGCTGTTTCCATAAGATTTATCCTGTTAAACTTTAGAGGAGCTCAGCAAATGGATATTCTTTACAAAGTAATCAATACCCGAATAAATGGTGATTAACACAGCTGCCCATATCGCTATTAAATCAAACGGAATACCCAGAAAAACAAACGGGAAATTATTAATGAGCAGTGCTACAATAGCAATGATCTGGATGATCGTCTTTAATTTCCCCCAATTGCTTGCAGCAACCACAGAGCCATCTAATAAGGCGATCTGTCTCAGACCCGTAACCGCAAACTCACGACTGACAATTACAACGACAACCCAAGAATCAATTTTTCCCATTTCCACCAAAGAAACCAAAATAGCAGTTACCAACAGCTTATCAGCAAGGGGGTCCAACAGCTTGCCCAAATTGGTGACCATATTATTTTTACGAGCCAAATATCCGTCAAGGCCATCTGTGCTGGCTGCTACAAGGAAAATGATAGCCGCAATCAGCTGATTATACGGCAGCGTGAATGCACCGATCTCAATCGGTGGCGGATAAAAATCAAAATCCACCAGCAAAGCCAGCATCATCACCGGGATAAGGCAAATCCGCGTTATTGTAATTCTGTTGGGTAAATTCACAACACACTCTCCCCTGATTATCGTACTTGATTACAAATGGCAGCTTTCGGATTGATTTCAATCCTATGTAAATCGCTTTCGACGAGCGTTATACACCTCAATGTCTGCATTTTCGTTACAAGTATAATATGGCGCAAAACGCATGTCAAAATAACCTGCTGCACATCAAGCAACGTTTAGTCCTACAAAATCTATGAGAGAAAACGGCTTATTTCATGTTTGTAAATTGAAGCTCCAACGGCAGATCGGCTTTCCGCAGCAATTGAATAATGGCTTGTAAATCATCCCTATTTTTTCCAGTTACTCGAATTTGATCACCTTGAATCTGACTTTTCACTTTAAGCTTGGAATCCCGAATAAGGATATTAATTTTTTTGGCGTTATCCTGATCAATTCCCTGCTTAAGAGAAAGACGCTGACGCACTGAACCTAAAGAAGCTGGTTCCAATTTTCCAAATTCCACGTTTTTAAGGGATAGACCTCGTTTGACCATTTTAGATTGCAAAATATCAATCACCGCATTCAGCTTGTATTCATCTTCCGATGCAATCGTAAGAGCATCTTTCTCAAGCTTGAGGCTACTTTTGCTCCCCTTGAAATCAAATCTCGTTTCAATTTCACGCTCCGTCTGATGAACCGCATTTGTTAACTCCTGCATATCCATTTTGGAGACGATATCAAATGAATTTTCTGAAGCCATCGTTTCACTTTCCTTTCCACAACAAAGTTCAATATCTAATTATAGGCTAGTCATTTACAAAAATCCAATAATCCGTTCACTAAAAAGGCGTTCTTGCCAGTCCCCCGACAAAAACGCCTTTATTACAATTGCAGTTTAACATTTCTAATAGTGACTTCGTGTTGGATTTCTAAACATATCCAAAATTCCAAGCACAATGTGAGCAAGACCAAAGCCTAATATGCCATAGCCCCATGCATTCGGTGTTAGATAATAGCCCAGTAAACTGACAATAATCCCGAGCCCAGTCACAATCCAGCTGACGGTCATAACGTATACACCTCACTTTGCGGAAAATGAACTGACTGACTTTCCAAGAATTACAGTCATTAGTATTTCACCGCAACAAGGCGTTTATTCACCATCAGTAGTTGTACTAGAATCTGTCCCACTTTGTGTAGTATCCGTACTACCATTTGTCGTCGTATCCGTTGAACCCGTCACCCCACTACTCGCTCCAGTGGAAGAAGCTTCCCCTTGCTGTATCAACACGCGAGTCGTCGATTTATTATCGGTTATCGGTTGGCCGGCGACGGAAATATCCGTGGCAGAAGACCGTCCTGATTTGATATATAAGCCTTCTGGACCGATATCAAAAGACATGGCATCTCCACTTTTAGTCATACCATAGCTCAGCTTTTCTCCACGGGAATTTTGTCCCTTGTACACCTCAAGCCAGCTTTCGCCCGTTGCCTTAATATCAACCTTGACCGTGGCCCCCGTTGCACTGGAGACTTTGAAGATCGTCGTCTTGCCTTGCTTACCATCCTGAGCCACAGTTACTCCCTGCGCTGGCGTAGTCGTATCCGGCTGCTGACCAGTATTTGGAGTCGTCGCATCTGTAGTTCCCGTACCACCTGGCTGGGTTTCCCCGGTTTTTCCCGTATCAGGGGTCTGCCCGCCAGCACCATTTGGTGCCGTTGTCTGACCATTATTCGGTGTCGTAGTTGTATTTGGAGTAGACGTGTTTGGTGTCGTACTTGGCGTTGTGTTAGGTGTTGTACTTGGTGTACTTGGTGTTGTAATCGGCGTTGTGTTTTCTGCTGTTTTTGGAGTGGAATGGTTGTTACTCACCCAATAAGCATAAATAACCCCAACAATGAGAACTAGAAAAAGCCACATTAACGCTGTAGGCAACCATTTAAGATTGCCAATCGTCGCGGGACGGCTGGAGCGTTTCTGTGTAACAGGCTCCATGACCGCTTCCGGTTCAGGTTCAGGCACATTACTTTGGTGCCCTTCCAGAAGCTCATCGGGATTCAACCCGACCGTTTCGGCGTATGTTTTAATAAAAGCTCTGACATAAAAGCTTCCCGGCAGCACTTTGTAATCGCCCGTCTCAATGGCTTCCAGATAACGTTTGCGTATCTTCGTCATTTCCTGAACATCGTCAAGGCTCAATCCTTTTTGCAGCCGGGCCTCCTTTAATTGCTGACCCAGTTCTGACATGTCATCATCTCCTTGTGTAATTACACTTATTTAAAGATCTTCTGTATAACTGGCTGTAAAGGTATCATAAATAATTTCCTCAGCCGGATTATTGCGAAGTTCAATAATGATATTGAAATCGTCAAAGCTGTATCCCGATTCACGCACAAATACATCAGGATGCTCAATCACTTTGGTACTTGGCATGCTCATAATTTCCTGAAGCAGGTGATAATGTCTTTCATTTGATCGAATTGTACTCACAATGCCGTCAATAATAAACACATTGTTGGGATTCATTTCTTCCTCAGAAAGCTGACTGCGTACCGTCTGTCGTAATAACGTCGACGACACAAAAGTCCATCGCTTCATTGCACATACGCTACTGGCAATAATGGACTCCGTTTTACCCACACGCGGCATCCCGCGAAGACCAATTACCTGATTGCCATCCCTCTTTAATACTTCACCCAAAAAATCGACCAACAACCCAAGCTCATCGCGTGTAAAGCGGAAAGTTTTACGATCATCTGAATCCCGATCAATGTAACGGCCATGTCTAACTGCCAATATATCGACCAGTCTCGGAGCACGTAAGGCCGTGACTGTAATGTTGCTGGCTTTTTTTAACGTATCTCCGAGAATGCGTATTTTCTCGTCATCGTCTGTTTCGAGAAGCATCCCCCGTCTTTCGCCTTCAACACCGTTAATCGTCAGTATATTAACCCCCAGAATACCAAGCATGGAAGCAATGTCCCCCAGCAGTCCGGGTCGATTTTTATGTATCTTGTATTCCATGTACCACTGTTTCGTCTCTTCCGTCACGTTAGCACCTCATTCACATTCAAACCGTCAACAATGCCAAATCAAAGCATAATTGTATCATAAGATAGCATCATTCGACAAAACCAATTATTGAAATTTAATAGGCTATATTGTGTTGTAAGCCTCAATCACGTTTATGATATATAAATTACAATGGAATTACAAGAACAGCTCTGTAACCATTACAGAAAAGCCCCCCAAAAGGGAGCTTTTCATGTTGGTTCCTGCTTATGCGTTGCTCTTAGCTAATTTAACCATTAGCCGGGCGATGGTGTGACGCTCGTTCTCATCGGCAACTCCCCACAGTTCTTTCAGTGCGCGGTTGGAGTGGTTGGCTGGATCGACCTTCTCATCCAGAAAATCACCGATTTCGTAAGCAAGCTCTGCAATGGTATCTTGACTGATTCCCAGCTTCTCCGCTTGCTCTACACGCTGACCAAGGAACTTTTTCCAAACATCAAAATTCTGAACAACTGTTGACATACTTAAATCCTCCTTAGATGATTCAGAGTTAAAATCAACAGTTGTAATATGCTCTTCACAGACGCTTACTATACTGGTGAATTCCTCCATGCGCTGTATTCCTTAAGTCACCCATCCTCCGTTAGGACTTATGACCTGGCCATTAATATAACCTGACTCAGGAAGCGCAAGAAAATAAACCAGGGACGATATTTCATCAGGCCGCGCCAATCGTCCGGCAGGGATATCTTCCTCCAAACTGTTAATTTCGCCTGCATCCAAATGATCCAACATCGACGTGTCTACTGCCCCTGGAGCCACAGCATTCACTGTTACTCCAGAAGGCGCAACCTCTTGAGCCAGCGCTTTAGTGAAAGCGTTAATGCCTCCCTTGGTAGTGGAGTACAATACCTCGCACGAAGCTCCACATATGCCCCACACAGACGAAACATTCACAATACGGCCATAGCGTTGGGAAATCATATGCGGCATAAAAACCTGCGTACATAAAAAAGTTCCCTTAACATTCACGGCCATCACTTCGTCCCATTCCTCTTCTGAAACATCTGAAAGTAGCCCATAATGAGATATTCCAGCATTATTCACTAGAATATCTGGCTTCATTCCGTGATTATCCAGCTTTTCCCGCATGCGTTCAATCTGCTCCTTACTCCGCAGATCGGCTGACACAGTCATTACTTTGCCTGAATAAGTCATGCAACGACGGGCAACTTCATTTGCTTTTTCATGGGACTTCATGTAGTGAATGACCACATTCATCCCTACTGCTGCAAAACGCTCGGCAATAGCCGCACCAATTCCACCACTTGCTCCTGTAATCAGCACAGTCGTATCGCCAATAGCCTTTAATTCTCCGCCCTCGGTGGTCATCGGTTCCCTCTCCCTAGACATTACGGACTCACCACCAGCGATATTGCCATTTGATCCCACTGTATATGATCTTTCAGACGTCGGTTTACATCCTCAAGCGTGATACTTTCATAAACCGGAAGCAATTGAAAAAAATCACTGCCGCGGAAGCGATGTCTTGTAAACTCATGTGCAATATTTTCAGGAGAATTGAGTGTGCGTAGATAACCGCCGATCTTCTTTTTGCGCGCTCGTTCAAAATGTTCTGCTGCAAATCCCTGCTTCTGAATAGACTCTACCTCTTCTCGTATCCTAGCCAACAGCCGATCAGGGTCTTTCGTATCTCCACCGATCGCAGAAAATGCATACTGTTGCGTACTATTGTACTCATGGCCAAAACTGTCCGAAATCAGATCCTCATCGTAGAGCTTCTGATATAGCTGTGTACTGGAACCAAACAAGAGATCAAGCATCAGCTTAGTTTCGAGATCATGACGAAGCAATGCTTCCCCCGTTAGACCTACTTCGGTCTCCTTGAATCCCAAAAGCAGCTTTGGCAAAGAAACGGCCAGCTTTACTTCACGCCGTGGTTCTGCAACTGTAGTGGGTTCATCATCGAAAATCCGCTCGATCTCTCCCTGCGGCTTATAGTCCTTTTTCGCCTGATTATTACGTACCAATTCAATTACTTCGGCTGGGTCCACTCCACCTACTACAAAAAGAATCATATTACTTGGATGGTAAAAAGCTTCATAGCAACTGTACAATGTTTCCTTTGTAATTGTACTGATGGATTGAATAGTACCTGCTATATCAATATGCACCGGATGGACCTTGTACAATGCCTCAATCAAACCAAAGTAACTCCGCCAGTCGGGGTTATCTTCATACATATTGATTTCCTGACCGATAATGCCTTTTTCCTTCTCCACATTTTCATCTGTAAAGTAAGGATGCTGAACAAAATTGACTAGCGTGGTCAAATTTTCTCGAATGCGTTCGGTTGCCGAAAACAGATATACTGTTTGATCAAAGCTCGTAAATGCGTTCGCCGATGCTCCATTAGAGGAAAAGGTAGCAAAAATATCGCCTTCAGGCTCTTCAAACATTTTATGCTCCAAAAAATGGGCTATGCCATCCGGCACTTTGACGGGCTGTTGACCTTCTACCCGGAAATGATTATCAACTGAGCCGTATTTAGTCGCAAATGTGGCATACGTCTTCTGAAAGCCCGGTTTGGGCAACACATAAACGTGCAAGCCATTATCCATTACTTCATAGTACAGCGTTTCCTGCAAATGCTCATACGATATATGCTCCAACGCTATTCCCCCTTCTGGTCTCTCAAGAAATAAATAGTGTCCAGTCGGAACGTCCGGGCGGCATCCTGAACATCCTGCACCTTGACTGCCTCCACCTGGCTCAGCAGTTCCTCTACCGTCCGCTCTTTGCCGGAAAGCTGTCTGTTAAAATCATAGGCAATCATTTCAAAAGCGGAGTCCTGCATTTCCTTTAGCAAGTTGCGTATCATTGCCTGCGTCTGGGTCATTTCCAGCTCGGTAATCGCTCCATTTTGCGTATCTTCCAGTTGCTTGCGGATAATAGTAACCGCCTTTTCATAATTAGGAATTTCGATACCGGATTGTATTGTGCCAATGCCTTTATGCCCGTCATACCGTGACGAAGCGTAATACGCCAAACTCTCCTTCTCCCTCACATTGACAAACAGCTTTGAATGCGGATACCCGCCCAGAATACCATTGTACATCAGAGCGGAAGCATAACGTTCATCGCCATACGTAATAGGGGTGCGCAGTCCCATGTTGAGCTTGCCTTGGTTCACATCGAGACGCTCTACTATAGTTTGCACTTCACGTTCTACCGATTTGGGCTGTTCGAGTGCATATTCCGTTTCCGTCGAGCGATTTAATTGAAAATAGCGATCAACAAACTTTTCAACTTCTTCCAGCGTGGTATCACCCACAACGTATAAATCCATGCTGGCATTATTCAGCCATTCTCCATAAGCCTCGTATAAACTTTGTGCACTTATGCTGTCCAGATCAGATCGCTGACCAAGAGGATGCAGACGATAAGGCTCATCCTTGCACATCTCCTCCATACAGCGCTCCCCAGCATAACGTATTTTATCGTTAACTATAGATTCCAGCTTCTTACGAACATTTTCTCGTTCCTGCTGTACATATCCTGTTTGAAATGCACCGTTTTCCAATGCAGGCTTCGTCAGAACCTCTCCTAGGAAAGCAAACGAACGATCCAGTAAACTATCTGGACTGCTTACAAAACTGTCATTAATCGTATCCATACGAAATTGAACGATCTGATAATCTCCACGTTTGTATACATCGAATCCAAAACCCGCACCATACAATTGCTCTAACTGCTCTCTAAATTGTGTAGTCTGCGGATATGATTCTGTACCCCGTCGCAGAACGAAAGGTACCAGTCCCACACGAGTTACGGTTTCCTCACGTAGCGGAGTACCTACATACAGTGATATGGCAAACGTCTTAAAGCGCTTGGTCGGCAGCACATGAATCCTCAGTTGTCTGCGTGTACCACGCTCGAAACCTGTTTTGTTCAAGTCCAAAACTCCTTTGTGACGTCAATTTGCGTCTAGCCTTTGATTAGCATTAGCTGTTGTACATCTCTTTCCTATAAAGAGGTAAAGTGTACCAATCTTTATTCTAACTATGCAAAAGCCAAGAAGCAACCGGAGACAAGCTCCCGGCTGCTTCGGCGTTTTACATGCAGAAAATATGTTCCCCGATGGTTTTCACCTGCGGACGGGACCAAATCCATTTGGAGGTGGCTGTTTTAGGGTTAAAATAATAGAGACATCCTCCGCTTGGGTCCCAGCCATTCAGGGCTTGACGTACCGCCTTTTGTGCAGTCTCATTCGGCGTGAGCCAGATTTGGCCGTCTGCTACAGCAGTAAAAGCCCCCGGCTGAAAGATTACCCCAGACGGTGTGTTTGGAAAACTGGGCGACTTGACCCTGTTCAAAATGACAGCCGCCACGGCAACTTGTCCTTCAAACGGCTCGCCGCGGGATTCACCGTAGACCGCATTGGCCATGATCTTAAGATCGTTTTCAGAAAGCCCCATGGTGTTGGCCGATCCCATCGTTTCTTCATTTTGATCTGATTTATTGTTATTGTTCGCCGCCTGTCCCTGATCGGATCCTTGATTGTTACGATGCATTGGCGTTTCCGTTGGCTTCCAGTGTGGAGTAGCATTCACCAGTTTTAATTTGGTTTTCGCACCAACTACTCCATCGGGTCTGATACCAAACTCCTTTTGAAAACCCTTGACAGCCTTTAGTGTACTACTGCCAAAATGGCTGTCCACTTTCCCACCAAAAAAACCCAGCAACTTCAATCGTGATTGCAGCTCATAAACATCCTGGCCATAAGAACCAAAATCAACCGCTTCTGAACTGAATGTCGGCTGAACAGGCTGCGCTGCTGTTACTTTATGCTGCGTGCTCAGCGACTCTGCTCGCTCCTGTGCAGAGTCGTTTTTAAAAAGTCCTGTGTACGTAATAGCCGAGGCTGCGAGAATACCCGTGCAAATCCAGACCATTGTCTTTTTCATATGCTGCGCTCTACCTTTCTTTTGTGGGATTAACAGGATGGCTACGTTTATTATGACAAGCTCCGCTAGAAGCTATTCACCCTTTTAATCTTCTTTTAGCAGGCAGTTCCAAACCTCAAAAAAACATCACAAAAAAACGCTATTTGCGTGCATGGAGTTGTCATACTTAACAACTCATCATGCGTACAAACAGCGTTTTAATGAAATGCTGTAAAAGATAATGCTCAGGAGCTAACTTTATTTTGCTGATATTGTTCCATTGAGATAAGTACCTCACGGGGCTTACTTCCCTCGTAAGGACCGATGACACCGCGAGCTTCCATGGAGTCAATCAGTCGGGCAGCACGCGTATAACCGATCCGCATACGGCGCTGAAGGAGCGAAACGGAAGCTTGTTTAGCCTCTAAAATGATGTTGACAGCTTGATCATACAGCTCATCCAGCATTTCATCCGCATCAGTGGATACCTCTTCCACCTCCGGCACAAGCGTTTCATCATACTGCGCTTCACCCTGTTCACGTACATAGTTAACAATGTTTTCCACTTCCTGATCACTCATAAATGCTCCCTGAACACGGACTGGTTTGGAAGCACCCATCGGCATGAACAGCATGTCACCACGTCCGAGCAGTTTCTCAGCACCACCCATATCCAGTATGGTGCGGGAATCCACCTGCGAAGAAACGCCGAAGGCAATACGTGAAGGAATATTGGCTTTAATAACCCCTGTAATTACGTCAACTGAAGGTCTTTGTGTTGCAATAATCAGATGGATGCCTGCTGCACGCGCCATTTGGGCAAGTCGCGCAATCGCATCCTCCACATCTCCTGCAGCAACCATCATCAAATCTGCCAGCTCGTCCACAATAACGACAATGTAAGGGAGAAATGCATCCGGGTTATCCTTCATCAAATTGTTGTAACCCTCAATATTACGGGTGCCTGATTTGGAAAACAGCTCATACCTTTTTTCCATTTCAACTACAATTTTCTTCAATGCCAGTGAGGCACGCTTTGGATCAGTCACGACCGGAGCCAATAAATGGGGAATTCCGTTATACACGTTCAACTCTACCATCTTGGGATCGACCATCAGAAATTTCACTTCATCCGGCTTCGCTTTGTACAAAATACTCGTGATAATCCCATTGATACACACCGATTTACCCGAACCCGTAGCTCCAGCTACAAGCAGATGGGGCATCTTGGCTAAATTACCGACAATCGTTTGTCCTGCAATATCACGTCCAAATGCAATCGACAAATTGGAAACTGATTCCTGGAAAACTGTCGTCTCCATTACCTCACGCATGGTTACGATAGAAACTTCATTATTCGGAACTTCTATCCCTATGGCGGACTTGCCGGGAATAGGTGCCTCCATACGGATATCCTTTGCAGCAAGCGCAAGTGCAATGTCATCCGTCAGACTCACAATCCGGCTAACCTTCACGCCAATGTCTGGCTGGATTTCATAGCGTGTGACGGCTGGACCACGTACAACCTCCAGCACTTTCGCCCGAACACCGAAGCTCTCCAGCGTGGCCTCCAGCTTGCGTGCTGTTTGCATGTAATCCTTTTGTCCCATGCCTTTGCCTGCATTTTGCGGTTTGGCAAGCAAACGAAACGATGGGAGCTTGTACGGCTTAGGCGGTGGTGGAGCTGGAATAGCTACATTGGTCCCTTCAGCTTCTTCGCCTGTCAACCCGTTAGCAATCGTCTGAGCCAGTTCCTGAGCTTCTTCTGATGTCCCATGGATCGTTGGCGAATCATTTATATTCATATCCGCATCAGCATCCATAAAATTACTATCCAGGTGTTCATCAATAATGGAATCGTTCCGCACTCCACCTGTCAGGGAGTCTTCAAGTTCAGCCTCTGATCTTTTTTCCTCATTTTTCACTTGTTCGAAGAAGTCCCTAATGATTGGCGATCTTTTTACCGGAATTGAGGCTTCCTGTTCAGCGTGTTCGACCACGTCAGACAGTTCTTCTCCCTGATTGCCATTTCTCCACTGAGGCTGCACGTCCCCAGCCTCATATAGAAGATCATGTTCATCTTCATCAGCATGGGCAGGGTGCTCTTCCTTGTCCGCCTTATCTGTATTTTTAAGGCCAAACAACTGAAAGAAAATGGGCTGCTTGCGTGCTGGAGGCTGCATTTCATCAAAGTCATCATCCATATCCTCCTCATAGGCAGGAATAGGCTCAGATTTGGGTTTTCTATTTCCGCTGCCCTTGCTTGATGCAGAAAGCGGAGTGGCTTTTCCAGTCCATTTTTTCCGCACGCTTCCCCCGGCTGTCAGCAGTTTGGTCTTTACAATCCGCACTAAATCCACATAAGACAGTTGAGTCATCAGCATAAAACAAATGACGAACATGACAATCATGATCAGCTTAGCTCCTGTGAGACCAAACAGCCACAACAGAACGGTAAGCTGTAATGCGCCAACGTAGCCCCCGCTAATATCCTTATTCAGCATGGAGGTATGGCCTTGCTGGTCAGGCGACAGCAACTGCTCACGCATATCTATATGTATCTGAGTCATCACTCCGCCCGGCTGAAGCGCGTTGATCGGTCCCAAACGCTGCTCCATAGATGAAATAGAACTCATAAGTGTAAAGGCAAATACCAACAACAGCAAACCCGTCTTCCGTGAGTTCCACTGGTTCGGCCACTTGCGGTGAATCATCACCATCAGACCATAATAAATGCCAATCAGGGGGATCACAAAATAGAATTTCCCCAGTACAAGCCCAAACATCTTGGATAGCGACCGACCAACCGCCGCTTCACCCGACAACGCAATGACCGCCAATGTAATCAGCACAATGCCGTAAATTTCATATTTTAAAACTCCACCAAATATGGCTTTCTTTTTTCTTTTTCTTCTTCTGGACATACAAGGTCACCCCCCAGAAGAATATTATACCACGTCACTCGCTATCCGCACATATGTTCTTTTTCAGCAGCAAATGACCTATTTCTGTACTATTCGACAGCTTCTATGACCACTCGATGACCTGACCTGGTCCATAACGAGGATTGAGGTAGGCTTCCAATGGGCAGTCCAACAGCCTTACTATGATCCCCCGACGACTTTCAAGCGGCTGTACCTGCATAAGCAGACCGTCTACCCGGACCTCTACAAGCTCCTCTCCTTCCTTCCACATACCTTCCCACACCAATTCCATTGGCATTACAGTATATAATGTCATTGGGGTAGCTCCTTGCTGTGCTCACTTGAAGGGGCTCCTGTAGGGGTGCCTGTAGCATTGGGTGAAAAAGGGGCATATGGAGTCTGCTGTGGAGCCCCTGTCATCCCATTTTGCTGACGGCGCGTCTCAATGATGGTATTCAACTGTTTTAGCGCCTCTCCTATCCCACCAACCGCATCCATCAAACCGTATTTTACTGCATCGACTCCTCCAACCGCTGTACCAATGTCACGGTTTAATTCTCCAGTTTTGAACATCAGTTCCTTGAACCGATCTTCTGTGATGCGGGAATGAGAAACGACGAAGCGGACGACACGCTCCTGCATTTTTTCCATATATTCAAAAGTCTGTGGGACTCCAATGACCAGGCCGCTCATACGAATAGGATGAATGGTCATCGTCGCACTCTCGGCAATGTAAGAATAAGTAGAAGATACGGCAATCGGCACACCGATACTATGCCCTCCACCTATGACAATGGTCACTGTTGGTTTACTCATGGATGCGATCATCTCTGCAATAGCCAGTCCTGCCTCTACATCTCCGCCAACTGTATTTAGCAAAATCATTAATCCTTCGATACGTGGGTTTTGCTCTGCCGCTACCAACTGCGGAATAATATGCTCATATTTTGTTGTTTTGTTTTGAGGCGGTAAGATGAGATGTCCTTCAATCTGACCGATAATCGTCATACAAAAAATATTGGACTCGCTTCCGGGCATGGAGGTTTGACCCAGCTGCTGTAAAGCCTCCATAGCAGGTAAAACAGGTCTTTGTCCAACTTCTGGTTGTTCTGGCGCTTCCGTTTCCTCGTTGCCAGAAGATAAATTGCTGTAATGTTCCATATGGGTGATCTTCCTTTCGCTTTACGCATCTATGTGCCCCGTATTCACCCTATAGTATGGGATAGAAATGGAATATTTTATACCCACCTCCATGCCTTTCCTCAACCCCAAAATCAAAAAAAGCCTCTCTCCCCGCGGAAACCGTCCAATATTTCCTGCGGGAAGAGAGGCGACTGTGTGCCTGTGACTTAAGTTTTTAATTCAAGTTTTTGAACATATTTCAATTGAATCACACTTCCATTATAATTGGCAGAATCATCGGTCTGCGACGAGTTTGCTCATACAAGAAGCGACCCAGTGCATCCTTGACATTTGTCTTGAGGGAAGCCCATTCATTTACATTTTCACTCATGAGCTTGTGCAGTGTACTTGAAACAATACGATTTGCTTCATCCAGCAAACCTTCTGATTCACGAACATACACGAAACCACGGGAAATGATATCCGGGCCCGACTTAATCGTGCCATCTTGCTTGCTCAGTGTGACAACCACTACCAAAATACCGTCCTGTGACAACAATTTGCGGTCGCGCAACACGATATTTCCTACATCTCCTACACCTAGTCCATCAATCAGTACGTTACCTGCTGTAACTTTACCAGCTCTACGTGCTCCGCCATTCTGAATTTCAATGACTTCACCGATATCCGTGATAAAGATATTTTCAGGCTCGATACCTACTCCTTCAGCAAGCAGAGCGTGACGACGCTGCATTCTGAACTCACCGTGAATTGGCAAGAAGAATTTTGGTTTCATCAGATTCAGCATCAGCTTGAGTTCTTCCTGGCTGCCGTGTCCAGAAACGTGGATACCAGGATTAGCTGCACTGTAGTACACATTGGCACCCAGACGGAACAGCTCATCAATAGTGCGTCCAACATATTTTTCATTACCTGGTACCGGAGTAGCTGCGATGATCACTGAGTCCCCTGGAAGGATATCTACCTTACGATGCGTAGAACGAGCCATTCTTGTCAAAGCAGACATTGGTTCACCCTGACTACCTGTGCAGAGAATAACTACGCGATCCGCTGACATTTTGCCAACTTCTTCAGGCTCAATCAGCATTCCATCTGGGATTTCCAAGTAGCCCAAATCAGAGGCAATACCTACGACATTAACCATGCTGCGACCAATAACCGTTACTTTACGTCCGGTTGCCTCAGCAGCATTAATGACCTGCTGAATGCGATGTACGTTCGAAGCAAAAGTGGCTACGACCACACGCTGTCTCGACTTGCGGAAAATATCTTCCAGCACAATGCCAACGCTCTTTTCCGAAGGTGTAAAGCCCGGTTTTTCGGCATTAGTACTGTCTGACAATAGAGCCAGTACGCCACGTGTGCCAATCTCAGCCATACGCTGCAAATCTGCATATTGTCCGTTCACCGGAGTATGATCAAATTTGAAGTCTCCTGTATGAACAACAGCGCCTTCAGGAGTATCAATGCAAACACCTACAGAATCAGGAATACTATGGTTGGTTTTGAAGAATGTTACTTTCAATGTGGAGCCCAGCTTGATTTCGGAATCAGCATTGATCAAAATACGTTTGGTTTCACCAAGCAGATTCGCTTCCTTCAGCTTGTTTTCCACCAGTCCCAGCGTCAATTTGGTACCATATACAGGTACATTCAAATGTTTCAGCACGTAAGGCAAACCGCCGATATGGTCCTCGTGACCATGAGTCAACACAATGCCTCTTACTTTGTCGCGGTTCTCTGTAAGGTAGGAAATATCAGGAATAACGATATCGATGCCAAGCATGTCCTCTTCCGGAAATTTCAGACCGGAATCCACCACGACAATGTCATTGCCGTATTGAACGACATACATATTTTTCCCGATTTCACCGACGCCGCCCAAAGCGAAAATCATCAATTTATCGTTGTTTGTTTTTTTAGACAAATGAATCTAAACCTCCTATGGTAGTTGGACGTCGTACCTTGATTTGTTATTTAATTTTCAAAAAAATACCGCACCCAGTCACTTGACCCCATTATACATGATTAAAATACGAAAAAACAAGTCATCCTGTTCGTTACGCTAGGTTTCCCACTGCCTTCTCAAACCATAAGTATGTATCATTTTATCTACATGCCTGGTTAACAGCATAGCAAAAAGGACGTTCTATAAGAACGCCCTTCATATCGGAAGACCTTGTCAGGGCAATAACCCAGTCGATATTATACCTACCGACTGCCCTTAACAAGGATACTCCTTGTATTCATCAACATCTTTCGTCTATTTCTTTTTAGCGGGTAAATAAATTCTTAATAAACTCTGCTTCATCCTCGGTAGGCGGGATAAGTGGCAACCGAACTGAACCTACCTTAATCCCCCGTAACTCCAATGCATACTTTACAGCTACCGGATTAGGCAAAGGATGAGGACAGCCGAACATGCCCTTAAAAATCGGGAACAACTGTTGATGCAGTTTTGCTGCCTCTTGAGCGTGTCCTCCTACAAAGGAATCCAGCATTCGCTTCATTTCTGCACCTACCACGTGACTTGCTACGCTGATAATGCCATAAGCACCTACAGCCATGGCAGGTAATCCAGATGCATCATCCCCGGAATAAACCAGAAAACCTTCTGGTGCTGCCGCTGCAATCTGTGTAACTTGTGCAAGTGATGCACATTCTTTGGTTCCTACAATGTTCGGAATTTGTGCAAGCCGCAGTGTCGTTTCAGCTGTCAGGCTGGCACCGGTACGGCTTGGAACATTATACAGTATCGCTGGAAGGGATGTGGAGTTTGCAATACTTTTGAAATGCTGATACATCCCTTCCTGATTCGGTTTATTATAATATGGCACTACCAGCAGCACACCGTCTGCTCCCGCCTGCTCCGCAGCACGGGTGAGGTGGATGGAATGACGTGTGTTATTGCTTCCCGTCCCTGCAATAATTTTACATCGCCCAGCTGCTTTTTCTACAACAAATGCAAACAACTTAATTTTTTCATCATCACTCAGGGTAGGAGACTCCCCTGTTGTTCCAGATACAACAAGTGACTCTGAATGCTGTTCTTCTATTAAATAATCAATCAACGAGGACAATGCAGTCCAGTCAATCTCTCCTTGCTGATCAAAAGGTGTCACCATTGCGGTAATCAATCTGCCGAAGTTCACCATGCTGCCTCCTTTTTTTGCAAGTCCGAGCACGGACAATGCGCCTATTGATGGAGTTCAAATTTATTATGCAATGCGCGTACAGCCTGCACCATATCTTCCTTTTTAACAAGTACCCAGATCGTGGTGTTGGAATCTGCCGATTGAAGGATCTGTACGTCTGATTCTGTCAATGCCTCCACAATTGTCGCCATAATACCTGGTACCCCGTTGATACCACCGCCTATGACCGAAACTTTAGCACACCCGGCCAGTATTTTAGGCTCTAGACCCAAACCGTTAAGTACTTCAACCGCTTTGCTTCCATCATTATCAAATACGGTATAAACCGCTCCTGATGGAGTTACATTAATGAAATCGACGCTGATTCCGTGTTCAGCCATAGATTTGAATACTTGTAATTGCAAGTGCTCCAAACCCGACTTTAATTCAACAGTAATTTGAGTAACATTGCCGACATACGCAATACCGGTCACGAAGCGGTCTACGATATCTGCCTGCACATCTTTAAAGCCTTCCGGATGGGTAACCAACGTCCCCTCTCCCTCGGAGAAGGTAGAGCGAACCCGTACCGGAATATTAGCCTGCATGGCTATTTCAACAGCACGAGGATGGATCACCTTTGCTCCCTGATGAGCCATATTACAAATTTCCGTATAGCTAACATGTGAAAGCGGCTTCGCATTTTCCACAATACGCGGATCAGCGGTCAATATACCATTCACATCTGTATAAATATCAACCATATCCGCATGTAGAGCAGCACCTAGTGCAGTAGCTGACGTATCGCTGCCTCCCCGACCAAGGGTAGTCATATCACCATCAGCTGTTTGTCCCTGAAAACCAGTCACAATGACCACTCTGCCTTGGTTCAGTTCTTCCACAATACGGTCTGGCTTGATATCCAAAATCCGAGCATTGCCGTATTGATCATCCGTAATAAAGCCTGCCTGTGCTCCAGTCAGCACTGTAGCAGGGATACCTTCCTTCTCCATCAGGCTGCACAATGTAGCAGCAGAAATGATTTCACCACAGCACAGCAGTAAATCCCGTTCGCGCTTCGGAAGACTGTCGCCGTTAGAAGCCGCCCAATCCAGCAACGTGTCCGTGGCATAAGGCTCTCCTTTCCTCCCCATGGCCGACACAACAACAACCAATTGAAAATTTTGCTTCAGTTCCCGCTTCACATGTGCCAGCACAAGTTGACGCGCTTCAGGTGTGGATAGCGAGGTTCCCCCAAATTTTTGCACCAAAATACCCATTATTCTTCCCCCATATACTCCCGGCTTTAGGAACGTTACTCCGCTTTTGCAGCAATAATTTCCGCGATTTGCACCGCGTTCCATGCGGCTCCCTTGAGCAGATTGTCGGATACGACCCACAAGTTCAAACCACGGCTATTGCCCAAATCACGACGTACACGCCCTACGAATACGTCAGGTTTTCCTGCCGCTTCGGATGCCAGCGGATAAAGCTGGGCAGCAGGATCGTCTACCAGCGTTACTCCAGGTGCGGAAGCCAACAGATTACGAACTTCTTCTAGATCATAATCTTTTTTAAGCTCTACATAGACGGATTCCGAGTGACCGTATACAACAGGAATACGCACACACGTTGCTGTTACGTCTACAGAATCGTCACCCAGTATTTTTTTCGTTTCGCGTACCATTTTCATTTCTTCCAGTGTATAGCCATTATCCTGAAACTTATCGATTTGCGGAATAGCATTGAAAGCAATCTGATGTTTTACTGGCAAAGAACCTACCGGCAGCAGATCTGGCTGAACCTCATCACCGTTAAGAATGGCTGCGCTTTGACGATTCAATTCATCAATAGCACGGCTTCCAGCGCCCGATACGGCCTGGTATGTGGATACTATGATACGAGAAATGCCATATTGATCATATAATGGTTTCAAAGCAGCTACCATCTGGATGGTGGAGCAGTTCGGGTTGGCGATAATTCCCTGATGCTCGGCAATTTTATCGCTGTTCACCTCAGGTACTACAAGAGGAGCTGTCGGTTCCATTCGGAATGCGTTGGTGTTGTCAATGCAAACTGCCCCATGACGAACAGCATGCGGCGCCAGTTCCTTACTTACGTCTCCGCCTGCACTAAACAAAGCAATGTCGATTCCTTCAAAGCTGTCGGGAGTAGCAATCTCTACTGGAATCTGCTGACCTTTAAAGCTAATTAACGTGCCGGCAGAACGAGGCGAAGAAAGAAATTTGATTTTGTCCACAGGAAAATCTCGTTTTTCCAGCAGATTTACGATCTGTTCGCCTACAGCGCCTGTCGCTCCAACGACAGCTACATTAAACTTTCTATTGCTCATCTGGTGTATCTCCCCTTCTCGACTAAAAAACCATTTTTTATTCTGAAAGCATCCACCGCCAACAAGAAATTAGACTCGATGCATTATCGAATCATCTTCTAGGCGAGGGATGCTCAGCAGTTAACTATAGTACTTCATGGGGTCTTGCGTTCCACAATCATCGGCTGAATCTGTTTGCCCTGCAATGCTTCATAGGCAGCCTCTGGAATCAACTCCATATTGGCTACAAGCGAGTTCGGCTTTTTAACTGGATTATCCTGTCCGAACGGCACAAAAAAGATGTTTTTGGCTACTAGTAACTTGGCGATATTAGCAGCATTTAGACCAAGTCCATCATTAGTAGATATGGCTAAAAGAAGTGGACGACCATTGCGTAATTGCGCCTTGGCAGCCATTAAAACCGGACTGTCTGTCATCGCATTCGCTAACTTACTCATCGAATTCCCCGTCAACGGTGCAATCACCAGCACATCGAGCATTTGGGAGGGTCCCAGTGGCTCAGCCTCCACAATTGTAGAAATGATATCATTCCCTGTTATATCTTTCAACTGTTTTTGCCAACTTTGCGAAGTACCGAAACGAGTATCCGTTGTTAGTACGGTATTGGATATAATCGGAACGACCTTCGCACCCTCATCTACGAAGCGCTGTATAACAGGCATTACCTCTTCAAACGTGCAATGTGAGCCTGTAATGGCATAACCTACTGTTTTCCCTTGCCAACTCATTGCGCATCCCCCCGATCAGGATTATCTTCCATTAACAACTGCACCAGCGTATTCGCTATAATGGTACCAGCAGTTTTGGGAGCAACAATACCGGGAAGACCGGGGGCAAGCATAGCCGTAATTCCTCGTTTTTCCGCATACCGGAAATCACAACCGCCCGGGGCAGAAGCAAGATCTATAATCACGGTGCTTAGTGGCAATTTAGACAGGATTTGCGCTGTGATAATCATAGAGGGTATCGTATTAAAAATCAAGTCAACTCCCTTTGTCTCATTCGCTAAATCCCTCGTCATAAAAGGCTTCCAACCCATTTCTACAGCTCTCGCTGCATCCTCTGCCCGCCGTACTCCAACCTTCACTTTGGCTCCCAATCCCTGTAGTGCCCTTGCCATGGTAAATCCAGTCCGTCCCATGCCTAGAACCATACAATCTGCACCATGAATCGTAAAATCAGTATGCTGAATTGCCATCATCAGTGCGCCTTCAGCCGTAGGTATAGAATTGTATATGGCCACATCATCTCTTTCCAGCAGCTCAACCAGCTTCAATTCATGTCTGGTACATATTTCTTTTAAGTACGCTCGCGCCATCCCTGTATATACAACGCAATGCGGTGGAAGAGCAGCAGCATGCTCATTCAGAAACTGGAGCTTCTGTGCTCCGAAAAGTGCATTTACGTTGCCTTCCTCATCGCATCCCACCACCGGTAGAATCAGTGCGTCTGACGATTCCAGCAGCTTGACAGACATGGGTTCTAGTGTGACTCCTTTGAGTGGTACTTCAAGCATGTCAAAGCCGACCACGGTGACGGTAGCATCCATGTCCACACATTTGCGGATTACCTCAAGCTGCCTCGCATCTCCACCCAAAACAACGATGCGCATTCCTGTTAGCATCCGGATCACTCCTTTCCGAGACACGATATGCTTTTAGTCTATGCAGATGCCCGGAGAGGGGTGAAAAAACACAAAAAAAGCCGCCCCTCTACGGGACGACTTTTATGTATATGCTTTACTCTTAAACGAGTAATATTGAAGTTTTTGCAAAATGACAATTGGATTACATTGTTGGATTACAGGTTTTGCAAGTAAATCGTAGACTCAGCGTCCTGTATGACCAAACCCACCAGCACCCCGCACTGTTTCAGACAAATGGTCTACTTGTTTCAGCTCGACCTCAGGCACAACCTGAAATACCATTTGTGCAATTCGCTCATTGCGCGTAATGGTGAACGGTTCCTCGCCTAAATTGATAAGGAGCACCTTAATCTCCCCACGATAATCTGCATCAATCGTCCCAGGTGTGTTAAGACAAGTAATACCATGCTTGAGAGCCAGTCCACTACGCGGACGGATTTGTGCCTCTAATCCTGCTGGCATAGCTATTGCAAATCCAGTTGGAACGAGACATCGTTTGCCAGGTTCCAGAACCAAATCCTCCTGCACTGCTGCATACAAGTCAAACCCAGATGCAAGCTCTGACATTTTGCGGGGCAGCTCAATATCTTCATTGCCCCCGAGTCTGTTAATTTCAACGTAAGCTAACAAAATAGTCCCTCCTCATATCCTTAACCGCTGAATCACTCGATCCGACCATTGACAGAGCAAACGGCTCCGAAAACATCCGATCCAGCACTTTGTTCACATCATCAGCCGTTACTTGCTCGATGTGTTCAATCATTTGATCCAGCGTATAATGCTGACCCAACATTAACTCATTCTTTCCAAGACGGTTCATCCGGCTACCAGTGCTCTCAAGGCTTAAAATCAGACTTCCTTTTAGCTGCTCCTTGCCTTTGCGAAGCTCATTAGCGTCCAAACCGTTGACAGCTACATCTCGCAACAACTCCAGTGTCAAATCGAGCACATCCTTTGTTTGCTTAGGAGCGGTGCCTGCGTAGATCGTGAACATTCCACTATCTGCATGGGAGCTATGATAGGAATAGACCGAATAAGCCAGTCCGCGTTTTTCACGAATTTCTTGAAATAAACGTGAGCTCATGCCCCCGCCGATCGCGTTATTCAGCAAAACCATAGCATACTGGAGATCGTCGCCTATTGCAAATCCAGGCAGGGATAGACAAATGTGATTCTGCTCCGTTGCTTTCTCATGGTACAACAGCTGACCGTTAAACGCAGGTACTGTCAGTGGCGAAAAGGTTCCATGATTATCGAAATGCCCAAAATGTTGCTCCAGCAATTCTACAAGACGATCGTCAACATTACCAGCCACACTGATAACTGTATTATCAATTGTATAGTGCTCCTTCATATAATGGCTGAGATGTGAGCTATCCATAGCTAGCAGGTGATCTTCGGTTCCGAGAATTGGATAAGCCAGTGGGTGCTCACCATAGGCCGCGCGAGAAACAAGATCGTGCACCATATCATCAGGTGTGTCCTCGTACATGGAGATTTCCTCCAAAATCACATTTTTCTCCCTTGCTAGCTCTTCCTGATCCAATTTGGAATTAAAGAACATATCAGACAGTACATCGACTGCGATCGGTAGATGCTCATCTAGCACTTTTGCATAATAGCACGTATATTCCTTCGAAGTGAAAGCATTAACATTTCCTCCGATGGCGTCAAATTGCTCAGCGATTTCCTTAGCACTAAAACGCTCTGTTCCTTTGAAAAGCATGTGTTCAATAAAATGAGAAATACCGCTATTGTCCGATGTTTCGTTCCGGGAACCGGTTTTAACCCAGATGCCGAAAGAAACAGAACGCACGGTTGGAATTTTTTCGATGACCACTCTTAGGCCGTTTTTAAGTTGAATTCTTTCCACGCTTGGCCCTCCTAAACTGAATTGCATACTTAGCCATAATGTTCAATCCTAACAGAAAAAAGACATTCACTCAACCGGAGCTGGTAGCTGCCGATCAGGGGAAAGCGTCTGACTAACAGTTCCAAGTACAAGTCCTTTACTACGGATGGCATGAATCATGCCTTTGAGAGCAGCAGCAGACGAATCTGTTGGGTGCATCAATATCAGGGAGCCTGACTCAACCTTGCTGTTAATTTTATGAACCACCGATTGCGGTGACGGATGTTTCCAATCTACGGTGTCCAATGTCCACAACACTGTTTTGAGCCCATGTTCTGCTGCTATATCCACTGTTTGTTGATTAAAGTCACCCGATGGAGGGGCAAACCAATTATTTTTGACACCTAAAGTTTGTTGAAGAAGCTCTTCCGTCTTTTCGATTTCTTGTACGGCTCTGGCTCGGCTCAAACGACTCATATTAGGATGAGAGTAAGCATGATTCGAAAGCTCATGCCCTCTTCTTTGAATTTCCTTGGCGAGTTCAGGATTTTTCTTCAGCCAACTTCCATCAAGAAAAAATGTAGCCTTAACCTTCTCCTGATCCAATGTATCCAATATAGGCACGATAAACTCATTCCCCCATGCTACGTTGATCATGAAGGAAACCATTGGTTTTTCAGGATTGCCCCTGTAAATTGGAACATTACCCAGTTGATTTAAATGTATTTTGGGTGCCAATTGGCGATATACATATTGAATAGGCCGATCTGGAGCTGCAATGGCTTTGCGATAGGTAGCATCCAGATCGACCTCCAGTCCGTTATAACCTGGAATAGCCTTCCATACCCTGTCTATCTTAGCATCAACTGGTTCTCTTCGCTGACGCGTTGCTTCTGTCTTTAGTCGCTGCATAAGCGCATTATCAGGCAAGGCTACTACCGCCATCGTGGGTGTAGCTTCAAGCTCTTCGGCTCCTGTAGCGTCTCCATTGCGTAATTGACTAGCGTAGTCACGAACCCCGCTAAACTGCCCAATTACCAGTGTGATGGCTAAAGTGACTACCACCCACACTGCTCGTTTCACCCTACTCATCATTCCTTCATCCTCCCGCTCGTTTGTCCACATTGTATGCGAGAAGGACAAGATCTATGACGTAGTAAGCTATAAAAGCCCACTTGGGTGCAGCTTGTGCATATGTATGAAAAAAGAGCCAGAAACGTAGCTCTGCCTCTTTCCAAAAACTTAATTAATGCTATTCAAACCCCTTATTTTGTACAAACGTATAGACTCCCTGTGGTATGCGAACCACAACCTAGGACTTAGCAGGAGCTTCAGCCGTCAGTACTGCCTTACGGGACAAATTGACACGACCTTGCTGATCGATTTCAGTTACTTTCACTGTAATCGTATCACCAATAGCAATGACATCTTCAACTTTGGCTACACGCTCAGTAGACAGTTGAGAAATATGAACCAGACCATCTTTACCCGGTAAAATTTCAACAAATGCGCCGAATTTTTCAATTCGTTTGACTGTACCGATGTAAATCTCGCCGACCACGACTTCTTTTACGATACCTTCAATAATGGAACGCGCCTTCTCATTCATCTCTTGATTTGTAGAAGCGATGAACACACGACCATCTTGTTCAATATCGATTTTCACGCCGGTTTCTTCGATGATCTTGTTGATGATTTTACCACCAGCTCCAATAACATCACGGATTTTGTCCGGGTTAATGTGCATTGTCATAATTTTTGGAGCATACGGAGACAATTGCTCACGTGGTTTCTGGATCGCTTCCATCATTTTTCCAAGAATGAACAAACGTCCTTCTCTGGCTTGCTTGAGCGCATCCTGTAAAATATTGCGGTCAATACCGTCAATTTTAATATCCATTTGAATGGCAGTTACGCCTTCCGCAGTACCAGCAACTTTAAAGTCCATATCGCCCAGATGATCTTCCATACCCTGAATATCCGTCAGTACGGAAACATGATCTCCATCCTTGATCAATCCCATAGCTACGCCTGCAACTGGAGCTTTAATCGGTACACCTGCATCCATCATCGCCAGTGTGCTTGCACAAATACTAGCTTGTGAGGTCGATCCATTCGATTCCAGCACTTCGGAAACCAGACGGATCGTGTACGGAAATTCAGTTTCGGAAGGAATTACTTTGGAAAGCGCACGCTCACCAAGAGCACCATGTCCGATTTCACGACGACCCGGCGCGCGCAATGGACGAGCCTCACCTACGCTGAATGGAGGGAAATTGTAATGATGCATGAAGCGTTTGGTTTCTTCCAGATCAATACCGTCCAGAATTTGTACATCCCCTAGTGCACCAAGAGTACAAACGCTAAGCGCCTGCGTTTGCCCACGTGTAAACAAGCCTGAACCGTGCGTACGCGGCAAAATGCTAGTGTCGCTTTCAATTGGACGAATTTCGTCAAGCTTACGACCATCAGGGCGCACTTTATCATGCGTAATCAGACGACGGACTTCTTCTTTAACGATATCATAGAGAACTTCGCTCACATCACTCAAAAGCTCAGGTGTCTCTATGTATTGTGCTTCAAAATGGGCAACGGTCTCTTCGTTAACTGCATCAATCGCCTCTTGACGGGCATGTTTTTCTGCAATTTTAACGGCTTCCACCAAACGATCAGCTGCATAAGCACGTACTTCACTGTTCACTTTTTCATCAACAGCATGCAGCTTAACCTGCATTTTCTCTTTACCTGCTACTTGCACCAATTGTTCAATAACTGCCACAATGTTCTTAATCTCATCATGTCCGAACATAATAGCTTCGAGCATAACTTCCTCTGGAATCTCATCGCCTTCTGCTTCTACCATCATAATGGCATCTTTTGTTCCAGCTACAACGAGATACAGATCGCTTGTGTTTTGCTGTGCAATATCTGGATTAATCACAAATTGTCCGTTTACACGACCTACAGCAACTCCGCCAATTGGACCGTTAAAAGGAACATCCGAAATACTGAGTGCTGCTGAGGTTCCAATCATGGCTGCAATTTCTGGTTCGCAATCCTGATCAACACTCATGACTAGGTTTAACACCTGCACATCATTGCGGAAACCTTCAGGGAACAATGGGCGAATTGGACGGTCTGTCAAACGACTGGATAAAATCGCCTTTTGACTCGGGCGTCCTTCACGCTTAATAAATCCGCCAGGAATTTTCCCCACAGCATACAATCTTTCCTCATAGTTCACGGTCAGCGGAAAAAAGTCCAAATCTTTCGGTTCACGGGAAGCGGTCACAGTACACAGCACAACTGTTTCTCCGTAACTCACCTTAACTGCCGCATTGGCTTGTTTTGCAAGACGTCCTGTTTCAAGCACCAGCTTTCTTCCGCCGAGTTGCATTTCTACGCGTTGCTCCATGGTATCCCTCCATTTCATTTCATTGTAAAAGTTCTATACACATCCAGTATTTCCTGCGCAGGTCTTATTCATAAGAAATTCACAGACAAAATAGGATATGTAATTCAAAAAAAGATTCCTCATTTCAAAAAAGAACCCGGCTGCTGTCCGCCGTCGCCTTAGCAGGGACAAGCGGTGAACAACCAGGCTTCTTTTCTCATTACATGTCTGAAAATTAACGACGCAGTCCGAGACGCTCGATCAACGCACTGTAACGTTTAACATCAGTCTTCTTCAGGTAAGCCAAAAGTTTACGACGCTGACCGACCATTTTCAACAACCCGCGGCGGGAGTGATGGTCTTTCTTGTGCGAACGAAAGTGACTTTGCAAGTTGACGATGTTTTCAGTAAGGATAGCGATTTGTACCTCAGGTGATCCTGTATCGGATTCATGAGTTTTGTACTCCTCGATCAATTGCTGTTTACGCTCTTGAGTCAATGCCATCCTGTTCACCTCCTTCATTATAATCGCCATTAGCCTCGTAACCGCCGGTGAAAGCGGACAACCAAGCTAAGGTTCATCGTTGTTTACACAACATAAGTCAGTATAACACAGCGCCTGTCTTATGTAAATAAATTAGCCCAACAGCTTTTTAGCCGTTTGTGCGTCATTGCCAATTTGGCTGATCAGTTCATCCACTGAAGAGAATTTGCGTTCAGGGCGGATGTAATGGTGAAGCTCAACGAGCACAGACTCCCCATAAATTTGTTGATTAAAATCAAAAAGATGTACCTCAAACGACGGATTCAGCACACCTTCATGAAAAGTAGGCTTAACCCCTACATTCATTACACCATTTATCCAATGATCACCTATGAGCGCTCGTACAGCATATACACCCTTAACCGGAATGACATAAGAATCATCCAGCTTGAGATTAGCTGTCGGAAAACCGATTGTGCGTCCGCGCTTCTCACCATCCATCACAGTACCCTGGATACGATAAGGGCGTCCCAACCAGCGCGAGGCATGTGCTAAATCCCCCGTCTGTAAAGCACGGCGAATGCCTGAGCTGCTTACCTTATCCCCATCCAGTTCGAACGGTGGTACAGTGTAGACAGACATCAGCTCTCCTCCCAGCTTCCGAAGCGTATCCTCATGCCCGGCTCCCCGGTGGCCAAACCTAAAATCAAAACCTACTACCGCCGTTAGAATTTGTAATGGAAGTAACACGTCTGTTATAAAAGCCTCCGGGCTAACCTTGGAAAATTCTTCGTTAAAACTTAAAATATAAAGTACATCCACACCCATATCGGACAGAATAGTCTGCTTATCCGCAAGCGGTGTTAAATAACCTTCATAATCGCCTTTTTTCATGACTTCCTTCGGATGAGGGTGAAATGTCATGACAGATACTGGCACTTTCTGTTCGCGAGCGAGCGCGACGGCCTTGCGTATCACGCTTGCATGTCCCAGATGAAGGCCGTCGAACTGGCCGATCGCCGTGACTTGTGGACGTCCCCATTGCTGCAATAGCTCATCACTCAAAGGATAAGATAACGATACGGTAATCATATTCATTCACCTGCATTTCACATCATTTGACTAACTTCGTCAAAAATTATAGCACAATTCAAGGTGAAAAACGTCTATCAGCATAATTTCACAGAAGCCAGGCCGCAGTCTAGGAGAAAATCTCTGGCGATTATAGAATGATTCAGCTCCGCTGAAAATTTATAAATTCTACAAACTTAAAAAAACTTTAATTGGAGCGATCGCACCTGATTCATCCCGTCCATATATGCCTAAAAACGTTTTATCCTCTTTATATAATCGGAAAGGCTGGTTGTCTGTCACTGGTGGTGAAATCATACTCAGCGACAGGCGTTGGCCTTGCAGAGCCGCAGCTGCCTTGGATTCAGCCACTGTATGCTCAGGCATATAGTCAATTGCTTTATCGGTGGCGATAAGCCGCTCACCTAGGCTACCATCGGCTACATAGCGCTCAATTTCTTCAAATGTTAAACAATGTTCTGCAGAAATTCCCGCAGACATGGTTCGCTCCAGCTTAACCATTGTTGAAGGATATCCCAATTCACGGCCAATATCAACACATAGTGTACGGATGTAAGTACCTTTGGAGCATAAAGCACGAAAAGAAATATCCACATGCGCCCCCATCTTCGCAAATCCCGTCATTTCCAGCTCGTAAATGCTCACTTCACGACTTTTACGCTCCACGGTTTTGCCCTCTCGAGCCAGCTCGTATAGACGTTTTCCATCTACTTTGAGGGCAGAGTACATGGGTGGGACTTGGGAGATCGTACCAACGAAACGCTCCAAAACCGCTTTGGCTTCCATTTCGGTCACCTCAACCGGACGTTCGCTCTCTTCTGTTATTGTCCCAGTCAGGTCTTCGGTATCAGTGGCAATGCCTAAGCGCAGTGTAGCCCGGTATTCCTTGGGTCGCTCTTGCATGTACTCCACCACTCGGGTGGCGCGTCCCAGACACAAGGGCAGAACACCGGTTACCTGCGGATCTAGTGTCCCAGTATGTCCTATTCGCTTCATCCCCAATAAACGGCGAGCCTTGGCCACCACATCATGAGAGGTAAATCCAGCAGGTTTATAAACAGGTAGAACACCTTCCCAAGTTGCCTGTTCCTTCTTTATTGGGTTCATAGCTCTGACTTCACCCGCCCTACAACTGTCTCAATGATATCTCCCAGCTTACCCTCTAGTCGACAGCCAGCCGCACGTACATGTCCGCCGCCCCCAAATGATTGAGCCAGCGCAGCTACATCAACATTCCCTGCCGATCTCAAACTAGCCTTGGTCGCTTGATCATTAATAACTTTAAAGAAAATGCCGACTTCAACCCCACGAATATTTCTTGGATAATTCACGATGCCTTCCAAGTCCTCATTTACAGCACCACATTCCGTCATATCATCAGGTGTTACAACGACCCAAGCAACTTTACCGTCCTCCGACATCGTGAGCGTTTGCAATGCTTTGGTTAGTACTTTCATTTGGGGAAATGTCATTTCCTCGAGCAATTTCTCGGACAAAAATGGGCCATCTACACCATAAGCAAGTAGCTGTGATACCGTAGACATCACTTTCGGTGAAGTATTGGAGTAGCGGAAGCCTCCCGTATCTGTTAACAACCCTGTATATACAGCTGTTGCTACTTCGACATCCCAAGTTACTGCAAACTTTTCCAATAAATCAAAAAGGATTTCCGCTGTTGCCGCAGCATCTGACTTAATCACATTAACCGTACCATAAGCATCGTTCGTTGGATGATGATCGATATTCAGAATAATGGCATCTTCCGTAAAAAACTGCTCTGTCAAACCAACACGACGGTAATCCGCACAATCTACACAAATGATCCGGTTGTATTTCCGTTCTGGCGGTTGTTGACTCATATCCATAATCTCATCGGCATGCCATAAAAAATCCATGCGTTTAGGAATAGGTCCCTCATTCAGCATGGTAAATTTCTTCCCCAGACATGAGAGAAGCCAGCCCACCGTTACGGTGGAGCTGACTGCGTCTCCGTCCGGCTGTACATGCGATACGATCAGGTAATCATCATGCTCCAGAATAAATTCCTTCGCTTGTTGAAGCGCCTGTTCATAGGTATGCATTGCCGTCTCCTTTACATTCAGTTCATGGTTCTTCAGACTAACAAAAATTCCTATTTCTCATCCTTGTCGATATCACTCAACAGCTTTTCAATTCGGCTGCCATAAGCAATAGATTCGTCAATTTTGAAAATCAGCTCAGGAATATGGCGAAGCCGTATCCGTTTGCCAAGTTCAGAACGGAGATAACCGTTCGCTTTGTCCAGCGCCTTCAGAGAAGAAGTTTTTTGTTCTTCATCTCCAAGTACGCTCAAGTATACTTTCGCTTGGGACAAATCGTTTGTGACATCGACACCAGTCACCGTAATAAAACCGATACGTGGGTCTTTTAATTCGGTCTGTATGAGTAGGCTTAGTTCCTTCTTAATCTGCTCGCCAACTCGACCTGTACGTATTTTAGCCATGGGTGCTCACCTCTCTGCCGTTAGCGCTCCACTGTTTCCATGACGAACGCTTCAATAATGTCGGATTCCTTAACATCATTATAACCATCAAGGGTGATACCACATTCGTAACCTTGGGCAACTTCTTTTGCGTCGTCCTTAAAGCGTTTCAGTGAGTCGATTTTACCTTCAAAAATAACGATACCATCACGAATCAGACGTGCTTCTGCTGAACGAGTAATTTTGCCGGACGTCACCATACAACCAGCAATCGTACCGACTTTAGTAACTTTAAACACGTTACGAACTTCAGCGTGACCGATCACATTTTCTTTATATTCAGGGTCCAGCATGCCTTTCATAGCCTGCTCGATTTCTTCAATAACATTGTAAATAACGCGATGCAGACGAATGTCCACTTTTTCAGCTTCCGCTGTAGATTTCGCCTGATTATCAGGACGAACGTTAAATCCAATAACAATAGCATTGGATGCCGCAGCCAAAATAATATCGGATTCGGTGATTGCACCTGCACCACTGTGAAGAATTTTGACGCGTACACCTTCAACTTCAATCTTGTTCAAGGAGCCTTTCAGCGCTTCGACAGAACCTTGTACGTCACCTTTAATAATGACGTTCAGATCCTTCATCTCGCCATCCTTGATGTGTTGGAACAGGTCATCCAGCGTTACGCGGGTATTACTGCCCAGATCAGATTGACGTTGCGTAATCGCACGTTTATCAGCGATAGCACGAGCTTTACGCTCATCCTCGAACACCATGAACGGATCGCCTGCAAGTGGAACTTCTGTCAGACCAGTAATTTCAACTGGAGTGGAAGGACCTGCTTCCTTAAGACGACGACCTTTATCGTTAACCATGGCACGTACACGTCCGAAGCAGTTACCTGCTACGAATGCATCGCCGACTTTCAGTGTCCCGTTTTGAACGAGAATACGGGCTACAGAACCGCGACCTTTATCCAGCTCAGCCTCAATAATAGTACCACGTGCCCGTTTATCTGGGTTCGCTTTGTACTCATTCACTTCAGCTACGAGCAGAATCATTTCGAGCAAATCTTCCAGGCCCATTCTTTGTTTAGCGGAAACATTGACAAAAATTGTATCGCCGCCCCACTCTTCGGGCACCAATTCATATTCTGTAAGTTCTTGCTTTACTTTGTCCGGGTTGGCATCCGGTTTGTCGATTTTGTTTACAGCTACGATTATTGGTAGACCTGCTGCTTTTGCATGGCTAATGGCTTCAACCGTTTGTGGCATAACACCGTCATCAGCTGCAACCACAATAATCGTCATATCTGTTACTTGAGCACCACGTGCACGCATAGCGGTAAAGGCTTCGTGACCTGGTGTATCCAAGAAAGTGATTTTTTTGCTGTTAATTTCAACTTGGTATGCACCAATGTGCTGTGTAATACCGCCAGCTTCACCACCTGTTACATTCGTGGAGCGAATGGCATCCAGCAAAGTTGTTTTACCATGATCGACGTGACCCATAATTGTTACAACCGGTGGACGTGTTCTCAAATCCGCTGGATCATCATTTTCTTCCACAGTTTCAAAACGATCTTCTTCCACTGGGATTTTCACTTCTACCTCGACGCCAAAGTCACCAGCAAGCAAGAGAATGGTATCCATATCCAGTTCTTGGTTGATGGTCGCCATTGTTCCGAGCATGATCAATTTTTTGATGACTTCTGAAGCATCCTTGTGAAGAAGCTTGGCTGTTTCGCCTACAGTCATCTCACCACGCACAATAATTTTCTTAGGCGTGTTGTCGATTTTCTCGCGACGCTCCAGTTGTTGACCTTTACCACGGTTGTTGAATTTACCACCACGATTGTTTCCACCACGGTTGTTGCCTCCACGACCACCGTTACCACCGCGTCCTCCGCCTTGACGGTTATCGTCAAAACGTCCTTGACCGGAACGGTTACCGCTGTTGTTGGAGTTGCCACCTGTACGGCTGCCACCACTGCGGTTGGAATTATTGCTTCCTGCCGAAGAAGAAGTTCTTACTGCACCACCCTGGCTGCTTCCCTGAGGACGTGAACCTGTGTTATTGCTACCGGTACGCTGTTGTCCTCCCTGCTGTTGACCATTACTACGGTTCTGAGTGCCTTGCTGGCCGACTGGTCTACTAGAACCTTGTTGACTGCGGTTTTGACCGCCCTGCTGACTGCTTTGCGCTTTTGGAGCGCTGCTTCGATTACTGTTTTGGTTGTTGTTTGTCCTATTCATACTTACCTGCTTTTCCTGTTGATTTTTGGTTTGCTCCGTTGAATGATTACTATTCTGGCTTGAACCGGTCTGATTCGAGCTTACTTGCGCCGTACCTGCTTCGCCTTGCTTGACCGCAGCATTGGATTTAATATTCTTAAAAAAATTTTCCACTTTACCTACGGCATCATGTTCCATGACGCTCATATGGTTGTTCACGGGAATATCCAGCCGTTTAAGAATGGTGATAATTTCTTTGCTGCTCATGTTCAACGATTTGGCGTATTCGTATACCCGCACTTTGTCTTTGCTTTCTTGTTTACTCAATATACTCCACCTCCGACATTATCCCCGCATGTTTCATGATCAATTTCGCGAATCCTTGATCCGTCACAGCCAGCACGACCCGTTCAGGTTTGCCGATGCTGCTTCCCAAGCTTTCCCGGTCAAATCCTATCAATAAGGGGATTTTGTACGTCCCGCATTTGTCGCGGAATTTCTTTTGAGTATTCATTGAAGCATCTTTCGCAAGAATGACCAGCTTGGCTTCTGAAGACCTGATCGCTTTATAAACGATCTCATCACCTGTTAGCAACTTGCCAGCTCTCATGGCAAGCCCCAATCCAGACAGCGCCTTATTCATCCTGCACGCTGCCTTGTGCCGCCAGGAATTCTTCCTCGACGGCAGCAAAATCACGACTTAGCTGCTCATAAATATCAGGATGGACCGAGTGCTTCAATGCTCGATCCAGTGCCTTGCTCTTTTGAGCCAACTTGAAGCAGGCGGCTTTGCCGCACAAGTAAGCGCCGCGTCCCGACTTTTTGCCAGTCAAGTCAATCAACACTTCGTCTTCAGGGGTTTTGACGACACGGATTAACTGCTTCTTTGGCATCATTTCATGACAGGCGACACATTTGCGCAAAGGTATCTTTCTCTGTTTCATGCATTAACCCCCCTACACTCCGCTTAATCTACAGAAACGGAATCCTGATGCATTTCATCGGTGGATGTTCTCGGTCTGCCGAGTTCTTCCTCCGCCTGTGTTTCACTCTTAATATCAATTTTCCAGCCAGTAAGCTTAGCAGCAAGGCGAGCATTTTGCCCTTTGATACCAATAGCTAGAGAAAGCTGATAATCAGGTACTATAACGCGAGCCATTTTCTCTTCTTCAAACACCTGTACTTCAAGCACCTTGGACGGACTCAAAGCATTAGCCACGTATTCATCAACATTATCAGAATAGCGTACAATGTCGATTTTTTCGCCACGCAGCTCGTTTACAATGGTCTGCACCCGCGTTCCTCTTGGTCCCACACAAGAACCTACCGGATCAACCTCGGCGTTACGAGAATGAACAGCGATTTTAGAACGGAAGCCTGCTTCACGCGCTACGGAACGAATCTCTACAACACCGTCAAAAATTTCAGGCACTTCGAGTTCGAACAAACGCTTAAGCAGACCCGGATGTGATCGGGACAGCATAATTTGCGGTCCTTTGGTTGTGTTCTCCACCTTGGTAATATAAGCCTTAATCCGATCCAAATGGTTGAATTTCTCATTAGGCATTAGCTCACTCAACGGAAGAACTGCTTCCACCTTGCCAAGATCAATATAAATATTGCGTGGATCTTGGCGCTGTACAGTTCCTGTTACAATATCCTCTTCCTTGTCCACAAACTTGTTGTAGATCAGTCCCCGTTCCGCTTCGCGAATGCGCTGGGTCACGACTTGCTTCGCTGTTTGTGCAGCAATCCGTCCAAAATCACGTGGTGTGACTTCAATTTCAGCAACATCCTCCAACTGAAAATGTGGGTTAATCTCACGGGCTGCCGGCAACGAAATCTCGGTGCGAGGATCCAATACCTCCTCAACAATCAGCTTACGGGCATATACCTTAATGACTCCCGAGTTGCGGTTCATATCAACACGCACGTTTTGTGCGGTATTGAAATTCCGTTTGTAACTGGAGATCAGGGCTGCTTCAATGGCCTCAAACAGCACGTCCTTACTGATCCCCTTTTCTCTTTCCAACTCGTTCATTGCTTCAATAAAATCCATACTCATGGATTACTGCTCCCCCTTTCAAATGATGGCACCTGCGTACTGGTCGGCACACGAGGCAAAAAACATGTAGTACATGTCAAACAGCAACAATCAAATCTGAATTAAAATATGATCGCGAGCCTTGCACCGGCTACCTTGTCATAAGGTATGGTATGCTTCTTTTGTCCACTTTGGACGGTGAGTTCCCCATCTTCAAAAGAAAGCAAACGGCCTTCGAATTCCTTCAGACCGTTAATCGGCTCGTATGTAGTAACGAATACGTTTTTGCCTACCGCTTTAGTGACATCCTCCGCTTTTTTCAGCGGTCTCTCGGCGCCTGGTGAAGACACCTCCAGAAAATATGCTGTAGAAACAGGGTCATTTTCATCCAGCTTTTGACCCAAATATTCACTGATCATACTACAGTCGTCCAGATCAATTCCTCCGTCTTTATCTACAAAAACACGAAGAAACCAATTGCTACCCTCTTTGACATACTCGACATCGACCAGTTCAAAACCATGCTCATCGAGGTAAGGTTGGGCCATTTCTTCTACTACTGATTTGATCTTTGGTGTGCTCAAAGATTATAACCTCCAAAAGTGAACTTTCCTGTGGTGAAAAAGAGATACCCTCTTGCCGTGGGCAATGCTTCTCCATCACCGGCATTTTCATTTTCATTTGATGTAATGTTCATTTTGGGCTCACTGCAAATAAACCGGCGTACCGGTTGCCTGCCCAAAAATAACCTTTTTTTCACGTTGTACCTGTATATCAAACAGTAAAGAGTGGGTTTCCCCACTCTTTTAGCAACGGTTTTATCTCCATGATTACCAAAAAAATTATAACATAACCGTAGTTATGTGACAAGTGCCAGAGCTTGACTACTGTGGTTCAGATTAAAACAGAGACAGCTGATTACTCTCTGGCAGACCTCGAAAGCATCCCATCTGGGACAGCATTTCGACAATCGTTTTACTAGCCTTCGATTTCTGTTGAAAATCCTCAACGGACAAAAATTCACCTTGTTCACGGGCAGCTGCGATGTTACGTGCTGCATTATCTCCAATACCCTGAAGAGCTCCGAACGGAGGAATGAGCGAGTCCCCATCCACTTTGAAACGAGTAGCTTCGGAACGGTACAAATCAATGGATTTAAAACTAAACCCGCGAGCCGTCATTTCCAAAGCCATCTCCAGGATTGGAAGCATCCCTTTTTCTTTAGGTGGCGCCTGAAAACCAAGCTGCTCAATTTCGACAATCTTCCGTGCGATCGCATCATACCCCTGACAGCACAGGTCAATATCAAAATCGGCTGCACGTACTGAGAAGTAAGTTGCATAATACTCGATCGGATGATACAGCTTGAAATATGCTGTACGCACGGCTGAAATAACATAGGCTGCAGCATGCGCCTTCGGGAACATGTACTGGATTTTTAGACAGGAATCAATGTACCACTGCGGCACCTTGCATTTTTTCATTTCTTCAATCCATTCGGCACTAAGTCCTTTACCTTTACGTACGCTCTCCGTAATTTTAAAGGCCAGACCTGCATCCATCCCCGCCTTGTAAATCAAAAACAGCATGATATCATCCCGACAACCAATTACGGTCTTGATGTTACATGTATTATTTTTAATCAACTCTTGTGCATTCCCTAGCCATACACCCGTCCCGTGAGACAAACCGGATATTTGCAGTAAATCGGCAAAAGAACTCGGCTGCGACTCTACCAGCATCTGGCGTACAAATTTTGTCCCCATCTCTGGTACACCATAGGTGGCGACAGGCGTGCGAATCTGCTGCGGTGTTACACCGAGTGCCTCCGTGGAATTGAACATGCTCATCACCTTGGGATCATTCATTGGAATGGTCGTAGGGTCAACCCCGGTCAAATCCTGAAGCATTCTCATCATGGTCGGATCATCATGGCCCAGAATATCGAGCTTGAGTAAGTTCGCATCAAAAGCGTGATAATCAAAATGCGTCGTTTTCCATTCCGAGCTCGTATCATCAGCCGGATACTGCACCGGTGTAATGTCCTCGACCTCAATATAATCGGGAACAACAACGATCCCGCCCGGATGCTGTCCGGTACTACGTTTTACACCCGTACAACCAGAAGCCAACCTGTTCAGCTCGGCTCCACGCCATTTTTTATGATGTGCCTCTTCATATTTTTTGGCAAAGCCAAACGCCGTTTTCTCAGCAACTGTACCAATGGTCCCTGCACGGAAAACACTTTTTTCACCAAACAGTACTTTTGTATAGTTATGGGCAACAGGTTGATATTCACCAGAGAAGTTCAAGTCAATATCGGGAACTTTATCTCCTTTAAAACCGAGGAACGTTTCAAAAGGTATATCCTGTCCCTCACCCTTGAGCTTGCCACCGCAATTCGGACAGTTTTTATCTGGCAAGTCAAAACCGCTCGGCACACTTCCATCCAAAAACCATTCGCTGTGTCTACATTCAGAATTACCGCAAATATAATGGGCGGGCAGTGGATTTACCTCAGAAATACCGAGAAAAGTAGCAACTACAGAAGAACCAACAGAACCCCGTGAACCTACCAAGTATCCATCCTGATTAGACTTTTTAACCAGACGTTCAGAAATGAGATAGTTAGCGGAGAAACCATATTTAATAATAGGTTCCAATTCTTTTTCAAGGCGAGCTACAACAACCTCAGGTAAGGATTCACCATAAATGGATCGAGCCGTCTCATAGCATGTATTACGAATTTCCTCGTCTGCTCCGTCCAGCAATGGCGTAAAAAGCTTGTCGGGGAACAGTTCCAGTTCTTCAAAACGCTCTGCCAGCTCACTAGTGTTTTTCACAACGACTTCATACGCTTTTTCCTCACCCAAAAACTCGAACTCTGCCAGCATTTCATCCGTTGTCCGCAAATGAGCATCTGGCTTTCGGATGTCCTTTAGCGGGCTAAAACCGGTAATGCCATGAATAGTAATATCACGGTACAGCTTATCGCGAGTTTCCAAATAGTGAACATTGCCTGTAGCAATTACGGGCTTATCAAGGCGTTTTCCTATGTCGCATACTTTGCGAATGGCCGTTTTTAGTGCATCAGGCCCGCTTACAAGCTGCTTTTCCACCAGATGCATATACATCGTCAAAGGTTGAATCTCCAGCACATCATAAAACTGTGCAATCTCCTCGGCTTCTTCCTCGGACTTGTTCAACACAGCCTCGAAGAATTCTCCTTTTTCACAGCCAGAAATAATAAGCAATCCGTCTCTCATCTCAGACAATTTCGATTTAGGAATACAAGGCACACGCTTGAAATATTCGGTATGAGACATGGAAACCAGCTTGTACAGATTTTTTTTACCAACCGGATTGAGAGCATAAATGCAGCAGTGGAAAGGACGAACAGTCGATAGATCCTTACCTACATAATCATTCAGACGATCGAGCATTTTTAATCCCTTAATTTGTTCCGCATCATTCAGCAAGCCATTCAGCACTTCAGTCAGTGCGACTGTATCGTCAATAGCACGGTGATGACTTTCTAGTGCCACTTTATATTTGCTCGTCAACGTATTCAGACGATGGTTTTTCATTGTTGGAAACAGTAAACGAGCCAGTTCGAGCGTATCCAGTACCGGATTGGTCATTTCGGGCAAACCCATCTTTCGAAGGGTGGCCTGGATAAAGCCGATATCAAACCGCGCATTATGGGCAACCAATACAGCATCGCCAGCAAAAGCTACGAACTCCTTCATAACAGGTTCCACATCCGGCGCATCCTTGACCATTTCATCGTTAATGTTGGTCAGTTGCTGAATGTTGTATGGTATACGTTCATGCGGATTGACAAAGGTTGCATAACGATCAATTTCCTTGCCCTCATGCATTTTAACAGCAGCAATCTCTATGATTTTATTTTGTGTAACTGATAGACCGGTGGTTTCAATATCAAAAACGACATAAGTCGCTGTTTTCAAATTTAATGGCTGTGCCTGCATTACAACCTCAACAGCATCATTAACCACATTGGCCTCAACACCGTAGATCATCTTAATGCCATTTTTCTTTGCAGCCTTAGCGGCATCAGGGTAGCATTGCACACCGCCATGATCGGTGACCGCAATCGCCTTGTGCCCCCATTTGGCGGCTGTTTTGACATATTGATCAATCGAGGCGACAGCATCCATTGCACTCATCTTTGTGTGCAGATGAAACTCAACCCGTTTTTCCGCTGCATTATCCTTACGTCCGGGTGGAGCCTGTACTTCAACTAGATCGGAAGGAATCATAACCAGCTCGGGAATTTGCATAAAACGGTCATATTCAACTCTTCCCCGCACTTTGACCCATTTACCATTAGCCAACAGACTGAGAATTTTTAGATCTTCTTTAGTTTTAGCAAACATTTTCATTTGCAGGGAATCACTAAAGTCGGTCAAATAATACGTAAACAATGTACTGCCATTGCGCAATTCTTTACTGTCCAAACCGAAGATTGTTCCTTGTAGGGTGACTTTCTTTTCTTCGTCCTGAATCTCTTGCATCGGAATAGCCGGTTCTTTGATGTCATAACCAAATTGAAGCCGTACGTCTCCTTCTTCTTCTTCCAAAGGCGGCATCTCGGATTCCATACTTTCCATCATCTGCTGAATAACTTCGCGTTCTTCTTGCATCTTCTTTTCCTGGAATTCCTGTAATGCCTCCTGGTTACTTTCACCCACCTGGACTTTAATGCGCATAGAGATCCCAAAATATTTATCGTAAAACTTAATAATAGCTTGATCTATCTGCTTTTTGCGCGCCAGTTCCAATGACATACTATCGCTCATTGTTAGTAATAATAGACCGTCTTCCCACTCATGCACAGCCCGGTTCATCCAACCGTTAACAGATGGAATTTCACGGTGCACCCACTCTAAAAAAAGCTTCCAGTATTCACCGATAATATCACCAGGTTGAACCTGCTCACTGTACTGAAAGCGGAATGTGATTTTAGCGATATGGCTCATTTTTTCCTGTACTTGAATACAGAACGTACGATACACCTGAGCGGGGACCAGTGTCTCTTTGGCAATAGTGATATTCCAATCCTTGTTGGTACGGCTAATCTCAACCTGATCAATCCAACCGTCCAAAAAATAAGGATCAACCACTCCCGCCGGCATTACAACCTGCTTCATCAGCAGCTCCAGCCGCTTTCTCTTTTCTTCAGCTCCGCCCATGGCTCTCCCCCCAATTTCCAATCTACCATTCTGAAAACATGAAAAGCTTCTGCGTCTAAAACATCTCCGACCGCAAAAGCTTTTCGTAGCCTTCTTCAACCCTCATCACAACGATATAGATAGTCCGGAATATTATCCAGTAACAGCTATTCCTGTTGGCGAAGAGAATGAAGTAAGTATAGGGTATTGCTCTTCTATATTAGTACGCCCGTGCGAACACTACTGTATGCTTGGCTGGTTTGCCACAGCACAAACATGTGGTCTTTTGCTCAGTTGTTTTAAACGGTATGTTACGGCTTGTAGCGCCTGTCACTTCTTTAACTTTGTCTTCACATTCTTCAGATCCGCACCAACCAGCCAAAGTAAAGCCACGTTTTTCTTCCATGAGAGTCTTCATTTCATCCAACGTATCGACGGAATAGAAGTTTTCTTCCATGAAGTTCTTCGCACGGTCAAACATCTCTTGTTGTACCTGTGCGAGCATCGCGTGTACTTCTTCAAGCAGATTGTCCTGTTGTACAATTTTTTTCTCACCGCTGATACGGGATACAAGAACACAGACACCGTTTTCCATATCACGAGGTCCGATCTCCAGACGAACCGGTACACCGCGCATTTCATATTCATTAAATTTCCAGCCTGGACTTACATCACTGCGGTCGTCCATTTTAACACGGACACCCGCTTGTTTCAACTCAGCAAACAATTCATCTGCACGAGCGATAACTGCATCACGTTTCTTAGGTGGTCCAATAGGAACCATAATAACCTGAGTAGGTGCCACTTTAGGAGGCAGTGCAAGACCACGGTCATCTCCATGGACCATAATTAATGCACCGATCAAACGTGTACTTGTTCCCCAAGATGTCGTATGCGCGAATTCCAGGTTGTTTTCACGACTCAAATATTTAATGTCAAATGCTACGGCAAAGTTAGTTCCCATATAGTGGGATGTTCCAGCTTGTACCGCACGTCCATCTCTCATCATCGCTTCCAGTGAAAATGTATCCTTCGCACCTGCGAACTTTTCAGAAGGTGTTTTCTGTCCAGTTATAACCGGAATAGCTAGAACTTCCTCGATGACCTCACGATAAACTTCCAGCATTTTCATCGTTTCTTCACGTGCTTCTTCTTCTGTTTCATGAGCTGTGTGACCTTCTTGCCACAAAAATTCACTTGTTCGCAAGAAAGGCAGCGTACGTTTTTCCCAACGCACCACATTAGCCCATTGGTTAATGAGCACAGGCAGATCACGATAGGATTGAATCCATTTGGAGTACATATGACCGATCATGGTTTCCGAAGTTGGACGGATTGCGAGACGTTCTTCCAGCTTTTCCCCACCAGCCTCAGTCACCCATGGCAGTTCAGGATTAAATCCCTCCACATGCTCTTTTTCTTTTTGGAAAAAGCTTTCTGGGATAAACATTGGAAAATAAGCATTGCGATGTCCCGTTTCTCTGAAACGTACGTCCATAGCTTCCTTAATGTGCTCCCAAATCTCAAAACCATCGGGACGGAATACAATACACCCGCGAACCGGCGAGTAATCCATCAGTTCTGCTTTTTTAATAACATCAATATACCATCGGGAAAAATCTTCGCTCTGCGGCGTGATTTCCTCGACAAACTGTTTATCGTTCGACATAGAAATGCATGTCCTCCCATACAGACCATTTTTATAATGTCCGTCTCTAATTAACCATTAATTAAGCGTAAAATATCGTTATACGTGACCGCAATCATAAGTAGGAATAGCATAGCAAAACCAACGAAATGGACCATTCCTTCCCTGCTCGGATCAACAGGACGTCCTCTTACCGCCTCAACCCCAAGGAAAACAAGTCTACTTCCATCCAAAGCCGGAATAGGCAATAGATTGAATATCCCCAGATAAAGACTCATGATCGCAGTCCAATATGTCAACTGCTCAATGCCTTGCTTAGCAATTTGTCCCGTCACTTCAAAAGTACGTACGGGGCCTCCCAGGTCATTGATAGAAAAACGTTGGATAAGCTGGCTAAATCCTTGAAAAATAATATCTGTCGTTCTGACCATGGATTGTCCGGCAAATTTGAATGTTTCCCCAACACCTGCTTGGCGTTTTGGAAGTTCAGGCACAATGCCCACCTTGCCACCCTTTTGTCCTTCCATTGCACGAGGTGTAATGGTAAGATCAAAGGTTTTATCATCACGGCGAACTGTCCACTTCATCGGCTTGTCTTGAGAATCTGCAATCAGCTTGATCATGTTTTCAACATTCGCACCAATTGCAACTCCGTTCACCGATTCAATGATATCTCCCTTATGCAAATCAGCTTCAGCAGCAGGCATACCCGCTGTAATTTCACTAATTTGAACATAAGTTGGGTTGTCCACTTGTATGCCGACCATCTGGATATGCAGACCAAACAGAATAAAGGCAAGAATAAAATTCATCAGTGGTCCAGCAAATATAGCCATCGCACGCTGTCCCACTGTTTTACTCCCATACTGTCGATCCTTCGGTGCAATTTGAATGGATTGTCCTTTGGTTACCATCATCGCTTGTGGGTGCACAGTATATTGCTGATCTTCACCATCCACATCTAATTTTACAGTTAGCGCTTGTTCCAGATCAATATCCAACACTTCACCGCGCGCAACATTCTTGCGGTTATCCAGTTGGTCCAAATAGATGGTCTTAACGACGCCATCTGTTACGCGTACAGCAATCGTTTGTCCGGTTTCAATTTCATTGACCTCCGGATCCTCTCCCGCCATGCGGGCAAAACCACCGAACGGCAGCAACCGTAGTGTAAATCGTGTCTCGTTTCTTTTATAAGAGAACAGTTTCGGACCGAAACCGATCGCAAACTCCCGTACCAGAATCCCGGCGCGTTTGGCAAAATAATAATGCCCCCATTCATGCACCGTCACTATGACGAAAAACATGAGCACCGTCATCAACACTATTTGAATCGTTTCCAATCGTTTCCGTTCCCCTTTCAATGAGATCAAGTTTGTCTTCCTAGATTATCATTATTCTCCGAACCCGCACAAGAGAATCACAATTCGTTCTTGACCCCAACATTAGCCTACAACCTCGCAGCTATACTACGAGTTTCGCGGTCACAGGTTTCAATCGCAGATAAATCAGGATCAGCCATATTGACATGCTGTTCGAGCACCTGTTCAATAATAGCTTCAATATGCAGAAAAGAAATTTCTCCACGCAAGAAACGGGCAACAGCAATCTCATTAGCAGCATTAAATGCGGTCGGTGCTGTACCACCCATTTTACCACATTCGAAGGCAAGCCTTAAACAAGGAAAACGATTAAAATCCATTTCCTTAAAGTGGAGTTTTCCCACTTCAGCCAGTGACAGAGGCTTTGCCGGAGACTTCATCCGCTCAGGATAAGTCAATGCATATTGAATGGGTACTCTCATGTCCGGGTTCCCAAGTTGAGCAACAATGCTTGTATCCTGAAACTCGACGTAGGAATGAATAATGCTTTCCGGATGAAGCAACACATGGATCTGCTCATAGCTAAGTCCGAACAGCCAATGTGCCTCAATGACTTCCAGCCCTTTGTTTACCATCGTTGCTGAATCAATTGTAATTTTGGCCCCCATTGACCAATTAGGATGCTTAAGTGCATCTTCCACAGTAACTTCACGCAGCTGTTCCCTTGTCAAATCTCGAAAAGAACCGCCTGATGCTGTGAGGGTAATATGTGCCACATCTTTCATACGCTCACCATTCAGACATTGGAAAATAGCTGAATGCTCACTGTCAATCGGCAGCAACGGCACTCCTTTCGCCCGAGCTCGCGCAGTGACCAGATGACCAGCAGTAACCAGTGTTTCCTTGTTAGCCAAACCGATCTGTTTTCCAGCCTCAATCGCGGCCAGCGTGGAGTGCAATCCGACACTGCCCATTACAGCCGTCACAACCATATCCGCCTCTGTATTCGCGGCCAGCTCAACAAGTCCTTCATTTCCCCAGTGTAGTTCGATTCCAGAAGGCAGTAAAGGACGAATTTCATCCGCTAACTGCTGAGTACCGACAGACACTTTTTTAGGATGATAGAGATGTGCTTGCTCAGCAAGTAACTTTACATTGGAGCCGCCTGCTAAAGCCTCAACAGTGAACTGATCTGGGTGCATGGACACCACATCCAGTGTTTGAGTTCCAATAGAGCCGGTTGAACCAAGTACCGTAATTCTTTTCATGATGCACCTTCCTATCCTGAAAATCACTTTAATCAGGAGCTCATTGTTTGTTACCCAGGCAACTATACAGCTGCTACCATCCTTCTAATAGCGCAGGAGGAACAACATAAAGGTTGATCCTGAGCATAAGTTGTAATTACCAGACTCATGGAAGCAGCATCAGCATATGTACAAATGGAAAAACGACAATCCAGCTGTCGCAGCGGTCTAGTATACCACCGTGTCCTGGCAGCAGATTACCAGAATCTTTAATGCCGTACACTCGTTTGTATGCAGATTGTACCAAATCGCCCAGTTGTCCCACAACAGCACATGACAAACCGATGCCGAAGGCTTTACCCCAGGGCAGCAGTCCACCTGATAATCCAGCGAATACCAGAGCTATAACCAAAGCTAAAACAACTCCGCCAATGGACCCTTCAACCGTTTTGTTTGGACTAATCGCAGGCCATAGCTTCGTCTTTCCTACCATTTTGCCTACAAAATATGCCCCTGCATCACTTGCCCAAATACAAGACAACAACAAAAAAGTCCATAACAGTCCATGTTCCATATGACGTGATTCTGCAATATACGAAAATCCAAATCCTATATATACAGTACCAAGAAATAGTATAGCTACCGTTTGAATTGGGATTTTATTTTTCGTTCCTACCGTGATCATCATAAACACTATCATTACCAACCAAAGCAAACTGGCAAAGGATAGCGGTGTGTGTAAACCCAGAGGTTGATATGGGAATACAAATGCTAATATGCTTACGTAGCCAAGCAGTGCCGTACCTCCAAAAGGAGATACCTGCGTCATTCGTGCGAACTCATAAAATCCGATTAGGGCCATCACCAATATAAGCAAATGGTAGGCCAAGCCGCCCCACAGGACCATTGCCAAAAAGAATATGCCTGCCAGAATACCGGTAATTAATCTCTGTCTCAACGGCTTTCATCCTCCATTTACTTCAGTCCGCCATACCGTCGTGATCTTTTCTGATATTCGATCACTGCTTCGTATAAATGCTCTTTTTTAAACTCGGGCCAATAAATATCAGTAAACCACAACTCACTATATGCAAGCTGCCAAAGCATAAAATTACTGAGTCTAAGTTCCCCGCTTGTTCGAATCAATAAATCAGGATCTGGCATACCAGTAGAAAGCAACGTGTTACCAATTAGCTCAGATGTTATATCTTCCGGCTTCAGCTTTCCATCCTCAATTTGTCGGCCCAATGCTTGCATGCACTCTGTGATTTCCAACCGACTGCCATAATTTAATGCAAAATTAAGTACAAGTCCGGTATTATTTTCAGTACGTCGAGTCGCTTCAGTCAGCGCTTCAACGGTATGGGAAGGTAAATGTTCCTTGTTCCCCATCATACGCACTTGCACATTTTTTTCAATCAACTCATCCAGCTCAATTGCCAAAAATTCTTGAGGCAGTTTCATTAGAAAATCAACTTCGTCCTTTGGACGCGTCCAATTCTCAGTTGAAAAAGCAAATAAAGTTAAATACTTAATACCCAGTTCATCCGCTGCAATTGCTGTGCGTTTCACTGCCTTCATTCCATTTTGATGCCCTACAATCCGCGGCATTCCAATCCGTTTGGCCCATCTGCCGTTCCCATCCATGATGACAGCAACATGCTGCGGAATATTGTCTTTTGAAATGGCCGGTGTTTGCTGTTTTTGTTCCCCGTTCCACCAAGACCGAACCCGTTTGATCATTCCAGTTCCTCCAGCATTCTCTGAAAATGTGCCTCAGGCTTGAAAAGAGACAAACCCCACCGTAAGGGAGGGGCTGCCAATCTTTTTAAACTTCCATAATTTCTTTTTCTTTTGCAGCTAAAACTTTATCCACTTCAGCGATAAACTTATCAGTCGTCTTCTGGATATCTTCCTGATGCTTACGAGATTCGTCCTCGGAAATATCACTTTTCTCCATTTTTTTAATATCATCGTTTGCATCACGACGAATGTTACGAATAGCGATTTTCGCTTCTTCACCGCTCTTTTTCGTCAGCTTCACCAAATCAGTTCTGCGCTCCTCCGTTAAAGCAGGAATACTCAGACGAATGGTGTTACCATCATTCGAAGGTGTCAAACCTAAATCGGATTTTTGGATAGCGCGTTCGATATCAGCCAGAGAAGATTTGTCCCAAGGCTGAATCATCAAGGTCCGACTGTCAGGTGTATTGATATTCGCCAGCTGATTGACTGGAGTCATTGCGCCGTAATATTCAACCTGCACACGGTCCAGTAATGCTGGTGTTGCCCGTCCTGCACGCAAAGATGCAAGATCACGTTGCAATGCCTGGATTGCTTTTTGCATGCGCTCTTCAGCGCTCTTTTTCACAGATTGTGGCATTAATTTACACTCCCTTTGACGATCGTACCAATTTTTTCACCCAGTACGACACGTTTAATGTTACCTTGCTCTGTAATAGCAAAGACAATCAACGGAATATTGTTATCCATGCACAGCGAGGAAGCTGTAGAATCCATGACACCAAGATTTTTATTAAGCACATCCAAATACGTGAGCTGCTCATATTTTTCAGCTGTGCTATCTTTAAACGGATCGGCGGAGTACACACCATCTACTTTATTTTTAGCCATCAGAATTACTTCTGCTTCGATCTCAGCGGCACGCAAAGCAGCTGTAGTATCAGTCGAGAAGAACGGATTACCCGTACCTGCAGCAAAAATTACGACCCGACCTTTTTCCAGATGACGAATAGCTCTACGGCGAATGTAAGGTTCTGCAATCTGTTGCATTGCGATGGACGTTTGTACACGCGTAGGCACTTCAATCTGTTCCAAAGCATCCTGTAGAGCCAATGAGTTCATCACGGTTGCAAGCATACCCATGTAATCTGCCGTTGCCCGGTCAATCCCATTGGCACTTCCAGCAATACCACGCCAGATATTACCGCCTCCGCACACAATAGCAACTTCTACTCCTAGTTCCACCACGTCCTTAACTTGTTCAGCAATCGACGCAATTGTATCCGCATCAATACCGTAACCGTTAGGACCTGACAGCGACTCCCCACTAACTTTCAGAACAACACGTTTAAATACAGGTTTTTCCAAATGATCACCCTCCAATTTCATATATTATTTATGTAACAGGATAGGTGTCCTGTTGCAAGAAATGGAACACTGATGTGTTCCATTTCTGTTTATTCATATGCATTTACCGATCGTTGGTAATTATTGTTTCACTTGAGACATAACTTCTTCGTAGAAGTTGTCTTCTTTTTTCTCCAGACCTTCACCCAGTTCGAAACGAACAAAGCGGCGTACGGAGATGTTTTCACCAATCGTACTGATTTTCTCGTTGATCAGTGTGGAGATTGTTTTGTCTGGATCTTTAATGAAAGATTGCTCCAGCAAGCAGAATTCTTCGTAGAATTTACCGATGCGGCCTTCAACCATTTTTTCAACGATTTTTTCTGGTTTACCTTCGTTCAAAGCTTGTGCTTTCAGGATTTCTTTTTCTTTTTCAATCTCTTCCTGTGGCACTTCTTCGCGACGAACATAACGAGGGTTCGATGCAGCGATATGCATTGCAATGTCACGAACAAAATCTTTGAACTGGTCAGTTTTCGCTACGAAGTCTGTTTCGCAGTTTACTTCTACCAGCACGCCGATACGGCCGCCAGCATGGATGTAGGATTCAACAACGCCTTCAGTAGCAATACGGCCTGCTTTGTTGGCTGCAGCTGCAAGTCCTTTTTCACGCAGAACTTCAACCGCTTTTGTCAAATCACCATTTGCTTCTTCAAGCGCTTTTTTACAATCCAGCATTCCTGCGCCTGTTTTTTCACGAAGCTCTTTTACTGCGCTAGCATTAACTGCCATATTATTTCCCTCCAAATTTAATTTTCAGTGGTATATACGAGCTTTATTCCTTAAAAAAAGGGTAGTGAGAGGTTTTCCACCTACCAACCACCCTTTTCATTTAATTCGTATAGGTATTTCCGATCGGAAATATTATGCTGTAGTTTCTTCGCCTTGGTTAGCTTCCATAACTGCATCAGCCATTTTACCTGTCAGCAATTTAACAGCGCGGATCGCGTCGTCATTACCTGGGATAACATAGTCGATTTCGTCTGGATCGCAGTTTGTATCAACGATACCTACGATTGGGATACCCAATTTGCGAGCTTCAGCAACCGCGATACGTTCTTTGCGCGGATCAATGATGAACAGAGCACTTGGAAGGCCCTTCATGTTTTTGATACCACCCAAGAATTTTTCAAGACGATCTTTTTCTTTGCGAAGAATGATAACTTCTTTTTTAGGAAGAACAGCAAATGTACCATCTTCTTCCCAAGCTTCCAATTGTTTCAAACGATCAATACGTTTTTGAATGGTTTGGAAGTTAGTCAGTGTACCACCCAACCAGCGTTGGTTGATGTAGAATTGACCAGCGCGAGCTGCTTCTTCTTTAACGGAATCTTGTGCTTGTTTCTTAGTGCCTACGAACAGGATTGTACCATTCTCAGCTGCAATGCTTTTTACGAAGTTGTAAGCTTCCTCAACCTTTTTCACTGTCTTTTGCAAGTCAATGATGTAAATACCGTTTCTTTCAGTGAAGATATAACGATCCATTTTCGGGTTCCAGCGACGTGTTTGGTGACCAAAGTGAACCCCAGCTTCCAAAAGCTGTTTCATGGAGATTACTGCCATCTTCACGCACCTCCTAAGTTTGGTTTTTTTGTGTGTCCTCCGCCGACATCATTTTTTATAAAGACTTCCTATTGGAAGCACCCTCTATAAAATTAACCGACGTGCGTTTTTAACACCGTCAATTAATATACCATAACACTTGCAGCGTTGCAACCAGCTTTTCGACAATAGTCGAAACCGTGTGAAAAACGTCCTGTACACTTCCATCTGCCTGGCTTCTTAGCAAAATGTTTGTGAAAATAAAGTGTTAGACTCTCGCACTGCATTGAACGGGCAGGATAGTTCCATTATGTGCCCTATTAGCCGAATCTGTGCTAGTCTTTTATATATAGATGACGCCATGCTGGGCGTACCAGCAAAAAGCCTTGACCGACTAACGGCCAAGGCTTTTTGCACACGAATAAAATCGTACCGATTCGCGATTAGTGACCCATCATCGCCGGGTCCGGGTTGTCCCCGTCGGCGGTACCTTCTTCCTGCTGCTGCGGTTTACGCAAAAGGAGCGACAGAGCTACACCCGCAGTCGTAAGGCACGCGGATAGGAAAAACGTATCGCCATAACCCGTAACGACAGCATTCAGCGGATTCGCGTCCGCTCCCGCATTTGCGGTGTGGGAAGTGATTTGCGACGTCAGATAACTCGTCAGACCCACGACCGCAACGAGAGAACAACTTGCTGAGCTGCTGTTGTCAATGGTGTGACTCGGCTCACCAGGCGGCGAGGTGCAGAGTTCAGAACATGCGTGTTGAGCGGCATCATGGAGAAGCCCATTCCGAGACCCATGGTGCAGATGCATAAGATAATAACCCAGAGCGAAGGATCCACAGATATATTGGACAAGATGAATAGAGAAATGGATAGGACGGCAAGACCGGCGAAGGCGAGCGGACGCGCGCCGATTTTGTCGAACAGCCCGCCGCTGATCGGGTTGCCGATTCCGGCGCATAACGCATAAGGTATCAGGATCCAGCCGGTTTCAAGGGCGGTGTAGTGCATGACGCCTTGCAGGTACAGCGGTACGATCAGCATTGCGCCGAACAACGCGAGCTGTACGATCCACGTCAAGATGATGCTGCGTGTAAAATCAGACGATTTGAACGCCTTCAGCTCCAGCAGCGGCTGCTTCTGTGCCAGTTCCACGAAAATGAAAAGGATGAGCGCAATGCCGCCGATGGTCAAGCCCGTGATCGTCGAAGCCTTGGACCAGTTGGTGCCGCCTTCGCTTACACCATACGCCAGCATTGAGAAGGCGATCGGCGCGAGGCACATGCCGATGACGTCCAGATTCGACGCCTCATGACGGCCGGATTTCGGCAAATATTTATACCCGAGAATTAAGGCGATAATGCCCCCTCCTCGCTAGAGCTACATTGATCTGGATTGAGGGCAGTTTTAACAATACATCTTGGTGTAAGCCGCCATGAGATGACCTTTGAATTCTTCAGGGGTCTTTTTTTATGTCCACTAGCTCTGAATTGCAATAGACTATGTTGTAAGCCATTATGGGGGGGTCATTCCCGCTTTTGAACTAAACACTAAGAAAATTCTTTATTCGCATCGAAAAAAATAAAAAGCCGTCCTCTTCCCGATTAGGTCAGTTGGACGGCTTCTTCGTTATTTTAGTAATAATAGAACTGAAATCCTCACCTTTAGCAAACTGATAGGTGCCTGTACGAATTTTGGTATTGATTTTTTTAGCCTTAGCTGCTGCCTCAAATGCACTAGCATCCGATACGACTCCAGCCCGTTCCAATCCAGATGCCACACTTCTTAAATTACTCCCCGATGCAATGCTATATTGCACTTGTGGGGTGGCAGGCTGCTTGGGAATATCGGGAGTGGTTGTAGTGCCAGCTCTTTGAGTTTGTGGCTTGTTTGGACTTTGTGGTACCGACGTGCTAGTCGAAGGCTTAGAAGCAGCCGAGGATGTGCTGTTTGCAGGTACCTTTGGTGTTGAAGGCGTTTGAGCTGGTTTAGCCTTTTGAGGTGCAACGGGAGTCTTGTTGCCTTCCTTGATCAGCTTATTACGCCATTCCTCTTCTGTCATTTTCGGATCAGAACTGTCACTGATCTGAAGATTTAACTCGGCTGCTGCCTTCTCTAGTTGTTCTCGCGTCATGTTTTTCGGGTCTGTCGAAGATTGCTGTGACTGCCCCTGACCAATTATTGCCAGTTGCAACAACAATGCCCCCATTATAAGCCCCGTACCCATGCCTAACATAAATGAGCGGTTTTTGATCATGTCACATCCTCCCGTTCCGCGAGTTGTAATATGAGCTGTACTTCGCCCCGCTGGATGCCTGATTGCTTGGCTATATAATCCACCGACTTGCCTTGCTCATGCATCGCGAACAACTCTTGATAACGATCTCGGATGGACTCTTGTTCCTGCTCAGTTTGAGGCTCTTGCAATGCCGTTTGCTCCTCCAAAGTTACAATAGAAGCTTCTGAATCTGAGTTTGGCATAGAGATGGTCGCAAGCATTGCCTGACGCTCAAGCTCCACAATACGATTCCGAAGCTCAGCTACTTGCTCTTGTAATGCTGCCTGCTTAACCGCGTGCTCCTGCTTCATACCAGATACGAGTTCAATCAACTCGTCATTGTCGTTTTCAATATCGGCCATATATTGCTCCAATGTAGCCTCAACCTTTTGAACGACGGCCTCTTCTGTTCCCTGGCTTGGCTGGCGCTTTGGCATAAGCCAGGCGTAGACAACAGCTGCGGCTCCCAGCAGAACAATATAAATCCATGGTTGATCCACTGCCCATCGTCTCCTTTTATAACGCTTCTCCACCCATCGGATCAGAGCGAAAAATCAATATGATGTCCCTTATACGGATGCTCTGCCGGATGCTCCTTAGGCAGCTCAGTCTCATCTGAGCGGGAGCGACTCTGCTGGGAAGAATCTCTGCTCTGCTCACCTGTTTGCCTCTCACCGACGAATGTTTCTGCAGACTGGTCTATGGCACCGCTTCGCTGACGCATGTTCTCCGTCTCCAGCGCAGTCTTTTGTCCAAGTAATGCCTGGTCATTCATCGGTCGCTGCTGAGACTCACTATGGTATTTCCCTGCTTCACTAGTGCGAGGTACAGCAATTTGCAATTCAACAGCCTTCAAGCTCATTGGACCACACCCTTTCCGATTAGGCATCCGTATCAGACTACCAAGAAATATAATAAATTGAATTATTATCAGTGTAATGAATTACATGTAGGAGGACATGCTGATATCTCCCTCATGGTAATAAAACGCCATTCTTTCCAAAGAATCTTTAATAAATTTTGTATATCTGCCGATAACTATCTTAGAGCCACCATAAATCACATTTTTCACTTCTACCCGGGCGCGGCTCGTATCTTCTAAAGTTCGTTCTATTTCAAGCATTCTGGACTTGGTTTCCAAAAGTTCCTGTTCATTGGATTTTTTAGTAGATGTCAGCTTGATTCGCATAGCCATTCTATCAGATGCGAGCTGACCGGCAGCCGCTAGCTGATCCAATATTGTGAGAGCCTTGTTCGTTTTATCCTGGCTGTCTGTCTGCTGCTTCAATCGTGCGCGGAGTTCTGTCAGCTCATCACGCAGTTCGGGAAGCACACCCACTTCGATATTGGTAGCTGTGGACATCGTATTACCGACGGTACGAGCCACTACCTTTTTACCAGCTTGTACACTGCCACCTACGATAAGCCCTTTTGTCCCTTCGCAGATTACATTATTACTCGCTTTGATCTGGGAATGCATGATACTCTGGGATACAAGTACATCGGCTCCCGCGATCACGTTACCATCTTGTATAAACGAGCATTTCACATTTTGTGCAGCTTTCACGAATCCTTTATGGTATCCGATAATACCCCCGCTGATTTCCACTGAGCCATCCGCCTCAATTTCAGCGCCTTCCACACCGCCAATGACACGAATGTCACCAGCCGCCCGAACGCGAAAACCTGTCAAGACATTCCCGCGAATGACGACGGTTCCAACAAAATCAATGTTACCGACGCTATAATCGACATCCCCGTTCACTTCATACACAGGGAACACATTAAGCTTGCCCTTTTCAGTTGTAGTCACTAAACCATCAATAGCCGCATACATCGCAACGCCTTCCGGATGGATCACTACATTTTTGCCAACTTTAAAACGCGCCTCTTTACCTGGAAGAAAAGGAATTTCCTCTCCGGTTACAGCAATCCCTGGTACACCCGGCAGAGGATCCACCCGTTCGGCAATCAGTTGTCCACGTTTTACATTTCTTAAACGAGTTAATTCTTTATAATCCACCCGTCCATCCACAGTTTCAAGTGGCTTATGTGCATCTTCACCGGTCACAATATCGGCCAGATTTATTTTCCCATCTGTACCATGAATCGGCTGCTTTCCTTGAGCAATCAGTAATTTCCCGAAGAAATGATCTTCCGGATTTGCCGCAAATGTGCGAATTGCATCGGTAATTACACCGTAGGATATTTTTTGGTTGCTTAGAAAACGTTCTAATTCTTGCACAGAACAGGCAAAGCCTTCTTCACGTTTGGCAAACTCCAAGTAGGCGGATTGTTTGTCAGGTGAGACAACCACTTTTAAAAACTGATCCAAAGCATACTGCTTCTCCACATGGGTGCTCCTTCCGTCTAACTGTTACTGTAACCTCCCGTACGTTAATCTTTACGCATTAGCAAATCCCGTTGTTTGTCCAGTGTCGCTCTCAGACGTAATATTGCTTTGGAATGCAACTGAGAAATTCGCGAAGGAGAAAGTGACATGACCTCAGCAATTTCACTGAGTGACAGATCCTCGTAATACAATAAAGAAACAACGATACGCTCTTTTTCAGTTAATTTATCAATGCCTTGTGCCAAGGCATCACGAAGTGTGAATTCATTGACCTTATGGTCCGGATTTTTCGCCTTTTCGTCCACCAACAGGGAAAGCCGTGTTTCCGACTCTTCTTCGCGGATCGGGTCCTCCAGTGAAACAATCGACATCACGGCGACCTCCTGGATCATACTTTGAAACTCTTTCTCGGAGACGTCCAAATAATGACTCATCTCTTCGTCGCTTACTGTGCGTAAATATCTTTGTTCTAGATGCTGATAGGCGTCTTCGATTTTTTTCGCTTTTTCCCTAACTGAACGAGGAACCCAATCTCCTTGACGAAGGCCATCCAAAATTGCTCCACGAACACGCCAAGAAGCATAAGTCTCAAACTGCAAACCACGCTCATAATCAAATTTCTCTAAAGCATCAATCAAACCCATAACACCGTTGCTCGCCAGATCATCCTTGGATACATTTTTAGGTAAGCCTACTGCAAGACGGCCCGACACATACTCCACAATATGAAGATACTTTTCAATTAACTGTTTCTTCGCTTCCTTGTCACCGTGTTCTTTCCATTGCTCCCACAGGTCGGAATGGTTCAAATGAGCGGCTTTTCGCTCGTTCATCGGCTTCACCCTCCTTATTTGTCTGTCAGGTGACGAACGGCCTTGGCCAATTCTTCAGGGTCCTTGTTGGAAACCAGCTTGGGTGGGTTTAAAGGTGCAAAACCATTATTCCCCTCGTCCGTCTGCTCTGGTTTCGGTTTCAGCAATTCATTCAGGTTTTCATTTTCGTCTGGTGTCGTCAGGTCCAGATTTCCCCCTACGCCATCTACCTGAGAGCTTGCCCGGTCTTGGGCATTACTCAGATCTGGCCGCGCTACCACACCCAGTGTCCAGCGCAGCACAAATGCAAGTAGGAACCAAAAAACGAAGGCGATTAAGCCACGAATTAAGCTCGTGGTCAGCAGATTGCTGCCAACGGACAACACAAAAGTCAGAATAAATCCGACTACTCCAGACCAAAGATTAATGCGTAAGCTACCAAATAACATGTTTATAATTCCTTTACACCTTTTTGTACGCTTCGAATATTCAAAACGCCAGTTTCAGAGTTTAACTCAATCGTTCGTCCATAATTGCCACCCGTATCTTCCGCAATTAAAGGAATGCCCAGATCTACAAGCATTTCCTTGCACGATTCTACATTGCGCGGGCCAATCCGCATGGTGTCTCCGCTACCCGCAAAGGCAAACATTTGCGCTCCTCCTGCCATTTTGGCAATCAGTCTGCGCCGTTCAGCACCCAGTTTCAACATTCGCTCCAACAACTCTGGCAGTGCTGTATCTGCATATTTGGCAATATTCAACTGCCCTTCACGCGCAATATCCGAGGACGGTAACATCACATGTGCCATGCCTGCCAGTTTCAAATGAGGATCATAGAGGGTCAATCCGACGCAGGAGCCAAGTCCTGTCGTGCGAATCGAGTTCGGGTTGCTGGTAACATTTAAATCTGCCATGCCGACTTTAATGATGCTTTTATCCTCAATCATCGTTCATCGGGACTCCTAACGACCTAAAGATTTTCCCGAACGATTCTGGATCAGGAATCAGGAAAAATTGACCCTCAATCTGATTCTGCCCTTCCAGAAACGATGTGTCAATCAATAAAGCAGCATCCCCCATCTGCCCAAACTGCAGCAGTCCGTAGCTGAGAATGGCTCCTGCCATATCCAGTGCCAGCGCAGGGACTGTTGGATACATGGATAAACGTGTGAAATCCGCCAACGAAGAAAGGTAGGAGCCTGCTAAAATGTTACCGATCTCCGACAGAGCTGAATGCTCCATTTCGTTAAAGCTATCCTCGTCATCCGAAGGAATATTCGCCAAACGGGAAAGTAAGCTTTTCGCCGCCTGAGGTTGCAATATGAAGAATAGATTACCAGGGGCTTCCCCTTCGACTCTAAAAAATATTGCAACAACAAGTTGTTCATTTCCGCCGACTTTGTCCGCAATTTCCTCAAAGGGCAGCATTTGCACTTTGGGTACACCCATATCGACTGGTTTATTGAGAAGCCGGGAGAGCGCTGTAGCAGCGTTCCCCGAGCCAATATTGCCGACTTCTTTCAATACATCCAACTTGAAGTCTTCAAGATTTCCTAGATTTTCCATATATTAATCCTCTAAACCTTCCAGTTGGTTCATTTCGCTACGGTTCAAAACTTCGGACAAGTTCAGCATAATCAACAGGCGTTCTTCACCAATTTTAGCAACTCCGCGAAGGTATTTCGCCTTAACTCCGCCAACCACTTCCGGTGGTGTCTCAATGTTGTCAGTATTCAGGTCAATTACATCATTCGCTGAATCCACAATAAAGCCGACTTGCATTTCGCCCACAGCAACGATAATAATACGGGTTTGATCGGTATATTCAGCTTCAGGTAATCCAAAACGGCCACGAAGATCAATAACCGGAATAACCACGCCTCTCATGTTGAATACGCCTTTAACAAAATCGTAAGTTCTCGGAACTCGTGTAATCGGCACCATGCGTTCAATAGATTGGACTTTTTCTACTTCAACACCGTATTCTTCTTCACCAAGCTTAAATACGATAACTTTAATTTCTTCTCCCATGTCTAAAAACCCTCCTTATTGATGTCAGCAATCTCACATTTCTTTCATTTTTATTGAAGACATTATTTAATGAAAACATTCGGGTCAATGATCAAAGCAACCTGACCGTCACCCAGAATCGTAGCACCTGAAATTCCTTGGATGTTTGGAAGATACTTGCCCAGATTTTTAAGGACGATTTCACTTTGTCCCAAAAAGTCCTGTACGGAAAGAGCTGCCAGACGGTCTCCCTTACGGATGACCACGACCTCTGTCTCTTCTTCTTCATCTTCGTTGAAGTCCGGTACCTCAAACAGCTGACTCAAGGAGATAAGCGGGATATGAGAATCGCGGAAAGCAATCATCTTATTGCCATGCACAGAACGGATTTGCTTACGTTTGACGATCGCAGTTTCCACAATGGAAGACAAAGGAATCGCATATTTTTCTGAACCGATCTGTATCATCATGGCTGCAATAATGGATAGAGTCAGCGGCAATTGTACAGAGAAATTAGTGCCCTGGCCCAATGTGGAGTGAACAGTAACATTACCACCCAAAGCAGTGATTTTGGATTTAACAACATCCAGACCGACACCGCGTCCTGATACGTCTGAAATGACTGCAGCTGTACTAAAGCCTGGAGCAAACAATACTTGATAAGCTTCCTCGTCGGTCATTGAAGCTGCTTGTTCTGCTGTCAAAATCCCTTTGGAAATAGCACTGTTTAGTACCTTTTCACGGTTAATCCCGTTCCCATCATCCTCAATCTCGATAAATACGTTATTACCGCTATGAAAAGCACGCAGTTGAACCGTTCCAGTTTCTGGTTTGCCAGCTGCAATCCGGTCGGCCACTGACTCGATGCCATGATCCACGGAGTTACGAAGCAAATGCACCAGAGGATCGCCAATTTCGTCGATAACAGTCCGATCCATTTCAGTCTCTGCTCCAGTAATAACCAATTCCAGTTTTTTATCCAGCGACTTGGCCAGATCGCGAACCATACGCGGGAAACGGTTGAAAACAGTATCTACAGGTACCATCCGCAATTTAAGAACAACATTTTGCAAATCACTGCTCACACGACTCATATGCTCAACCGTTTCTGTCAGTGCTGGATTGGAAGCCTCACTGGCTAACTGTTCTAAACGCACACGGTCAATGAGCAACTCGCTGAATAAATTCATAAGTACATCCAGACGTTCAATATCTACGCGAATCGTACGGTTGTGCGTAGGAGCAGCCGCCTTGGCTGCTGGCGCTTTACCTGCAGCTGGCTTGGCGACAGAGGCCGCAGCTGAAGACTGCGGCTGGGATGGAGCGGTTGGCTGCACGGCAACTGGTGCTTCCTGTACCGCCGCTGTCTCAGCGAGTCCAGCAGTAACTTCGCTCATTTGTTTAAGGGATTCCTGATCCAGTTGTACCACTGAGACAGTGTCAATTTCAGAGATACCCGCGATTTCCTTTTCCAGCTCCCCAACTTCTTTCTGCGTTATGTAATATAACGAGAAGCTTTGTTCGAATTTTTCCTGCTCGATATCCTGTACGGATGGATAGGCCTTGACAATTTCACCAGAGTTTTCCAATGTGTTAAATACCATAAAGGCACGTGCTGCCTTCAGCTGGCTCTCTGAACTGATTGTTACCTGTATATAGTGAACACGATGCCCTTCTGAAATCGATTGCTCCAGTACAGAATACTGGAATTGGTCCAAAACCAATCCAGCACTATCGTTAGTGCCCGCTTTTGTAGAAGGAGACTCCTCAGTGGCGGCATTTGAGCCGGACTTTAGGAAATCCCCGCTCACGATGGATTGTAATGAAGATACAATAGAGGAGACATCCGCTTTTCCATCGCCTCCCTCTGTAATGTGCTGCACCATGGATTCCAGGGCATCCAAACCTTTAAATAAGGTATCGAATATAAATTCATGCATCGCCAGCTTGTTGTTACGTACCAGATCAAGAACGTTTTCCATTTGGTGAGTGAGCGATGCCAGGTCTTCAAACCCCATCGTAGCAGCCATTCCTTTGAGGGTATGGGCAGAACGGAAAATCACCTGAACGATGCCTAGATCGGTTGGGTTGCTTTCCAGTTGAAGCATATTTTCGTTAAGAGATTGCAGATGATCATTCGACTCATCAATAAACATGTTTAAATATTGGTTCATGTCCATTGTGAGACACCTCCTCCATGAGTTACACTCCGATTATTTCACAACTTGTACAAGCTTGGGGGCGATCTCCTGCATTGGCAGAAGGTGGCGCACACATTTTAATTCAACTGCTGAGCGGGGCATTCCGTACACTACACAAGTCTCCTCATTTTCAGCAAATGTGGATTGAACCCCAGCGTCATAAAGCTTTTTCATCATTTTAGCCCCGTCGCTCCCCATTCCAGTAAGCAATACTAGATGTCTTTCCAGCGAGGTTAACGAGAGCAGTGATTCGAACATCGTATCTACGGAAGGACGGTGACCATTGCGAGCCTCCTCCATCTTCAGTGACACAGTGTATTTACCACCGGCTCCAGGCACAATTCTTAGCTGATATCCCCCTGGAGCGATGTAGGCTGTTCCCGTCTCCAGCGTCATCCCCTGCTCAGCCTCCACCACTCGTAGTGGACTCAACGTATTCAACCGTTGGGCTAGCGAACGAGTGAAGTTTGGCGGCATATGCTGAACGATAACGATTGGAGCTGGAAAATCCCCAGGGATGCGCTCCAACAGCGTCTTCAGCGCCCGTGGTCCGCCCGTAGAACATCCGACCGCCACCAGTTTTCGAAAGCTGGACGTGTGTACACCTTTTTTAAGTGACAATCCCTTTGGTGCGGCTGGAACTGTAGGTGCTGTTACTGGAGGCGTTGTAGCCGCAGGAGTGGAAGAAGCTGATGAAGTTACCGTCTTCCGTGATTCCGGCTTGACCAACCCTGCTTTATCCTTACCCTGCATCGATTTGCCAGCGGTCGGCTCAGAGCTCTTCAGTTGTCCCGACGTTATTCCCGTACCCATGGACAAGTCTTCTTTCTTCTGCACATGAGGCACTTGCACTGGTTTCCTTGGCTGAACAGCTGGCTTGTCTATGCGATCAGCTGTAGCAGCTGTTCCAGACAGCTGTTTTTTAGTTTCCTGCTTGGCAGCTGTTGGGACGGACTTCCCAGCATCTTTCTTTGGCTGAGCCGATGCAGCAGGTGGAGAAGCAAGCGGAACAACAGGAGGCTTGTCTGCCGAAGCTTGACTTCCAGCTCGTTTCTCAGTCACAGCCTGTCCAGGTGGCTTTTCCATTGGCGTTTTTTTCGCTTGTTCCAATGCAGCTTTGCGTTCATTAGCTTCCTTGCGCTCCAAGCGGCTGCGTACTGCTTGCATAGCAGTATGCATCTGTTCGAGCAATGCCTTGCTCACCTGCTCAATATCTTGCGCATGAGCGATGGAAGGCTTTCTTATAAAATCAAAAGCCCCTGCCTCCAAAGCCATGATGGTCTCCTTCATGCCTTGTTCATTGATGCCTGACAGCATAATGACAGGTAGCGGATGGGCTGCCATAATCAGTGGCAACGCTTCAAGACCATTCATTTCAGGCATTTCGACATCCATGGTGACCAAATCAGGCTGCAATTCTTTCACTTTCTCTACAGCCTCTCTGCCATTGGCGGCTGTACCTACGATGTTGAACGACTCATCCCTTACAATTAGATCTGTAATAATTTTGCGCATAAAGGCCGAATCATCTACAACCAGCACCCGGTAAGCACACATGTTAAACACCCCTGTTTCCTCTCATCAAAAATCAATGCATAGAACGCCGCAACCATTTTTGCATAAATCCTTTAATTCCACTCAATGCACCTGATTGTGGAACCTGTGGCATTGCTGCAAAACGGTGTGCCAGATTCAGTACATCTCTTGAAGCCGTACATCCCGGAAAAGCAACCATAAAAGGTATTTGTCTTTTGACTGCCTGCATGACATGAGTATCGTCACTGATATGTCCAAGCAGCGGGATTTCGATCTCCAAAAAGCGTTTCGCAACAAGTGCGATCTTATCAGCAACTTGACGGGCCTCATTATCGTTATCGGCACGATTGACTATAATTTTGAATACCGTATCTTTCTGCAACCCGTTTACGACTTTAATTAGTGCATACGCATCTGTTAAGGACGTCGGCTCTGGGGTGGTTACTACCATACATTCGTCAGCTGAAGTGATAAATTTAAGATTTTCCTTGGATAAACCTGCACCTGTATCAAAAAGGATATAATCCATGTCTGCTGCCATTTTTTCTACTTCTTCGGCAAAATAATTCAGATTCTCATCTGATAAGGCAAACAGTTCGCTTAAGCCTGAACCTCCGGCAATATAAGGCAAACCACCGATACCCGTTTGAATAATTTCATCAATTGATTTTTCACGTTTTAACAGATGAAGAAGATTGTATTGTGAGTGGGCCCCCATCAACACATCAATATTAGCCATACCGATGTCAGCATCAAACACAAGTACCTTTCGACCAAGAGATTGTAGGGCCAAAGCAAAGTTCAGCGTAAAATTGGATTTGCCCACCCCGCCTTTACCACTGGTAATCGTTATAATTTTTGCGTGACGATTACGTGGGGGTAATCGATACTTATCCAAGGATGAAGCCATTTGTCTAAGTGATTGGGCTTGATCACTCATATGGAATCTCCGTTAACTCCTGATGATCCTTTGGCTCCAAGCAGCATATTTGTCACCATTTCTGCATCGGGATGAAGCAGGTCGTCAGGAACATTTTGTCCATTAGTAATATAGGCCAACTGCATCGGAAACTGGTGCAAAAGATTAAACATTCCGCCACAACTGCCTGTCTCATCCATCTTGGTAAATACAACCTTACCAAGACCAAACTTACTGAAATGTCCAGTTATATTAAGCATATCCCTGCTTTTGGATGTCAGGCTGAGTACCAGATACGTCTCACTTTCATTAATAGGTGAAAGCAGACTTTGCAGTTCTGATACAAGCAGTTCATTACGATAATTTCGCCCTGCAGTATCCATGAGGATCAAGTCACAATGCTCCAGACGTTGAATAGCTCTTTGGACGTCACCGGGAGATTGCACAACTTCAAGCGGTACATTTAAAATCGTTGCATATGTACGCAGTTGCTCGACGGCTGAAATTCGGTACGTGTCAGAAGTAATAAATCCAACTTTGCGATGATGCTTGAACAACTGTTCCGCAGCCAACTTCGCAATGGTTGTCGTTTTTCCTACTCCGGTAGGGCCTGCAACATACACAATTTTGGTATCTTGGGAAATTCCTTTATCCAGTCTTGTCTGTATAAAACTGGTCACTTCCTCACGAAAGGCTTGTTCCCAATCAAAAGTTTCAGGTGCAAAAGGGTGCTCACTTCGACGGACATATACCTGTTCGATCCAATATTCCAGTAAATCACGTTCCACTTCCTGTTCCAACACATGCTCACAAATCTCTTGCAGCGCCTCCGGCCAAGTACTTTCCATCGAAGAGTTTCTGGAAAACCGAGTCATCATCGCTTTCATTTCCCGTAATTCATTAAGCAAAGCCTGATTTTCCTCAGCTCCACTCTTGTCTGGAACACTTGCTTCGATTGGCCGTTTATGCAGCTCACTGGATGATTTCAGGTTCGAAAGCAATACTTCTTGATCAAATGCCTGAGATATAGTCTCCAGGTTATTAGCAGACCTAGGCGACAAATGCTCAGTTGCTGATGCAGCTTGTTCTGTATTAACCGTTAATTCAGCTTGTCCTTCTTTGGAACTACCGGCTATCTGTTGTGTAACCCGTCGATAAGCTTCTGGAGCTGCTTGTCTGGGGACCACAGGGACTAATGGTTTTTCCGGCTTCTCAGGGGTGTTCATTAGAGGCGAAGAAGCCTGGGCAAGCTGGTGTGACGAGCGTTCAGCCCGCCGAGGCTTTGGAGGTTGCTGCTCCTCAACTGCAGCAACCACTTCAATTTTCTTTTTACTGAACATCCCCATAAAACCGCCGACCTTCACTTCCTTTGTACTTAAAATGACGGCATCTGTTCCTAAGTCACCCCTGATTTGCAGCATGGCTTCTGGCATGGTATCCACTACATATCGTTTCACCCTCATAAGTTCACCACCCCGACACTTTGAATTTCAACGTTCGGCTCCAGCTCACTGTACGACAGCACCGGGACATCCTGCATCGTCCGCTCCATCACTTGCCGCAAATACATACGTATTGTCGGTGACGTTAACACAATAGGCTGCTGTCCAGATTGAATGAGGCGGTTGATTTGCTCCATCATCCTTTGATACACCGTTTGCGTTGACACCGGATCAAGAGCCAAATAGCTACCTTGCTCCGACTGCTGCACGCTCTCAGCAATTTTCTTCTCCAATCCTGGTCCCACAGTAATAACGCGCAACGTTTCTCCCTGCTGTGCAAATTGCTGCGTAATCTGACGTGATAACGCTTGACGAACATATTCAGTCAGCACGTCTGGATCTTTTGTATAAGTACCATAGTCAGCCAGTGTCTCGAATATAGTCACCATATCGCGTATAGAGATTTTTTCTTTCAACAGCTTGGCCAACACTTTTTGTACGTCCCCAATCGCAAGCACAGAAGGAATAAGGTCGTCCACCAGCACTGGGTAATTCTCCTTGAGATTGTCAACCAGCGAACGTGTTTCCTGTCTGCCAAGCAACTCATGGGCATGTTTCTTGATCGTCTCTGTTAGATGAGTAGCTACAACTGAAGGAGGATCAACTACCGTATAACCTGACAGCTCAGCAACATCCTTGGTGTTCTCGTCAATCCAGAGTGCAGGCAATCCGAAAGCCGGTTCTGTCGTTTCAATCCCTGTAATAGAGTCGTCGTCGTATCCCGGACTCATAGCCAGATAATGATTCAACAACAGTTCTCCACCGCCTACCGTATTGCCTTTAATTTTAATTACATATTCGTTAGGCTTGAGCTGAATGTTGTCCCGAATACGAATGACCGGCACAACCAACCCCAGCTCCAAGGCGCATTGACGGCGAATCATAATAATACGATCCAGTAAATCACCGCCTTGCTGTGTATCCGCCAAAGGAATCAACCCGTACCCAAATTCAAATTCAATCGGATCTACTTGAAGCAAGTTAATGACACTTTCCGGACTACGCACCTCTTCGATTTGTTGCTCCTCCTCCAGCTGTTCATCAGCAATTTGCTTGCGTTCCATATTGCCCTGCATTCTTCGGGCTGCAAAAAACAATAGAATCGCAAGTGGAAGAGTTGTAATGATATGAATAGGCGTGAAAAGGCCCAATAATGCAATGGTGGCAGCCACTATGTAGATCAATTTTGGATATGAAAAGAGCTGTCCGGTTAAATCTTCTGCTAAGTTGCCATCCGACGTAGCCCGCGTAACAATCAAGCCTGATGCCGTGGATATGAGCAGCGCGGGAATCTGGCTGACCAATCCATCACCGATCGTGAGAACAGAATACGTTGACAGCGCTTCTTGAAATCCTTTTCCCTGAACGGCCATACCGATAATAAAGCCGCCCACCAGGTTAATGATCAAAATGATAATACTGGCGATCGCATCGCCTTTAACGAATTTACTCGCACCATCCATTGCTCCGTAAAAATCCGCTTCCCGTTCGATTTTACTGCGTCGTTCACGGGCTTGCTGCTCATTAATCAGACCTGCATTCAAATCAGCATCAATACTCATTTGTTTACCTGGCATCGCATCCAATGTAAAGCGGGCGCCCACCTCTGCTACCCGCTCCGATCCTTTGGTGATAACAATGAACTGTACGACCACAAGAATGAGAAAGACAACAAAGCCGACGGCAATTTGGCCGCCTGCAATCCAGCTACCAAACGTAGCAACTACTTCGCCAGCATGACCCTCACCTAAAATAAGTTTGGTCGTAGAAATGTTGAGCGCCAAACGAAACAGCGTTGTAATGAGCAGCAATGAAGGAAAGATAGAGAACTGTAAAGCTTCCTTCGTATTCATTGAAACAAGTAAAATCATCAATGCAATAGAAATATTAATGACGAGTAGAACATCCAGCAGCCATGAAGGGATCGGGAGAATCATCATAAGAACGATACCGATGACGCCTGCAAGGACGGTTATTTCTTTTATTTTCACGGGTCTCTTGGCCTCCGATCCCTTTATTTCACTTTACCTTTTAATTTATATACATACGCCAGCACTTCGGCAACGGCCTGAAAAAGATCAGCTGGTATCGCATCCCCGATTTCGGCTCTTTGAAACAGCGCCCGCGCCAGCGGCTTGTTTTCCATCGTTATAACGCCGTTTTGCTTGGCAATTTCCTTAATTCGGAGCGCGACATAATCTTGTCCTTTCGCAATAATCTGCGGCGCTTCCATCTCCGAACCGTCATATTTCAAAGCCACAGCAAAGTGCGTAGGGTTGGTGATGATGACATCTGCATTAGGAACCTCCTGCATCATACGCTGCATAGCCATACGGCGCTGCCGCTCACGAATTTTCCCTTTGATTAGCGGGTCACCCTCCATTTTCTTGTACTCATCCTTGATGTCCTGTTTGGACATTTTCAGATTTTTCTCATGCTCATAACGTTGATACATATAATCCAATATCGCTAAAATGAACAGCACCACACCAATTTTGAGTCCTAGTTCCATTGTTAAGGAAGCTGTAAAACTCAACATCTGGTCGCCGGACATTTCAGCTAGTTTGGGTAGGTCAGCCTTTGTTTTCCAGAGTACGCTGTACACCAGATAACCAATTACAGTCATTTTTAAAACGGATTTCAGGAATTCAACCAATGACCTCATGGCAAAAATATTTTTGAAGCCTTTAATCGGGTCAATTTTGCTAAATTTGGGTGTAATACCCTCTCCAACCAATAAAAAACCAACCTGCATGTAGTTTGCCACTACCCCGATAACAATGGCACCAATAAAAATAGGAGCCAGCATAATTAAGATTTGCACACCATACTCACCCATCATCAGCAGCGTTGTATTCGGTGTTACTTCCATAGACAGCCGATTCACAAAAATATCCCGAAACAAGCGGACCGCATGATCCTTAAAATACCCGCCGAAAATCATGAGGCAAAAAAACGTAACCAGCAGGACACCAGCAGCGGGCAACTCCATGCTCTTGGCAACCTGCCCTTTTTGTCTTGCATCCTGTTTCTTCTTGGGTGTAGCTTTTTCCGTTTTTTCCCCTGAGAACAACTGCAGGTTCATAGCATATTTAAATGACAAACTACGTTCCTCCAGACCAGACATTAAGGACGATTACCCATAATATCCAACAAGTTGCGCATGGATTCGAACATCACAGAAAACAATCTTTCGAATATAAAAGCAAAACTTGGCATGAGAAGCAGTAACATGAACAATCCAACAAAAATTTTGAGCGGCACACCAATGACAAAAATGTTAAACTGCGGTGCTGTTTTAGCTAAAAAGCCAAGTCCCACATCCGTTAAAAAGGTAGCTACTACTATAGGAGCAGCAATTTGAAAGGCTAACATAAATGATTCCGCAAAAGAACGCACCAGAAATTCGGTTACACTGCCACCATACAACTTTATAAAAAAATCATTGGTCAGCGGTACCCAGTCATAACTGTATAAAATAGCATTTAGCAGATGATGGTGCCCGTTTATGCTCAAAAAAAACAATACAGCTATAGCAAACTTAAAATTTCCTGTCAAAGGCGATGAAGCTCCTGTCATAGGATCAAGCACATTGGCCATCCCGAAACCCACCTGAAGATCAATAAAAGAACCTGCAGTTTGGATCGCTGTCATAAAGAAATATGCAGTAAACCCCAGCAACAACCCAATCAGCACCTCACGCCCTACTAACAGCACATACGCTACATCGGTCGGCACCTGTTGATGTGTACCATAAGTAAGATACACGACCAAAGCTAGAAATCCTGAAATTCCCACCTTAAAGATATTAGGTACCCCTCGGGTTGAAAAAATGGGGGCTACTACAAAAAACGAGGTAATCCGACAAAAAATCAGCAAAAAAACAGGAAAACTCTGCAACAATATGTTCATAACTTTCAGCCTAACCTATATATTTGTACAAATTGTCCAGAATGTTATACGTAAAGTCCACTAATGAGGTCAATATCCAGGGTCCGAACAAAAGCAATGCCAGCAATACGGCGACAATCTTCGGAACAAAGGCCAGTGTCTGCTCCTGAATTTGGGTTGTTGCTTGAAAAATACTGATGATCAAACCCACGACTAGCCCCAATATCAGCATCGGAGCACTCACCTTGAGTACAATGTACACCGCTTGCCCAGCCAGGGAAATAATAAACTCCGAAGTCATTGCCGTCCTCCTTGATTGCTGTCCTTGCAGAAAGTATTCATGTATTAAAACTCAGAAGTAATGATTTGACTACCAAATACCAACCATCTACAAGTACAAAGAGCAGTATTTTAAAAGGAAGCGAGATCATTACCGGTGGTAGCATCATCATCCCCATAGCCATGAGTGTACTCGCCACTACAATGTCTATAACTAAAAAGGGTATAAAAATCATAAAGCCCATCTGAAATGCTGTTTTCAACTCACTGATTGCATATGCCGGAACCATCACCGTTAGTGGAATATCTTGATAGTTTTTTGGTTTTTCCATCTTGGTGTATTTCATAAAGAGTAGTAGATCCTTCTCACGTGTATGAGAGAACATAAAAGTCTTAATCGGTACTGATGCCTTATCTAGTGCCTGAGACTGTGTTATATCCCCCTTGAGATACGGCTGAAGCGCAGTTTCGTTCATAGCTGAGAAGGTCGGCGCCATAATAAATAAGGTGAGAAACAAAGCCAGTCCAACAAGCACCTGATTGGGCGGCATCTGCTGAGTTCCCAGTGAAGTTCGCACAAAGCCAAGTACAATCACGATACGCGTAAAACTCGTCATAAGTACAAGCAACGCGGGCGCTACACTAATGACAGTAATAAGTAAAATAATAGACAGCGAGGTGGCACCGGGCTGTCCTTTGTCCGAATTGCCGACTTGAATATCAATGTTCGGAATCGGTTCCGCAGAGGCCGCCGTCACCGAAATGAAGCTGAACAAGACAAGCAGCAAACATGCTAGTATAATCTTTTTTCTCATGAATCTCCCGACCGATCTGTAGTATTCTCCTCATTGCGCAACTTTTCAAGTTTATCCTTGCGATTCGGCATCTGCCGAAGCTTGGATTCAAACATCTCATGAAAAGATGTTTCCTCTTCAGGTTGCTGCTGCTGTGCCGCGTTGTTCCGGCGAAGCTTATCCGCAATTTTAGCGAATAGCGGGGCAATTGGGCCGCGCTGCAGAGAAGCTTCCTGCTCCAGTGCGGCCAAAATTTGCTCCACTTCTTCAGGATCGGATACTTTGTCAACAAGCCGGATATCTTCTCCCACACCAATGAGGTACACACTGCTACCAACTTCAACAAGCTGAAGGGATTTATTGGGGCCAAGCCCCACGCCTCCCAGTATGCGAACGGAGCGGTTGCTAAACCAGCTCTGATTTCTTTTACTCAAAAACCGTATCAAGTACACGATCAGTACGATGATAAAGATTAGCACGAAAAGGACCCAAGCAATGTTTCCTATATTGCTGGATGTACTCAAAGCGTCAGAGGCACCCTGTTGTGTATCCATACTGGATGCGCCTTACACACCCAGTGTCTTGTTGATGGCTTCGATAACCCGATCCGATTGGAATGGCTTAACGATAAAATCTTTTGCGCCAGCTTGAATGGCATCAATTACCATAGCTTGCTGACCCATCGCGGAACACATGATAACCTTTGCGTTCGGGTCAATTTGTTTGATTTCCTTCAGAGCGGCAATGCCGTCCATCTCAGGCATCGTGATATCCATCGTAATCAGGTCAGGACGAAGCTCCTTGAATTTTTCAATGGCCTGTGATCCATCCTGGGCCTCTCCTACTACTTCAAATCCATTTTTGGACAGGATGTCCCGAATCATCATTCTCATAAATGCAGCATCGTCCACGATCAAAATACGGTTTGCCATCTGAAATAAATCCTCCCTAAATTATGCTTTTATTGTAATTTTTGAATTCGGTCCCATTGGCTTACAATATCCGTTACACGCACGCCAAAGTTCTCGTCGATTACGACAACCTCGCCCTTGGCAATCAGTTTGTTGTTAACCATAATGTCCACCGGCTCCCCGGCAAGCTTGTCCAGTTCAATAATTGAACCTTGTGAGAGCTCCAGAATATCTTTAATTTGCTTTTGGGTCCTTCCTAATTCTACGGTGACTCTAAGGGGAATGTCCATCAATAAATTTAAATTGTTTTCATCCACTTGCGGAAATCCACCGGACTGCAAGTTAGAAAATTGTACAGGCTGCACATTTACATTACGTCCCGGCGGTACAGCCCCATAATGATGAGGTGTTCCATAAGGCACTTGCGGCGGCACACCTGCTGGCATTCCATATCCCGGCGTTCCATACCCTGGAGCGCCCTGCTGCCCATATCCCGGATCTTGAGGATACATTGGCGGTTGTTGCCCATAGCCTGCATCTTGCGGCGCCTGCGCGGCTGCAGGCGGCTGTTGGTAGGCTGGTGCAGACGGTGGCTGCGGAGTACTAGCTTGTGTCGGCGCTTCGGGAGCAGCTGTTGCAGCTGCCTGCTGTGCGGACGCTTGCGGTTGCTCGTCATCCTCTCCGCCATTCATTAAGATGCTCACCATCTTTTTGGCGAAATTAACAGGTAACAGTTGCATCAGTGTAGAGTCAATTAGATCTCCAATCAATAACCTGAAGGATACTGTAATCAGCGTCTCTTCATCTGGCAGGCTGGATACTCCATCACCGTGCAGAGGATCCAAAATATCAATCCCTGGTGGAGAGATATTAACAAAACGATTAAACATGGTAGACATAGAGGTCGCAGACGATCCCATCATCTGGTTCATCGCTTCCTGCACGGCACTGATGTGAATTTCATTCAATTCTTCATCTGCCGGATTTCCTTCACCACCAAGCATTAAATCCGCTATAACCTGCGCATCACGCTTTTTAATTACAAGCGAGTTAATGCCTTCAAATCCATCGACATAATTTACATGTACGGCTACGTGCGGCTTTGGAAATGCAGTTTCAAATTCAGAACGTGTAATAATTGAAACTTTAGGTGTCGTAATATCCACCTTTTGACCGAGCAGTGTGGAAAGAGCCGTAGCTGCGCTGCCGAACGTTATATTACCGATTTCCCCGAGAGCATCCTGCTCTAGAGAAGTCAGAAAATCGTCAACGGTCTTGCCTGCGGGAGTAGAATCCGTCCCCGCTTCAGACTGTTTCAGCAAGGCATCAATTTCCTCCTGGGACAAATAGTCTTTACTCGTCAATTTCTTCAACTCCTTCGTTGACAATTTCATCAATTTGTACGGCAACACGATCTCTTACCATGCCGGGACTTCCCATAAACTTCAACTTCTCGCCCACCCGGATGGATAGTCCTTCTTTGACTGGCTTGTTCAATGAAATGACATCCCCTACCGAAAGGCCCAAAAACTCAGCTACATTTATCCGGGATTCACCCAACTCCGCAATAATAGGAAGCTCTGCTTTGGTGACCCGTAATCTCAAGGCGTCTATCTCTTCAGGCGCCCTTGATTTCTTTTCGGATGTAAACCACTGGTGCGTGGACAGTCTGGCCATAATAGGTTCCAATACCACGTGCGGGATACAGAGGTTAATCATCCCTGTGGTATCACCAATTTTGGTGCTAAGCGAAATCAGAGCAATCGTCTCATTCGGCGAAACAATCTGCATGAACTGCGGATTTGTTTCCATAGCCTCTAGACGTGGTTCAATGTCCAGTACCGTTTTCCAAGCCTCTTGCAGGCTATCAAAGGTACGGCTGAAAATTCGCTCCATGATCGTCGTCTCGATTTCGGTCAACGCGGTAACCTTGGTTGGTGCCGAACCTGTTCCTCCGAGAAGCCTGTCCAGCATGGCATAAGCTACGTTCGGGTGAACCTCAAGCACCATTCGGCCTTCCAGTGGTTCAGCTTCAAAAATGTTTAGAATGGTCATTTTCGGAATGGAGCGAATGAATTCATCATATGGAAGCTGCTCCACCTGAACGACATTAATCTGGACAAAAGTACGAAGCTGTGCTGAAAAATAAGTGGTCAGATACCGTGCAAAGTTCTCGTGTATCCGCGTCAGACTTCGTATATGGTCCTTGGAAAACCTAAGCGCTCTCTTGAAATCATAAGCGCGAACTTTCTTTTGGGTTTCTTCCTTTTTGAGTTCTTCCGCATCCATTTCACCGGACGAGAGAGCTGCTAAAAGGGCATCAATTTCCCCTTGTGACAGTACATCCACCAATGTTATTCACCCCCTTACGTGTTCCTGACAAGATCACCTGGAATCAAATGGCTGCCAGCAAAAAGTCTGTAATTTTGGCGTTCCCCAGGTGACCTTCAGGGAGCGACTTATTGATGAGATCCGTCAGCTTGTCACTGAACTGATCCCGGCCTTTAGCCGTTCTGAGCTCATCAGGTTTGGTGTCTGCAAGTAATTGAATAACGATAGGCTTAATACTAATGTCCTTGATTTTTTCAAAAGCTTCTTTGGCTTTGGCATCGTTCAATTGAAAAGCAAGATTCATCTGCACAATGTAATCTGCGTCTGCCAAATTTGTTTTGATACCGGTAATTTCAGAGCTTACTTCCACCAATTCATCTGCTGACAATCTTGGAAGTTGTTCTGCTTGAGCGGCTTGCGCATTCGGTATGACTTCCGACTTCTTCCCGCTAAGCGCTGGTATAAGTACAAAGGCCGCGCCTGCAATCAAAGTAATCGCGAGTAAAATTGTAATGAGCCATGGCAGCATCTTCTTCATTCGTCTTCCTCCATTTGTTGCACTTTTATCGTGGCGGCATGCATGCCGATTTCACGGCTGTAACCCTTGATCAAGGAGACGACATCTGCCGCTTTTTCCAATACAATCAACCGTTTCCCCGTCACCAAAGTGACGTATGTATCCGGTGTTTCCTCCACAGTCTCAATGAGCAGCGCATTAAGCCACATAGGCGAGCCGTTCAGCCGCGTTAACGGGATCATCGTAACACCAACCTCCTGATAGGTGCGGAGGAGCCTCTACTCCTCCGCGTTTAAATGAGATTATCGTTTCAAGTTTACAACTTCCTGAAGCACTTCATCCGAAGTCGTAATGATACGCGAGTTCGCTTGGAATCCACGCTGAGCTACGATCATTTCGGTAAATTCGCCTGTCAAGTCAACGTTGGACATTTCCAGCTGACCCGCGATGATAGCTCCACGCCCCTCTGAGTTGGCTGGTCCAGGCTCAAGTTCATCAATGTTGGAGTTGACCGTTGTACGATACAGGCTGCCTCCAATTTTCTCCAAACCTTCCGGGTTAGTAACTCTGGCTATACCAATTTGCGTGCCATTATTCACTGTACCATCATCTAATTGCTGTACAATCGTGCCATCCTGTGAGATAGAGACTGCCGTAACATTGTCTTCAAGTGTGATTGGATCTCCATCCAAATTTCCCACAAAAAATCCATCGGAAGTCACCAGATTCCGGTTTGCATCTATGTGGAAATCACCCGCACGAGTCAGATAGGGAACTTCCTGTGCATCATTCATTTTGACCAGGAAAAATCCGTCACCATTAATCCGCAAATCCGTTGGGTTATTCGTGGTCATTGCACTACCTGGAAGATGCAGTGTATCAATTGAGCTAACCGAGACCCCCAAACCTACCTGCTTGGCATTCTGCCCGGCGGTTGTTGTTCCGTCTGGTGCACTTGCGCCCGAGCTCGTTTGGCTCAAAATATCCTTGAACATTACTCGGCTGGACTTGAAGCCTGTAGTATTTACGTTTGCAATGTTGTTACCGATAACGTCCAGCTTTGTTTGAAAGCCCTTCATGCCCGATACACCTGAATACATTGATCTCAACATTGAGTATAAATCCTCCTCTGATTGGTTGCTTAGTTGACCGCATCAGTCGATCCGCGGCTTTTTCATGGCTTTCCTATTCGGGCCAGCCACTTCGTATATTTTTTTATGAAATAATTACAGCACTATCTATCTGCGTAAATACGTTATCCTCCATGGACTGCTTGTCCATCGCAGTAACAACCGTTCGATTAGGCACACTAACAATCAAAGCCATATCCTGCATTAAAATCAAAGATTCTTTAGCGCCTTTGGCAGCAGCCTTATCCACAGCAGAGTTAATTTTCGCCATTTGGTCACTTTTCAACTCTATTCCTCGCTGCTCCAGTCGCTTGGCTGCATGGTTGCTGAGCTTGAGCACCTGTTCCTGCAACACCTGACCAAATGGTTTGGTGTCCTTTGTTACCGAATTTAATCGGTTTTGAGAAATCGCTGCCGGGGGAACGTTGGTAGGAAAAAGGCGTCCGACCGTTATCCTGTCATTCATGAGTTCTCACCGCTTCCAGTAGAGGAAGAAGATGAAGTATCTGACGTCTCTGTAACAGGAGCCGTTGTATTAGCCTGGCTTACTGATGTTACATCTTTTAATGCCACCTCAGCCGCTCCCATTTTGGCATACTGCACACCGTCGCGAATAACGATGGAATCTACGATTCCACTTTTCACCGTACCTGCGCCTGTCTCACCTGTAATGGAATCTTTTTTCCCCGGCTCAATCCAACTGACTTCTTTTCCTATCAAACCAGAAGCTGTACCCAAAGACTGTCCCAATGCATTCAACTGCGTAGAAATGTTCATCAGTTGTTCCACCGAGGAAAACTGTGCCATTTGGGCGATAAATTCTTTATCCTCCAAAGGCTGCATTGGATCCTGATTTTGTAGTTGAGTGATCAAGATTTTTAAAAATTGATCTTTACCCATCGTTTTAGTATCCTTGGCACTTGCTGTTTTGACATTATTCACATTGTAATTCGGCCAGACGTTACTGGTGGATACATTGTTGTCTGTAGTCGTCATTGTGTTCTCACCTCCATCATTACGCTTGTGCTGTAAAGGAGCCTGTCCGATTCATGTCATCTGCGCGTTGTTCTGCTGTCCAGTTACGAAGCTCTTCTGTCATTTCAGCTACCTTCACAGCATCCTCGCTCTCTTCTCTACCTCGAGCTTTAGAACGTTGGTTAGATTGCTGCTGCTGATTAGCTCCAGATCCGCGTCCATCCTGATACATATGGGAGGATAGCGACTCATTGTGCGTTACTTCTACTTTATCCACTTGAATACCTTGGCTCTGAAGACTCGTACGTAACTGCGACATTTGCTGTTCCAGCAAATCCTTCGCCCCACTGTGCTCAGTCATGAACTGGGCAACCAGATGACCATTTTGCATCGTTAGCTTAACCTCCAGCTGGCCCAGATGATCTGGACGAAGCATGATGGTCGCTTCTGTCAAACCAGTGTGCTTTACAATATCAAGTTTCTGTACTACAAACTCAGTCATCTCCTTGGCAAATTGCCGTACATGTACGACGGGTTGAGCTGGAGCCGAAGGTGTTGTTCCCTGCGCTTGTACTGAAAGCTGCCCCGCAGTCGTGATCACTGGAGTCTGATTATCAGTTGATGCCGGATCCGCTTGCTCAGCTACATCTACGAATGTACCTGCTTCATCCGTTACAGTAGGTTTAACTGCGGACTGAACGAGAAGATTCGTTGATGAACGCTGTCCTTCTGAGCCTTGCTGGCTAGTTTCACCCTGACTTGCTTGCTGCTGAGGAGTAACCTGTTTGTTTGTAGATGCTGCAGTTAACGTCTGAGCACCATTTGCTCGTTGTGCAGAAGGCTGGGCCGCTTGTGAATCTCCACTATCAGCAAGTTCCACAGCTTTCAATACTCCATGCCACTGCTCATCGGAAATAGCTCCCGTCCCAGCCGTTGCGCTTTGCAGCGATTGTAGTAACTGTGTCACCTTAGTCTTTTGGTCTCCCGAAGCCTGTTCTGCTACATTGGCAAGTTGTGACAAAGCGTCCTGCAATGCAAACCGAAGAGTTGCCGGATTAGCTGCCAAAGCTGTCAAGCCTGTAGCCTCTGCCGTTTCCCCACCATCTGCCTGTTGATTTGTTCCATTGCCTTGCAAAAACTGTTGTACTTGCTGAATCCACGATTGCAGAGTTGCAAGCAGCGCAGGATCGGCAACTACCTGATCATCCAACTTCTCGAGATTTTGCAGCAAAGGAGCTAATGTTTCAACCAGCGGCTCGGTTGGAGTTTCCGCAGATTCTCCGTTTGCAATAAGTGGTAGTACCATAACTAATGGAGAACCATTTGCATCTGTTCCTGCTGAGCCCGTTTGCCCGCCTGTCATCATTTGCGTCAGTGTTTGATTAAAGGCACCCGTGGTTGCTCCAGCAGCCGTGGCTGTACTTGTTGTTGATGCTGTCGTACTGTTAGCTGTTTGACTAGAGCTAAGAGATACACTTTGAGAAATAAGGGTCATATATTTTTCACCTCCCTTCAATTCAAATTACTTACTACCCATCAATTTATTCAAAATTTTCGCGGTCTGACCTGCATCCTTGGCAGACATATTTTGCAGTAAAGAAGCACGTGTCGAATCATCTACTGTATTTAAAATGTTTAATGCCTTATCCGGACTGATTTTGTAAGTTTGTAAAATAAGTTCGGCACCGCTTTTCTTGTCCATGGAAGCAAATGTGCTACTGATTTGAGTGCTTTGCAGACTTTTACTCGTCGTTCCGGCTGTAGTACCTTGATCCTTTTTCAGACGGGACTGCAGCGCAGCTACCGATAAATCCGTAGATGGCGTTACGTTTTTCAGAGCCATCGTAATATCTGCTGCTTTTTTAGCGTCCATCTTTTGCAAAATCTTCGCACTGTTGGCAGGGTCCATATAGCTTAAGAGCTGTACGGTCTCTTCCGTGGTCAGATTCTCCATGATCGGTGCAGCTTTACTTGCCGTCATTCCTTCATACATGCTGGCAAGTTCTCTGGTCTGTTTTACATAAGGATCTTCATTTGTTGTTCCGTCTGTAGTTTGCGTACCTGCTTGTCCCTGCTGCCCGACCTGTCCCTGTTGACCCGTCTGCGACTGTTGTTCCTGTTGCGTTTGCAGTGTATTGACCTGATTCTGAAGTTCAGTAACCTTTTTATCTTGTGTCGTCTTAGCAGCGGTAGCCTTTTTGAGTTCTTCCGTCTGCTTAGCTAAATCCGCTTTTAACTGTTGAATGGTTGCTTCAGAACTTTCAGACTGTGCCTTCTGATCTGCCTCTTTTGTCTGGGTTGCCTTATCCTTCGGTTCAGGGATCCAGTTTTTAACAATTGGTATTTTGTTCCCTAATGAGATCATTTCGCTTCTGAAGTCCATATTGAACAGTGTAAGCAAGACCCCGACCAGAACGATTGTGAAAACAATCGGAATCAGGAAAAACATAAACCGTTCAAATCCCCCGCCTGATTCTTTTCCTAAATCCATATCCAGTTCATTTTCTGCTAACTTCTGTGCCATCGTCTTCCTCCTCAGGCAGCTGATATGCGTATCCTATGACGTTCCGCTTACCGGGCTTTCATGGCAAATCGCACGGAAGCCATTTCATCCAGCTCATTCTGCTCGCGCAGGAGCATTTCCTGTTGGAATTTCACGTTGGCCTTCTCTCTTGCTTTCAGCCAAACTTGTTCATCCAGCATTTTATCGGTCAAAACGGTTTGTTTGCTTTGCACATTTTGCTGCGCATATTGAACATCCCTATGCTTGCGTGTAATACATTGGTCCAGATGATTGACATAAGCTTGTAATTCCTGAATGCTAGAGAGTGGCGCGCAATCTTCGGCAGCCTTTTGAATGGCTGATATGACCCGATTCCTTTCGCCTATAAGCTGTGTTAATGTCTGCTCCTCAACCTGCAATTGTCCAACAGCACTGGAAAGCAGCCATTCGGCCTGTGACTTTTCGTTCGTTTTCAAGTCTACAACTTTTTGAAAGGAATACTGAAATCTCATCGTTCAACCTTCATCTCCTCGTAAATTCAGAAATCAAACGTTCTCGTACTTCGTCCAGCTCAGCCTTTTCATCGGTTCTTTGTCTTGTAAAATCCCATATATCCCGTATGCGCTCCATAGATTCGTCAATTTCTGCATTCGAACCCTGTTGATAAGCCCCAATGTTAATCAGGTCCTCTGAATCTTTGTAAATGGCCATCAAGCGCTTAATGTTTTCGGCAGCGTCTATCTGATCTCGTGGTGCAATGTCCTTCATGACCCGGCTAATACTTGCTAAAACATCAATTGCGGGAAAATGTCCTTTGTTCGCAATCCCGCGGTTCAAGACAATGTGTCCATCCAATATCCCGCGCACCGCATCCGCGATGGGTTCGTTCATGTCGTCACCATCAACCAGCACTGTATAAAAAGCGGTTATGGAGCCAGTAGGACCTGTCCCTGCGCGTTCCAGAAGCTTAGGCAGACTAGCAAACACAGATGGAGTGTATCCTCTCATTGCTGGTGGCTCACCCACCGCTAGACCGACTTCACGCTGGGCCATTGCATATCGGGTAACTGAATCCATCATTAACATGACATTCAACCCGCGATCCCGAAAATATTCCGCTATCGTCGTTGCAATAAGTGCACCCTTAATGCGGATCAATGCAGGTTGGTCGGAAGTGGCCACAATGACTACAGAGCGTTCTAGTCCCTCAGGACCCAAATCCCGTTCAATAAAGTCCAGCACCTCGCGTCCACGTTCTCCGATCAAGGCAATTACGTTCACATCTGCTTCCGTATTTCGGGCAATCATACCCATCAAAGTACTCTTACCTACACCCGAACCCGCAAAAATACCAACCCGTTGTCCTTTGCCAATCGTAAGCAACCCGTCAATTGCACGTACTCCGATACTAATGGGTTCCTGCACACGCGGACGATTCAGCGGATTGGACGGTATATTGAAGGTTGAATATCTCGCCATTCGCGAGGGAATCAGTGATCCGTCCAAAGGCTGACCCAAACCATCCAGCACTTTGCCTAACAGCTCCGAACCAACCTGCACATTCAGCGGCTTCCCTGTTCCTACGACATCACAACCAGGACCAATGGATTGTAGTTCTCCAAGTGGCATCAGAAGCACTTTATTGTCTCTGAAGCCAACAACCTCTGCCTGCAATGGCTTTGCCGCTTTGCCTGGATAAATATAACAAACATCCCCGATACTCGCGTCCGGACCTTCCGATTCAACCATCAAGCCGATAACCTGTGTAACCTTGCCATTCACCCGAACGGGGTCCAGCTGTCGCAAATGATCCATGTAGCGCTGCGCATTAAGCCCCTTCATGTCTTCGCTCCTCATTTTCATGTGCCAGACGCAGTAGTTCCTTTTTAATCTCAGCTAATTGCGTATCGATCCGGGCGTCCACGCTTCCAAAGGAAGAACGGATGACGCAACCGCGATCCTTTACGGTACCATCAGGAATAATTTGCAGTTCTGCCTGCGAATCGACAGTTAATGACAATTCTTCCCGCGCACCTTGCACAAATGCGAAATGCTGAGGCGACACACACAATGTAATGATTCCTTTTTCTCGCTTACGAGCCAAATTTTTGCGAATTAACTCGATTGTATATTCCGGTTCAAGACTAAGCTGTTTTTCAATGACCTTCTCGGCAATCGCACTACTCAGTTCAACCAGAAAAGGCTCTGCTTCCTGAATCAGTTGTTCCTTAATCTCATAGGCCTGACGCAGAATATCTTGTGCTTCTTCCATCATCTGCTCCGATTTCGTCTGAAGCTCAGCCTCAGCCAGCTTCTGGCCTTCTTCATACCCTTGTTGAAATCCATCTGCTTTTATCGACTGAATCAACTGATCGTCATGCTCGCGTCGTTCCTGCCACCAATCTTCAATCTGCTGCTGTGCTTCCTGAAGTATTCGTTCCGCTTCTTCAGCCGCCTCGCGTACCTGACGTTCGGCAAAGTCCTTAGCATCATTCAACATTTCATCTCGGAGCCGTTCTGCCTCATAATCTCGCTGAGGCTCTGGCTCCGTATATTCAGTTGTGATTTCTTCATCCGTCGTTTCTGGCACGTACGTATGTGCCACATCAATCGTTTTCAAAGCCTCTACAGGCACATATTGGAAAGATTTAATCAAGTTAGACAATGATGTCATCTCCTCCGCCGCGTGCGATTATAATCTCACCGGCCTCTTCCAATCTGCGGATCGTTGAAACGATACGTGTTTGTGCTTCTTCCACATCACGCAGCCGCACCGGTCCCATGTACTCCATTTCCTCTTTGAAGGTTTCTGCCATACGTTTCGACATATTTCGGAAAATCACATCGCGTACTTCTTCACTGGACACTTTAAGTGCCAATTGCAAGTCTGCATTGTCGATATCGCGGATAATGCGTTGAATGGACCGGTTGTCCACATTGACAATATCCTCGAATACGAACATTCTTTTCTTGATTTCCTCAGCCAGTTCAGGGTCTTGAATTTCAAGCGAGTCGAGAATTGTACGCTCGGTTCCGCGGTCTACGCCATTCAAAATCTGAACGATAGACTCGATACCACCTGCATTCGTGTAATCCTGCGTTGCAGTTGCCGAGAGCTTTTGCTCCAATACTCTCTCCACTTGAGAGATGACCTCCGGAGATGTACTGTCCATGACAGCAACACGCCGGGCCACATCTGCCTGCTTTTCCTGTGGTAAGGACGATAGAATTGCCGCCGCTTGCTCAAACTGCAAGTATGAAAGCACGAGAGCAATGGTTTGCGGATTCTCATTTTGTATAAAATTCAATATTTGGTTCGGATCAGCCTTACGAGCAAAATCGAAAGGTCTCACCTGTAATGTCGCTGTCAAACGGTTAATGACCTCAACTGCTTTTTGCGATCCAAGCGCTTTTTCCAATATTTCTTTGGCGTAATTAATACCGCCTTGGGAAATGTACTCCTGAGCCAGACAAATTTGATGAAACTCGGCCATAATGGAGTCCTTTTCAATGGCATCGACCTTCCGTACATTGGCAATTTCCAATGTAAGTTGCTCGATCTCTTCATCACGCAAATGCTTGAATATTTGAGCAGATACTTCTGGCCCCATTGTGATCAAAAGAATAGCTGCTTTCTGTCTTCCCGTTAAACCTTGACTGCTTGCCTTTGCCAATGAACTCACCTCTATTCGTCAGCCAGCCATGTACGAAGCAGATTGACGAATTCGTCGGGTTTCTTTTTCGCCAGACTTTCAAGCTGTTTACGCACTTGACTTTCATTTGTCACACTTTCCATGGTAATGGACGGGAATTCCGTCGGCGTTGGCATGAGTTGCAATTCTTCATCCAACTCTTCTTCCTGATTACGACGACTGCGTACGATGAAGAAGATTACACCCGCCAACAGTGCCAGAACTGCAGCTCCGATGCCCCACATCCACGGGTTGGAAGCTGAGAAGAATGTATTGGTACTCGTAGGCGCCGGAGCAGCTTGCGAGAACACTGAAACCTTTTTAGCCAAATCAGCGTCTGTAAAAGTAGTACCGGAATTCGCCAGTGATGCTCTTACAATATTAACCAAGATATTTTGAATTGCTGTCTGAGTTGCAGTATCCAACGTTTGCTGACCTGTTGGTGGTTCAACTGCTACATTAATGGTTAAATCTTTTACAGTGTATGGACTTTGGATAATATCCCTTGCAATTCGGTTAACTTCGTAGTTAATCGTACTTGAGCTCTTATCCGAGCTGGTATTGCCGGAATTGGCTCCTCCAGGGTAACCCGGGACATCCTGCGTTCCTGTCCCTGCAACTCCTCCGGTTTGTCCACTACTGCCCGTATAACTTTCCTGGATTTGTTGGGCACTAATTTCAATACCCTTCATTTTCGTTTGGTCAACAGGTGTGACCATTTGTTCCTTTGATGTTACTTTGTCGAAATTTAGCTGGGACATAACCAGCACGTTTACCTTGTCGTCTCCAACAATTTTCGACAAAAATTGTTGAACATTATTCCTTACATCGCTCTCAAACTTCTTCTGTAGAGCCATGTTTTCCTGAACACCACTTGTGAGTCCACCTTGGCCGCCCTTGGCCGTTGGAATCAACTCATATTCCTTATTCGTGATCGTAATATTTTCTACTGGCAAATTCGGTACAGCCGTTTTTACCAGGTTAAAATATCCGTCGATCGCTTGTTGATTGGGAGTAAAGCCAGGTTCGAATTCCATCTGAACCGAAGCAGATGCTTTGTCCTTTTCTTCAAGTCCGGCAAAGATGTTTTCCTTTGGCATATTAATGACGGCTTTGGAGCTTTGGACACCATCCATCCGTTCCAACAGTTGCTGTACTTCGCCGTTCAATGCGTTATTGTACTTCACATTGAACTCGTTCTCCGTCATACCTATGGCCGAGGAGGACTGGTCAAAGGCGCTCATGCCGATTGACCCTTTCTGTATCAGGCCTTGAGACCCAACATCTACCTTCGCCTTATCTGCATTTGCGGTTGGGACTGAAATTTGTGTCCCACCAGCATTAAGCTGATACGGTATACCCGCAGAATCGAGATATTTAATGACCCCAGCGGCATCATTTGCATTTAGATCCTGGAAGGCCACTTCATACTCAGTTTTGGTAAACTGCATCGTTAGCACTACAATGGCGATAATGATGAATGCTAATGTCGAAACAAGTAATATCTTCTGTTTTTTGCTGAAATTATTCCAATATCCGGAAATCTTATCCCGGTATTGGGCGATTCTCTCGTTCACTCCGTCACCCCATCCGAAACTTTGCTAAACCCTCACTTTACATCTGTGTACGCATGATCTCCTGATAGGCTTCGATCGCTTTGTTTCGGACCTGTGTAGTAAGCTGCAGGGAAAGCAGCGCTTGTTGTGAAGTGATCATGACCTGATCTACATCAACTTTGCCTGCCATGAATTGGTCGGACATCTGGTGTGTAGCGGCTTCCTGCTGCCCTACTTCATTAAGAGCATCCTTTAGGAAGGAGCCAAAATCCTTCAAGGATTCGGAAGGCGTCGCTTTCGTCAACTCATTGTTAGGCGATTGAATCTGCTGTATTACCGGTGTCTGTACGTTAAACATGGCGTTCTGAATCATGTTTTACTCTCCCTATTAAGTAGTTAGTAGTCCTGGAACTTAGCGACCGATTTCAAGCGCTTTGGAAACCATCGCCTTTGAAGCATTCAGAGCTGTTACATTGGCTTCGTATGAGCGTGTTGCGGAAATCATGTCGACCATTTCTTTCATTATGTCTACATTAGGCATATATACATAGCCATCTTTATCAGCGTCCGGATGACCCGGATTGTACACTGGCTTCAAAGGTGACTGATCTTCCTGAATTTGCGAAACTTTAACGCCAGCGGCGCTTGTACTACTTCCTTCCATTTGAGCCTTCAAAACATCGGCAAAGCCAGATTGGTTCGGCTCCAAAACAACCGTTTTTCTTCGATATGGAATTGCTTGTCCATTCTCCACCTTCGCCCGAGTTGTCTCTGCGTTGGCAATGTTGCTCGATATAACGTCCATCCGCAACCGTTGGGCCGTAAGAGCAGATGCACTAATATCAAAGCCGTTGTTAATCTTCACCTCGTCCTATCTCCCTTCTACCGCTGTTCTCATCATTTTGATGCGCTCATTAATTTCTTGGATGTAGGTATTATATCTTAGTTGATTTTCAGCCATAAGACTCATTTCTCTGTCTATATCTACGTTGTTCATGTTGTTATTCATGACTGAGTACCCATCTTTGGTGACCGTGGCATCAGGAATGGAGTTCACAGGTCCTATTTGAAAATGTCTTGAATTGGTTACTTTTCCACGCAATGGCGTGACATCACCGTCCATTTGCTGCTGAAGCAGTTCTTCAAATGAAACCTCCGAACGCTTGAAATACGGGGTATCCGCATTGGAAATATTATCGGCCATCACACGTTGTCTCGTATTGGCCGCCTGTACACCTGCCTGAAGCTTTTGAAAGCTTACATCACCCAGCAGATTCATTTAGCTCCTCCCTCCAGCGTCTACTCCAAAGTAAGATTCAATAAAACAAGATTTTTCACTTTTTTTCGACAATAAAATTTCATAATTATACATTTCTTTTAGGTCTTAAGTAGAAAATCTTAACTTTCTGTCATATATTCTAAGTTTCGTAGAGTTGGGACCTAATTACAATAAGAAAAAAGCCCTATCTTTTTTAAAAAAGAGGGCTTTAGATGCATAAAATGTTAAATTTTTCAGGTTTTTTTCAAGAAAATGAATGTTTTCTTAGCACTTTACACCTGTAAAAGATTATACGTCCTACTTTTGGAATAGACAGAAAAATCATCAACTTAACCTGTGTCTAGGACTAAACGACGGTGCAAGATAGTGTTATTCTGGACCACACACCCTATTTTTAGACACCCTGTTCATAAAATATACTGACTAAGGTCCCTGTTTTGGGCAATATCTCCCAGCTTCTCACGCACATATTCCGGGGTAATGATCATACGATCCAATGTAAGCTCCGGGGCTTCAAATGACAGATCCTCCAGCAGCTTCTCTAAGATGGTATGCAAACGCCGTGCGCCAATATTTTCGGTGTTGCGATTAACGGACTCGGCAATACTAGCGATCTCACGAATCGCTTCCGCAGAAAATTCGACTTCTATTTCCTCGGTGCGGAGCAACTCGGTGTATTGCTTGGTCAGCGCATTTTTAGGCTCCGTCAATATCGACACAAACTCATCCAAGGTCAAACTACTTAGCTCCACACGGATTGGAAAACGACCTTGAAGCTCTGGGATCAGGTCTGACGGTTTAGCCACATGAAAAGCCCCAGCGGCAATAAACAGAATGTAGTCTGTTCTTACCGGGCCGTATTTGGTCATAATGGTAGAGCCCTCGACAATAGGTAAAATATCGCGCTGGACTCCTTCTCTCGACACATCAGGGCCACTTCCCTTGCCTTGGCTGGCAATCTTATCTATTTCATCAATAAAAATAATACCGGATTGCTCAGCACGCTTCACAGACTCCTGAATCACATCATCCATATCGATCAACTTGGCTGCTTCATCTTGAATCAGTACCTTGCGAGCTTCCTTGATTGGTAGCTTGCGCTTCTTCGTCCGCTTAGGAAGGAAACTTCCGAACATCTCCTGCATATTCATACCCATTTGTTCATTCCCTTGCCCAGCAAACATATCGAGCATATTGGGTGCGGTATCCTCCACATCAATCTCTATGACATCATCCTCAAGCTTACCGGACAACAGATCAAATTTAACCTTGCGTCGCTTCTCTGCTAAGGTTCCGTCCTGTTGTGGTGGTTCTTCTTCTACCGAAGTCCCTGTGTTATTGCCAAACAGCATTTCAAAAGGATTACGTTGCGATTTATTTGACTTTTCTGCAGGTACAAGGATATTGACAATCCGTTCATTTGCCATGTCCTCCGCTTTGTCTTTCACATTCTCTGTTCGTTCCGACTTGACGATACGGATAGAGGTTTCCATTAGATCCCGCACCATGGATTCTACATCACGACCGACGTAACCCACTTCTGTAAATTTGGTGGCCTCTACCTTGACAAAAGGAGCTCCCACGAGCCGTGCAAGTCTACGTGCAATTTCAGTTTTACCCACACCTGTCGGTCCGATCATCAAAATATTTTTAGGCACAATTTCATCCCGAATATCATCCGGCAGTTTACTACGCCGATAACGATTACGCAAGGCAACAGCAACTGATTTTTTAGCTTCCTTTTGTCCGACAATATACTTATCCAGCTCGGATACCACTTGTCTGGGCGTCAACGATTGATTATTCATTTTGCACTCCTCCACCCTTGAATACTCAGAGCCGACTTACAATTCTTCCACGATAATCTGACTGTTCGTATACACACATATTTCCGAAGCAACCTCTAACGCTTCCCGTGCCATGTCCTTTGCTTCCATACCAGAGCCATGACGTTTGAAAGCACGGGCAGCTGCCAATGCAAAATTACCACCTGAGCCAATGGCCAACACATCATCGTCAGGTTCAATAATTTCTCCGCCTCCAGAAATGAGCAGCATCCCGGATGAGTCCATCACAATCATCAGCGCTTCCAGCTTGCGTAGTACACGATCCTGCCGCCAGTCTTTGGCCAGTTCTACAGCAGCCCTTTGAAGATTGCCGTGATGTTCCTCCAGCTTATTTTCAAACTTTTCAAACAATGTGATAGCATCGGCCACCGAACCCGCAAATCCCGCAACGACCTGCCCACGATACAATCTGCGCACTTTTTTAGCCGTTTGCTTCATCACAACACTGTTGCCGAACGTTACCTGCCCATCACCCGCAATAGCTCCTTTGCCATTATGGCGTACAGCACAGATGGTGGTAGCATGAAAGGACATATCCATAACGCGCTCCTCCTTTTCCTTCATCCTTATGCCTGTACTTCTGTTGACATAACTCCCGTTTGGTTGATATAACCGCGCAAACTTTCCAACGCGCGATTAGCGAGAGCTTCATTTTTTTCCTTTTTGTTACGAATGCGTGTCTCCAGCTTTGGAAGCAGACCAAAGTTTGCATTCATCGGTTGGAAATGTTTGAAATCAGCAGTTGTAATATATCGTGCCATGCTGCCTAGTGTCGTTTCCGCAGGAAATACGAACATTTCCTGCCCACGTGCTGCTCGTGCCGCATTTATACCAGCCAGCAGACCTGAGGCCGCCGACTCTACATAACCCTCTACACCAGTCATTTGTCCGGCAAAGAACAGATTACTTCTTCCCTTGAACTGATAAGTTGGGTGAAGCTGCTGTGGAGAATTAATGAAGGTATTGCGATGCATCACGCCATAACGTACAAACTCTGCCTCTTCAAGTCCCGGAATCATTGAAAATACACGCTTTTGCTCCCCCCATTTGAGGTGAGTCTGGAAACCAACCAGATTATATAGCGTACCTGCAGCGTTGTCTTGTCGAAGCTGAACAACTGCATAGGGTAGTTCTCCTGTATGTGGATTTACGAGGCCTACAGGTTTCATCGGTCCAAACAATGCCGTTTGTTTCCCACGTTGCATCATTACTTCGATAGGCATACATCCTTCGAAGTAGATTTCTTTTTCGAACTCCTTGACTTGTGCCACCTCAGCAGTAATCAAAGCCTCATAGAAAGCATCAAATTCCGCTTCGTTCATCGGACAATTTAAGTAAGCTGCTTCTCCTTTATCATAACGGGAAGCCAGATAGACCTTGCTCATATCGATGGAGTCCTTCTCTACAATCGGAGCTGCCGCATCGTAGAAATAAAAATACTCCTCTCCCATCAGTGTTTTGATCTGTTCTGACAAAGCTGGAGAAGTTAATGGTCCCGTTGCAACGACCACGATACCGTCCTGCGGGAGTTCCTGGAGTTCTTCATTAACGACCTCGATCAAAGGATGTTGATGAAGCGTATCTGTAATATGACCGGAAAATCCATCACGATCCACTGCCAATGCCCCACCAGCCGGAACAGTATGGCGATCTGCCGCACTCAGAACCAAAGAGTTTAGTATTCTCATCTCTTCCTTCAGTACGCCTACTGCATTCGTCAGACCGTTCGCGCGCAAGGAATTACTACATACTAATTCGGCAAATTTATCCGTATGATGCGCGGGTGTTTTTACAACCGGTCTCATTTCATATAACTTAACTGGCACTCCACGGCTTGCAATTTGCCAGGCAGCTTCGCTGCCCGCCAAACCTGCTCCGATGACCGTTACCTTTTGTAGTTCACTCACTTTTAAATCCCCCTGCTATCTTTGTTCTTAAGAAGTCTCTACACTCTCATCGCTCTCCTCCAGCATTTCGCTGTGATCGCAGACGGTACAGTTGAGCTTCGTTCCCTGTTTAGTACGTTTTTCGACCATTAGGCCACTGCAACTTGGACAAGGCTTAATGGACGGTTTATCCCAGGATACAAAATCACATTCTGGGTAACGGTCACATCCGTAAAAGACACGTCCTTTTTTACTTCGTCGTTCGACGACATGTCCCTCACCGCATGTAGGACAATTCATCCCGATATCCTTGACAATTGGCTTGGTGTTACGGCAATCCGGGAAAGCAGAGCAGGCCAGAAATTTACCAAAGCGGCCCAGCTTATACACCATGGGGCTGCCACACTTGTCACAGATGACGTCGGATACTTCATCCTTAATTTCAATTTCTTTCATTTCTTCTTCAGCCACTTCGAGACGCTTCTCGAATGACTCGTAAAAGTCACTCAACACCTTGACCCAATCACCTTCGCCTTCTTCGACGTGGTCAAGATCACCTTCCATATTGGCTGTAAATTCTACATTCAGAATCTCTGGAAAAAATTCTTCCATCTGCTCGATGACCAACTCTCCCAGCTCGGTAGGGAAGAATTTCTTCTCCTCAATAGCGACGTAACCGCGCTTCTGAATGGTTTCCAGCGTCGGTGCATACGTACTCGGGCGTCCTATACCCAATTCCTCCAGCGTCTTCACCAGTCGTGCTTCCGTATAGCGAGGAGGCGGTTGTGTAAAATGCTGCTTTGGTTCAACCGATTCCTTTTTCAGCTTATCGCCGGGTTGGAGTGGCGGCAACAGCTTATCTTCTTCGGTTTTACCGTCGTCATTCCCCTCCACATACACTTTCATGAAGCCTGGAAAGCGAACCTTTGAACCGGCTGCTCGGAATATCGCCTCGCCTGCTTCAATATCAACGGACAAAGTATCCATAATAGCGGAAGCCATCTGACTCGCCATAAAACGTTCCCATATCAGTTTGTACAATCGGAACTGATCTCTACTCATAAAAGGCTTAACAGTTTCCGGATCACGCAAGGCGGAGGTTGGACGAATCGCTTCATGCGCATCCTGAGCATTAGCCGACTTTTTTGAATACTGACGAGGACTTTCAGGCACAAAATCTTCGCCATATTTTTGAACGATGACCTCTTTCGCTTCCTCTTGAGCCGAAGTGGCGATCCGTGTGGAATCCGTACGCATATACGTAATCAGACCCACAGTCCCTTCTTTTCCTAAATCCACACCCTCATACAGCTGCTGCGCTACAGACATCGTTTTAGATGCCCGGAAGTTGAGCTTTCGAGCCGCCTCTTGCTGCAAGGAACTTGTTGTGAATGGAGGAGACGGATTGCGTAAACGCTCCTTCTCTTTCACATCGCGCACCTTGTAAGACGATTTTCCGATAGCTTCTAACACTTCTTGTACATCCGCTTCGCTAGAGAGCTCTTTCTTTTCGCCGTGTAGCTTATGGAATTTCGCTTCAAAAGTGCTGTCTTTAATAGCTAATTTAGCTGTGATCGTCCAGTATTCTTCCGGTACAAACTCATTGATCTCGTTTTCCCGGTCCAGAATAATTTTCACTGCAACCGACTGTACACGCCCAGCAGACAGACCCTTCTTTACCTTTTTCCAGAGCAATGGACTTATTTTATAACCGACAAGCCGATCCAATATCCGTCGTGCCTGCTGCGCATTGACCAAATCCATGTTGATCTTGCGGGGGGTTTTAAAAGCATCTTTGACAGCCTGCTTCGTTATTTCATTAAACACCACACGACAATCCGCCGTATCGTCCAGTTCCAGCGCATGCGCCAGATGCCAAGCAATAGCCTCGCCTTCGCGATCCGGGTCAGCCGCCAGATATACTTTTTTTACTTTTTTTCGGGCATCCTTTAACTCTTTTAGTATTGAGCCTTTACCTCGAATGGTAATATATTTGGGATTAAAATCATTTTCAACCTCTACACCGATCTGGCTCTTAGGTAAATCCCTGATATGACCCATGGAAGCCTTGACGATATATTTGCTGCCTAAGTATTTGCCGATCGTCTTCGCCTTGGAAGGCGATTCCACGATGACGAGTGAATCCGCCATAGGCTCTTCCTCCTCTCAATTACACACATGAATATGATAAACTTCCTGAAATGTGGTGAGCTATAGTTCGTTAATACGAGCTATAAATTCAACACATTTCAGGAAGTGGGGAAGGAGTAGGAATCCGCGATGCGAATAAACGCTAATTTCCCTCCACCTATGTTTAAAATTGAATTTTACGCATTTACTAACTAAGGATTTGACAAAAACAATGACTAAATAAGCTTGTATTTTGTGCCCGCTAGCTGAGCGATCCTTTTTTTTATGATTAACGATAACAGAACTGCGTGTAAAAGTCCAAAATCCCATGCCGTAGCATCAAGCAGTTCATCCAGTGTCATGGTTCCTTGTTCCAGCAGCAGCACTACGCGCTTTTCCTCAGAAGTCTCACTTTCTGATGCTTTGGAGACTTTCTTAAGATTAAGACTCTGTTCTCTATTGTATGAAGAAACCTGCCTTGTACGCAAATCTGCTTCATACTCCTCAATAATATCCGAAGCTTCAGTGACCGTTTTGGCTCCTTGCTTAATCAAGTTCAGCGTGCCTTTACTCTTCGGTGACGTAATGGGTCCAGGAACAGCAAACACATCTCGATTTGCCTCCAGCGCAGCATCCGCTGTAATCAAGGAACCGCTTCTAGCGTCTGCTTCTACAACGAGCGTCCCCTTCGTTAAACCGGCAATAATGCGATTACGTTGTGGAAACATCCCCGGATGAGACCTCGTACCTGGAGGATACTCCGATACGATTAGACCTTTACTAGCCATCTCTGCAAACAAAGAGGCATTTTGGGGAGGATAAATTTGGTCAATTGCTGTTCCAAGTACACCAATCGTGTTGCCTCCCTGGCGCAGGGCTGTTTCGTGACAAATACTGTCAATCCCTCTCGCCAATCCACTAACCACTGTAATCCCTGCATTACATAATTCCTCTGTTAGTATCTCCGCTGCTCTACGACCATACGCAGTAGGAACGCGAGTTCCTACCATGGCTACAGAACATGTGTGCAAAAGTGATTTATCCCCTTTTGTATACATCACCCAAGGAGGGTCAACTGTTTCCTTCATTAATAAGGGGTAATCTTTGTCCACATAAGTTACCGTACCAATATCACTGGATTGAATTCGCTGATATCGTTCATGCACCCATTCTTCATCGTAACACTGTGCCGCAATGCGTGCCTGTGTGGGACTTAAGCCTATCTCAATCCACTTTTGTTCGCTAAAATGCAGTAGCTCATGCAATCGATAATCACTCGACCAAATACGCTGAATAGTTCTTCTTCCGATTCCCTCTAACTCATGTAGACCTAATAAAAGCCATCTTTCTTCCAAACTGTGGTTCCCCCATTCATGGAAGAGTGAACCCTTCCTTATTTTGTGGCACAACGGATCATTTTGCAAGCGTTTCCCTGATAAGCCTGTATCAACGCAAAAAAAAAGCAACCTTTTCATCCCCTGTTTCAGAAGATAAAAAGGTTGCTTACCTTTCTTTCATTATACACTAGCCAGCAGCAAATTTCGATGTTGATTTACAGCCTGTATATTAATGAAGAAACACGATTTAATGTGTTGTACACAAGTTCAAAATACCACGTGCTTCCAACACACTTACCAGTGTCGAGCCCATTTCGGAAGGAGTCGGTGCCACCTTGATCCCGCAGGCTTCAAGCGTTGCAATCTTCTCTTTTGCCGTTCCTTTTCCGCCAGAAATAATGGCGCCTGCATGCCCCATCCGTTTGCCTGGAGGCGCAGTCACACCACCGATAAAACCAACGACTGGCTTCGTCATATTATCCCTGATCCACTCGGCAGCCTCTTCCTCAGCTGTACCACCGATTTCTCCGATCATAATGACAGCGTGAGTGTTGGGGTCCTCATTGAAGCGATGTAAAATATCGATGAATTCCGAACCTTTAACCGGGTCACCGCCAATACCAACCGCTGAAGATTGACCTATACCTCGAGTGGTTAACTGATGCACTGCCTCATAGGTCAAAGTACCACTACGTGACACAACGCCTACATGACCAGGCAGATGAATGTAACCTGGCATGATACCAATCTTACACTCTCCTGGCGTAATAACGCCCGGACAGTTAGGGCCAATCAGAACGGTCTTTTTACCTTCCATAAAACGTTTGACCTTGATCATATCAAGTACCGGAATCCCCTCTGTGATACAAATCACGAGGTCCAGTTCCGCATCCACAGCCTCCAAAATGGAATCCGCTGCGAAAGCCGGCGGCACGTAAATGACGCTAGCAGTTGCCCCCGTAGCTTCCTTGGCTTCGCTTACTGTGTTAAACACTGGCAGTTTGACCTGTTGTCCGTTTTCCAGTGTAATTTCTACCTCGGTGCCTCCCTTACCTGGAGAGGTGCCACCTACCATCTGTGTACCGTAATCAAGTGCACCTTTGGCATGGAACAACGCCGTTTTTCCCGTAATCCCCTGTGTAATCACCTTTGTATGCTTATCGACCAAAATACTCACGATCTTCACATCCCCTATCGTTTATTCGGCATATCGGAATGCAAACAGGCTATTGAACAAGTTCAACGATTTTTTGGGCACCATCGGCCATAGAATCGGCTGCCACAATATTCAAACCGGATTCCGCTAAAATCTGTTTGCCGAGCTCAACATTTGTCCCTTCAAGACGGACAACAAGCGGACGTGTCAGCCCCAACTGTTTGGCAGCCTCCACGACGCCGTTCGCAATGATGTCGCACTGCATAATCCCGCCGAAAATGTTGACGAAAATACCTTCTACCTTCGGATCGGACAAAATGATTTTGAACGCTTCGGTTACTTTTTCCGTCGTTGCACCGCCACCAACGTCCAGGAAATTGGCCGGATCACCACCGTAATATTTGATAATATCCATCGTGGCCATTGCCAACCCCGCACCATTGACCATACAGCCAATATTTCCGTCCAGAGCGATATAGCTTAGATCATATTTAGATGCCTCAATTTCCTTCTCATCTTCTTCATCCAAATCACGTAATTCCAAAATATCCTTGTGACGGAACAACGCATTAGAATCGAAATTCAATTTGGCATCCAGCGCCAGTACATTCCCATCACCCGTAACGACTAGGGGATTAATTTCTGCAATCGAACAGTCCTTGTCCACAAAAGCTTCGTAAAGCGCCAGCATAAACTTGACCGCTTTATTCACCAGCTCATTGGGAATATTAATCTCATACGCCAGCTTACGAGCTTGATGCACCTGAAGCCCAATTGCTGGATCAACAACTGCTTTAAAAATCTTCTCCGGAGTAGCCGCAGCCACCTCCTCGATTTCCGTACCGCCTTCTTCGGAGGCCATCAATACGATGCGTCCAGTCGCGCGATCCACGACAACGCCTACGTAATATTCTTTGCGAATATCACAGCCTTCCTCAATCAAAAGACGTTTGACCTCTTTACCTTCAGGTCCGGTCTGATGTGTCACTAGCACCTTACCCAAAATTTCAGAAGCAATAGTCCGCACCTCATCCAAGCCTTTGGCAACTTTTACGCCACCCGCTTTACCGCGTCCACCAGCATGAATTTGTGCTTTTACGACCGTAACAGCGCTTCCAAGCGATTCTGCCGCAGCAACGGCTTCTTCCACCGTGTAGGCAACCTTGCCGTTCGGTACAGCCACTCCGTACTGCTTTAATACTTCTTTACCCTGATATTCATGGATATTCATTCTGGAATCCTCCTATCAACATGACTGCAACAAGGGCGGTTCACAAGGAAATCTATACTAAACCTACATCATTGTAACATGTTTTTAAAACGCTTTCCTTATAATTCAACCTCATGAATTACAGTATTTTGATATCATTATCATTCCCAAAATCGAATGTTTGGATATTATTGGATTTTGCTTTTTAATACAAATTCACACAAAAAAGCACCTCCACAAAATGGGATTACCTAATCCGCATGAGAGGCACTTTATTTCATTAGACTTTAAATAGCATTTTTTCTTTCAGTTAAGAACAACTCATTCCGTAAATTCACAAGAGCAACCGAAAGTACCTGTTATGATTTTTCAATTTGTACATTCGCTTGATGAACACGATCGAGCAGATCATTAAACTGAAGCAGAAGTGACCCAAATTGATCATGAGTCATACTTGTTTTTTCCTGTATGCATCCTGGTACAGACAGGGCTTTATCCCGCAACGCTCTTCCCTCTGTCGTTAAAGAAATCAGCACCTTACGCTCATCTTGAGTGGAACGCTTCCGATCGATCAGCCCGGCATTCTGCAACCTCTTTAATAGTGGAGTTAGTGTGCCGGAATCCAAATATAACGCCTCACCCAATTCCTTCACTGTACACTCTTCACGCTCCCAGAGCACGATAAGTACCAAATATTGCGAGTACGTTACACCAAGCTTTTCTAGATAAGGCTGGTACAGCTTTGTAATCTCTCTGGAGCATGCATATATGGCAAAGCATAACTGATTATCAAGTTTCAAAGCCGCGTGTTCATTGGAATTGTTTTCCATGCTGTCTAGTCACCTACTTTCGTCATTATTTTAGCACATTATATAGCAAAGTACATTCTAATTGCATAAAATACTTTACAAAAAATAATTATTTTGATAAATTAAATTGTGTAAAATACAAATTGAGCGAGAGGCAGTGATTGGATTATGATGACCATTCAACAAAAAATGTATGAAACAACAGTAAAAGCAGTTGGTGGACGTAACGGTTATATCGAGTCTTCTTCCCCTGAACTTCGTTTAGATATTGATACTCCAAAGGAGATGGGTGGCGCCGGCGGTACAGGTACGAATCCAGAGCAGCTATTCGCAGCAGGCTATTCTGCTTGCTTTGACAGTGCTTTAAATATGGTCGCTCGCATGCAACGTGTTAAACATGAAGGTACCGAAGTCACAGCTACGGTTCATTTTGGCAAAGTCGAAGACGGCGGCTTCGGAATCGGAGTAAACCTCGACGTTCTGGTCAAAGGCGTTGATCATGAAACTGCGGTAAAACTGGTGGAAGGCGCACATGAACAATGTCCATACTCCCGCGCTACCCGCGGTAATATTGAAGTGAAGCTGAACGTTTTGTAACATAGAGTTAGAATGAATTTCACAACAAGCCCCTCAACCATATTGGTCGAGGGGCTTGTTGTTTTTCCATCAAGTAACATGGGAGATGATGCATAATCGTATATACGAAATTGATATACTCATAGTATAATCACTATTGTCATAATCTTTTTTGCTTCTCCAGGTCTTTTTGCCTGGAGCTTTTTTTTGTCCTTATTTCCGTTTTCTCTCGTATACATACCCTTTGGAAAAACTTTTTCATAAAAATGATGTACTGTATCTGCTATTTTATTGCCTTTTTACATTTCGGGAAAATTGGAATTTGCTCTATCCATCTGGCGGTATTGAATAGCTTCAGCCACATGTGAAGTCGTAATTTTCTCTGACTCCTGTAAGTCTGCAATGGTGCGGGACAGCTTGAGAATTCGATCATACGCACGCATGCTTAAACCAAGTGCATCCATCGTCTGGTCAAGCAACTCCGCTGCATTTTGTTCTAAAACCGCATATTTACGCAGCATCTGACCGGACAGCTCACTATTCCATGAAAAAGGAAGCTTGCTGTATCTGCGGATTTGTATTGCTCGAGCAGCCAACACCTGCTTTCTCATATCAGCAGACGACAGTGATTCTTTTTCCTCCCGCCAATCCTTCGGTTGTGATACCTCAAGCTGAAGATCAATTCGATCCAGCAATGGACCGGAAATACGTGAGCGGTATCGAGCTACTGCTGCAGGTGAACAGGTACAGCGCTGATGTTCCGTGTTATTACCGAAAAAGCCACAGTGACACGGATTCAAAGAAGCTGCAAGTAAAAAATGCGCCGGATACTTAAACACTGCACGTGAACGACTGATTGTAACATGGTGGTCTTCCAGAGGCTGCCGCAGCACTTCTAGTACATGACGGCTAAACTCAGGCAGCTCATCGAGAAATAAAATCCCTCGGTGTGCAAGACTGATTTCTCCTGGTTTGGGTATGCCTCCTCCGCCCACCAATCCAGTAGCAGAGATCGTATGATGAGGCGCACGGAAGGGACGAACATGCATGAGATGGGGCGATGAATCCTTCCATTTTCCTGCTGCGCTGTATACCTTGGTCACTTCTAGCGACTCCTTTTCAGTCAAAGGCGGCAGGATAGAGGGCAACCTGCGGATGAGCATCGTTTTTCCAGCACCCGGCGGTCCCATAAGAAGAATATTATGCATTCCTGCTGCAGCGATAACTAACGCACGTTTGGCGTGTAGCTGACCCAATACATCGCTATAATCCTCCATATTACTGATTAGCGCTTCTTGCTTACACAACGGTATATGCTCTGCTCGGGGTAAATGGTCATAGGAATGGATTATGACTTGTTCACTGGCAGTACAATTTTGATTGGTCACTTGGCCGTCCGGGGTGCCTTGTGCATGATCATTAACCGGGATAAGATCCACCAGATGGCGTATAGCGTAAATACGTATATCCGCAATTAGACGAGCCTCGCTTGCGTTTTCTTGAGGAAGCAGCACGGAATCGAATCCTTCTCGCTTGGCCAGATCAATCATAGACAACACCCCATTTACAGGACGAATGCTGCCATCCAGTGCCAGCTCGCCAATAAACAGCGTTCGTTCCCCTACTGGTAAGACAACCTGTCCACTGGTTGTCAGCAAGCCTAAAGCGATAGCAAGATCGAAAGATGAGCCTTCCTTACGCAAATCTGCAGGAGCTAAGTTAATCGTGACACGCTGGGACGGATATTTGAAACCGCAGTTTTTGATTGCTGCTCTCACACGCTCTACTGCCTCTCGAATCGCTGAATCCGGCAATCCGATAATCGCGGTCTGAGGCAAGCCATTGGACAAATCAGTCTCAACTTCGATCAGAACGCCATCTATCCCATATAGACAAGCTCCATGTAATTTTCCATACATATCAAAAAAGCACCTCTCCTCATATTGAAATGTCCCTCTCGGGAATCATTGCCTATATGAAAAAAGGTGCTTCCAAATTTTCATTTATTGCATATATAATATTCTAAATTTAGCTCTCAACCCTAATTTCAAATCCTCAACTAATCTTATCTGACGACAGATTATTTGTCAATTAAGGTATAGCTTATCGACTGCTGGAGTACGTGGTCTTGATTCCGGGGCTCGCCCAAATCAAGCTTGGACAGCACTTCAACTAGCGCAGCATCCTCCTGAACAGGAACACCATGTTCTTTGGCTTTTTCTAAAATGCTATCCGCAATGGGCCGCTCCCCTTGGCAACGACGATCGGCGCTTCGCTCTCATCAGGCGTATATTTAAGGGCGACCGCCTTCTTCATGGAAGGAGAAGAAGGTTCCAAGGGCTCTCCTGCGGATGAGCATCGTTTTTCCAACACCCGGCGGTCCCATAAGAAGGATATCATTATACATTGTCACGCATTGAAAAACTAAGTAATATCAAGGATTTGGCGATACTAAGCAGTTTTCCTTTCGGCGGGAGATCGTTTTTTTCTTGTAGGCTCTATTAAACACATTTGTGATTTTCTTATAATTTCATAAATACTATCAATTTAAAATTTATCAGGAACGATGTATTGTCGAGTTTACTTTCCACGATGATGTAACTCTAAAAAGAAGACAAGTAAGCCGTCTCCCTTTGGGTCGGCGCGAAGAGAAGAAGCCGAAGGCTAGGTAAGTCTGATGAGAAATTGAAGGAACAAAAAAAATCCTGAGATGTCAGGACTTTTTTTGCTCTGTACGCTGCCCGAATTCGACATTTTATTTCCGCGTAGTGGCGGGAGTTTTCAGTTTTCACCCGTGAGAAGTGCGTTCAGCAGGTCTGAACGATTAGAAAACCACGACTGAAAGTCGTATATTGAGGGGACTACCCCAGCCAGTATTCCCACGCACAATTACTATACCGTCGTCATGCGGAACGACGTTATGGATCGTCATGGTAGCAGCTCCTTGAAACGGCTTAACTTGACCGCCAAAAATACCAATTTCCGTGATCGAGACAAGTACCCTACTTGAGGAATTAACAAACCCAGCCAGGTTCAAGCGACTTTGGAACAAATTCGGACCTACATTGTTGAGACTAAAAATGAACGCGGTACCTGCTTTAGTTCTTAGGCGACGCGTAGGTTTCAGAATTTTTCTAGAAGAATTTACTTTTCCCATTCGAATCAACTTCCCTTCTTTTTTGATAATATAGAATATGCTAGTTTTTATAGAATCGAAACAGACAAACGGATTGGAAAAAGTGACTATCTTTATCACTAGGCAATAAAAAAAGCCCCGCGATGTCAGGGCTATGGTCTAAAACTTGATTGAAGTGAGCGAACGAAAAACGACGGAGAGCTGCTCAAGCGGATTGCCACGCTACAAATGAAGATCAAGGAACTCCGTGAGAACGAATAGAATTACCGAGAGCTGCACGATTGGAGAAGATCTGCTGACCGTAAATTTGACGCTTTTATGGATCAGCAGAATATTATGCATTCCTGCTGCAGCGATAACTAACACACGTTTGGCGTGCAGCTGACCAATACATCGCTGTAATCCTCCACATTACTGATCAGCGCTTCTTGCTCACGCAACGGTATATGCTCTGCTTGGGATAATGGTCATAGGAATGGATTATGACTTGTTCATTGGCAGTACAATTTTGATTGGTCGCTTGGCCGTCCGGTCAGAACGCCATCTATCCATATAGACAAGCTTCATGTAATTTTCCATACATATCAAAAAAGCACCTCTCCTCATATTGAAATGTCCCTCTCGGGAATCATTGCCTATATGAAAAAAGGTGCTTCCAAATCTTCATTTATTGCAAATATAATGTTCTAAATTAGCTCTCAACCCTAATTTCAAATCCTCAACTAAGCTTATCTGCCGACAGATTATTTGTCAATTAAGGTTAGCTTATCGGCTACTGGAGTACGTGGTCTTGATTCCGGGATAACTTCAGGATAGCCTGCATATATCATTCCAATTACCTTCTCACCTGGTTGAATTCCCAAGCAATCACGGAATTTAGGCGAATACAGAAATGGTTTTGTCACCCAAAACGTTCCGATCCCTTTGCTCCATGCAGCAAGCATAAAGTTTTGAACAAGCGCACTGACTGCTGCAAAATCCTCATCCCAAACCGCTTGACGCGGATCTTCTTCCATCACCACTAAAAGCTGAATCGGGTTGTGCAGAATTCCACTCTCAAACTTGTTGTCTTTACCAATATCGGCTGCAATGGCTTTTGCAAGCTTTTTCCGTCCCTCACCAGCAAACAACAGAAAACGCCACGGCTCACGCATTTTATGATTAGGAGCCCATACAGCGACGTTCAGTAGTTCTTTAATCGTATCTACCGGGATAGAGTCAGGTTTAAATCGTTTAATCGTCCGGCGTTCCTGAATTACATCTATGACATGTTCACTAAAGGTATGCTTTGTCACGTAAATCCTCCTTCACAGGTACAACGACTAGATATTCATTATAGAATGAAAATGATAACTATTCTCAATAAAATATACCTGCAGCTTTCCTTTCTGTCAACCTGTACATATGAATTCAGTCCTGTGCTCCAACATCCAAAGAAGTTCTTACTTTTTTAAAAGGCATCTATAAAATGGTCCGTAACAACAGCCGTTTCAGCAGATAATCGTACAGAAATCATATCAAAACGGATTGGAGATTCTCCCATTCCGTTCATATGCAAGTATACTGCGGCTGTTTGGCGAACCTGGGTTATTTTACGTGCAGTAACTGATTCGGCTGGTGTTCCATATTTAGAGCTGCTTCGGCTACGTACTTCAATAAATACGAGTATGTGCTCCTGCTTGGCAATCAGATCTATTTCCCCGCTGCGGCATCGCCAATTGCGCTCCAAGATACGATAACCCAAGTTTTCTAAAAACAAAGCCGCGGCTTCTTCGCCCATCGCTCCTTTGGCTTTCCGCTGGTCCTTGCCTCTAGTCTTCATTTCATTTCCCATCACCAGTCATCCCTTGGAGCAAGCCGATCCATTTGATATATATAGGTTAGCACTTCTGCTACCAACTGATAGAGTTCAGCAGGGATTTGCTCGTCCAAATCAAGTTTGGACAGCACTTCAACCAGCGCAGCATCCTCCTGAATAGGAACACCATGTTCTTTGGCTTTTTCCAAGATGCTATCCGCAATGCGGCCGCTCCCCTTGGCAACGACGATCGGCGCTTCGCTCTCACCAGGTGTATATTTAAGGGCGACCGCCTTCTTCATGGAAGGAGAAGGAGATTCCAAGGGCTCTTTCATATTTTAAGATCGACTCCTTTGTACGGCTGAGGCACATAGCTTTGTACCTCTGAAGAGGCGGGGCTGCTCTGTTCAGCCCTTGTGGGCATAGGCTCGGTACGCAGTGTTAGAAGTTGGTAGCCTAGCGACTCCAGCGCGGTACGAATGGACTCACGCCCACTCGTTAATAGCGAAGCCGCCCATTCCTGATCATTATGAAGCTTGAGACTTACAATCCGATCTACAACCTGCACATCCACCAGCGTCGGACCAAGTCCCTTCATGTCCAAATCAAACCAAAGTCGACAGTTGGAGGCATCCAGCTCTCCGCGCTTGCCACGGCGGGACTGAATCTGGATTGTAGCTGTTTCGCGACCGTCCGGTCCAATAAACGGTATAAACATGTGCACTTGTGCAAAAGGCGCCGTTCGGTCTGTATTTAGCAGCAGCTGCTGGCCTGTCAGGTGCTGTACAACCTGCTGAGCCGCCTCTTTCAAAGCGGGCGGCAGGTCGTCGCTGCTCATTAGCTGTAGTAGCGCCCCTTTAACGGTGTCTGCGGCCGCTGTCACGGAGTTGTCTGTCGTAGCCGCTAAACCCGGCAGCGTCTGCAACACTCCCTCAGGCGGCTCCGTACGTGCCGCTGCCCCTTGCGCGAGCTGCGCAGTCGAGCGGTGTACCTGCTGCTCGTGCTCTGCACCGAGCAGCTTCAGCACACGGCCTACCCACGGATCCTCCGTGGGGCTGAGCTGCATGCTGGGCGCCGCAGACTGTGAAGCAGCGGCATCCGCAGTCCGCGAAGCGCCAGCCGCTGGCTGCGCTACCTCTGCTGAGGACTGATCTGGCGCAGCCGTGCTCAGTTCGGGTGGCACTGCTGCACGTAGCTCTTGCAGCAGGAGGCGCAGCCGCTGGAGCGGCGCCTCTGGCACAGTAGCGTTGTTCGTCGCGGATGGTAGCGTAGAGCCAGCGGCTTGCTGTGCGGAAGGACGGTCTGCCGTGACTGCGTTTAAGGCAGACTTCGTCCCCGTAGACTCTGCCGTGGCCGGAGTTGGAGCACCATCGGCATCCTTAAGCTGCGTACCTGCCGCAGTGGCTTGCTGTTGTTGCTCCGCTTTGACGCGGGAGCCGTTTAATGCATCAGCAGCGCCCGATTCAGGCGCATTGGCACCAGCATCCAATACCACTGTCGCTCCTCGCCCGCTAACTGCTTGCGGTTTTTCTGAAGCAGTCCCGTTGGATGCAAATGCAGTAGATCCCGCCGAAGTATCCGAATCTGTAGCCAAAACACTCGCTTCGCTTACTGTAGCAGCGAGATTGGCTGCCTGAGTCCCTTTTAACAATTCCTTGCCGCCTGTGACTTGTTGTCCTGTTTCTGCCTGTTTTGTAGCAGCAGAGGCAGAAGCATACTTGGACAATGTTAAAGCTTGGCCTTCCTGTCCCTCTGCAATCACCACAGAAGAAGTGCCTGTTGGACTAACTGACGTTCGGTCAGTGCTTTTTATTGTGGTTGCTTCCCCTACTGAACGGTCAGTAGGCGTTCCCTGTCCTTGCTGCTTTAACACCGCTTCAAGTTCTTGCTCCAACGATGACAACAAATCATTTAAAGGAGGCCCAAACATTGTTTGACGCAATCCATTTATGCTTTCGGCCGTTAATGGAAGTCCCCGCTGAAAGGCAACTGCCGCTGCCTGCACAAACGTTCCCAATTGTACATTGCCGCTTTGCTTCGACAAGGCTTCTTGCAAAGAAGCCGCATTTTCCGATGTCAACGGCACACCATTCTTTTGCATTGCCTGTATAAGCTCCCTGTTTTGAGCTGTATCCGGCAGTCCCACCGATTCCAATACGTCTGTCAGCGCTACGGTTTGCTGTGGCATATTGGCAGCATCATTCAGAGGCTTAAGCACAGTCATTCCGCTGGAAGAAGCCGGTTGTACCTGAAACGTTGCAGTCTGTCCAGGTTGAAGAGGGGTCTCCAGCTTTGCCCTGACTTGAGAACCCTGTATTTGCAATACAGCCTCGTCGCCGTCCTCAGACACCTTTAATACGACTCCTCTTACGACCTGGCCTGGCTGCATATCAAGTTTTTTCGCCTCTCCCGCCTTCACATCTCCAAGTAATCCCCGGAATACAGATCCGATGTTCATATCGCCCCTCCTCTCACTCTCCCCCTACTCAAAAGGGTCTGTAATATTAGATATACTTTATATCGGTATTGTCCTGATTCATAATAAGTATCTACAGATCAAACAACGTTGGTTGCTCGGTCAACAAATTGCCTAAAAAGCTGCGTCTATGCATTTCTGTAGGCCCTAGCGCCAAAATTTGTTCTCTATGCAACTTGGTAGCATAACCTTTATGTATACCAATCCCATATTCCGGATATTTCGCATCCCATTCACCTTTGCATAGCCGATCACGAGTCACCTTGGCAATGATAGAAGCTGCCGCAATAGACTGACTGTTCGCATCTCCCTTAATGATGGATAGCTGAGGAATAGGTACATCTACCTTTTCTGCATCCACAAGTAAATAATCAGGAGACACATGTAAAGCCTCAACAGCCTTTTTCATAGCTAAACGAGCCGCTTGTTTAATATTGATTTCATCAATCATCCGCGCGTCTACATGACCAACTCCTACAGCAATCGCCTTCTCCATAATCAGTTCGTAGTAGGCTTCTCTTTTCTTGTCCGTCAATTTTTTGGAATCGTCTACCCCCTCCAATAACTCACCAACTGGTAAAATGACTGCTGCCGCCACAACATCTCCAAACAGACATCCACGCCCTACCTCGTCAATACCTGCAATCCGCTCACAAGATTGTTCCCAGCATTTTTTTTCATAGTGCAGCATGTCCTTTACTGCGTTCTCTTTAGCTTCCATATTCAATACCTGCCCATCTTTACGTAGTTTAAGCTTCATCATGCCGTAGCTCTAACAATTGAATTCAGCTTACCACAGACCTCTACTGTTCAAAACCCTTTTCTATCTACCTTTACATACCAAAAAACCTTCCTCCTCTCCGGAGAGATGGGGAAGGTTCTTCCTTGCCACAAAATGCAATGTTCTGTATCAGATGTACCAGCTCTATCAATATGGTGCTTCTAAACTGAATCGTCCCAGCTTCCCTGCACGTAGCTCACGCAAAATAATTTTTGACGCCTTTTCGAGATCTACACGTCCACCACTAACAATACAGCCACGCTTACGTCCGATTGCCTCCATAACGTTCACAACATCATCTGGATTTTCTGTATCCTCAGGGCGTTCGGTAAGCTCAAAACGTTCTGCCATGGCATCCCAATAATATTGAACAAGATATTTTGTCGCGAAAAAGGCAATGTCCTCTACATTTAAAATTTCTTCCTTGATCGCGCCTGTAACTGCTAGACGATAGCCCACGTTCTGATCCTCAAATTTAGGCCACAAAATACCTGGTGTATCCAGCAATTCAATTTCTCCGGTCTTGATCCACTGTTGTGCCTTCGTTACTCCGGGGCGATCACCCGTAGCTGCAATATTACGTCCTGCCATTCGGTTGATCAATGTCGATTTGCCGACATTCGGAATACCGACAATCAAAGCACGTATAGGACGCGGATTCATTCCCTTCGAAATCTGCCGGTCTATTTTTTCCTTAAGCAACAGCTTGGCCTGAACCGGAATTTCTTTGAGCCCCGTCCCTGTCGTGGCATCTACTGGAAAGGCTACATGCCCCTGTTCCTTAAAGTAGGCAATCCATTGCTGTGATACTACAGGGTCCGCCAAATCTGCCTTGTTCAAAATAATCATTCGCGGCTTGCCTTGCAAAATATCATCAATCATTGGATTTCGGCTGGAAAGCGGCAACCGAGCATCAATCAGCTCAATAACCAAATCAATCAGCTTTAATTTTGCTTCAATTTGGCGGCGCGCTCTGGTCATGTGACCAGGAAACCATTGAATCGTCACCGTCATCACCCCATTGAGCGTAACTCCTACTTTCACCCTTAGGGTCATAGTTAGGATTACGGCAGCTATGCTGCTTATTAGTTATTTCTAGTGGTTAATCCACTGCATATCCTTCACAGGCCAAAAAATGACATCAGCCCGGCCCACGACTTCCTTCAAATCAATATATCCAATCATCCGACTGTCTGTACTATTGGAACGGTTATCGCCCATAACAAAAATATGCCCTTCTGGCACTTTTCCATTCTTAAACTTTTCATTTGGAAAATTGGTAAACTTGTTGTAAAGTTCGCCATTTTGATGTGCTTCTTCCAAAGGAGCCTTGAGATAAGGTTCTTGGATCGGCTTACCATTTACTGTAATCGTGTCACCTTCTACCTTGACCGTATCACCCGCAACGGCAATGACGCGCTTGATGAAGTCTCTTTTTTCTTCCGGGACATGGAACACGATCACTTCACCCGGTTTAGGAGCACGAAAATCATACAAAATCTCATTTACAATGACGCGTTCTCCGGTATGAAAGTTAGGCTGCATTGACGGACCATCCACAATAAAAGGCTTAAAGAGAAGCCAGCGGATTAAAAAGACAAGCACTAACGCAATAATGATGGCCTTGAGCCACTCAAAAATCTCATTTTTTGGTTTACGCTTGGGCGTACCATCCTGATCAGTTGGCTGCTGCACAGCTCCTTGTCCTACTTCTTGCTCCATAGCTCACTGTCCTCTCTTTACGGTCAATAATCCACAGTTCCCTATGTACGTAGAAAAAACGAAAGGAGCTTGTAACCAAGCCCCTTTCGTTATTCGTTGTATTAACGACGAATTTCTTTAATTCTCGCTGCTTTACCGCGCAGTTCACGAAGATAATAAAGCTTCGCACGACGCACTTTACCACGGCGAGCCACTTCGATTTTATCGATTTTTGGGGAATGAAGCGGGAAAGTTCTTTCCACACCTACACCGTAAGAAATTTTACGAACTGTAAAAGTCTCACTGATTCCACCACCACGGCGTTTAATTACTACACCTTCAAACAACTGGATACGCTCACGAGTTCCCTCGATAACCTTCACGTGCACTTTCAAAGTGTCACCAGGACGAAAGTTAGGCAGATCTTTACGCAGTTGTTCTTCAGTAATCGCTTGGACGATATTCATCTATGACTCCCTCCTTCCGTACAGGTGTTCATGTTTCTTCTGGAAACTCTTCCGTTTCCTTCATCATCCACAGAGGACCACCGTATTACACACAACAGATGTATTGTATCATGGAGGTTACCGCATTGCAACAACAAAAAGGGATTTGACCAAACATTATTTAATTGACTTCATTATAAAACAGGTCCCTGCCTGCTTTCAAATCCACTCATGTTAATAGTGCTTTATCGCTTGTCCCTCGAACTGTCGGATTGGTGCTGCTCCTCAATCCACGCGCGCTCCCTGCTTGTCAGTTCAGCCTGTTCCAGCAAGTCCGGTCGACGTTCCATCGTACGACGTAACGCCTCTTGTCGTCTCCAAGAGTCAATATTGACATGATGCCCTGATAAGAGTACATCCGGCACTTTCCAGCCCCGAAACTCAGCAGGCCGAGTATAATGTGGGTATTCCAACAGTCCTGTACTAAACGAATCTGTTACCGCACTCGTTTCATTACCCAACACTCCTGGTAACAACCGTGTCACACTATCAATGACGACCATGGCTGGTAGCTCGCCACCAGTCAATACATAATCTCCGATCGAAAGCTCATCCGTCACCAGATGCTCTCGAATACGCTCATCATAACCCTCATAATGTCCACATATAAAAATAAGATGGTCCTCTTTGGCAAGCTCTTCCGCTTTTTTTTGCGTAAAAGTCTCTCCTTGTGGACACATCAAAATAATACGCGGAGTTTTTATGTCTGCGTTATGTTCGGCATCTTCATCTCCAATACCTTCAACGGCAGCTTCAAATGTTGATTGCTCTGATTTATCCAACAGCGCTTCCACGGCAGCAAAAATAGGGTCTGGCTTCAAAACCATGCCGCCTCCACCACCATAGGGCGTATCATCCACTTGCCCATGCTTGTTGCCGGCATACTGGCGAAAATTAACCGCTTGCAGTGATACAATCCCCTTATCCCTTGCTTTTCCCAGAATGCTTGCATTAAAAACGCCATCAAACATCTCTGGAAACAGGGTCAGTACATCCACCCGCATTACAGCAGACCTTCCATTAATCGTACTGTAACCCGTTTTTCGCGCACGTTTACATCCAAAATAACATCCTCTATATACGGCAATAGCAGTTCCTTACCTTTAGGCATTTGGACTACCCATACATCATTCGCTCCCGGTGTCAAAATTTCTTTTACCTCACCGAGCTTAGTTCCGTCTTCCGTTACTACTTCCATACCGACTACTTCATGAAAGTAAAACTCGTTTTCTTCCAATTCTCCTAACCGTTCAGCAGAGACCTTTAACAAAGTACCTTTATATTTCTCAACATCATTGATGTTGTGATATTCCTTAAATTTTACGACAACCATATTTTTTTGAAAACGAGCTGTTTCTACAGTTACGGGAATCGGTGCTTTGCCATCTGCTGGAACAATCAATAGCTCGCTGCCTTTGGCAAAACGATCCTCAAGAAAATCAGTTGTCGTTAATATTTTTAGCTCACCGCGAATTCCATGTGTATTCACAATTTTCCCGACATTAAACATTTGCTGCATCGTGTTCCTCCTGCATATAATCGGCTCCGCTCCATATCATCTTCATCATGTACGAAAAAGGGTTAGGACATACATCCTAACCCACTTTCGTATATCTTTAAGATATGATGTCTACGGTAACCCGTTTATCCATCTTAACGGCTGCTGATGCAACCACAGTGCGAAGCGCCTTGGCGATACGTCCCTGCTTGCCAATGATCTTGCCCACATCCTCAGGATGTACACTAAGTTCATACACTACAAGTCGATCCTTCTCCAAGGTCTTCACGGTCACATCATCCGGATGATCGACTAAAGCCTTAGCAATGATTATCACTAATTCTTCCATGGTTGACCCTCCGTATCAGCACCTTATTTCTGTGTTTTAAGCTCATGAAACTTTTTCAACACGCCCGCTTTGCTAAGCAAGTTGCGAACAGTGTCGGATGCTTGTGCACCATCTTGCAACCATTTCAGCGCTTTATCTTCATCAATTTTTACAACCGCTGGTACTGTAATAGGGTTGTAGTAACCGATTTCTTCGATAAAACGACCGTCACGCGGGGAACGGGAATCAGATACCACGACGCGATAGAAAGGAGCTTTATGTGCACCCATACGTTTCAGACGAATACGAACTGCCACGAAAATTCACCTCCTTCAAAAAGTAGACTGTATATTGCTATCCTATAACTCCAAAGGCCTATCGACCTTTTAGCGGAAAGGAAACTTCATACCTTTGCCCATACTCTTCAGCTGTTTCAGAGCCTTGTTTTTGCCACCCTTAGGACCCATCATATCTGAGAACTGCTTCATCATACGGCGCATTTCGTCAAATTGCTTAATGAGACGATTTACCTCAGCCAGCGATGTTCCACTGCCTACAGCAATCCGCTTGCGACGACTATGATTAATCATGTCTGGGTTTTGCTTTTCCTGTTTAGTCATCGAATGAACGATAGCCTCAATCCGGCCCATCTGTTTGTCATCCACTTTGATGTCTTTCATTTGCTTCATGTTGCCCATACCAGGAATCATATCGAGAATCTGGTCGATTGGGCCAAGCTTCTTAACCTGATCCATTTGCTCCAGAAAATCCTCGAAAGTAAACTCGGCATTGCGCATTTTCCGTTCCATTTCCTTCGCCTTATCCGCGTCGATATTGGACTGCGCTTTTTCAATCAGGGACAGCATGTCACCCATGCCTAAAATCCGTGAAGCCATCCGCTCAGGGTGAAATGGCTCCATTGCATCCAGCTTTTCACCCAATGTAGCAAACTTGATCGGGCATCCTGTCACAGCTTTAACCGACAAGGCCGCGCCCCCACGAGTGTCGCCGTCCAGCTTTGTCAGTACAACTCCCGTTAACTCAAGGCTATTGTTAAAGTGCTCCGCAACGTTAACTGCATCCTGTCCTGTCATGCTATCTACAACCAGCAGAACTTCATCCGGCTTGACATTAGTATGAATCTGGCGCAACTCTTCCATCAGTTCTTCATCAACATGAAGACGACCGGCAGTATCTATAATAACGTAGTCATTACCATTATCCTTAGCATGCTGCAAACCCTGTTTTGCGATTTCCACCGGGCTTGTCTGATCTCCCAATGTAAATACAGGTGCGTTAATCTGCTCACCGAGAATCTGAAGCTGCTTGATCGCGGCAGGTCTGTAAATATCACCAGCTACAAGCAATGGACGATGGTTTTGCTTTTGCAACAACTTCGCTAGTTTACCTGACGTCGTCGTCTTACCTGCGCCCTGGAGACCCACCATCATAATGACTGTAGGCGGTTTGTTTGCTTTGGCAAGCTTGGCCTGACTGCCACCCATCAACTCGGTCAATTCCTTGTTTACAATGTCGATGATGACCATGCCTGGCGTAAAGCTGTCCATCACTTCCTTACCAACGGATTTCTCCTTTACCTTGGCAATAAAGTCCTTTACAACCTTGAAGTTAACGTCCGCTTCAAGCAAAGCCAATCGCACTTCACGCATCGCCTGAGCTACATCATCCTCAGACACTTTTCCTTTGCCGCGCAATTTACTGAATACATTTTGCAAGCGAGTCGATAATCCTTCAAATGCCATACTTTCGCACCTCCTTGTCTACCAGGGTTGTTAGTTCTTCATTTATATATCCTACAATTCCTGCAGGCGATTTACAATTTGTTGGACATGTTGCAATGTATCCTTATCGGGCTTACCAACTTTTCCGAATGCATCATATAATGTCGCATTCAGTTCCTCTAAATCTTGGATTCTACGTTCATGCTTACTTAGCAATCCAAGCTTTTCCTCATACATTTCTAATACCTGTTCAGCACGTTTAATATGTTCATAGACTGCCTGACGGCTAATTTGAAATTCCGATGCAATTTCCCCTAAAGAAAAATCATCATGGAAGTAATATTTTAAAAACATCTGTTGCTTCTCTGTAAGTAGAGGTTCATAGAAGTCAAACAGTCGGTTAATCCGGTTTGTCTTTTCCAGCCGATTCTCCTGACTCATCGTGTATACCTCCATCGTCAAGGAAAAACACTTTACAGTTCTTTTCAACGTTCCTTATCATACATAAAAGAAAAGAAGATGTCAAGCGTTATCCCTTGTCATACAAAAAAAAGCCGATCCACTGCCCTTAAACGGGAGAATAGATCGACTTTTTTGCCCCTCTCACTCAAACCCTTACTGGAGTAAGATACAGCAGAACAGCCAGAAAATGAAGTATGCTGCCTGCCAAAACAAACAGATGCCAGATCGCATGGTGATATGGAAATGCCCGCCACACATAAAAAATCGTGCCCAGCGTATACATAAGACCACCCACGAACAATAGCGTCATCCCTCCGGCGGGAACAATGGCCATCAGGGGATTCCAGGCAATTGTAATGAGCCAGCCCATTATAATGTAAAACACAGTAGACATAAATAGGAAGCGTTTGGTGAAGAACGCCTTGAACAGTACACCAAACAAAGCGATCCCCCAAATCACTCCAAATAGCGTCCATCCCAGAGTACCTCGCAAGGCAACGAGCATAAAAGGGGTGTAGCTACCTGCAATGAACAGGTAAATACAAGAATGATCGAATATTTCGAACAAATCCTTCAATTTTCCTTCACGCAGGCTATGAAGCAACGTGGAATTGGTATACAGCAACAGCATTGTAATCCCGTAAATTGTAAAGCTTACGACATGCCAAGCAGTTCCTTTCATGCTAGCAAAAACAATGAGTAGCACAAGCGCTGCTACACTTAAAACGGCTCCAATACCATGTGTAATCGCGTTAGCTACTTCTTCCCGGCGGGAATAAGTATAGGTGTTTGCCATCGTTTTTCACCCGGCTTCCTGAGTAATATTTTTATACAAGAAATTTATCCGGCATCGTCAAACCTTTTGCTTTCATTATACAATTGGGCGGACTTACGCGGCAACAGGAGCACTGCTTAGTCCCAGACTTATAAGCAAGTCTAATCAAACGGATTAGTTCTGCTCTTCCTCGCCAGCTTCGACAGCCTCTTCTTGGATCAAACCGGCGAACAATGCATGAACAAATTGTTCTGAATCAAACGGTTGAAGATCATTCACTTTTTCACCTAAGCCCACCAGCTTAACAGGCAAATTCAATTCCTGACGGATAGCAACAACAATCCCGCCCTTTGCTGTTCCATCCAATTTTGTCAGTACCAGACCGGTTACGCCGCTCTTCTCACCAAACAGCTTGGCTTGGTTAAGTGCATTTTGTCCAGTCGTCGCATCAAGTACCAACAACACTTCATGAGGAGCGTCTGGAATTTCACGCTGGATAACGCGGAAAATCTTGTTCAATTCTTCCATTAGATTGCTTTTATTTTGAAGACGTCCTGCTGTATCGCATAACAAAACATCTACTTGACGCTGCTTGGCAGCCTGTACGGCATCAAACATAACCGCAGCTGGATCAGAACCAGATTGCTGTTTGATGACCTCTACACCTGCCCGTTGGCCCCAAACCTCCAACTGTTCAATCGCGCCCGCCCGGAATGTATCTCCAGCAGCCAACAATACTTTTTTGCCCTCTTGTTTAAAACGATGAGCCAACTTGCCAATGGTCGTTGTTTTTCCGACTCCATTGACGCCTACGAATAGAATGACCGTAATCCCGTCTGGATTCATTTTGAGCTGACTATTGTCATTCCCCCGCAGCAACTCAGACAGCTTTTCCGACAGTACAGGCTGTAACTCGGACGCATCCTCGATTTTGCGTTTTTTCACTTCTCCCCGCAAGTCTTCAATGAGGTTCATAACGGTATTGACGCCTACGTCCGCTCCGATCAGAATTTCTTCCAGTTCCTCGTAAAATTCCTCATCAATTTTTTTACGGCGAATCATCAGGTCCGTTACTTTTTCGACGAAACCTTTACGTGTTTTTTCTAAACCGTCTTTGAACTGCTTTGTGACCGATTCCGTTTTACTTGCGATGCTTTCCTTCAATTTTCTAAAGAAACTCATGGATTCCCTCCGTTGATCTGAAAGTATGTTATTTGATGTCAGGCAATCTCAGCTTCATCGTTGTCCAGCTTGACAGATACGAGTTTAGAAACCCCGCCTTCTTCCATCGTAACCCCGTACAGCACATCGGATTCTTCCATGGTGCCTTTACGGTGTGTAACTACGATAAACTGTGTCTGCTCTGAGAATTCCCGTAAATACTGAGCAAAACGCACCACATTTGCTTCGTCTAATGCTGCCTCTACTTCATCGAGTACACAGAATGGAACAGGTTTAACGTGTAAAATGGCAAATAATAAAGCCATTGCTGTTAGAGCCCGTTCACCGCCTGACAACAACTGTAAGTTTTGAAGTTTTTTGCCTGGAGGCTGAGCTACAATGTCAATGCCTGTCTCCAGCAAACGTTCCGGATCAAGCAACACAAGGTCTGCACGTCCGCCTCCGAACAGCTTGGAGAAAACCGTTCCAAATTCGCGACGAATCGCATCGAACGTGGTCTTGAAGCGCTTGGACATTTCATCATCCATTTCACGAATAACCTGATAAAGCGTTGTCTTGGCCTCTACCAAATCAGACTTTTGCTCATCAAGAAACGTATAGCGCTCATGTACACGCTGGTATTCCTCAATAGCACCCAGATTGACCTCACCCAGCGCAGATATCCCGCGTTTGAGCCTTTCCACCTCACTCTGCGTACCTTCAATATCTTCCGGTATAGGGTAACGTTGCTTGGCCAGCTCATAGCTGAGTTCATAATCATCACTTAATTTTTTCAAAACATTTTCCAGTTCCACATCAAGTCGGTTTACTCCAATTTCTGTTTGGCGAAGCAGTTCCTCCACCGACTTAAGCTGAATTCGCTGTTCTTTTGTGTCATTCTCAGCAACTTCCAGTTTTTTGGACAAGCTGCTGCGTGCAGCCCGTTTGAATTCCAATTGCTCTGCAGCTTCTTCCTTTTTCAAACGGTATTGATTAAGATTCTCAATTTGTTTCACGGTCTCCTGCTCATTGGTGAGCAAATCCGCTTCGATGGAAGCAAGCAAGGTCTTGTTTTGTCTTGAATCCTTACCAAGGGTATCATAATCCCCACGCAGTCTGCGAATCTGCTCTTCCAATGAAAAGCGCTCTTGGTCCAACTTGCCTTCTCTTACCTTGAGATTGGTGAGCTCTCCTTGCAGCTGCTCTTTGGCTGATTCATTCGCTTTACGAGCAAATTCGGCAGCGTGAATGGCTTGATGCGTTTTCTTCTCTTCTTCCTCCAGCGCAGCCAACTTTACCAGTGCTTCTGCACGGGAAGCTTCCAACTCCTTGATTTCCTGGTCAAAGCCTTTTTTCTCCTGGCCAGACGCAGCTACCTGCTCCAGAACATGACGAAGTTCATGCTCAAGTTGTTTGAGCTCCATTGCCATCTGCTGCTCTTCGGTCCGCTTCACATCGCCGCCCTGGCGCAATTCATCCAGACGGGTCTGAGTCTCCTCCAACTGTCGTTTGGTATCTATTGCACTCTGGCGCAACCTGGCAATTTGCTGTTCCGTGTCTAGAATGTCTTGATCCAACTGATCCAGCTGACGTTTACGGCCCAGCAGATTAGCATTTTTCTTGAACTGGCTCCCCCCAGTCATGGAACCACCTGCATTGACAACATCGCCTTCCAGCGTGACAACACGATATCTATATTGACAACGGGCCGCAATACGATTGGCATCTTCCAGCGTACGGGCAATGACCACATTCCCCAAGAGACTGCCTACGATTCCGGCATATCGATCATCGTACTGAACAAGATCTGCACCGATCCCGACAAAGCCTTCTGCGCTTTCCACAATTTGACGTTCTCCAGCACCAATCTGACGCGGGCGGATAACGTCCATAGGCAAGAATGTCGCTCTGCCCAATTGACGTTGCTTTAGAAAACTGATCGCCTGTCTGGATACCGATTCATTTTCCATCACAATATGCTGAACTGAAGCGCCCAAAGCGGTTTCCATCGCCTGCTCTAAATGCTCAGGTACCCGAATCAGCTCCGCTACTGCTCCATGCACACCGTGCAAAGTTCCTTTGCGTGAAGCCTTTAACACCTCTTTAACTCCGAGCATGAAGCCGTCAAAGTCATCCTGCATTTCTTTCATCGTATCTCGCCGTGAAATTTGAGCCTCACGTTTTTGTTCCCATTTACGAACCGTGCCCTGGTTTTCTTCCAGTAGTTTTTGCAGGGCCTGGTACTGTTCACTTCCCTGAATATAGCCACTGCGCAAACTGCTAATTTCCTGTCCCAGCTTCTGAATCGTCGCTTCCAACCCTTTTTTGCGCTGTTCAAGTTCGACTTTTTGGGCTTCCCATTTGCCGGATTCATCACTGACGCGATTCACTCGGCGTTCCAACGCTTCCTTCTGTTGGTCGGTATAACGAATTTCGTTACGCGCCTGCGCCATCTGATTCATCAGCTCCAGCAGACCACCCTTTAGGCTTTCTTCCTGCTCCTGGCTGATTCCACCTGTGACGCCAATCAGTTTGGCCTCTTCATCAGACAGACGCGCACGCAACTCGTCCAGCTCTACATTCAGCGCTGACAGCTTTTCGTTCAGCTGATCCAGTTCGCTTTTGCGTTCGGAATGCCGTGATTCACTTGTGCTGAGGGATAAGATCAATTGTTCCCGATTGGCCTCCAAATTGCGTGTGCGCTCTTTGAGCAATTCACCGTATCCTTCACTTTTTTCCGTAGCTTCACTGTATTGCAGCAGATCCTTTTGCAGACGTTCTACTTGCTCTTCCAGCTGCCGTAATTCATTACGATCGTTTTCCAGCATCGCATCATGGCGGGACACTACTGTAGACAACTGAAGCTGCTCTTGCTGCAACAAAGCTAGTTTGGAAGTCGCATCGCTCCACGAAGTATGAATTTGTTCAATTTGATGGACGTACATCGAAATTTCTTTTGATTTTAATTCACTGCGCAGCTCTTTAAAATGAATCGCCTTTTCAGACTGCTCCTTAAGAGGTCCAATCTGATCCTCTAGTTCACTGACCAAATCGTGAATGCGCAGCAAATTTTGCTCTGTTTCATCCAGCTTGCGAACTGCATCTTTTTTACGTGATTTATATTTTACGATACCCGAGGCTTCCTCAAAAATACCCCGTCGATCCTCAGATCGGGTACTCAAAATTTCTTCAATACGTCCTTGCCCAATAATCGAATAAGCTTCTTTACCAATCCCTGTATCCATAAACAGCTCAGTAATATCCCGAAGTCTGCATGATTGACGATTAATGAAATATTCACTATCCCCACTCCGATGCACACGTCGCGTTACCGTCACTTCACCAAAATCCAGAGGCAATGCCTGATCTTCATTATCTAGCGTAAGTGATACTTCACCGTAATTAACAGCCTTACGAGCATCACTACCTGCAAAAATAATGTCCTCCATCTTGCCGCCACGCAGTGATTTGGCACTCTGTTCGCCCAACACCCAACGAATTCCGTCGGAAATATTACTTTTTCCACTCCCATTGGGTCCGACGACTGCCGTAATGCCGCGGACAAATTCCATTTCCGTTTTATCTGCAAACGATTTGAAGCCCGCCAGCTCAATGCGCTTTAAAAACATGCTCAATCTCACCTCTAACATTCAAATATGCTTGTACAACTTCATTGACCTGATTGATTGAATTATCCTTATTGTAGCATAAGACTAATTTGAAAAAAGCACAGTATCGACGTTCACTTTACAGCAGTAAAGCCACGAAAAAAGAGCAAAACGCAGTCCATTCGCCATTATGGGCCGGGACTCCCCGCGGACTGCCCTTTGCTCTTACTTTGTGTCCTCTGCTTGCGTCACCCGTTCGGGTCGCTCAGGTACCGATTACGATTCCGCCAGCTTCAAACGGTTTAAAGCAACTGCCGCCGCTTGCTGCTCAGCTTCCTTTTTGGAGCGTCCTGTACCTGCCCCCAGCCGTTCGCTGTCCATATATACCTCGGCTACAAACTCGCGTTCATGGGCAGGTCCGCGTTCCTCGACAATCTTGTATTCAAGCATCCCCATGTTATGATGCTGCGTCAGTTCCTGAAGCTCTGTTTTGAAATCACTCATCTGAAGCTTACCGTTTAATACAATTTGAGGAAAAATATAACGTTCTAGAAACGACCGGACGGCTTCCAGACCCTGATCCAAATAAAGCGCGCCTACGAACGCCTCGAACACATCAGCCAACAGAGCAGGACGAGTACGTCCGCCTGTCAGCTCTTCACCTTTTCCAAGCAATACATACTGCCCAAACTCAAGCCCGACAGCAAACTTCACCAAAGAAGGCTCACAGACAATAGCTGCACGCAACTTGGTTAGTTCGCCTTCGGGCCGGTTAGGGTACTGATTGTACAATTGCTCAGACACCGTCAGTTCCAGAACAGCGTCACCCAGAAATTCCAGACGCTCATTATCTGCATGCTGACTGAACCGATGTTCGTTTACGTAGGAAGCGTGCGTAAAAGCCTGCTTCAGAAGCTGCCGATTGTTGAATTGAATATGAAGTTTCTGCTGTAATTGCTTCAAGTCTCCACTCAACGAACTGACCCCTTACGCTTCATATTTTTTTAGAATAACCGTAGCATTGTGACCTCCAAAACCAAAGGAATTGGACATAACCACATTCAGTTCCGCTTTTCTCGGCTTATTAGGTACATAATCAAGATCACAAGCTGGGTCTTGATTGTCCAAATTAATTGTTGGCGGAATTGTCTGATGTTGGAGCGCAAGACCACAAATTACGGCTTCAACGCCTCCCGCTGCACCCAGAAGATGCCCTGTCATCGACTTGGTTGAACTGATCGCTACCTTATAGGCATGCTCTCCAAGCGTTTTCTTAACTGCTTCCGTCTCCGATTTGTCACCAACCGGCGTAGATGTACCATGTGCATTGATATAATCGATATCTTCAGGATTCAATCCAGCATCACGGATCGCCATTCTAATGCAGCGTGCTGCTCCCTCTGGATCAGGCTCCGTCATATGATGGGCATCGCCTGAAAGACCATAGCCAATCACTTCGCCGTAAATATGTGCACCACGCTTCAAAGCATGATCCAACGATTCCAGAATCAGTACACCAGAGCCTTCGCCCATAACAAATCCGTCCCGTTCGGTATCAAATGGACGACTTGCCTTTTCCGGCTCATCGTTACGTGTGGACATCGCTCGCATGGAGCAAAATCCAGCAATACCAATCGGACGAATCGTTGCTTCGGCACCGCCGCAAATCATAGCGTCAGCGTCACCGCGCTGAATCATGCGGAAGGAATCACCGATAGCATGACTACCTGTGGCACAAGCCGTAACTGGCGATGTATTGGGACCCTTAGCACCGAGTGAGATCGAAACTTGACCGGAACCCATATTAGCAATCATCATCGGAATGAAGAAAGGGCTTACGCGTTTAGGTCCCTTTTCGATCAGTGCATTATGCTGATCTTCCCAAGTGCCCAATCCGCCAATACCAGAACCAACAGATACACCAACACGCTCAGCATCCACATTCTCTCCGATTACGAGTTTGCTGTCCTCAAGCGCCAATTTACTAGCAGCAACCGCGAACTGCACAAAGCGGTCCATTTTACGCGCATCCTTACGATCGATATAATCCTCTGGATTAAAATCTTTAATGGAAGCGGCTATTTTCGTAGTGTATTCACTTGTATCAAAAGCTTCGATTTTACTGATACCAGATTTTCCAGCCATCAGATTATCCCATAGTGTGTTCAAATCCTGTCCCAGCGAAGTGATTACACCCATTCCTGTTATGACAACACGTTGTTTCAAAGATAATCACCTCTATGTCTACTGCAAATTGTATTTTTAGTTCGCACACGCTTGTGTACAAAAATAATATAGAATCAACTAAAGTTAGTAATGCCGCATTATACTCAGCCCTTGACGAAGTGAAGCTGAGATGAAGTCAAAAACACGCGACAATTCCGTCTTTAGTTCAATCTGTATAATTAGGAGAAAGTCCCGCCTGTAACAGAACGGGACTTTTGATGACATGAATTAGGTATGAGATTGTATGTACTTCACAACTTCACCTACAGTTGTAATTTTCTCTGCATCTTCATCAGAGATTTCCATATCAAACTCATCTTCCAATTCCATAACCAATTCAACTACATCGAGAGAATCAGCGCCTAAATCATCTTTAAAAGATGCTTCAAGTGTAACTTCGGCTTCGTCGGCTCCCAAACGGTCAACGACAATGCGTTTTACGCGCTCCAATACATCGGACATCCGGCTCACCTCCTCCTTATGGTATTATACGAAAATTACAATTAAAATGCCATAGAAGAGAGTTTTCATTAACTACTCTCCATCGGGGCATGCGGATTGGCAACAAGAACTACATATACATGCCGCCATCCACATGCAAAGTCTGGCCCGTCATATATGAGGAAGCATCCGAGGCCAAGAATAGCACCACATCTGCAATTTCCTCAGGCCGTCCAAGACGGGCCAGCGGAATACCGCTAAGCATATTGTCACGCAAATCATCAGCCAGCACCTGTGTCATTTCAGTATCAATGAATCCAGGAGCCACACAGTTCACTGTAATTCCTCTTGAGGCAAGCTCTCTAGCAGAGGATTTAGTAAGACCAATCACTCCCGCTTTAGCAGCGACATAGTTGGCTTGTCCTGCGTTACCAAGTACACCAACAACGGAAGAGATATTGATAATTCGTCCAGAACGCTGCTTCATCATTGGGCGTGTGGCCGCCTTGAGACAATTAAACACACCCTTAAGATTCGTTTCGATCACCTGATCGAATTCCTCTTCTTTCATCCGCATGATTAAATTATCTCTTGTTATGCCAGCATTATTCACCAGGATATCAATCTTGCCCCAAGCGCCAATTACATCCTTGATCAACTGATCAGCTTCTTCAGCACGTCCCACATTAGCCTGAACTGTAATAGCTTCTACACCTTTGGCACGAATCAGCTCTGCTACCTCAGTCGCAGCCGCTTCGCTACCAGCATAATTTACTGCGACATTAGCCCCTGCTTCAGCCAGCGCCAGTGCGATACTACGGCCAATTCCGCGCGACGCTCCCGTAACCAGCGCTGTTTTTCCACTCAATGGCTTAGACATCATAGTCCTCCCTTGCAAGTATTTAACCCGTAAAGGCAATCATTAATACTTTTAGCGGGCTTCCAGGGCTTCTGTTATAGAAGCAAACGACTCCAGGCTACTCATGTTATACAGCTTAACCGTTTTGTCAATCTTTTTAACCAGTCCGGTCAAAACACTTCCCGGTCCAAACTCAACAAAGGTGTCCACACCTTGTTCCAGTAACCATGCTACGCTGTCTTCCCATAGTACCGGAGAATAGACCTGTTCCACCAACAGTTGGCGAATTTCACTTCCCTCACGTACAGGTTTTGCTGTCACATTGGTCACAACCGGAATCTGGGCTTCAGCAAATTTCACAGTCTCCAATTTACCGGAGAGCTTGTCCGCCGCTTCCTTCATCAATGACGAATGAAAAGGTCCGCTGACCTCCAAAGTAATAGCACGCTTACCGCCTGCTTCCTTCACACGTTCAGCGACGGCAGCTACGCCCGCCTTTGTACCGGATACAACAATCTGTCCAGGACAGTTGATGTTGGCCAATTCAACCAGTTGGCCAGACTCCGTAATATCACGGCACAATGCTGCCAATGCTTCACGATCAGCTCCCAGCACAGCAGCCATCCCGCCTTGTCCATCAGGAATGGCCTGCTCCATAAACTGACCACGTGCACGAACAGTCTCAACTGCATCCTCAAATGTGAGAACACCGGAAGCCACTAGCGCACTGTATTCTCCTAGACTGTGCCCAGCCACATAATCAGGGCGGATGCCCTTTTCCTTGAACGCTTCATACAACGCAATGCTCGCCGTTAACAGTGCAGGCTGCGTATTGGATGTTTGCTTCAAGGCTGTGTCAGGCCCTTCAAATATCAGTGTGCTTAGCGCGAAACCCAAACGTTCGTCCGCTTTACGGAATACTTCTGTTGCAGCTGGAACTGCTTCATAAGCATCTTTAGCCATACCTAAAGCTTGTGAACCCTGACCGGGAAATATAAATGCCGTTTTGCCCATCGTGCATGCACCTCTCTGTATCCAATGCTTCTTCTGTAAAACACCAGACAAATTCAATATTATATCAAAACTTCCACTTAATTACCAGATAAGAACCGACGCACCCCAGGTCAAACCGCCGCCAAAGCCCACCATTAGTATACGGTCGCCTTCCTTCATGCGGCCTTCCTCAGCTGCTTCCACAAGAGCGAGAGGAATAGATGCTGCGGATGTATTCGCATATTTATTAACATTAATAACTACCTTTTCCTCTGGTAAATCCAAACGTTGCATTGCGGATTGGATGATTCGGATATTGGCTTGATGCGGAACGAACAGATCGATGTCGTCTTTGGACATCCCAGCTTTCTCCAACACATCAACCGTTGCTGTTCCCATAACGCGAACCGCGAACTTGAACACTTCGCGTCCGTTCATGTAAATATAGTGCTGTTTATTTTCCAGTGTATCCGCACTCGCAGGCAAACGTGAGCCCCCAGCTTCCAACTTGAGCAAGGTGCCTCCAGCGCCTTCAGCCCCCAGATCAAAGGATTGGAATCCTCTACCTTCAGGTACTTCACCAATCACTACAGCTCCTGCTCCATCTCCGAAAAGAACGCAGGTGTTGCGGTCAGTATAATCTGTAATCCGGGAAAGGCAGTCTGCACCAATAATTAACGCATTGTTATAAATACCTGTCTTAATGAAACTCGTTGCCGTAGCCAGCCCGTACACAAAACCCGAGCATGCAGCAGACAAATCGAAAGCCGCTGCGCCTTTGGCCCCCAACTTGTCCTGAAGAATGCAAGCAGTTGACGGAAATGCCATATCTGGTGTAACCGTAGCTACTATAATCAGGTCCAGATCTTGTGCCGTCATACCCGCAGACTCCAACGCCTTAACTGCTGCTTCATAAGCCAAATCAGATGTAGCCTGCTCTGGAGCAGCAATATGGCGCTCCTGAATCCCTGTACGGCTAACAATCCACTCATCACTTGTTTCAACGATTTCTTCCAAATCTTTATTGGTCAGAATTTTCTCAGGTACGTATTTCCCTGTTCCGATAACACCAACCGGCCGTAATTTATTCATATCGTCACTCACTTCCTGCTGATTTCCTTGGATATACTTTCCACCAACCGGTTTTGCAAGGCCGTGCGAGCCTGCCTTACCGCATTTTTGACGGCAATGCCATCAGACGAACCGTGACTTTTTAAGACGAGTCCGCTCAACCCCAACAAAGGAGCCCCGCCGTGCTCTTTATAATCTAGTTTCCCCTTCAGCCCCCGAAGTTCAGGCATAATCAAGGCCGCTGCAAGCTTGGTCTTTAAAGATTTGGTGAACTGCTCTTTAAGGAGAGAAAATATCGCTCCGGCTGTTCCCTCTAGCGATTTTAGCATAATGTTTCCGGCGAATCCGTCACACACCAATACATCACAATTTCCGGTTAACACATCTCGGGATTCAACATTCCCCACAAAATTGACAGGTAACTGCTCGATAAGAGGATACGCCAACTTTGTTAGTTCATTGCCTTTTCCTGCTTCAGTCCCAACATTCAGCAGACCCACTCTTGGAGAAGCCAATCCGTGAACCTTCTGACGGTACAAGCTCCCCATCAGTGCATATTGGGCAAGATGTTCAGGCTTGGCATCCATATTGGCCCCCAAGTCCAGCGCCAGTATACCTTGATCATCAATCGTTGGTATCATCGGCGCGAGAGCCGGACGTTCAATGCCCTCCATTCTTCCAACCACTAGCAATCCTGTAGTCATCAGAGCGCCTGTATTACCTGCGGATATCATGGCATCCGCTTCACCTTCTCTAACCATTCGACCCGCTACGACCATTGAGGCATCCTTTTTACGCCGCACTGCCTTTACAGGCTCGTCCTGCGCATCTATCGTTTCGGACGCATGGCGAATGGTGAGGTTCGTCGGCAGCGCCCTGCCGTTCAAAACCGATTCAATCCGTTCCCGGTCACCAACCAGCGTAATGTCTGTATCCTTCCATTCCGCCGCCGCAGATAACGCGCCCTCTACTGTCGCCTCAGGAGCATTATCTCCCCCCATGGCATCAATGGCGATCCGCATGCTGACTTCCTCCTTCGCTATACTCTTCCTCCGTGGAGCGATAAATGACAAAGTTGCCTTGGAACACCATTTCTTCTCCTACGTAGGCAAACACTTCCACTTTGGCCTTTCCTTTTTGTTCTGGATTTGAGCGTACATATGCCTTAGCAATACATTTTTCACCCAAATGAACCGGACGAACAAAGCGAATATCCGCTGAAGCGGTCAATGCTATCTCATCGTTAATTACGGCAACGGCCAATGAATTGGCCTGCGCAAACACATAATGTCCTCGTGCAATGCCTGTGCGTGAAAAAGTATGTTCCTCTTTAATTTCAAAAATCGAAATACCACTTCGATCCAACTGGAGATCAACGATGTCCCCAATTACTTCATGTAAAGGCAAGGAACGAACCTGATCGTAGGAGCGCTCAGCCATCAGCTTTAGCCGCTCCCGCAATTCCGGGATCCCCAGTTCCATCCGGTCCAACCGAATGGTCTGAATGCTTACCTTCAGCTGTCTTGTCAATTCCTGATCCGTCACGAACGGATTATCATCAATTAATTGAGTCAGCCGTTGCTGTCTCTGTCTCTTCGGCAAACGTTCGATATCAGTGACGCCTCCTTTCCCTACAGTAAACTGCCGTTCAGCCGACAGTTCAGGTTACTTTACGTTCTAACGGCTAAACTTCAAGCCGGTTTGTCTTCTTGTATGTATAAAGGAACCTCTTAGGCCCTTCTTTCTTAGAACCTGGTACTAAAACAGTATATAGCATGCTGACGCAAAAAGAAAGCTTGCTGATAAAAAAAGTAGCGCCTCACTGTAGTGAAGCGCTACTTTCTCTGCGAATATTCCAAAGAATCCGCTTATCGGACATTATTGAGAGATGATCTCTCTAGCTTTGTACGTTCCGCAAACTTTGCACACATGGTGAGCAAGTTTCAATTCGCCACATTCGGAGCATTTCACCATACCTGGTACTTCCAGTTTAAAGTGAGTACGACGTTTGTCGCGACGAGTTTTGGATGTTCTCCGTTGAGGTACTGCCATTATTCCCACCTCCTTAAACAGATCAACCCCGCATAACGGGTATGACTTCTTATCTCATTCAAGACCGAAAGAAAATGCCAGAAGACAATGATCTTACAGCCGGTGAATCAAGCATGCAACATCCACGTATCGGTTCAATAACTTCCCGGCACAAGCGGATGATGATTTTTTTCAGAATTGAACTCAATTCTCATTTAAAAAAATCCTTAAGCCCTGCCAGACGCGGATCAATCTTTTCCGTATCACCATCGTTACTGTCATCGGAGCCAAGGCTCCAGTCTTGTCCGGCCGCTGGCGCGATGCCCTGACAATCCTCACTGCATACAGGCGCAAACGGCACATGCAGTACAAACAGTTCTTCACAATACGGTGCAATGTCGAAGGAATCCTCCGGCACTGCGATAAAATCGCCATCTTCATCCTCCTCTTCAACACTTGAAGATGAGGTTTGCTTAAACCGTTCACGAAATTCAATTTTCAAATCCTCGTGCATCGGGCTCAAACAGCGTGAGCAAAGCATGTCCAGACCTGCGGTCAGCGTGCCTTCCACACTCATCGAGCCTTGGCCCAGACTAACGGCGACCAAGTCGGTCTCCAGCGGGGAAACGGCTGTAACATCAGCACGATCATCCACCAATTCACTCACATTAAGAGATTCACGGATAGGAAAGGGACCGTCACTTGTTGCTACTTTGCGAAAAAATAGTTGCATCACTATCACTCCAAACAAACAAAAATTATTATAACGACTGATCGAGTCGTTTGTCAACACCTTTCACTTTACACCACTTACAAATCCATTGGTTTTCCAATGGTTCGGTAAGATCTATGCGAATGAAAAAATGTGCTGTATTCATCATGTACCTGTGAGTATTCGTACCCCCGCCACTCTTCGTGTACAATAATGCGAGTATAAAGCTTTTTGCTCTAGGTCTCAATGGTCTTGTTGAAGTGCATGATGAAATACCAGATAGCTGCCCTGAAAACATGCATTCACTGGTAGTAAACCACTCAAAATAGTTATCAAATAAGCTACTAAAGAAAGGAGCCGACATACAGTTTTGAAAACACTCGGTATCATTGTAGAGTATAATCCCCTGCATAACGGACATGTCCATCACTGGAAGGAGTCTCTTCGTATCACTGGTGCACAGCGCACGGTGGCTGTGATGAGTGGTCCCTTCCTTCAACGGGGCGAACCCGCGATTACAGACAAATGGTCGCGCACCGAAATGGCACTCGCCATGGGCGTAGACCTGGTTCTGGAGCTGCCTGTAGCCTATGCTGTCCAGCCCGCAGAATGGTTTGCCCGCGGCGCGGTGACCTTGCTGTGCGCGACGGGCATCGTCGACGCGCTCTGCTTCGGCAGCGAGAGCGGAGACATCGCCCCGCTGCACACGCTGGCTCGCGTGCTGGCGGCAGAGCCGGCCGAACTCAAGGCCGGCATCGCCCAGCGCCTGAGCAAGGGCGCGAGCTATCCCGCCGCCTACGCGGGAGCCGCAGCCGCGCTGGCGGCCGAAGGAGCGGACGGCGCTGCTCTCGCCGCTCTCATGCAGCAGCCCAACAATACGCTGGGGCTGCATTACTTGATTGCGCTGGAACGACTGGGCAGCACGATCAAGCCCTTCACGGTAACCCGCACGGGATCGGGCTACCACGAAGCCGTGGCTCCTGCGGACGGAGTCATCGCCAGCGCCACGGCCATCCGCCGTCTATTGCTGGACGGCGGGCCGGAGGCCGCATCGCCGTACGTACCTGCGGCGACCCTGGAGATTTTACAGCGCGAGTGGCAAGAAGAACGCGCGCCGCTGCATTGGGAAGCGTTCTGCCAGCCACTGCTGAACGCCCTGATCACGCGGAGCCCGCAGCAGCTGGCGGAGCTGCACGAGGTCACCGAAGGACTGGAGCACCGTCTGCAGCAATCGCTGTACACGCTGCCCCAGCCCTCTGTGGAGGCTCTGTTTGCCGCTGTCAAGACAAAACGCTATACTCGTACGAAGCTTCAGCGAATGTGTACACATATTTTGCTGAATCATGCCAAAGCCGATATGACTCCCGCTGAGCTGGCGAAAGGTCCCGGCTATATCCGCGTGCTCGGCTTTAACAGGGCTGGACGCAAGCTGCTGGCGCAAATGAAAGACACAGCCGCCCTGCCAGTATGGGTCAAGCCGTCTGCCGGGTCACATGCCCATCTGGACTGGGATACTGCCGCCGCCGCCATACATGCAGCCGGGATGCCGCGTCCCGCCATCCGTCACATGTATGCTGATTACTTGCGGCCCCCCGTTATGGTTTAATAGGCAGCTTTTCCATATAATTCAGCGCATCGCCAAGCTTGCGAACCGGGACAAGCTTCATCTGGGTTCCGATTTGCTCTGCTTTGGCTTTAGCCTCTTTATAATTATCCGCCGGGACGAAAAACAATTCCGCGCCCTGACGGTCAGCAGCGACAATTTTATACTTGGCACCACCAATCGCTCCAACCTGACCGTCCTTATCAATAGTACCCGTACCGGCTACACGATATCCCTTACTTAAGTCACCTGGTGTCAGCTGGTTATAGATTTCCATAGTAAACATCAAACCTGCTGAAGGACCACCGACATCCGTGGATGTAAAATGAATCGTTTTACGTCCATCCTTCGGCTCTACCTTCTGTACCGTGGCAATACTGACACCAAACCCGGAACGTTCTTTTCCCGTCTCACTGTCCGTGATGGTTGTTAATGGAGCTTGCACTGCCAGCAACTTTCCATCGCGCTTTAGCTTCACTTTAGCCAGCGTCCCCGGTTTCTCATCCTCCAAGGCCTTCCGAATGGAATGATTATCAGTTACCCTCGTACCGTTCAACTCTAATATTTCATCTCCGGGCTCAAACACGCTGTTTGGTCCCGGAACCTTAAATACATACACATAATCCGGCACAATGCGATAGGGAACATGAGCACGGGTATAGGCAGCCTCCATCGCGGAAGATTGGGAATCCCCCATATACCATACCTGCTCTGCTGCATATTCATCTTCACTTCTGCCATGCAGACGATCCTCTTTGCGCTGAATCTCCGAGTTGCTGTCCAGCTTGGACATAGCTAGCATGATGACATTGGCATATCTCGCCGATACCGTCGTCATCATAAAACTCCCCCGTTCGCTGCTATCCCCTTCCTGTACTTTAACCATCGGCTTGATCTCGTTTGCCCCACCTGGTCCATAGATCAGATAAGGGGTTGGCATATAAACCAGCACATAGACCATTGCAGCCAGTATTAAGACATAACCGGTTGTAAAAAAGGCTCTTTTCCGGTTAATTTGCATCATTGCTTCTCCCCCTTGCAGCCTAACTTCTCCTATCTTACCCAAGTGCCTTTGCACCACCTGTTCTCAAGCCTTCCAAAAAAGCATACATTGTTTACGACAACGTGTACGAGCAACCTCTACCCAGACAATGAACGTGAATAAACGCTGGAGACAGCATCCGACTCTCCTTAGTATATTTATGAGAGGTGAACTCTTTGATGCAAAAGGAAGCCCGCCCTGCTCCTTATTGGACAACCTTGCTGCTTGGCCTCGGAGCCATTTTGCTTGTAGTGGCTATTGTCGCCTCACCAGAAGAAGTATTTCAAGCCTCTACCCAGGGGCTTAAGTTATGGTGGAGCATTATTTTCCCGGCCATGCTGCCCTTTTTGATGCTATCTGAAATGCTCATCGCCTTTGGTCTGGTACATGGTCTAGGTGTTCTGCTGGAGCCGTTCATGCGATTTTGGTTTCGGCTGCCGGGACGAAGCGGCTGGGTGTTGGCCCTCGGCCTAACTGCGGGATTCCCGGCTGCTGCGGAAGCGGTACGCCAATGGGCACAGCAGGAGGATATGACCCCGCTTCAGCTTCGACGTCTGACCGCTATCGCTCATTTCTGCAATCCGATTACGATCCTGCTCGTCATTGGCACAGGACTGCTGCACAATGCTGCTGTAGGCGGGCTGTTACTTGCCGTTCACTGGATTTCTGGGCTGCTGGCAGGCTGGATCACAGCCAGATTACCTGAATCGTCCAGAAAATCGAAAAAACGGGAAACGCCAGCTGCCATCCGGCGCGCTTCTGTTTCCCGCACTACCACCTCTCTGATCCGATCCGCATGGGAAGCTACCCGCTCTGCCAAAGAACGGGACGGTCGCAGTTTTGGAAAACTGTTAGGCGAAACCGTATCCCATGCTGTACAGACGCTGATGGTGACAGGTGGATTCATTATTTTCTTTTCCGTACTGATTCGGCTGCTAACCCTATACTCAGGTCAAGTGACGCTTTCTATGGTGTGGCCTGCCTGGATGGAAATCCATCTGGGTTCCTATGAAATCAGCCGTCTGCCCAACGATCTCCGTACACAAGCAGCGCTGATCAGCGCTGTGTTAGGCTGGGGCGGCTTGTGCGGCTGGCTTCAAATTACCGCCGTCACCAGACCTTCCGACAAGGGCATCACCTTCACCTTATCACGAGTGCTCCATGGGATCATTGCTTTTGGACTGACCTTGGCGGCATGGACTCCGCTTAGCCACATTGTCAGTAATACAATTCCTGCTTACATCAGTCGCAGTTCTGTATCTTCTTTTTCGGAAAGTGTAAATGACTCTGGTGTACAATCTGTCATGGTCGGAGCCAGCAGTTTATTAACACAAATAGAAGGAACATCCATGTACCCCTGGCAACTGACCGTACTGTCCGTCGTATTTCTAAGTACGATTATACTTGCTCTGCTCGCCGTTTCCTTTATGACTTCATGGTGGAGCCACCGCGATTCGCGCTAACCTTTGCACGCAGTGCGTCTTCCACCTCTGGTGACACCAGATCTACGACCTTGCCATCAAAATGCGCAATTTCCTTCACCATACTGGAACTCAGATATGAATAAGCCGGATTGGTCATCATAAAGATCGTTTCCGCATCCGGGTTCAGCTTATGATTTGTAGAGGCCAATTGCAGCTCATATTCAAAATCGGTCACTGACCGGATTCCTCTGACAATAACCTGAGCCCCTTTTTGACGTACATAATTAGCTGTCAAATCACGAAAGCTGTCCACTTCAACGTTCGGAATATCGCGAGTTACCGTCCGCAGCAGCTCCATTCGCTCCTCAAGTGAAAACAGCGGATTTTTACTAATATTGTTAAGAACCGCGACAATCAGTAAATCAAACTGTCGGGCCGCTCTTTGAATAATATCCTGATGCCCCATCGTCACGGGATCAAAGGTTCCCGGATATACGGCAACACGTGGTTTGTGCTCAATCATGATGGTCCTCCCCGTCTGATTCGGTGATGCCGAATTTGCCCCCTTCGGCTTCTGTATGTTCTTCGGCGTCTGACAAAGCATCATCTGCAAAGTGATAAATGGATAACGCCGTTTCACCATAGACCGCTTTTCTAACCTGTTCAAACGGTCCGAAACTTATCGGATACTCATGTCCCGATTCATACTCCAGTACGATGATTGCACCTGAACGAAGCAAGTCCAACTCTGCCATGCGGCTCATCAATTCATCCCCGTGCTTGAGACGATAAGGCGGGTCCAGAAAAACAGCATCAAAAAGAGCTCCACGTTTTGCCAGCGCCTTGAGCGCTCGTCCGGCATCATTGCGGAACACTTCTGCCTTTCCTTCCAATCCAGTTTTTCGCAAATTTTCTTTAATGACATCAATGCTTTTGGATTCCATATCAATAAAAACTGCCTTGTCCATTCCCCGACTAAGCGCCTCTATCCCCAGGCCGCCACTGCCAGCAAACAAATCAAGCGCGACTCCTCCATCAAAATAAGGACCTATCATGCTAAATAGCGCTTCCTTGACCTTATCCGTGGTCGGTCGCGTCCCGGTGCCGGGAACTGCCTTTAACGGCCTTCCTTTGGCACTACCCGATACCACTCTCACGCTGAAACTCACCTATTTTCTATATGTGTTCATAACCATATAAAGATTATGACGTTATCGTACCACATGCACCGCCGTTTGAAAAACTTAGTGATGAAGCAGGTATAAAAAACCATCTCCTGGGCATCCTTAGGATATCGGCATTCAACCAATGTCGTAGACAACCGCGGAGAAGACTTACGTTTCCCCATAAGCTCTTCGTCCGGTTTCTCCTCTCCCATTCGGGCGCTCTTTCGTAGAGCGCCTGTTTTTTTACATAAAAAGAAGCTGCTTTAAAGCAGCTTTATGTATTATTTTTTCTAATCTGCATTTTGCTTATTTCAGCAGTTCTTCGGGTGTATCCCCTTGATAAACATACACATAACTTGCCACCGATACAGCAAATGTCGCAAACATAGACAACGATGTGGCTAACCCGTATACTACTTTTTTCATCATTCCACTCACCTCCTTCCCCGAATCAATGTTAGGCTTTGAAGCAAAAAAGCAACAGCCACTACAGAAGAACCAATAACAAAATTTGTACATACAAGCAAGGAGGATAACAATCGCAAGAGGGGATAAAACCGGACTGGAATGCGCGACTGCTTTTCAATTCTGGACGGGGCAAAGCATAAAACAAGAATGAGCGCGATTCCGTTAAACAGGTTTGTCAACCCATTATTTAAGGAAATGCAAGATATGTATGTAAAAGCTACAGAGGTCACCAACACACATGCCATACCCGTTTTCAAGTGAATACCACCAGATACTTGGCGCAGCAAAGCAAAAGCAACGAGAATCGTTGCAGCTTCTACCATCCGCCCCGTGAAGAATGAGGCGAATAGTGTCAACAAGATGATCATAGACGCATTCAGAATGAGAGCAAGTGCGTATTTAAGCACTGGGACGGAGGCCGGATGATCAGGCACAATACGTTTAATCTGGTTAGCAAGTTTAAAGGCCATCATTTCAATCATCTCGGTATTCCTTTCCGACTGCGTAGTAGATAAAAAATCCCGATACCAGTGCAAAAAATATCATACTCAACCATACTTCGCTATAGTAAAGCACAATAGAGGTTGAAATGAGAGACAGAATGATCAAGGTAATAACAATGCCATATTCCTCTTTGAACTTAAGCTTTTTGAAATTTGGGGAAAAGCCGATCTCTTTTCGATACAATATAAATGAAATAAGTAGTCCTGTTGCTGCGCTAACCACTTGTAACAGATAGCCCTTCAAGGACCCGTTCTGCAGCTCAGAAATCGGCAGGTTACCGAACATAGCCTTCAGGAGTACCGATTGAATAACGGCATATGCAAAATAACCGGTAACTGTCATAATACCTGACCAAACAATCGGGATCTTCACCACCGTAGCAAGTAAAAAAATAAAAAGCAGCATATTAATGACAGGTACCAAATATGAAAGTGAAAATTCCTCTCGGAGCAAATAACTTTGCAGGTTCATAATCAGGTTTACAAAAATAGCCTGCCATAGATAGGGAGTCATTCTAACTTTAAAGATACTTAAAATTAGCGCAAAAACAGCTACTCCTTCCAGTGTAGAGAAAAATAAAAAGCCGAGTGGCTCCAAAAGCATACGTGCATCTCCTTTACAATTCCAACAAACCTCATCGGTGTATTCAAAAACTTGGATGTACATCGAATATAAAGGGCTGGGAGCTACTTTTCAAGGGGTCTTTTCAATAATTTCGTAGATTTATTCAAGCACTTCAACCAAATGTTATCTGATGCTGCTTCAAGTTGCAACTAGGCAACACTTTCTTTGACCGAATCTTCCTGCTTGCGTACAGATTTTATACGTGATATAAGCTTTTTCCCCAATCGGATGCCGGGCTGTTCTATCCATATGTAGGTAAACCAGGAAAGTCCAGCGGTGATTAGCAACGTCATGATGAACATAAGTGTGAGGCTGACCAAAGGAGCAAACGGTAATTTAATCTGTATGATTAGCCCCAGGACCAGCATATGCGTCAAATACATGCTATAGCTGAGGCGGCCGATCCATGACCACACCTGATTAAGCAGCCACATCGGCTGCCAATGATACAAAGCATACGCTCCCAGCAGCAACCCGACACCTAAGAGATAATCCGCCATACCTCCAAAAAACGCAAACAGCACAGTACCAAGCAGCAAGCCGCCACTGAGCGCGTCTACACTTTTCCAATGACGCTCGTCTTTCCAAATGAAAAACAACAATATACCCAGTCCAAAGACAGGCAACTGATTCGGAAACCATAAATACAAATAGTGCCCCCATAAAGAGTGATCACTAATTAGTGGATATTGAGCAAACACCGTATTTAGCCCAAAGCTTGCCACAAGCACCATCATGACAAACCAAGTCGCATGGCGAACCGATCGAGTCAACTTAAATAAGAGAGGGATAAACAGATAAAACATGCATTCCACCGCAATGGACCATTCCACACCGATAATGCTGTTGATCCAATACGGATTGAGACCGTTCAAAAACAGAACATGGGCTGCAATATTAGTGGCAGTAACCCCCTCCTGATCCCCAAGCCAAAATCGTGGACCCGTCCCATTCACAGCTAAATAGATTCCTAGCATCACGTAATACAAGGGTGCAATCCGAAAAAAACGACGCAACAGGTAGGCCGCCATTCCTTCTCTCTTGTCACTCGAACGCCTGCTTAGGGATAAAAACAGCGTAAAAGCGCTGGCCATATAAAATAAAGCGACTCCTTTGGCTCCTATGCTCAAGCCTTTTTGCAACCAACCGTTTAATCCGTCCACATGCTGACTGACATGCACAAGTAACACTCCCATAATCGCCAGCGCCCTTAGCGTATCTACAAATTGCAACTTATCTTGTTCCATCTTCCCCTTGTCTTCGGGCATCGTATCCCTCCATAACAAATTCAAATGATACATTTTGTATCTATAATACACAAAATGTATCACTCAAGTAAATATCCCCATTATGTAAAAAAACACCCTCTGACCACACCAAGATGCGGTCAAAAAGTGTTGATTTTATCATGCTATAAGCAGCTGTTCCCTATTTGTTTAAATGAAAAGGTACGGTCGTTACGATGACATCTTTGTAGTTAATCAAATAGGCTCTCATCAGCAAACTGGTCTGATTATGCAGTATATTTTCCCACCAGTGTTTAGTGATAAATTGTGGAATGAGAACTGTAATATGATCCTCGTCTGCTTTTTTCCACTCTACTGTATCAATGAACTTGCGGAGCGGATTAATGATACTGCGATAACGGGATCTCAGCACTACTAAACGTATACCTACATCCCACTCTTCCCACTTCTGTTCCATTTTTTGAATCGCTTCATCGTCCACACCTACATATACGGCAACCACATTGTCCGACAGGGTTTTGGCATAGCTGATGGTATTCATGACGACTCGTGTAATGCCTGCCACCGGAATAATAATCGTGTTGCCTTTGACCATAGGTTTGTCCTGTGTGATATCAATGCGCAGCTGTTCAGCCGTATTTTTGTAATGCTTATTAATCTTCATAAAGAAATATAATACCAAAGGCAGGAAGATAAAGACTACCCATACCTGGCTAAACTTAGTAAAGATAAAGATAAGCGTAATTGACAGCGTGGTTAGCATCCCAACCGTATTAATAGCCAATTTGACGACCCAGCCAGCTGGTTTGAGCCGAATCCACCGAATCATCATACCAAGCTGTGACAGGGTAAACGGAATAAATACCCCTACGGCATAAAGCGGGATGAGGTTTTCTGTGTTGCCACCAAAAACGATGACCAGCAATGCCGAGAAGATACTCAGAAACAGGATGCCGTTAGAATAGCCGAGTCGATCTCCACGAACCATGAACATATGCGGCATGTATTTGTCTTTCGCGAGCATAAAAGCCAGCAACGGAAAGGCCGAATAAGCTGTGTTGGCCGCCAAAAACAAGATAAGCGCCGTCACGCCTTGAATGATGTAATACATCACACCGCGCCCAAAAGTAGCATTCGCAATTTGCGAAATCACTGTTTCTTGCGGATTAGGACGAACACCGTACCAATAAGCCAGCAAACTAATTCCGATAAACATACAGCCGAGAATCAAGCCCATCATCATCAATGTAGTTGCCGCATTTTTGGCAGCAGGCTTGCGGAAGTTCGGAATGGCATTTGAGACAGCTTCTACACCGGTTAGCGCCGAACAGCCCGAGCTAAATGCTTTTAGTAAGAGAAACAGACTGACGTTAGATACCGTAGCTCCAAATTGCGGCGCCGCCGCATGGGCTCCTCCTGCCAGATAGTGAATGATACCACTAATAATCAGAACAAAAATGGCAACAACAAATAAGTAAATCGGTATAGCCAGCACCGAGGCAGATTCCGTCACCCCGCGCAAGTTCATAATAGTCAAAAAGATAATCATCACTAAAGCAATTGCGATTCGATGATCATGTAACGATGGGAACGCCGATGTAATGGCATCTGTACCTGCCGATGAGCTAACAGCTACCGTTAGAATATAATCGACCAGCAGAGAGCCGCCTGCAATCAGACTCGGACTCTTTCCTAAATTGTCCTGTGCAACAATGTAGGCTCCCCCACCACCAGGATAGGAAAAAATGGTCTGTCTATACGACAGGATCAGAATGATAAGCAAACCCAATACCGCAATGGATATAGGGATGGAATACCATAGGGCAGCGAAGCCCGCTGTAATTAAAACCAGCAGAATCTGCTCCGTTCCGTAAGCTACAGAGGACAATGCATCTGAGGACAGAATGGCCAGTGCCTTGAGCTTATTCAGTTTCTCATCTTCAAGGGCCGTCGATTTTCGCGGACGACCGATTAATAACCTTTTGACTTTACTTAGCATTTCGTTGACTCCTTCTTTGGATGAGGGTTTTGCAAAAGAACTATGAATCGTATATTTATTATGTCACCTGCACATCAGATTGATGAAACAAATGAACTATTATTTTATACTCCCTCATCCAGAAAAAAACAATAAGGAATGCTCCCTAAAAAGAGCATTCCCGAGTAAGAAAGAGTATTTCGATAAAATACCCTTATTTATACAGTATTTTGAACCTTTCCGGCGTAATTCCTTCCGCCCGGCGGAAAGTTGCCACAAAATGACTGACATCTCGGAAGCCTACGCGCTCCGAAATCTGCTTTACCGTTAATTGCGGATACTCTGTCATCATTTCCTTAGCCTTCCGCAACCGAATTACAATCAGATAAGCATACGAAGTCACACCGAACGCTTGCTTAAACAATGTATTTAAATGACGAGCGCTGACATTCACCATAACAGCCATATCCCTTAAACCCACATCTGGGCTGGCATAATTTTGCTCCATAAAGGTCAGTACAGGGGTTAAACGTTCCACATTATGAGATAAGGAAGGCATCGAGCTATGTTGTCCATGTTTACGCAGCAGAGTCAGAAAACGGTACATATTGGCCGAAGCATCTAATCCAGACAAATCACGTTCACTAACCATGGAGTGTAGCATGTTTTCCCCAAAGCTGTGCAGCTCGCTATCCGGGTCCCAATGGTACCCTCGCGTATGCTTGAATCCGAGTGCAGTCAATACAGCCGCGGCGATGGGTCCGTCAAATGTGATGTATAACGTTCGCCATACCTTGGTCGCCCGTCTGTATGCATGGGCTTCACCAGGCAGTAGCAGAACCCCGGACTGCTCACCCAAACGGAAGGTTCCCCCTTTATATGTAAACATCCCCTCACCTGACACCGTCTGAATCCAGTGAAAGCAAGGATAGCCCTCTGGACGGGAAACATCCTCCTGTCTGCTATTAAATCCGATACTTTCAATAAAAAGGGGTAAAGAGTGCTCACGAGTAGTCAGGAAAAATCGCAAATGATGGGGAGTCAAAATCATAATAAGCACCTCCGGCGTATGCGGTATCTATTTCTCATGTAGATCCATATTGTTATATACATGTTCATTTTATTATATTTAAAAGCATTTATTTGTATTATAAGATAGGATTATTCTTATATACAGAGGTGATTGGCATGATAAGCAGCAAACTTCCTAAAGTATTTTACGGTGGGGATTACAATCCTGAGCAATGGGATGAGGCCACGCATCAGGAGGATTTACGGATGTTCAGACAGGCAGGAATTGATATCGCCACACTCAACGTTTTCTCATGGGCTAAAATTCAGTCTGACGAAATCACATATCATTTTGAGTGGCTGGATCAGTTGATTGATAATCTTTATGAAAGCGATATCTTCGTTTGTCTAGCTACTAGTACGGCAGCGCATCCTGCTTGGATGGCTACCCGTTATCCCGACATTCTTCGGGTCGATGCTGACGGGCGTAAGCGAAAATTCGGAGGACGACATAACTCTTGTCCGAACAGTCCAACCTATCGAAAATACGCAGAGCAGATGGCTGACCGACTTGCAGAGCGATACAAAGACCATCCCGCAATCCTCGTGTGGCACGTATCCAATGAGTATGGCGGGGATTGCTATTGTGACAATTGTGCCGCAGCGTTCCGGGTATGGCTCAAACAAAAATACGGATCACTAGAAGAGCTAAACCGGGTGTGGAATACTTCCTTCTGGGGTCACACCTTCTATGATTGGGATGAAATTGTACCTCCAAATAATCTGAGTGAGCATTGGGGAGAAAATCACTCCACATTTCAGGGCATATCCCTTGATTATGCGCGCTTCAATTCAGACAGTATGCTGGATTGCTACCTGCTGGAATATAACGCGATTAAAAAACATATTCCCGATGCCGTGGTAACAACCAATCTGATGGGCTTTTTTAAGCAACTGGATTATTTTAAGTGGGCTAAGCACATGGATATAGTATCTTGGGACAGCTATCCCGGGGCTAATACCCCGATAAGCTATACGGCGATGGCGCACGACCTGATGCGCGGCTTGAAGGATGGGCAGCCCTTTATGCTGATGGAGCAAACACCGAGCCAACAGAATTGGCAGGCGTATAATTCACTTAAACGGCCTGGCGTTATGCGTTTATGGAGTTATCAGGCTGTAGCACATGGCGCGGATACGGTCATGTTTTTCCAGCTTCGCCGCTCGATCGGTGCTTGCGAGAAATTCCACGGGGCCGTAATTGAGCATGCCGGGCATGAGAACACACGTGTATTTCGCGAGGTGGCACAGCTTGGCAATGAGCTCGGCGCTTTAGGCAACACGCTGCTTGACGCGACTGTTCATGCCAAAGTAGCTATTTTGTTTGATTGGGACAATTGGTGGGCTTTGGAAAAGTCAAGCGGCCCTTCTGTCGCCTTGAAATACTTGGATCAGGTGCATAAGTATTATGCTACCCTCTTCCGGCGTAACGTACAGGTAGACCTGATTTCTGTGGATACAGATTTCCAAAAATATGATCTCATTATCGCGCCTGTACTCTACATGGTCAAGCCGGGTACTGCCGAGAAGCTGGAACAATTCACAGAGCGTGGCGGCACCTTCTTAACGACCTTTTTCAGTGGCATTGTAAATGAAAATGATCTGGTCACAACCGGAGGATATCCTGGTAAACTGCGTAATTTACTCGGGATCTGGGTGGAGGAAATTGATGCGCTTCTGCCTGAATCACACAACCGCATTATATTGAAAGAAAAAGTGGGCGTATTAGAAGGTGAATATAAGTGTGGGTTGCTCTGCGACTTGCTGCATAGCGAAGGAGCCGAGGTGCTGGCGGAATACGGCGATGATTTCTATCAGGGCATGCCAGTACTGACACGCAATCGCTTTGGTCAAGGTGAAGCGTGGTATGTCGCTACTGACCCTGAGGAACCTTTCCTTGATGGTCTGCTGGGCTACATTTGTGAGCAAAAAGGGATTTCATCCCTGCTGCGTGCTCCTGCGGGCATAGAAGCCACTATGCGGTCCAAAGATGGAAAGTCGTATCTATTTGTTCTCAACCATAATGCCCAGACACAGCAATATCATCTGGATGACCAAAAAGGAAAAGAGCTGATCAGCGGAAAATTCCTGGAAGGAGATATTTCTATTGAAGGCTATGGCTTTCAAGTGCTGGAGCTATCCTAATCAATCCAATCTGACTTACACCATTCACTTTACTGCATAAGGTAATTTAGTACTAAAGGAGTTAATCATGAAACGACTGCTATGGATCGGCAGCTTGTCTTATTTTTTAATTGGTCTAGCACATGTGGTTGTAGGCTCCCTACTGCCTGTGTTGCTAGAGCATTACGGTAGAACCTATACGGATGGCGGAAGCCTGATTTTCGCTCAATTTTCCGGCTTTCTGGCTGGAGTTCTACTGTCACCGTGGCTTGCCCGGACGTTCGGCAAACGCCGAAGTCTGGTATTTGCCCTACTCCTGCTGTGTGCGGCTGAAGTGCTGTATTCACTTCTGCCGCCCTGGGGCTGGCTATATGCCGTCGGGGCAGTAGCCGGATTTGGCTTTGGGATGGTAGAAGCACTCATTGGTACTATTGTTATTGGAGGTATTACTCAAGGAACGGGCGCGGCTATGAGCCGTCTGGAAGTCTTTTTCGGGATCGGCGCCTTGGCTATGCCCGCTATCGCTAGCCAATTCATTGCTCTAGGTTGGTGGCGACTGGCATTTCCCATCATCTCCTTGTTTGCAGCCGTAGCCACTATAGCTTGGCTGCGTGGGTCCTTCGGCACACTGGACGCTCTATTGGACGAACAGGAACACCGAGGTGACAACCATAAGCGTTCCACTAATTCACTGGAGTCACCTACCGTAAAGGCTTCTAATAGCAGCCCTATAGGCAATTGGAAGCTACTTGCATTATTTATCGTTTTTTTCTTTATCTACGTAGGAACTGAGATGAGCCTGGCCAATTTCCTGCCCTCCATGTTTATCGAGCGACTCGGTCTCACACAAGCCGAAGCAGCACTTAGTGTCACCTGCTTTTGGTTGGCAATGGCCTTCGGACGGTTATTTACAGGCTACATTGCCGATCGATACGGCTACGGTGTCTTTGTCGCTCTGAGCTCACTGGCAGCGACCCTGCTGCTGTGTGTGTTCCCGTTGATCCAAGGCACTGCTGGTGCCTTTGTCCTTATCGTACTGCTGGGACTCGGCATGTCCGGCATCTTTTCCATCGCTCTTGTTTTTGCCAGCAAAATGATGCCAGGTACAGAAGAATCAACCACGAGCCTGCTTATCGGTGCAGGCGGAGTCGGAGGGGCCCTGCTGCCCTTATGGCTTGGAAACAGTATGGATCGTGGAGGGGCAGTTGCTTCAGCTTGGTTACTGGCGGGATTTGCTTGTATCCTTTGCCTGCTTGACGGTATCCTGTACGCCCTATATGTACGCAAAAAGCGGCTTCAAACCGCTTCATCATGATATTAGCCTACTACTGGCACCCCAAATGTATCCTTAGATGACAACCAAGGATACATTTGGAGGTACTTTTTACATACTAGACGAATGTACCTTGTACAGAAGCCTGTTTTTAGTCAAAATAGATTGTTTCCTATGAAACACAGGACAGATATCCATGCCTCCTCTAGATGAATGGAGTACTATACAACAAACCATATGGAGGTGTTTGTATTGGGTCGTCCTGAATTGAACCGAAAAAAAGGCCGTAAAAAAGACGTTTTTGTCCGTGCCTGGTTTGATAAGCTAGAAAAAAAGTTTGAGGAAATGCCCCCCAAAAAAAGAGGCCGCTCAAAACGGAAATCGTTTGGTAAAGACATCATTGTCAAAAAGCAAGTTGTACGTGTGAATATTAATCATGATGCTGAAGGGGATTCCAGATTCACAGGTGATTTAGCGCAGTTCGGTTACATTTATAATGTGAGGCCCCAACTCGTTTCGATTGAAGGGGAGGTTATTTTCGATACGAACGGCATACTTACACCTGGGATTGCTCACCTTCCAGGGACTACACAAATTGCTGTAGCCGATGCAGGGAAGTATGAAGTCCGCTTTTCGGTGTCGGGAGTAGAGCCCAACCAATTCGCCATTTTTATTAATGGCGCACCGGCTGAGGGAACCGTGTACGGCTCAGGAGCCGGGACACAGCAGAACACCGGGCAAGCCATCCTTGCTTTGGCATGCGGTGATGTCCTTACTCTGCGTAACCATAGCTCTACTGCTGCTGTTACCCTGCAAACACAGGCAGGAGGAACCCAAGCCAGCATAAATGCCTCTGTCCTCATTAGAAAATTGGGATAGGCTTAAGCTCCTGCAAAGCCCCAGTATACTAAAAAAGGGTTTATCCATCACATGAGGATAAACCCTGAATACTTTTTAAAAGGCGATAATGATCCCTTTGTCATTGGCATACATTGAACTAATTCCCCTGGTGGGCACAATATGAATATCTTTAAATTGATAGCGGTTCTTCAAGGTATTCATTAACTTTTGTGCCAGTCCGGGATTATTGCAATGAGTAATAACGATGCTTTCTCCTTCGGTACTCCGACCACTTTTTTCAATGGTATCTGCCAACTTTTCAATGATTTGATTCTGACCACGGGCTTGAGTAAATAATGCGATGTTTCCGTCACCGTCTGAACCTAAAATAGGCCTGATATGCAAGAATGAAAGTATCTTTCCAGTAATTTTATTCATTCGTCCGTTCTTGACCAAATTATCCAAATTCTCTAACACAAAATAGGTTTTCATCTTGCTGATAAAGCTCTCCAAAGAAGAGATAATCTCGCTTTTATGATATCCTTCGTCAATCAGCTTGCGTAATTTTAGAGCTAACAAGAGTTGTCCAGCCGATGCGCTTTTCGAATCGAATACATGAACATCTGCCCCTTCTTCTTCCGCCATATCCTTTGCGACCAATGCACTGGAATACGAGCTGGACAGGTTGCTGGATAATGTAATGGCAAAAGAAGTATGCGCGCCTTGAAAGGCTTCCTTATATAGCATAGGTGACGGTGAAGCGGAACCAATCTTGGTTGTACAGGCTTTCATTTCTTCCATAAACTGAGGCAAGTCCAATGTATCATCATCTATGAAGCATTTTTCACCCAATGTCATGTTTAATGGAATCGTAGTTACTTGCATCTTTTCTTTAAGCTCTGTCGTTAAGTCGCAGCAACTATCTGCTATGATTTTATATCTCACCCAGTACACCCTCACATTATGTTATTTTTCACTAGAATCCGCATTCATCATATTCAAAGAAAGCTCAATTAACCACATCAGGCATTTCTATTTCTATTGCCACATCGCCTTTTTCCTTATTCCCGTAAGCGCTGCCGTAATTCTTGTTCTGGATACATGCAGATGATCTCGGAGTAAGGGGAAATTAATTCCATTATCTTGACGTTAAACTAAATATGGATACTATGTACTATAAAGAATTGCCAACAATAATAACAATGAAATATTTGTGAATTATTATCCTCCCCCTTCACCTCCAGAGATCTCTCAGGCCGAGAACAAAAAATACTTTAATCTCATTCATTGACTCGATACAATAAATAGTATATTCCAGTATTTGCGATAAAATAAACCATGCTAATCTCTGTGATAGTGAAGGAGTCTTCAAACTATGCTTAAGCTAATCCCCAAAAAAAGCTTCATTATATGTATTGTTATCCTGATCGCTTTAATGGCATATTTCACAAAAGATCTAAGGACGGAGATGTCGGTAAAATCAACGGATCTATCGGAATTGTCAATAAACAATATTCCACTAAGCAAGAATATTACGGAGATTGATTTGACTGCTTATAAAAAGAACCCCGATTTTAACGATAAACACACAAAAGATGCCGATCACAGGTATTTTGAAAATTTCTTGATTGTCTATAGTTCTAGTGGAGAGATTATGAAACTGCAAACCTTGTCCGAGAGCGAATTTTCCAGCATCAGTGGCCACAAACTTCAGAAACTTGAGGATGTGAAAAATAAATTGGGCAACCATTTCGTGGATCAAAGCTACGACTCTGCCCAAAGCCTAAACGCCATAGTATATTATGACAAAATAAATCGTACGAAGTCTAGTTTTGTATATCCCCATAATAACAAGCAGGAACAGATCGTTGTCTGGACTATATTGGAAAAGTATTAGCATTTGTAAGATAAGGCCAACCCGTAAATGCTGGTTGACCTTATCGTTTAAAGAATGTCCTACGCTTCTGAACGAATATGAACTAACTTTACAGCACCGTTTTAACCGTGTCTTGTACTTGTTTCAACAATCCTTTGTAACCATCTTCATCAAGGTAGCCGATACTTCCAAGCAGCAAGTGACCGACCGATTCAATTCCAACAAAATCAAAAATACCCGTATCTGATGTGAGCTTCAATCCTGCGGTCATACCAATTTCATCGTAGATCGCGTTGGGCGTACCATGTGTATTCACGATAAACCCTTTTTTACCTGTAAGCAGCTTATTAATCCCTTCTGCACCAGCCGTATATGCAAAGCCGTAGGCAAATACACGATCAACATAACCTTTCAGGATCGCAGGAAGACCTGTCCACCAAATGGGTGAAATAAACGTAATCGTATCAGACTGCGAGATATATTCCTGCTCTACTTTGATATCAGCCGGCGTTTGTCCAGCTCTCATCGCAGCCGTATCCTCAGGTTTTAATACCGGTTGAAAATCAAGAGCGTACAGATCGCGTACAACGACTTCGTCACCTTTTTCCTTCAAGGTAGTTACAACCGTTTCCAGTATCGCGTGGTTAAAGCTTTCAGCGTTAGAGTGAGCATAGATGATAAGATGTTTCATTTTCATGACCTCCAGATATTTTATTGTTATTTTGGCATTTGCATAGATATCTATACATTTACTCAAAAAAATTTAAAACCTGTTTTTTATATGCTCCAACAGATATTCCAGTTGTTTTTTTTCCTCGTCTTTGAGACCACCATAAATAGTTTCTTTTAATTTATTAGAGATCGCCTCAAATATAGGTTCCAGCTCTTTTCCCTTTTCTGTAAGATAGATCAGAGTAACTCGGCTATCCTCCCTTTCTTTTTTCCTTTCCACATACCCCAATTTTACTAGCTTGTCGATTAAAACAGTGACTGTGGGCTGCTGACGAGCAATTTTTTGCGTCAATTCCTTAATCGAAAGTCCATCCGTTTGATACAGGAACATCAGTATTCCACCATGGGTAGGTACGATTCCTTCAACTCCATAGGATTCGAGCTCAGATACAATTAATTTATTGATCGAGTCCCTAATAGTTCCTACAAGTGCAGCTGCATTATTTTTTAACATACAAGTATTATTACATAGACATCTATATATATCAAGTATTTAGTCAGTCTGATCTGATTTTAACGTATGAAATGCTTCAAAGAACTAGATTTTAGTCTGTTATAATAAAGTTAAAAATAGTTAGGAGCTTGTTAAATGGAACAAATATTGAAGAAAATCCAATACTTGAGTACCCAAGAAAAGAAGACATTAGAGCAGATGGTTCTTAAACTATCCGAAGAAGTAGGAGAAACCTCTCAAGCCATGCTGTCTTATATGAATGCAAACGGAAGCGAATATAAGCAATTGAATATTTCCGATGTCAAAGAGGAATGTGCAGACGTGATTCTGGTCGCCCTTTCTTTATTTTATAAGCTAAGCAACAACGAGGGGGAGCTTCAGGAGTTCTTAAGTAAAAAAGTGGACAAATGGGAATCTGTAATGACTTAGGCCAAAAGGAAGGCCACCATTAACCGCGCTACGTTCTATAGGGTTGTCTTTAGAAGGGCCGTTCCCGGTATTCTTGATCAGTTCCTGGGACAGCCCTTAAAGTATATAACAAAATAATAGCAGTATGATTTATAGAATTTTCTTAAACATTTCGATAACTTGTTCTTTGCTAGGTATGAACGGATTGCCCGGAGCGCAAGCATCCTTCATGGAGTTTTCGGCAAGCAAATCTAAATCCACCTCGTTTACACCTAGTTCAGAAAGTTTGGCAGGAATCCCTACTTCCTTCGACAGGTCCTTGATTCTTTGAATTACATAGTCTGCGCATTCTTTATCCGTTTTTCCCTTATCTTCAAATCCGATCACCTTAGCAATGGCACGAAACTTCTCTGGTACATGCTTGGCATTCTCCTCTTCCACAATCGGCAGCAGCATGGCATTGCAAACCCCATGAGGCAAATCGTATACCCCGCCTAGCTGATGGGCCATAGCATGGACATAACCCAATCCGGCATTATTAAATGCAAGTCCTCCCAAGAAAATAGCGAAAACCATTTGTTCACGTGCTTCTATATCATGACCATCGCTCACCGTGCGGGCCAAATTGTTAAAAATAAGTTCTACTGCTGCCAACGCGGTCGCATTTGTAACAGGGTATGAACCCCGAGTAACCAAAGCTTCAATGGCATGGGTCAAAGCATCTAGTCCGGTAGCTGCCGTTAATGCGGCGGGTTTGTCTACCATCAGTTCAGGATCGTTGACTGAAATCGTAGCTACGCTATTCTTGTCAACCATAACCATTTTGACTTTGCGCTCTTCGTCCGTAATGACATAATTGATTGTAATTTCTGCGGATGTTCCTGCCGTTGTATTAATAGCAACAATCGGCAGCGATTTATGCTTGGATTGATGAACGCCCTCATACTCAGTTATATGTCCCCCATTGGTAGCAATAATGCCGATTCCCTTGGCCGTATCCTGTGGGGATCCTCCGCCAATGGAAATTAAAAAGTCACAGCCGTTTTCTTGTAGAAATTGGACGCCATCATGTACATTTTTACAGGTCGGGTTGGGCTTGACCTCATCATATACCGCATAGTCCAAGCCTATATCATCCAGCAAGGATGTGACCTTGCCGGCAATTCCACTCTTCATCAGAAACTTATCCGTCACAACCAGTGCTTTGTTTAAATGTAGTTCTTTTATATAGGGTCCAACTTCATGCAAACAGCCTTTTCCCATCAGATTGATAGATGGTACAAAAAATACATGTGCGCTCATAAAAATCTGCCTCCTAAGGATTCACTTTTGATCCCTCGCTGAATACAGAACTACTCTAAAGTGAAACATTTCACAATTGTAATTCTATCTTTATTTGATTTTGATGTCAATATAAAAACAAAGATATTGCTTTGGTTTATTTTTGTTTATTTTGTTTTTTGAATCAGTCCAATAATTGGTACACAACTAATCGGAGGCAGTATCGTACAACTTAGAGGAACACATTAACAACGAGGTGATGACAGCATGAGAATCAACAAGAAAGTATGGCTGGCTCTGCTGGCAGTACCACTGCTTCAAGCAACCCCATCTTACGCCAAGCCGGCACCGCTAACTCCAGTAACAACCGTTTATGTGGATGACCGCCCGCTTGAGCTTACTGCTCAACCGCTACTGCTAAACGGGACAACGCTCGTTCCCATGCGGCAGTTGTTTGAAGCGCAAGGAGCTGTGCTTTCCTGGAACGGATCCAGCAAAACCGTAACAGCAACCAAAAACGACACGACGCTGACCTATCGCATTGGAGAAGTCACTTCCACCCTCAACGGTAAAACGCTATCCCTGAACGTTCCCGGACAGATTGTTGAGGGCAACACAATGATTCCACTGCGTTTTGTGAGTGAAGCACTTGGGAGCACAGTGAAGTGGGACGACCTAACCCGTACGATTCGGATTGCCTCCGCTGATGATTTTTTCACAACGGTTCTTTCCGGAGTCAACCTGCGTAGCAAACCGGATTCATCAGAAACTTCCCCTTCCCTGCGGCTTATTCCAACCGGTGAAAAGGTTCATGTCATCCGCGAGTTCAATGCCCTCTGGCTGGAAGTACGCACTAAAAACAACCTGACCGGGTACATATCGGCAAAACCAAAATACAGTGACTATACCAGCACTTCCCTAGCAGAACGGCAGGGAGATGAACTGATCGCCTACGGGCAGAAATTCCTTGGTGCCCCTTATGAATTCGGCGCTGCAACCGGACAGACATCGACCTTTGATTGTTCCTCTTTTGTCGGGGAAGTGTTCCGGCATACGCTCTCTGTCGACCTCCCCCGTGTCTCTTACGATCAGGCCAAAGAAGGCCAAGAGATCGGGCTGAACGAGCTGCGCAAAGGTGACCTGCTGTTCTTCAGTGCGCGGGGGCTGGAGATCGGCCATGTGGCGATCTATGCAGGGAACAACAAATTGCTGCATACTTTCTCCAAAGAACGCAGCGTTCATTTTGACACGTTTGACGGTAAATGGAAGAAACGTTTCGTAACAGCTCGCAGGGTGTTTTAGGACAAGCAGATACCCCATAACCGTAGGCTGCTCCATTACCACATTCATTATCTTCTGATTGCCTTTTGCCGGACGCCTCCCTTGCGGTTTGCGTTCAGGCGGCAAAAGGATTCATTCGTTCCCATTGTTCAACACGTAATTCGATACTCTTCTTTAACGTTTTCTTTCAAAATCTTGAATCTTTCCCATCAGATCTGCTTAAATAGGTTTAATAGATTTTTCAGAAAACACGAATATGTACGCTAATTATAGACAGGAGGAATCGTTATGCAATTTGAGACAGATCGGCTCATCATTCGTGATATTTGCAGATCCGATTGGGGAAGTATACATACCTACACGTCATTGCCTCAAGTTACTAGGCACACAGCATGGGGACCCAATACAGAAGAAGATACAAAGGCGTATATAGAACAAGTTCTAGTCTCACAGCTGGAAAAGCCACGACAAGACTACGAACTAGCCGTATGTCTGAAAGACACTGGAATTCTGATCGGCGGTGTTGGTATTCATGTCAAAGATACTAATGCAGAAATGGGTTATATTTTAAACCCAGATTATCAAGGTAAGGGTTATGCAACGTGAAGGTATAATGCGAGAACATTGGTACTACAAAGGCGAGTTTCATGATTCATATTTGTACTCTATTCTTGCTGAGGAATATTACAGGACATAATTTTTATTTTAGGAGGGAACAACATGGAAGTTTTTGCAGAATATTTAGCGCATATTGATAACCCACAACATCGGGTCCGAACGGAAGAGGTTTTGGCTTGGGTAACCAAGAATTTCCCAAATTTATTGCCAAAAATTGCGTGGAATCAGCCTATGTTTACGGATCACGGCACATTTATTATTGGCTTTAGCGTAGCCAAACATCATTTAGCCGTTGCCCCTGAAAAGGCAGGGATTAATCATTTTTCTGAGTTAATTGTACAGGCTGGCTATAATCACACCAAGCAGTTGGTACGTATCCAGTGGGATAGTCCAGTTGATTTCTCATTACTTGAGAAAATAATCGAGTTTAATATTTTGGATAAGGCCGACTGTTCAACCTTTTGGCGGGAATGCTGAGACTTCTCATGCTCCTCTTTTTCCCCATCGATATATCAAAAGCATGTACAAGTTCCCCACCAATTCTGAAAGCTATCATCCTTCGAAATCTCATCATGCTAATGCCCCTTAAAGTAACCTATGCTATAATGTGGAAAGTATGGATAGTTACATATACAGGAGGATTGGAGCAGAATGATTGGGAAATTTTTAATTTTCTCTCTACTATGGAGTTTGCTCGGTAATCCATTTTTGGCATTGCTCGTACTCCTAATTGTGATCTATATATTGGATCGCAGCTTTGTCGGTGTATTGCCCAGCATCAGCAAACCGTGGAAAAGAAGACGCAATGCAGCACGATTGCGTCAGCAAATTGTGTTAAACACCAACGATGTGGCTGCCAAGTTTGATTTGGCACGGATTTGGATCGAAAGCAAGAAATACTCGCAGGCTTTGGAGCTACTATTGGAAATTCAATCCCGATATGAAGATTCAGCAGATTATTGGAACGCGCGGGGTACGGCTGAGGTACACATAACCCACCTGGAGGATGGAGAACAGCATTTACTCAAGGCACTGGACATTAACCCGCGGGTGCAATACGGTGAACCCTATTTACATTTAGCCGCAGCTTTCAAGGAAAGAGACGTAAATAAGTCACTACACTATCTACAGCATTTTCAGGAGATTCAGTCTTCTTCCAGCGAGGGCTATTATCTGACAGGCCTGATGTACCGTATGCTGGGACGCAAGGATGAAGCCATCACTGCATTTAACCAGTCTATTGCTGTCTATCGTTCTCTGCCCAAATACCGCAAACGAAGTGAGCGCAAGTGGGCTGCACGCAGTCTATTCCGTAAAATAATCAGCTAAATCACACGCTAAAACGCAAAAAAGAGGTTCAAGATGAACAGTTAATCTGCCATGATGAACCTCTTTCTTTATTATACTTTTTCCGATCCAAAGCATCCTCTCACGGTCATCGTAACGGCGCATAACCAAGTCGATTCAGCTCTTCCGCAATCACGCGATAACCACGGCTGTTCGGATGTATCCGGTCCAGCGAAAGCAGTGCCCGTTCATTGCCTTCGAATATGGGATAAATGTTCGCTACCCGATAATTCGGCCCGCCCAATGTATAGAGAAACGAGTTGTATTGGCGCACATATACTCCCGCCTCCCTTACTCCTGGAAAAGGATTATATAACCCCACCATTCGGATGATAAATGGCTCACGCTGACCGGACTTTATTTGATACAGGGCATGTACAATTTGGCGTACATGTTCTTTGGTATGATTCAGCGCTTGCGAAATGGAAGAACCCGACGCGCCTGGGCTTCCAGCAAGTGTACTGATATATGGACGCAGATCATTCCCGCCGATCGTCACCGTTATGAGTTCAGCCCGGCTGATTGCCGACCGAAAAAGCGGATTGTTGCGGACCATGGACAGCAGCTCCTGCGATGTCAATCCGTTGATTCCCAGATTCTCGTAACTGACTGGCGTACGGAGATGTCTTTCCGCCATTCGCCGATAGACAGGTACAAAGCCGCCACTCAGCAACGTCCCTGCACCTGTCGTTAAAGAATCTCCAATCGCTGTGTAGTGATACGCCAATGAAACCCACCTCCCTCCGACATAACATATATTATGTAGAAAAAAGGAAGTGGGACACGGAGATTCGCTTATTCTTCGTCTATTTCATATATACAATGGAATTGCCCACCATCTGGCAAATCCTCCGATCCATATACGGCAAAACCCACGTTGCGGAAGAAATCTGCCCCCTCCGCATCTGTGTCCACCGTAAGTCGCTTCGGGCTACGCTCCTTAATAAGCGTAAGCAACATCCCTCTGCCGTAGCCTCTATGACGATTTTCAGGTAATACAGCCAGATGATGGAGCACGATCGTTCCATCCTCCCGCTCCTCAAAACCGACAACACCTACAATAAGTCCTTCATCTTCCACACCGAACAACTTCCATTCATCCGAGGCTTGATAAGCACGCAAAGCCGCCTCTCCGCGTTCAGGATGATCAAGCACAGCATAGGTAAGAAGCTCCAGCACCTCCTCACGATCTGAATCTGGTTTTATATTTTTAAACATCGTTAGTCGTCTCTCCTTATAATCTGAAATGAGGTTATACTTTAGTTTTCCACAATAAGCAACGGCCAATTATCTAGCCACTGTTTTTCAAATACACGCTGGCGAAAAGCCGTAGTGTGACGGAACAGGGGGCTTTGGCGTACCCGCATATCCAGCAGATCTTCCAACCCATGCGGACAAATAACCTCCATTTGATCCTTGGCATTCAATCGAATGGCTACAGCTGTTGCCGTCTCTGGCCAGCGGCTCATCGCATCCTCTATCGAGGAATACGGAGCCTCCCCGTTGCGAATATGCATCCGAGCTTGATTTTTGACAGACCAGTTGCGTCCTGCCTGTTTACGATTCAAGGACTGCTCCAGAAACTCATCTCGTTCCTCTAGCGTATTTTTGGGGTCAAAATAAATAACATCGATATCGTTTAGAGGTGTAGCCGTTGTATAGCCATGAAGCTTGTCCCAAACCCGGTTTCGTACATAGCCCGCGGCTATACAGCCTTGCGGAAGCTTCAGCTCTCGCACATAGCGCAAGTCTTCCAAGACCTGTGGATCATTCATATATTGTATAATTCGTAGCACATCTTCTTCCGACTTCATCCTGTACTCAGCTCCCTTTTTTATGATGATAGTTGCTGCACAGACTCTCCACCTTTAGCCGCGAACCGGGCTGTACGCTGCGCCAAACGGCGGCGTGCGACCAGCAGGAACGGAATACCGATCACAACCGACAGTGCAACCGGAACAAACACGGCAAGCGGTGCTGTTTGACCATAGATATCCAGCAACCAGCCACCAAATAAAGGAGCCAGTACACTACCCAAATTATTAAAGCCGATCGTACCGAAGTAGGTCCCTTTATATTGGACATCAGCAATTTGATCAATCAGTACGTCCAGCATCGTGAACAATAATACTTCGCCTACTGTAAACAGCACCATATCCAGTATAAACATCCAGCCTGAGTTTAGCATACCGCACAGCAGCACGCTGACCGCAATACATATATTCCCTGCTATTAAAGAATTCACTGGAGAAAAGCGGCTTGCCAGTCGTACCAGTGGATACTGAAAAGCCAATACGCAAACCGCGTTGACCGTTAGCATGTATGTAAACCACCGGGTACCTTCCTCGAAGGACAACGATAAAAATTGAGGCATTGTCGAATTGGAATGAGCATAGCCCATTACGCAGAATACGGTTCCCAACAAAATCGGCATAAATACGGGATCTCTGCTGGCTGTTCGGAACGCCTCGCCCATCCGCAGCGGAGCCTCTCCTGCGGTTGTGCCTACATGTAGATCTGCTGCATACCGAGTAAATTGGATCAACAGCAGCACACCGTACAGAGCATACACACCAGCGGCTACCATAAACGGCGAACCTGTAGATGCCGATCCCAACATCAAACCAAGCAGCGGTCCTGCCACCACACCAACATTAATCGCCGCATATCTCATGTTATAGACGAGCAATCTTTTCTCCTTGGGGGTTACATCTGATAATAGCGCCCGCGAAGTTGGCTCGAACAAGGATCTGCATAGTCCGTTCAGAGCATTAATGACAAAAAAAGCCCAAGCCGCTTCTGCCAACGCAAAAGCGACGAATACAAGCGCCCAGCTCGCGATGGATACCAGCATCACCTTACGCCGTCCGATCCGATCTGAAATATATCCACCGTAAAAGCTGGCAAAAATGCCGACCAGCGAGCTGACCGATACGATCACCCCCGTATGAAAGGGGGAGACCCCCAGACGGGTGGTCAGATAAATAGACAAAAATGGGATGCTCATCGAGGTCGCCATCCGACCAAAAATCGTACCCGCTATAATTGTCCAGGCCAGCGGGTGAATGGAACGCAGCTGTTCTTTCATATATATATCTTAGGTCCTCCTTCTAGGTACAAGTCTAACAAGGGGGAATCAGTCTAGACTGGTGAATATAACGTTCCAGCTCTAAGCACGTTGCCTGATAGACAGACTGGAGCGCAGACAACTTCACTTGCGTATTCTCAAGTCGGTTCTCCCGTGCAAGCTGTTCAATATCAGACAGCAACTTGGACAAACGCCCGACCCCTAGACTCACGCTGCCTGATTTCAACTCATGAGCAGCCTCTACTACTTTTGTGGCTTCGCCCGCAGCAACCAATTCTTTTAACTTGTTGATTTTGGCAGGTGTATCACTAGTATACATTTCAACCAATGACTCGAGTAATCCCGTGCTACCATCCTCATCCAGCAACATAATTTCCCGAATAACATCCTCATCCAAAATAGGCTCGGATTCCGGAACGGGTAGCCATTTGACGAGCTTTTCTGAGAGATTTTCAATCGTCACCGGTTTCGTCAAGTAATCGTTCACTCCAACCTCCCGCCCACGAGCCTGGTCTTCCTCGGACACATTTCCGGTCAAAGAAATGATCGTTACGGGCGGCTGTTGGTTTTCTACTTCCCACTGGCGGATCGCTTTCGCCGCATCGTGACCATTTAGCAGAGGCATATGGTGATCCATTAGAATGCAGGCGTAGGATCGTTCGGAGGCCGCTCTTACTGCGGCTTTCCCATCCTCGGCAAAGTCAATATGCTGGAATCCCAGGTGGTTAAGCTGTAATTGTACCACTTGACGATTCACCCGATTATCCTCAGCCACCAAAATAGCTTGAGAAAGACTATGCTCACGAAGCAATTCGCTACGTGCCGTCAATTCACCATTTTCATGTTTCTCTATTTTATCTACCTGTCCTGATGCCTTCCTGAAGGGAATTTCAAACCAAAATGTGGAGCCTTGGCCTTCTTCGCTGACGACCCCAATCTCTCCCTGCATAAGTTTCACAAACGAGCTGCATATCCACAGTCCCAGTCCCGTTCCTCCATATTGGGATGCGCTACCCTCACCGGCTTGCACATAAGGCTGAAATAGCTTGTCCTGATCCTCCGGTGAAATCCCGATGCCCGAATCCTGTACTTCAAAACGAACACGTTGGGAATCTTTTGTTTCCTCAACCAATTTTGTCCGAACAACAAGGTTCCCTTCGCTTGTAAATTTATTCGCATTGTTCAACAGATTAAGCAAGATCTGCATGATCCTTGCCGAATCTCCTTCGAGATGCTCTGCTACGCCAGGATCAGTCTCTATACTCAACTGATTGCCCATCTGATAAATTTGCGGCTCCAACAACTGGGCAACATGGCTCATAATCGCTTGAACTCTGACATTTCCGATCTCCAATTCCATCTGTCCTGCTTCTACTTTGGATATATCGAGCAGATTATTAATCATGTTTAGCAGCAGAGAGGCCGACTCACGTATCACACCGATGGCCTGCCGCTGATCTGGAGACAGTTTGGATGAAGCTAACATTTCGATCATCCCCAGAATTCCGTTCATTGGCGTTCTAAATTCATGACTAACCACGGCGAGAAAAGTGCTCTTCAGGTCATTAGCCCGTATCGCTTCTTCCTTTGTCCGCTTTAATTCCGCATTGCTTTTGGCAAGCTGACGTTGCAGATTGACCAGCTCGTTGTTCATTGCTGAAAATTCATTCAGCAGCTTTTCTTCCTCAGCTTTGCTTTTCAGAACCTCATCCGTTAATTGTTCGACCGTTCTCCGCAGGACAGCCATTTCTGCTGTCGGTTCCTTCATATTAAAAGGCCCCCTTTACAAAATGACTTACGGGTTGCCAACACTAACATTATCTCTTGAGCGAAAGTATGCCCTCTGCTACCTCCAGCGCTTCCTCCGCACCTGGTGCATATCCATCCGCCCCAACTTCCTGCCATAAGTGTGAATCAAGATTAAAGGGCAAGCCACCGACCATAATTTTCACATGACTAGTAGTTGTATTTTGACGGATAACAGTAATCAACTTTTTCACCAGATGGACATGGTAAGCCATGGTAGCTGAGATAGCTACCACATCTGCGTTGTAACTCACAATGGCCTGAAGCAGGCTCCGATCAGGTACATTAGCACCTAAATAGTACGTATCCCAACCATCCATCTCGAATATATCAGCCAGCATACGCAGACCTATTTCATGCTGCTCGCTGCCTACGCATGCTGCTACAAGGCTGCGTCCCTTATTTCCAGTACCTATCCATCTGGGATACAGGCTGGAAATAATAAACTGAGTCGCAGCAGTACAAAAATGTTCTTGGCCAACCGTAATTTTGCCTTCATGCCACAGTCGACCTATTTCATATTGCGAAATTTGAAAAATATATTTATAAGTATGTTGAATAGACGTACCTTCATCAAGCAAATGAACGATCCAATCCAAAGCCTGTCTGCGATTACCTAAAAGTAAATATTCCAAATATTGAGCCACATCTGCAGCATAGGGATTATCATCTGTAATAAAAGAGGCGTACTCCTCCTTCTTCCCAATTTGCTGTATCCCCAATTCCAGATGCATCAGCACCGTCGTTTTATCCGTGTGATGAAAGTGCTCTACCAACGTCTCCCGAATTAATTGAAAATTGATGATCAAATCTTCTTGGGTTATGCCGAAACCTTCTAGAAGTCTCTTTAACCAGGAAACATAATACGTAAATAAAATAGGACTGTTCACGATTACACTTTCTGCTAAATAGTTCAAACTATATATGGAGTCCTGTTTTGTCTTTATTTTACCGTTGTCCCCAAAGCGCTCCAAAAGATCCGGCTGTAATTCGTATTGTTTATGGGTAACTAGTTCAGCCAAGCCTCCTGCTTGCATTAATAGCGACTCACCTGCGGTATATTGCTGTATACTCATGTACAGCTCCTTCCCCGACAAGGTATTTGTATATGAAACAGGTTCTAGGGATGACCTCAGATCGAGACTATTAGACAATTATACCTGATTTGCGTACCTACTGCTCCAAAATTAGACAAAAAAATAAAATACCGAAAAGTCGGTATTTTATCTCAAAGCTGAATTAACCAGAATATGCAACACTTATGATCCGTTACTCTTCTGTCCCTCAGCTGTTAGTCCAAGCTTTTTTAGCAGATGAATAGCCTGCTCCTTCTCTTCCACGGATAAGCCATCCACAGTCTCCATAATAACACGATGATGCTGTGGAAATATTTGCTCAAAAAAATGACGTCCATCGTCAGTCAATTCTGCATAAATTACACGCCGATCATCTTGTGACGCACGGCGAGTAAGCAGGTTTTTTTTCTGAAGTTTATCCACCACATACGTAATATTCCCACTGGAGATCAGTACCTTTTCTCCAATTTTCTGCAAAGGCTGCGGTCCGCGATAATACAGCAGGTCAAGCACACCAAATTCAGTTGTATTTAATCCATGACTATGAATGTCCCGATTCGTGCGAGATGTGACCGAATTATAGGCACGTGCCAGAACAACGAACAAATTAAGCGCTAAGTCCTGATCATCTGGTTTTACAGACATATTAACAGCCTCCGTTACTCATATCTTTATTCCAAGATATCTTAATTGCGTACTTTTGTCAAGTTTAAGCGCTTCCCTTCCCGCTCTTACGCTCTGTTATTGTAGGAATTACCATCTATTATGCGAAAATTGCCGTTCATTATGTAAAAAAGCCTGCCCTCGACCAGTCATTAAACACTGATATCGAGAGCAGGGCGATTATGATTCAATTCTTAATTTCTTGCGTAAAAATACGTAGGCAACACGTCCGCATAATACTCCAAGTACATTCAGTATGATGTCATCCACATCCATCGTACCTGCTCCCAGCAGCATTTGGTTTACTTCGAGTATGACCAATGCGGCCACCATCACTAACAGCAGCCTGCCTACCTTGCGCATAGACACCCAAATGATCGGCAAAAGAACACCGAAGGGAATGAACACAGCAATATTCCCAAGCAAATTAACACCCCATACCCGAAAAGGGGACGAATGCATCGCCCGCCAGTATCGCCCAATCGTATCCAATGGAACAATATTATATGAATACGGAGGTCCTGGCCGTAATGTACGACCAAAACCGAGAAACATCCAATATAATAGAAGCCCTGTATATAATATCAATAACACGAATGCCAAATTATAAAACAGACGGTTACCAGACATTATTTATTCCGTACGTCAATTTGTCCATTAGCTCGTGCGATAATGACTTGGTCCGCCATGTTAATGAACAGTCCATTATCGACTACACCCGGAATTTGATTTAAGCGAAATTCCAGCTCCTGCGGGTTCTCGATCGTACCATAGCGACAATCGGCAATATAATTACCGTTATCCGTAAGGAAGCGCTCGCCGTCTTTCATACGCCATTCCGCTTTACAACCCGTCTGCCGCAGAGCCTCCAACGTCCATTCACTGGCAAAAGGTACTACCTCGACCGGCAAAGGGAATGCTCCCAGTACCTTCACATCCTTGGACTCATCCACAATAATGATTAATCGGTCGGTATTGCTTTCCACAATTTTCTCTCTCAGCAGAGCACCGCCTCCACCTTTCACCAATACCAGTTGCTCATTCACCTCATCTGCACCATCAATGGTAACGTCAAGCCTTCCAATTTGATCAAACGGAATGATGGGAATTCCCAGCTCCCTAGCCTGATCCTCCGAGGCTTGGGATGTAGCTACAGCCTGTATATGTAAACCTTGTGCCACACGCTCTCCGATTTTTTGAATAGCCCAATAGGCTGTCGAGCCTGTACCAAGTCCTACTTTCATGCCATCCTGAATCGCCTCAACTGCTTTTTCGGCCGCTTTTTGCTTCAAATTCATTATCATCTCTCCCGCTATATAGGCTAGTGTTGATCAACATCTATTTTATATGAGAACGCTTTATAAAGACAGAGACAGCTTTTTACCATAACAAAGACTATTTTCATCGTATTCATACTCCCCAAATCGTTCAATAGGTTCGTACCCTTGCTTGGTATAGAAGGCAATTGCCTCAGGTTGAGCCGCTCCGGTCTCTAGTTTAATCCTTACAACTCCCCGCTTTCTGGCTTCCTCTTCCAGAAAAGATAATAGGCTGACCGCAATTCCTTGTCTGCGATAAGAGGAATCGACATAAAATCTCTTAAGTTCCATCTCTTCCGCATCTATAGGCCTAAGCCCTCCGCAAGCAACCGGTTTTTCATCCACATACACAACAGCGAAAAACATACTTTTAACTTTTGGATTGGAAAAATCGACCAAGTAAATTTGATCAGCAGGATACCTTTCCAGCAAGTCTTCATCCAGCCTATGAATCAAATGATGCAGATCCGCGTGATTGCTCTCAACCTTTAAAATCGTAAGCTTGGACACTCTTCTCTTCCCTCTTCTCTATGCATAGATACATGGACTCATTTGCAAACAATTCACGTAAACCGCGATAAATCAAGCATTTGCGGCTTCAAATATGAAAAATGTCCCAAATTGATAAGTGCATTTGACTCTATTATAAAGTATGATGGTTTCTGTTGAATAGTTGCTTATGGACTGAAATGAACTTGAATTTCAAGCGTGAGTATAAATTGGAAAATACTGAAATACACACAACGTTTACCTATTAAAAATTAATTTTTTATTGTGTTAGGTATTCATTTCAAGAGCTTTTCGTACGACATATATATAGGGATATCTCACTTGTCCTAAAAAGACTTAAGACCTATTATAAAAAAATCAAGGGTCAATTATCTCTATTTATTGTGTTTGTAAGGGGGACTTGATTATCTCATTCGATAAGCGGTTCAACACCATATACAAAAATACTACCAGGGAGTGGAACATTTTGAAAAAGTGGAGTAGCTTATCATTCTTCACCAAAAACTTATTATTATCCTTCTTCAATATCGTACTGATCGGGCTAGTCCTTATTGTATCTAGCTATTTGATCCAACGTACGATTTTGATTGACCAGTTGCATGGGCAAGTGGAAAAAATCACATTGAAGTGGGCACAAGGCATTAATTCCGATGAAGTATCCCAAGCAGTTCAAGAAAAAAATTATGATGGACCCATTCAAACCAAGCTCCGTACCTATCTTGATAACATCATGGCGACGAACCCGAATATCTCTCACGCCTATATTTTCGGAACAGAGCTGGAAAATGGTAATCAGACATCCATTATTGCCATGCCAAAAGATCTGAGAGAATCATTTGAAAAAGAAAAGATGGGTGTCGGCGCTATGTACGAGCAACCCAATGTTGTGGCTGTAGGGGTAACTAGCATGCTGGACTCCGGCAAACCTACATTCACCAGTTTCTACGATGACTCTTTTGGTACTTGGACGACTTTGATGACGCCGATTAAAGATCCTAGTGGCAAAATCTTTGCTTATTTTGCGGTCGATGCTGATGCTGGGGCTGTACCGGCTGGATTGACTAAGCTGCTCATTAGCGGCGCTACCATTTTGGTGATATTCCTACTGATCTGCCTGGCGCTTCAATATTGGGTAGTAAAACGCACACTGTCTCCGATTAAGCAACTGATGTACGGTATCAGTGAAGTAAGCAGAGGAAACCTGGATGTTCAAATTCATACTGGCCAGGATGATTTGGGACTCGTGAATCAGAACTTTAACGATATGGTAAGCCATATTAACAGCATAATGACCAAAGTGAAGCAGACTACTGATGAAGTCAATGAATCTGCGAAAGAATTACTCGCAATCTGCGAGCAAAACGGAATCAATTCCAACATCATCAACCAAAATATCAATGAAATTACGGATAATATCCGTTCACAGGAAAAAGCGACAGGCGATAGTGCACGAGCTATGGCTGAAATGGCATCAGTTATCCAAAATATTGCTACTAGTTCTTCCAATGTGGCCGAAGAAGCCAATTCGGTAGAGAAGCGTTCCAATGAAGGTAACGAGATTGTAGATAAGGTATCATCCCAAATGCATTTGATTACCGATTCAGTAACGAATACTTCCCGTATCATCAAGTTGCTGGACAGCCGTTCACAGGAAATTGGCAATATCATTAGCACCATTTCAGGTATTTCTAGCCAAACGAACCTGCTCGCCCTGAACGCTTCTATAGAAGCTGCGCGTGTCGGTGAAGAAGGTAAAGGCTTTGCCGTTGTGGCCAATGAAGTACGCAAGCTGGCAGAACAATCTGCGGAAGCAACTAAACAAATTACGTCTCTGATTGAAGAAATTCAAAGTGAAATCGGACAAGCTGTGAATTCGATGGAGCAAGGGAACGTTGAAGTTCAAAACGGTATTGTCGTTGCTGGACAAGCAGGCGAATTGTTCAATGATATTCTTCAAGCAACTAAAAATCTAGCATGGCAAATCCAAGAAGTATCCAGTGCTACGGAGCAAATATCTGCGGGGACACAGGAAATGACCGCGACAGCAGACGATCTTTCCTCCACCGTAACCAAAACAGCCAATAACAGTGTTCACATTATGCAAACGGTAGAGGAACAAAAAGCTTCTTTGGATTCTATCATCGAGTCATCCCATAAGCTGACTTCCATGTCTGAAGAGCTTCAAGAAATTACATCTTATTTCAAAATTGCAGACACAAACCGTACCAAATCATAATATCCATTCATCGATTTCAATGTATATTTCATAAGTAAGTCGTTCGGTAATGCCTCCCTCCTGTTCATCCATTTGAAGGGATCGGAGGCATTTACTAAATTTACAACTTATAGTGAAACACCAAACATTCAGGAGGTTAGCGTAATGGCTTCATTACTACAAAACAGCACACAGACAGCTCCATCCCCATTCCTAGTTCCCTTGGATTTTGCACGTATACAGCGCAAGTATACATCCTCTACTTATCAAGTAGAGTTAGGAACATCCATCTCGGACCAACTGAATCAACAAAAAGTTGCGGAAGACAAACAGGCGGTGCTCTTATCAGCGTATACTGCATGGTTATATCGTCTATCCGCAGAGGAAGAAGTTTCTTTCTCTACTTTTATGCCTCAATCCGGTCTGCTTACAGCATCGTTGACAGTTGAAAAGGAAACGACTTTTCATGAACTGGCAAGCTTATTTCAGGAGATGCTCCGTGAGCCTCATGCCTTCCTGGCAGAACCGCAAGCCGATACTTCATTTTCAACAACACTACCTACAGACAGCGGTGTAGAATCCCGTATTATGGACTGGGCTGTCAGTGAGAGCAATGGCACTTATCAAATACAGATTCGATATGATCAATCACTCTTGCTGGAAACAACGGTGGTCCGCTACGCTGAATACTTTGTAACCCTTCTGCGTGGTGCACTCAACAACAGCCATGCACTTGTGAATTCCATTGACATATTATCGGACGCAGATCGAGCTGCTCACGAAGCTTTAAATAATACAGTCGTAAAATATCCTGAGCATCAGACGATTCACGGAATGTTTGAAGAAGCGGCTTCCCAATACCCTAATCGTCCAGCTATTGCTTCCCATACTGGTGAGTATACGTACCGTGAATTGAACGAGCGTGCTAACCAAGTTGCACGTGTTTTGTTATCCAAAGGTCTCACCAAAGGTGAATTCGTGACCATCTTCATGGAACGAAGCTTGGAGACCGTTATTTCCCTGCTCGGCATACTGAAAGCCGGAGGGGTCTACGTTCCTGTTGATCCCGCTCACCCCGCTGAACGGAGTAGCTACATTGTCGAGGACACGCGTTCCCCATTTGTTTTAACAACTTCCGCACTCACCCAACAAGCGGCTGAACTATGCGGGTCAATTGAAACCGTAAAAGAAATATTAGCTATTGACGGACCACTGGCAGGTTATGCAGCAAGCAATCCAAACGTTGATGTAAGTCCAGATGATCTAGCTTATGTCATCTATACCTCCGGTTCTACAGGCAAACCAAAAGGTGCCCTGATCGCTCACCGCGGTGTCGTTAACCTGGGAGCTGTCGTACAACGCGATTGTGACATTACGCCTCAGGATGTATTGACCCAATTCGCCACCTATAGCTTCGATGCTTCTGTGTGGGATACGATTGGAGCCTTGTTTTACGGTGCAAAATTGTACTTGCTGTCTTCCGAAGAGCGCGTATCTGTTGAAGAATTCGCTGAAGCCATCGAACGTACGGGCACAACGATTATTACTATTTTGCCAACCGTATTCTTTAATCAGCTATCTACGTACCTGTCAGACGAAGGTTATCGTAAACTCGCAAATGTTCGAATTGTTACTGTAGCAGGCGAAGCGCTGTATGGCTCACAAGTTCGGGCCTTCCAAAGCAAATTCGGTACAGATACCGACATCGTAAACGTATACGGACCTACCGAATGCACCGTAGCGACGACGACCCATCGGGTTCGTGGTGCCGTACCTGAGCATGTCGTTAATATCCCGATCGGCAAGCCGATTTACAATTACAAAGTGTACATCGTTAACGACGATAATAAGCTCTGTCCTGTCAATATTCCGGGCGAAGTATGCATTGCTACGCCTGCGTTGGCCCATGGCTATCTCCACCAGCCGGAGCGTACAGCCCAATCGTTCGTGGACAATCCATTTGTCCCGGGTGAGAAAATGTACCGTTCGGGGGATATCGCCAAGCTACTGCCAGACGGTACGATTGAATACGTAAGCCGGAAGGATTCGCAGCTCAAAATTCGGGGGAACCGGATTGAAATAGGAGAAATTGAAGACCATTTCTCCAAACATCCAGGTGTTCAGGACGTAGCTGTCGTTGCTGTCAAGGATCACACAGATCAGAATATGTTAGTTGGCTATTTCACCACTTCGGACGGACAGACCATTCCACAGGACGTTATTCAGTCTTATATTGGAGGCAAGCTGCCTTCCTATTTTGTACCGACCCATGTTGTTCATCTGGAAGCCATGCCTATTTCACCAACTGGCAAGATCGATCGTAAAAAGTTGGCCCTGCGGCCACTTCCTGAAGTGTCTGATGTTACGTCCAGCGGGGAACCTCTCCGCGAAGGAACTGAAACACTGATTGCCGAAGCTTGGACACAAGTGCTTGGTAAAAATAACATTGGCGCGACCGACGATTTCTTCCTGATCGGAGGCGATTCGCTTCGTGTCATTCATGTGCTGGCTATTCTGAAGCCGCGTTATGGCTCGCTGCGTATTGGTGACTTCTTCCGCTACAAAACTGTTCGTGAGCTTGCTGAATATGTAGAGCAATTAGGTACAGAACAAGCGCCTCAGCGCAAGTCACTCGCGATTTCTCAGGAAAAAACAGATTTGAATGAACATCCTATTGAGTTGCCTGGCACTTCAGATTTAGCTGAAATCCGCGACTTGCGCGTGATTTTGTTGACCGGAGCCACGGGATATCTGGGTTCACACATTCTGTATGATCTGCTCCACCGGACAGAAGCCAAAGTATACGCAATGGTACGCCCTTCTCAGGACGGTCCATCTGGCTTTGAGCGTATTCAATCCGTATTGACAGGATATTTTGGTCAAGATATCTCCAGCTTGATGGAAGGACGGGTGAAGGCTGTCTATGGGGATCTAGAGCAGGCTGATCTTGGTCTCTCTTCTGTCGACCGCCATATGCTAGAGCACCACATCGACGGTATCATTCACAGCGCCGCTGACGTTCGCCATTTTGGTGATTCGGCAACCTTCGATCGCACGAATGTGACCGGAACATTGGAACTGCTTAAAATCGCCCAAGCTAAACCAGGAGTCTCCTTCCATCACGTTTCCACTATGGGAATACCAGAGGATCTTGCAAACGAAGGAAAATGGGAATCGACATTAGAACTCTCTGCCTTCCCAGATGAACTGCACGTGGACAACCTATACACGAACAGTAAACTTGCGGCAGAAAAGCTATTATTCCAAGCAGCTCAAGCAGGTACGCCTGTCTCGATCTACCGTGCCGGTAATTTGACCGCCCATTCGGCCAACGGACGCTTCCAGCGTAATATCGACAGCAATGCTTATTATCGTATGATGAAAGCGATGCTGCTGCTGGGCAAAGCTCCACAAGCCGATTGGCATACAGACTTTACACCGATTGATTACGCCAGCCGTGCTATTGTAGAACTGTCCGTCAAGCAAAAAAGTGCGAACCGCATTTTCCACATCTGTAATCCGAACCCACTGCCATATGATGAACTGATCGCTATGGTAAACCAGCTCGGTTACGCGGTAGAAACCCTGCCTTTTGACGATTACAGCGCTTGGCTGCTGAATCCGTCTTCTGGCATTCAGGAAGATGCACTTCACCTTGCTATGGGGCAACTCGAAGGTGATGGCGCCAAGGATTCGGCCTACCGTTACGGCTGCTCTGTAACCACAGCTCTGCTGGAACAAGCTGGCGTCCATTGTCCGGTAACCGACCTGGAGTTTATTCGCAATATGATCGGGCATGCTGTCGAGATCGGTTACTTCCCGGCCTCATCTTCGGTATCTGCACAAGCAACACAGAGGTAACAAAGTTGTGATATTTCCCCCGCGTGTTTTCGGTATGATAGACTAGATTTTGCTAGTTTCATATTTAGTATAAACCTCTATACTTTCAGAATTTTTTGCATGCGGGGGATGTCATTCAATGAAACACACTTTTTTAAAAAGAACATTGCTAATCATAAGCTTGGTAGCTATTCTAGGGATTTTGGTGTATGAAGCACGTACTATTTATCACACGCCTGTAGTCAAAGGAACTCATCGTACACGCACTGCTAATGCAGATCGACTGGTACGCCATTTATTTTCACTGACGCCTACACCAGATAGGGTATATTACCAAAACAAAGTCATTGTCCTGATGTATCATGAAGTGACCAAGACTCCACCTGATCCCGGTGCTCTCAAGCTTAGTAATTTAACGAAACAGTTGGACGAAATGAAAGCAAATGGCTTTCATTGGATCACCATGAAAGAGTATACAGATTTTATTTTACATAAAGGCAAAGTTCCCGATAATGCGGTCCTTATGACATTTGACGACGGATATGAATCCTTTTATACGGACACTTTTCCCGTGTTGAAGAAATATCATGTTCCGGCCACCAATTTTCTCATTACATCCACAATCAGCAATCCTAAACATATCGGTATACCCAAGCTGACATGGGATCAAATTTATCAGATGCATGCAGAGGGCATTGATTTTTACAGTCATACCAATGACGAGCATTCGTACGGATACTCCAACACCACGCGCACCAAACAAAAACCGCTTCTGATGGGTCCGGTGTATTCGAAAAAGCTGGGGCGAATGGAAACTGAGGATGAGTTCAAACAGCGGATTTATAGCGATTTGGACATGGCTAACAAAAAGCTATTCAAACATCTACACAATGATCAGAATGTACTGGCCTTCCCTTATGGTGGGTATACCAAGGAGACATTGGAAATTTGCCGCTCCTTGGGAATTGACGTTACGTTCACGGTGAAACGAGGAATTAACTCGCCAGGACAAACGAATGGCTATCGCGTCAATGCAGGTGGAATACACAATATTCCCGAAGTATTGGTACAATATATGAAAGAAGGGGCTCCCCTTCGCCCACTTCCTTTTGCCCAAGGTCCGAATGAGGCATCTTGAACACCATAGTTTATTTAAGAATAAAAAGAACCTTTACAATCATTTTATGTCAGGATTGTAAAGGTTCTTTTGTTGTATGATTTCGAGTTTAGGGCCAGATGCGAATTAGCGCAATCACAGCTAGATGTGCCGGATAAAAGCTGCGCCACAACCAACGCGGTACCCGACGATAAAATCCGCTCTCCCCAGTGGCAAAACATACAATCAGAATGCTGGACAGCAGACTAAAGTGCTGAATATTCGCATGGTGTACCATATCATACACAACATTCAAAACAAAATGGGCAGCAATCATCATATATGAACAGGTGTATCGATAAATGAGAACAAGCAGCAGACCATAAGCTCCGTAATCCATCTGGCTGAGCTCCATGAACAGAGCTATGAGGACGTACAGACCCGTTACAGCCACCCAATACTTCATGCGAGATGCAGCAGACAGCGCGAGCAACGACGCCAGCAGCGTCCAGATCACATTGGGTCTATGCACATCAAATGCCAGCATATAGGGTACCTGGGAGATCAAGGCTAGTCCGAGCAGGCGAAGCATGTAGCTCCGCATATTTTGAGTACGGGTATAACCCATATAGAGGGCGTACGCATAGATTGGAAAAGCAAGCCTGCCGGCAATTCTCCAAGCCGAATCTGTCGGAAAAAACACAAGTCCGACATGGTCAATCAGCATCGTCAGCATGGCCAACCAGTACATATAAGGCCCCCTTATTCATGTTTTACGTCTTTTCTTCCGTCAAATTCAAAATGGCGTTCATAATATCCGTTTTCGTAACCCGCCCTACCAACCCCTGAATTGGAGCCGAGGAGGTACATGGCTCGTCCAAAACAGGAAGACAATTAATCTGATGCCGAATCAATCTCGATATTGCTTCCAATAAAGAATCTCCTGGAGCAAGCGTCGTCATTTGGGCCCGGCGAGTCATAGCCATGGTCACCGGGACAGTGTGAAGATCAGTATGTCCCAGCATGACCTTCAGCAAATCTTTGCGGGTAACAATACCAATGAGCTCCTGCTCCTCCCCTGTAACCATCAGCGTGCCTGTATTTTGCTGAAACAGCATCAATACCGCATCATAGGCGGTAGCATCACCTGATATCAAAATCGGATCACTGAGTATATCTGCCACAGTCAGCTTTTTGAGCATACTGCCGATATGGCTATCATATTTTGGATAACGCCCTGGCAAGTAGCCCACCTTTGGTTTGGCATCTACTAGCCCGAGCATAACGAGCAAAGCAAGGTCAGAACGCAAAGTCGGCCGCGATAGTCCCAGCTCTTCAGCGATTTTATCCCCTGTAACAGGCGCCAGGCGCTGGACAATATCTACAATTTCCCGCTGTCTTTCTGACAGTTGAATAATGATTACCTCCTTATGGAATGGGGTAGTATACATTATAAATGAGCACAGATCAGTAAATTTCAGCATGTTTCGACAATTCATCAAATTTTAATCATAGACCGCTTGTTTTCAAATTTAAAATGTGTCACAATTAAGAATGTAATACATACTAATTATAAGTTTAACGTGTGCAATATGCTACATTTAAATGTGCTAATGTGCGCCATATGATATGTATTATGTACTATATAAACCTGAGGAGGAAAATCAAATGAAATTTTTCTTGGATACTGGTAACATTGAAGAAATCAAACGTATTGAACGTTTGGGTCTGGTTGATGGTGTAACAACGAACCCTTCCCTGATCGCTAAGGAAGGTCGAGTGTTCAAGGAAGTCATTCAGGAGATTTGCAGTATCGTTGAAGGTCCCGTAAGTGCTGAGGTCATTGGCCTCAAGGCTGAAGATATGCTCGCAGAAGCTTATGACATCGCAAAGTGGGCACCTAACGTGGTAATCAAGCTTCCTATGACCGAAGACGGCTTGTACGCTTGTAACGAGCTGACCAAGAACGGAATCAAAACGAATGTAACACTGATTTTCTCCGCAGCTCAAGGTTTGATGGCAGCCAAAGCTGGCGCTACTTTTATCAGCCCGTTCGTAGGACGTCTGGATGATATCGCCGTTGACGGCATGAAGCTGATTCGTGATCTGAGACAAATTTTGGACATTCATGGTCTGAAATCCGAAATCATCGCGGCTTCCATCCGTAACATTAAGCATGTAGAAGATGCTGCTCTGTCTGGTGCACATATCGCCACCATTCCAGGTTCCTTGCTTCCTTCCCTGTGGAAACATCCGCTGACAGACAGCGGTATCGAACGCTTCCTTAAGGATTGGGAAACTGTACCTAAAGCTTAATTCGCCAGTCATGGTAAACTATATTTTACTAATACCCCAACAGCCCGTTTTTACGGGCTGTTTTTTGCACTTCTTTTGACAAAACAACTTGTTGTCCATATAATTGTTATAACAACTAATTAATTTCAAAGTATCCCTGTACGGAAAAATAGAAAGGAGTGCCCTATGAACAATTTGCCTCCCGATTGTTCTATTGGGATGTTGCTTGGGATTACTCATCGCAAAATGAGTCAACAGCTCTTGCATCGTCTTAAACCTTATGATATTTCCCCAGAGCAATGGTCGGTTCTATACCAAATCTATCAAGCCGAGGGTTTAAATCAGAAAGAAATTGCAGCTAAGGCCGTAAAGGATCAGCCCACTACGACCCGTATTATTGATTTGTTGGACAAGAAGGGCTGGGTAAGGCGTGTGAATAGCCCGCAGGACCGCCGGGCCTATCTGCTTCATTTGACTGAAGCTGGTCGTCAGCTTGTGGAGGAGACCCTCCCTGTCGAACGGGATGCCAACCACGATTTTGTAAAAGGAATTTCCTCTGCCGATCTAAAGCAATTCCGCCACATTCTTTTACAAATTCATACCAACATGACTGAATCAGAAAAACAAGGAGAGAACGATTAATATGCAACAAGGCAAGCAACCTCTTTGGACCAAGGAATTTATCGTTCTTACGGTTTCCAATTTATTTTTGTTTCTCGAACTACAGATGATTGTATCTTCCATTCCTTCCTATGTGAAAAATGCGTTCCACGCCACCTCCGTGCAGGTCAGTCTTGTTACGACTTTGTTCGCATTAAGTGCAATTGTCGCAAGGCTTTTTTCTGCCCGTATGCTGGAAAAAGGACATCGCAGCGCCCTGATCTTCGTTGGACTGCTGTTTGCATTAGCAGGAACGCTGGGATACAGTGTTTCACCGACAATTGCGGTGCTCCTGCTCATGCGTATGCTGTTTGGGATCGGCTTTGGTATGAGCAGCACCGCCTTTCCAACAATGGTCACTGACGTCATCCCTCCCAAACGCCTCGGTGAAGGAATGGGATTTTTTAGTCTGTCCACTAGTTTAGCGATGTCTATTGGGCCAACTATCGGTATTTCGATGCTGCAATACGGCAGTTTTAACCTGCTTGCCTATTCGACATCTGCTGTCATTGTTGTCATTTTCCCTCTAGCTTACTGGCTCATTCGCACACTGCCTAAGGGGCACGTCGAACCACCTATGGTTCCTTTGGAAGAAGGGCGCAAACCAGCATTTAACCGTAAATTGTGGATCCCCGCCTTATTGAACATGTTGATGTCTATCACATATGGCGGGTTGCTCGGTTTTATGGCGCTTTATGGAGATGAAGCTAATCTTGCGCACCCGGCTTACTTTTTCCTGTTTAATGCGGTATCTGTACTGATCGTGCGCCCCTTCTCGGGTCGTATATATGATAAAAAAGGGGCAAAGGCGCTGCTCATCCCCGGTTCCCTGTTTCTCATTGGCGGTCTGATCCTGCTTTCCTACGCACACAGTGACGCCTTTATGTATCTGTCTGCTCTTTGCTACGGTATCGGGTTTGGTGTTATGCAGCCAACGTTGCAAACCTGGATGATTCAGGTTGTGTCACCTAAACAGAGAGGCATGGCAAACGGTATGTTTCTCAATTCCCTCGATTTCGGGGTCGCAGCCGGAGCGCTTATACTTGGCGTTATCGCCAAAGCCAGTGATTATGCATGGATGTATCGTCTTTCGTCGCTGTTTGTTGTGTTGTTCTTGCTGATTTATGTCATTCAGATCATCGCAAGCCGCAAGCCTAAAAGAAATGTCCCTCTAGAGGGATAAGACTATTCTTTAGAATGAGTGTATCCATCTATACTCGCTCAAATATCAAAAGCACCCGTTACCATGGCTTAATTCCATGGAAAACGGGTGCTTTTTCATTTGCAATTTATTTATATTTCGCAGGGGTTTTGTGTTTAAGCTTAGAAGAAGGAGGCTTTTCTCGAGAAATGTATGTCATTCCCTCACTCTTATTGCTGCTATCACTGGATTTGTCCCCTGCTGGTTCATCCTGTTCTGGCTTGACCGCAAATAACATCAGCAGAGCCGCAATTCCACCCACTGCGGCCATGACGCCAAAAAGCAGACCATGTCCACTGCGGCCTATCAGCAAAGATACAACCGGCGGACCTAAAGATACTCCGACAAAGCGCATACTGCTGTACAAGGAAGTGATGGTTCCGCGCTCCTCTTTTTCAATTCCCTTGGTAATCAGTGCATCCAAACAAGGGAGTGCGAGCCCAATACCGCCGCCGCCTAGCGTAAACAGGCCAATCACCGCATAAATATGTTGAAAAAATCCGAGAATGGCAAAGCTAATCGTCAATATGGCCAAACCTCCGAAACCGATCCATTTCATACGTTTTTTGTGCTTGCCAATAACTTTGCCACCTAAATAAGAGCACAGACAGAGGGAAATAAGCGGGATAGCCAGCACAAAGCCCTTCCAGACGCCATGGAGGTTGTAGCGACTTTCCAGTATGTCGGATAAGTAGAACAAGACGCCAAAAATGACAAACATGCAAATACCGCCCATAGCAAAAATAGCGTAGAGCCAGCGTCCCTTTTCGGCAAGCACCTGCTTCACATTCCCCACAAATTCTCGAAACATAATCGGTTGATTTTTACGCTTGGGCACATGGATCAGCCAAATGACCAAAATAAGCGAAATCAGACAGAGACCCGGAATCACTGCCAATGGCAAAAACCATAGCATAGCGCCCAACGCAGCACCGAGAATCGGACTTAATACTTTACCGAATGTGTTGTAGGTCTCGACTACCCCCAGGTTCTTGCTGGCTTCATCCTCGTTCTCGTACAGATCGCCCACAAGCGGAATGACTATAGGAAAAGCCCCTGCAGCTCCTGCGCCCTGAAGTAGTCGACCTGCAATAATGGTCCAGTATGCTGCCAGGTCATGAAGCAACCATGCTCCCACCGCAGAAATTCCCCCTCCGATCACAGTCAGAATCAGACAGGGAACAATCACTGCTTTACGGCCAAATCGGTCGGATAGATAGCCCGCAATCGGTATCAGTAAAATGGCCACCACCGCATACACTGTAATCAACATGCTAATCCGAAAGGAGCTTACATGTAGCTTACGTCCGATTTCCGGTAAAACCGGAATCAGCATGGAATTACCCAGCGTCATCATCAGCGGGATGGAACCTAATGCAACCAGATTCCCTTTATTTTGTTGCATCCCGTTACCACCTTTGCAAAAGTAATAACACACAGCTGTCCAGATTCGTTCAACAGATGTTATTGTGTTTACATTGGTGGGAATTTATACGGCTATACTTTAAAACCACCGACCCTTGCGTTTAGCAATTGCGACATATCCGCCACAGTATGAATGGACGATGCAATTTCCTCCATGGAAGCCAGTTGCTCTTCAGCCGCCGCACTGACGCTTTGGGTTCCTCCCGCCGTCTGCTCCGCTACTTCACGGATGCGTTCCGCGGCCTTCACCATTCGCTCAGATCCACCGGACATTTGTTCTACAGACCGGTTTACACTGTGAATCTGCTCGCTGACTTGTTGAATGGAACTTCCAATCTGACGAAATGCAGTTTCAGCGGATTGCATGACCTTTACGCCAGATTGCACTTCAACTGTTCCAGACTGCATGGTTGAAGCGACATGCCCAACATGCTCCTGAATATTTTGCACAAACTGTGTGATTTCTGCTGCTGAAACCGATACTTGCTCGGACAATCTTCTTACCTCAGAGGCCACAACAGCAAATCCTTTGCCCTGTTCTCCCGCTCTTGCCGCTTCAATGGACGCATTAAGCGCCAGCATTCCAGTCTGTTTGGCAAATCCGGTAATAACAGATCCGATCATGCCAATCTGCTCCGCCTGTTCACTAAGTGAACGTACAGCACGTGCAGAGCTGTCTACACTTTCGCTTACCTTCTCCATCTGACGCATAGCCTTACCAATCGATTGTTCCCCTGCTTCTGCATCTTTAGCAGCTGTATCAGACAATTCATATACCTGCTCGCTTGTGGCAGCAATCCGTTCAAGCTCGTTGGCAAGCTCTTTTATGGTATCTGTAGTTTGTGTAATATCATCGACCTGATGCTCCATACCCGTCGCAAGCTCTTCCATTACACCGGAGGTATGACGATTGGCCTGATTCATTTCCTCAGTACTCACGTTAACACGCTCTGCGGTTACAGTTAATGTACGAGCCGTATCCTGAGCATCCACAATGATATTGCGGAATCCTTCAATAAGCTTGTTGTAGGAGCTCGCAATCATACCGATTTCGTCTTTGGACGTAATATCCAGTCTACTTCGCAAATCTCCTCCACCTTGAGACATTTGCAACAGCTGCTCATTCATATGGTGTAATGGACGAATAGAACGAATCAAAACGATAGATTGAGCAATACTGTAAATAATAACCAAAAGCCCTACAATGCTCGTAATTAAGGTTGTATTCGTCATCGTTTGATGCGCCTGCTGTATTTTCACCGTTACCATATCTTCCTGCGCTTTGACAAATGCTACCACCTTGGTATCAAGTTGCTTGCGCAAAACCCGTTCGTTTTCAAAATCATCGAGCAATTCAGAAAATGGCGGGAAGGCATCATCTCTTGTACTCTTATACCCCGCTGTAGTCAGTAGACTATGAACTTGATTCATATAGGTATTAATCCCTGTTTTGAGATCAGTCATCTTCTTCTTTGTATCCTCATTGCCTGTATTGAGCAGAGCTTCTGTCTCCTGTAACAACTTTGCAACTTCATTTTGCTTGTTTCCGATCTCGTTCCCATACTGTTCGTCACGAGTCAACAAATATGCCCGCTCATCATTGGATATCCCGTTTAACAAAAATTGCAGAGACTTGGAGTTATACGCAATCGCCTCTTCACGGTTCATAATATCTTTGTACTCATTCTCACTATGTACACTTAAAATGTAATTGGTCAGCAGCATGGCAGCAATCACACTTGGGATCAGTATCGCGCTGAGAATCATTTTGGTCTTAATTGTTAAGTTCATGAATTGGTCCCCCAGTTGTTTCAAAATAAAATGTTCAACTTACTATATATCGTTTTATTGATCTGTTTTTTTAAATGAAACCGAAAAAGTGTATAGATTTTCAAATATATTTGTGTCTTTTTAGTGAACATATATATATTTATTAATATCAAAAAACAAAAAAATTCAAATTAGGGAAAAAGATAAGAACCATTATTCGTTTATACTTGTCGGATTCGGATGATTAAAAATGATATACTATGTAATGGTATGCTATAAGCCTCAAGGAGGATCTGCATGAAAAGTTTGGAGCTCAAACCACTTTTTCACGTGCTTAACGAGTTGGAAACCCGTAGCTGTCTTATTGAGCAACAGGGACATACGATCATGGATTACTACCGTGAGCCTCAATTCGCCAACGAACTCTATAAAATAAATTCCTGTACCAAAAGTGTGATTTCTGCATTAGTTAGTATTGCTATGGATCAACGACTGGTACCCAAACCAGAGACACCGATCCTCGAATTTTTCCCCCAGTTAGCCAAAGACAGTGACCCTCGAAAGCGTGATATTACGATTGAACACCTGCTGACAATGTCTGCTGGCTTTAACTGGACGGAATTTGGGGGACAAAATTCTTTTCCTACCATGAGCAAAACGTCCGATTGGGTGCAATTTGTGCTTTCACAGCCATTATCGGATATACCAGGTACGCGAATGGAGTACAGCTCTGGCTGTTCTCAACTTTTGGCCACCTTGCTGCGTTCTGCCTCTGGACAAGCCGTTGCTGAATTTGCCGAGGAGCAATTATTCCAGCCACTTGGTATCGATAACTATCAGTGGGAAACCGATCCGCAAGGCACTCACACCGGGGGCTTTGGGCTGCATCTCAGACCGCTGGACATGCTCAAATTCGGGCGACTTTATCTGAACGAAGGAAGCTGGGAAGGACGGCAGATCATCCAGACAGAGACCGTCCGATATTCGACCCGTCCATTTCTTCCAGCCTCCAAACCACAAAAAGCATATTACGGCTGTCACTGGTGGGCTTCTTCCTTTTCAGATGAGAGAGAGACAGGAACGGAAACAGGCTTTTTTTACGCACTCGGCTTTGGTGGGCAATACATTATTGTGGTCCCCTCTTATGACTTGGTAGTTGTCCTCACGGCTGATAAATTTAAAAAGAAACGGACTCCTGTGGATATTTTCCGGCAGTACCTTGTACCACTACTACTTCAGCAAAATGCATAGGGTATGATATCAATGCTAAAGTTGAAGATATTCTTTATCGGATGCCACATCAAAAAGGGCTTGCCTGTTTGTATCAGGCAAGCCCTTTTTTTTGCAAGATAATCGCTACAATATAATCTATCCATCCACGGATGAACTCCTAACCTAGGCCAAGTGAATAGTGAGCTCTTGCTGTCCGCTGGAGGCTGGTGTAATGATTAACCCCTGTTCTCCCGCCAGACTGCTGCCTTCCTTCACTTGAACAGCCTCATGGATACCGCGCAGTACTAACGACCACGGTTTAACGGCCCCTTCGGCCTTCACCCTAATGACAGAATCCTTGCGGCTGGCAGTAACCGTTAGCTCTTCTTCACCTGATGTATTCACGACGACCGTGCGGGCCTGTTGCCCTTCACCGAGCTCAAACAAATGAAGCGTCACTTGATCTGCATAATCATAATCCGGACGACGATCCTCATGACCAATGGCCAGCAATGTGTTTGGCTTCACGAGCACAGGCAAGGTTGTAAAATCATGATGCTCGTTGACCCAACGACCGCCAGATACGATTTCATTCGTTAGCAAATTCGTCCATTGACCCTCTGGTACATAATACTGTACATTGCCTTCTTTATTAAAGATCGGGGCTACCAAAATGGAATCCCCCAGCATGTATTGTAGATCCAGCGTGGCACAGGTAGGGTCCTGCGGGAATTCCAATACCATAGCCCGCATCATCGGCAGTCCCTTCACCGAGGATTCCACAGCAGCTGCATACAGGTGTGGCATCAGCGAGCATTTGAGTTTGGTAAAGCTGCGCACTACGTCGACTGACTCTTCGTCAAACAGCCAAGGAACACGATATGACACATTTCCGTGTAGACGACTATGGGAGGATAACAGTCCAAACTGTACCCACCGTTTGTATAAGTCCGGCGCAGCCGTTAGTTCAAAGCCGCTAATATCATGGCTCCAAAAGCCAAAACCACTCAAGCCAAGCGATAATCCGCCCCGCAAGGATTCTGCCATCGACTCATACGTGGACGAGCAGTCTCCGCCCCAGTGAACTGGGAACTGTTGTCCCCCGGCTGTGGCAGAACGTGCAAATAATGCGGCTTCATTTTTGCCCAGCTTTTCCTCCAGCACATCAAACACAGCTTTGTTGTACAAATGCGTATAGTAATTATGCATTTTCATTGGATCAGAGCCATCAAAATAAACTACATCTGTTGGAATACGCTCACCAAAGTCGGTTTTGAAGCAATCCACGCCTTGATCGATCAGCACCTTCAGCTTATCCTGATACCAGGCAACTGCAGCCGGATTCGTGAAGTCAACCAGCCCCATTCCCGCCTGCCACATGTCCCACTGCCACACACTGCCATCGGCTGTTTTAACCAAGTAGCCATTCTCCATGCCTTCATCAAACAATATGGACTTTTCTGCAATATACGGATTGATCCATGCGCAAATTTTGAGACCTTTAGCTTTCAATCTCTGCAGCATGCCTTCCGGATCTGGAAACATATCTTGATCCCACTGGAAATCGCACCATTGGTATTCCTTCATCCAGAAGCAGTCAAAATGGAATACCGAGAGTGGCAGATCCCGTTCAGCCATCCCGTCCACAAAATGGTTTACTGTCGCTTCATCATAATCAGTCGTGAACGAAGTGGTCAGCCACAAACCAAAGGTCCAGGCCGGCGGCAATGCAGGCTTGCCTGTCAGCTTGGTATAATTGTCCAGTACCTCCTTAGGATTAGCTCCACCAATAATAAAATACTCTAACGATTCGCCAGAAACGCTAAACTGTACCTTCGAAACATTTTCCGATGCAATCTCATAGGATACCTTTTCCGGATGATTGACGAATACACCGTACCCTTTATTGGATAAATAAAATGGAATGTTTTTGTACGCCTGTTCACTGCTGGTCCCGCCATCTTCATTCCAAATATCAACGACCTGACCATTTTTCACAAACGGAGTGAAACGCTCTCCAAGACCGTATACGTACTCTCCCATGCCCAGCTCCAGCTGCTCCCGGAAAAAAGGCTGACCCTGTGGGTCCGTAATATAGCCTGGTCCCCGATGCCCACTGCCTGTGACTTTACGATCCTTGACATAAAAGCCTACGTCCCAGCTCTTTCCACGACCGACTCGCACACTCAGATCGCCGCTTTTCAGCACCGCTACATCCTCACCCACCGTAATAGCCACCTCTGTCGGCAAGGTGTGAATTTCAAAATCTGGTCCATGATGCACCCGTCCCTTATGGTGGTTCAGACGCACCCGAATAACATTCGGCATGGGAGAGCTGTAGGTCGCTTTCAATAACGCCCCGTTCAGCGTATCCCCTTTGTGCTCGATCCGGTGGGTTGCTGCATATACCGTCATGGAAGCATCGTCCGTCACGATATCACGGATGTCAGCAGGATTTTGTATTTCATAGCCCTTGCGAACCAACCAATAGCCATCAGTAAATTTCATCTGTCTCTTCCTCCGTCTCGACTTTTATATTCCTTGTTCCCAAATCGCTTATTGGATTTTTTCGAAATCCTTACTATAATAATATTGATTTATGTAAGGGTTTACTTCTTTTATTTTGACGTTTAGTATCAATATTTTGATGTTTCCTATATAAATCAGTTTGCCGAGAGGAATCAATGAAATGCAAAAGGAAATGTTACGAGAAAACCGCATTCACGGCAATCCCATGTATCCAGTCAGCGTATATCCTAGTATAGAGCAATTGAACGGAAATCGTATATTGGAGTCCCATTGGCATGAGGAAATGGAGTTTATCGTAGTAGAACAGGGGAGTGCTGTATTTCAGACGGATATGGTCTATACGGAGGTTAGCGAAGGTGAAGCCCTTTTTGTAAACAGTGGCGAGCTTCACGCCGGTTATTTACAAAAAAGTCCTCGCTGTGTATTTTCTGCGGTGGTGTTTCACCCGGACATGCTGCACAGCCGCACGCAAGATACAGTTCAGACCCAGTTTATTGAACCGTTTATCCATAAAAAGCTCGTCCCTCCCCCTCACATTCGCGGTGTACAGTCTTGGGAGCAGGAGCTATTGACCGCGTTGAAACGTATTATCACCAGCCATGAACAGAATGCGCCTGCCCGTGAGCTGACCACCAAAGCACAACTCTATAGCATAATCGCCTGCCTGTTCCCGCATATGACTCCGGCTAACGGAGAAGACGTGGTTATGGCGAGTCAACGCAACAAGGTCGAACGGATCAAAAAAGCACTGGCGTACATCAACAGTCATGCGCATGAGCCCATTCGTTTGCGAGAGATCTCAGATGAGGTTGGGATGAGCGAGGGACATTTCTGTCGTTTCTTCAAGCAAATGGTGCAGAAAAGTCCGGTTGAATATATCAACTATCAGCGGATTCAGAAGGCTTGCAGGTTGCTAGAGCAAAGTGACCGCAAAGTAGTTGATATTGCGCTGGATGTGGGATTTGAAAATCTAAGCTATTTTATTGCAACCTTTAAAAAATGGAACGGTCTGACTCCTTCGCTATACCGCAAACAGCACGAAGCAGATCAGGCGCCTGCTGTCCCTTCTATAACAGACTAAAAAGCATGATTTTGATTTGAATCGCAGCCAGTAAAGTTACAAAAAAGAAAGAACGAACGGAAGATCCAGTTCTCCGTTCGTTCTTTCTTTTTTGTTATACATGTCCAATTCACCGAATAAGCAAATCATTTATTTTTTGGCTTCATAAGTATAAGGACAATTTTTCTTCGTTTAATATAGTAGAATATATAACCTCCTACTCCTCCTAAAACAGAGGGAATTAACCAGCCTAATCCTACATCATATAACGGAAGAATTTGAGTGAAAAAGTCATTAATTACTTTAATTTTTATTCCAGCAGCATTCAAGCCGTCAAATAGACTAACAATGAAGGTTAATATTAAACTGCCTTGATATACTTCTGATTTTCCTTTAAACACGGAATGTAAAAATGTTAAAAATATTAGAGAAATCGCAATAGGATATATTGCAATTAACACTGGCGTTGAAACCTTAATGAGCTGTGTTAAACCTATATTGGCTACAATGGTACTAAATATGGATAACATGAGAGCAATTCTTTTATAAGAAACTTTCGGAAACAAGGTATGAAAAAAGGAAGAACAGGACGTAATAAGCCCTACGCTTGTCGTTAAACACGCTACTGTAATCATTAAGCCTAATAAAATGGAGCCGTAAGATCCAAAATAATAGGATGAAACCTTGGCTAACACCTCAGCACCATTTTCTAAAACACCCAGTTTTTCAACGCTAGAAGCTCCCATGTAGGCAAGAGACGTATAGATAAATGCTAAGAGGACAACCGCGATGGTTATCGATTTGGCACAAATAATCATCAGCTCTTTTTTGGCAGTAACTCCTCTTTCCTTAATTGCATTCACAATGATAATTCCAAAAATAAAGGCTACAAGAGCATCCAATGTTAAATAACCTTCTTGAAAACCTTTGAAAAAGACGTGCGAAGTATAGCCTTCAGCAGGTGCTTGGAAGGCTCCTATGGGGTGAATAAGAGCTACAACCACCAGGATTCCAATGAATGTCAATTTAATGGGGGTTAAAAACTTTCCGATCACATCAATAATTTTTGTAGGGTTAAGTGATAACAAGCATGCAACTCCAAAAAAAAGAATTGTAAATACAAAAAGTGCGACAGGATGATCAGTATGGTTTGAAAAAAAAGGTTTTACTCCAATTTCAAACGACACACTACCGGTTCTTGGAATTGCATATAAAGGGCCAATGGCTAGATAAAGGATCGTTGTAAAGACAATCCCGAATACAGGATGTACCCGACTCGCTAAAGTTTGTAAATTGCTTTTGCCTGAAAAAACAAAGGCAGTGATGGCTAGTAACGGTAAACCAACTCCGGTAACCAAGAAACCCGCATTGGCTATCCATACATTCTCTCCAGCCATTTGACCAAGCATAGGTGGGAAGATTAGATTCCCTGCACCAAAAAATAAGGCAAATAGCATCGATCCTATAATAATAATAAAGGACGAAGAAACACTTTTTGACATAATAAATCCTCCAACCATGAAATCACAACAATTTGTTATCATTCATTTTCTTTTTATTTTGTATAGTACATGTCAATAGGGCATAGCAGCACCAAGTAGGGATAGCCATTCGCTAACCCTTCCCGATCGGTGTAAGAACATTATCCAAGATGTGAGTTTCGATAACTCATCATTACACAATACTCTATATACGTTCACGGTTTCAAGTAACTTTGTACTTGCAAAAGAACCACTTCATCCCCTTGCTCTAACAATTTATTATGCTATCAGTATGACCATGTCAGCCAGACCTTAGAACACTTCTGCTTCTTGCCATGTTTCTCCTCCTACTAAATGAGCCTAATGAACTATGAACAATTTTACACGTAGGACTTAATTCTTACAAGATAATAAAAGCTCTGTATAACCCATCTAGAATTGATTGCAATAAGCACAGGAAATCTTGGGAAAATGCCCTATGGATTCAATTGAATCATCCTTACAATTAATAGTACAGACAATTCTTAATGACGTTGTCAACACATTGAGCGGCTACAATTTGAAGGGGTGCTTAAACATGAGGAATTTGGCAAAACGCAACTATTGGTCTTTGAGCGTTTTTAACTTCGCTTATCTGTTTACATGGTCTGCCGCCATGTCTTTTTTTGTCATTTGGCTAGGACAAAGCCTGGAGATTTCAGAAACCTACACAGGGTTTTTATACGCGGCTAACTCTATCGTCGCCTTGATCATGCAACCCCTGTTTGGGTACTTATCCGACAAGCTGGGCTTGAGAAAACATCTGCTGTACATACTCTTTACGATCCTTTTGCTCGTCGGACCCTTTTTTATCTATGTGTACGGTCCATTGCTTCAAACGCAGTTCGTCATTGGTGCCATTGTCGGTGCACTATTTATCGGTCTGGTGTTTAATGCAGGTAACGGTGTCGTCGATTCCTATATGGACAAAGTATCGCGCAAATACGGCTTTGAATACGGACGAGTTCGTATGTGGGGCTCACTCGGATGGGCGGCCGCTACTTTTGTTGCGGGGCGGGTCATCAACATCAATGTAAATCTGACCTTCTGGATTGCCTCCGTATCTGCTGTTGTTGCCATGATCTGCATCTTCTTGACCAAAGTCGAAATTTCTGGACAGGAGCAGCAGAAAACTGAATCGTTGAAGCTCATTGACGTACTACATCTCGTACGCACCACAAAGTTCTGGTTTCTTATGCTATTCATGGTTGGCGTGACCCAAATTTATGAGGTATATGACCAGCAATTTGCCACCTATTTCGTATCTCAGTTCAGTTCCAAAGCAGAAGGAAATCAATTCCTTGGCGATTTAAGTGCTGTACAGGTATTCCTGGAATTTGTGTTCCTGTTTGTTACCCCATGGTTTGTGAACAAAACGACTGCCAAATGGGCATTGATTATTGCCGGAACGATCATGTCGTTGCGTATTATCGGTTCTTCGCTGCCGTTCGGTTCCATATGGGTGGCTGCGATGAAGATGATTCACTCCCTGGAAAAACCGCTGATTCTGGTAGCCATCTTCAAGTACATTACCGTCAACTTTGACCAGCGCTTATCGTCCACCATGTACCTACTGTATTTGTTTATGGGCTCCCTGGTGGTATCTGTTTTCTCACCTATTGTCGGACATATGTATGAAGTTCTGAATTTCCCAATCACTTATGTTATTTTGGGTTCCATTGCAGGTCTGTTCACCATCATTTCCTGCTTTACGCTAACAGCTGACAAGAAAAATGGAGAACGATATCTAGAGGAACGCCGCAAACAGAATCTGAAAAAAGCTGCTAAACAAGCTGAAGCAGTTCATTCGTAATTATACGCAAATTAAATCAGACACAAGAGTTGAATACAACAGCGGTAGTCTAGGACTTGTTTTTCTCGTCCAAGACTACCGCTAACTTACTTTAAATTTTGAATACGGACACCGTTTGATTCATCTCTTCCGCCCGCTTGGCAAGCATGTTAGCACCTGCGGACACTTCCTCCATGGAGGCAGTAGTTTCCTCGACTACGCTTGCGACTGTTTGAGTAGAGTCGGCTGCACGTTCGGAGATTTCGGCAATTTTCTTCATAGATTCCACCATAGAAACGGTTCCTTCATTTACGGATCTTGCTTCTACAGCCGCAGTATCTACCTCACCGCTCACCTCTTCCACGGCACCGACAATTTCAGAAAAGACGTTACCGACACCTTCGACAAGCATCATACCTTCATTTAGAGATTGAACACCTTCATTCATCGAAATCACAACTTCGTCTGTTCTTAATGCGATTTCGTTGACCAGAGAGGAAATCTTGCCCGTTGCTTCACTTGCTTGTGCCGACAAATTACGTACTTCATAAGCGACAACCGCAAATCCTTTTCCCTGCTCTCCCGCTCGTGCAGCTTCTATACTCGCATTGAGTGAAAGCAAGTTGGTTCGGGCAGATATATCGCTAATCATAGCTGTGATCTGTCTAATCTCTGCAGATTTTTCGCCTAGAATATTTACCACTTCAGCGGATTGAGTTACCTTGGTATGCACATCTCTTATTTGAGAGACGGTGGAAGACATTTGGGTTTTCCCGTTGTTTGCTTTTTCTTGTGCTTGGGTTGTGAGGTTCGCCACATTCACAAAGCGATTGGTTATGCTCTCTACACTTTTAGAAACGCCTACCGTGTAATTCAGCGTTTCAGCTATATCTGCAAGCTGTGTCTGAGAACCCTCCGCAACCTGAGTGGCACTTATAGCTATCTGCTCGGTAGCAATGCTTGTCTGTTCTGCACTGGCCGTTAGCTGTTCAGCCGTAGAGGCAACCAGTAAGGAATTATCCACAACTTCCTTTAAAAGGTTACGTAGCGAATCGCACATTTCATTAAAATCGGATGCCAGCTCCCCGACCTCATCTTTGGATCGGACCCTAAGGGGTTCCACTTGCAGGTCCCCTCTCGTTACCAGCTTTATCTGTTCTGCTATTTTTAATATGGGCTTAGTGAACGATTGAGCCAATAAAAAAGAACCGATAATTCCAAGGATCGTACATATGATAGTCAAAGAAATCATCAAAAGTCTACCTGAATGGTAAGATTGACTCGATTGATTAGCTGCCTCAGTGGCATACTGCTCATTAAGCAGCTTCAGTTTATTTACATCGTCTAATGCTGCCTTATAAATAGAAGAATTTCCATGAATGATCATGTAGGCCATCACTTTGTCGTTTTCTTCCATGGCCGCAGAAACCACCTTTAGATGGCGAAGATACATTGCCCACTGACCATAAAAGTTGGTGAACAGTTCTTTTTCCTCTGCCGTAGAGGCCAAACTTTGATATTTATTTACACTCTTATCCATTGAATCTGTAGCTTTGGCTAGTTCTTCTTGATAAGTGCTGCGAGCAGCTGCATCCTCTTCGAGTATCATTCGAACGGTGAGTCTATCGATTTCTGTAATCTGCTTATCCATACCTTGAAGAAGAATAACCGCAGGTAACGACCTGTTATTTACCTTATCAGAAGCCTCCCCCATTTCCGACATCTTAATGACGCCTATAACACTTGAAAGGGACAGTACGATTACCAGTATGAGCGCTGCACTAATTATTTTTTTCTTTAATGTTAATTTAAACACCCTTATCTTCCTCCCGTGACTGGTCTCGTATCATCCCTGCTGAGCTTTCCAGTATATGCGTATTTGGCGTAAGAGCTCAGCCTTATCTATCTTTCCACTGATATAGCTTTGGATAGATGCTCCTGTGATGGCCCCATGATCAGGTGGAAGGGTTGCCATAAACGGCAGCGTCTTTCCGTTCGACATATATGACTTGATCGATTTACTCAAGGGATCGGAAGGCACTAAGTCAATATTCTTAAAGGCTGGTATAACATTAGCCTTGTTAACCAAAAGTTCCTGTCCCGACTTTTCGTATACCAGCCAGTTTAAAAATTTCTTTGCTTCCTCTTGCTGCTGTGGCGTAGTAGCTGTGGAGTCAATGAATACATACTTTGTCACACCAACTGTGATCTTTGAATTGTTGGGATCATCTGTATTATCGTTTAGCGGAAGAGGCAAGAACCCGTATTCCTCATTTGCCGTATCATTGCTCTTTATTCCATTCCAAGCCCAGTTGCCCATAAACCAAAGCCCTACCTTGCCCTCTCCCAAAGCTTTGGATCCATCCTCATACGTACTGTCCAAAGGCGCGTGTTTATTGATGTTGTTATCCTTGAGCAGATCTAAAGTTTGTACCCATCCAGACATTACATTGTTTTGGGACATATCGATGGAGTTGTTCTGCATACCTTTAACAAACTCTGGAAAACCTCCAGGTTGAACAGAATAAGCCAGAGCCAGAAGATGAGAGCCAAGAGACCAGTCCATTGGTGAAAGCATGACTGGTGCTACTCCCGACTTCTGAATTTTAGCCATTAATGAATTCAGGCTGCTTCTACTGTTGACCGAAGAAGGATCAAAAGGACCCCCTGTTGCCTTGTCCAATACTTTTTTGTTATAGATTAATCCGTAGCCTTCCACTGCAAATGGGAATCCCAGCACAGCATCGTTTTTCTTAACTGCATCAAGTCCATTTTCTATCGTATCGGCTACCCACTTCTCTTTACTTAAGTCAACGGCTTTATCCAGGAATGTCTGCGTGTCACCCGGGTCAAGCATCGACATCGTTGCTGGGCTTCCTGAGCCGTACATCGACATCAGCTTTTGATATGCAGACGTTCCCTCTGGAGCGGTTATAATTTCTAAAGATACTTCAGGGTGCTCTTGATTGTATTGTTTTGCGACTTCTTCTAATTGGGTTTTTATTTCAGATTTAGAATTCAAAAATGTAATCTTGGTCGTCTGCTGTGATACTGGTGATGCTGAACAACCTATAAACATCATTAAACATGCTAGAGAAATCGCAACTTTTAGCTGTTTTCTCATTAACTTTCCCCCTAAGGATTTACTTTGTAAATTTTATGAACAATATTCAATGTTATCGACATAATTCCCCAGGAAGATTAGAATTTTTTGGGTGGTAAATATCGGAATTCAGTTGAATAGTACAAACTGGTTGTTACGTCAAGTTGATGAACAGGAAAACGCAACAAATTTTTATCCAGTCGCGTCTTAATATGGGGGAAAGTTACTGTGCAACAAATTAATCAAAAAAAGGAGCAATCTTTTATGAACAAGGCATTCTTTGGGGCTTTTCTTGCTATCTTTTTATGTATTTCATCGTCCACTGCTTATGCAGCACAAAATCAAATCAAAATTGACGGTGTGGCTATAGCAACCGATGCAAAGCCACAAATGAAGAACAAACGTACAATGGTGCCTCTACGTGTTATTAGCGAAAGTTTGGGGGCTAACGTCGAATGGTCCGATTCCGAGGTTATTCTCGCTAAAAGCGATATGAAAGTAAAATTAGCAGTAAACAAAAGCACAGCGGAGAAAAACGGTCAAAAGATACAGCTTGATGTAAAACCATACTTGAAAAATAACAACATATATGTTCCACTTCGTTTTATTGCAGAGACATTTGGCTGTAATGTCAATTACAGCAACTTTGCAGTGACTATTAATATTGAACCATTGCTCATAGACGGTGTACAAGTAAAGGCACTTCAACAGGAATACCATATGATTATGGGCGGCGTAGTTCAGCATATTCATGGCAATGCATATAACAAAGCCATTTATAATATTTTTGCAAAAAACAAAGGCGAAAAAGTCGAAGCACCTGAAAACTATTCTTGGAGACTCACTATTGACACACCTGGGTCTTATTATAAAAATGCACAATACGATTTTTTAGACCAAAAAGGGAAAAGCTTAGCTCGTTTTGATGTGTATTCTTTAATCCAGTCCTTTCCATCCGAAGTTTTAATCGGGTATCCCAAGTTTTTGATTCATGACGTATCCAAAGATGAGTGGTACTTGTTTAGCGATAGCGCAGCAAAATCTATTAATCAGTTAATTAATAATGCTACAAATAATGGTTTTATGACGGTTATAAGTAATACAGTTGCATAATACGATTTTATCTTATTATCGTCTCTATTAGATAAAAGGCGAATTCCCAGCTGAATAAAACAGCATGGGAACTCGCCTTGTTTAAAACCTGTACAAGCTCAACTCCTACTTTTACATAGTAAAGGAGTACGGGGAGTTATTTGTCCATCTGTAGCATTTCGGACTCATAGGACTGAAATGCATTTTCCATCCCCATTACTACATCTTTAATCTTCATATATCCTTTGGTATACGGCTCCGAATCACGAATTTCTTCCCACATATAGTGATATTGCTTCATATCCTCTGTTTCGCATACAACGAAATCCGTATAGTCCTTTCCGGGCAGTGCTTCTGCATCGAAAAAACGAACCTGAACATGTTCGCTGTACTTCTGAATACGAGCCTGCAAGGCCCCCGCATGTTTGCGGCGTTCTTCCCGAGGAAGAGCCAACCAAGAAGGGTAGAATTCCAATAATACAATCATCATATAACGCATATGCCTATCTCCTTTTTAGTGAAGCTTGAATGGATTTATCGTTATTGTACGCTGCTTGTCTGCCAAGCCGCATTAACATAGGTTAATGCGGCTTGCTGCGCAGCAAACGACTAAGTGAGACGGGGGATACACCTATGTACGAAGCTATATGGTATTGTGCAACTCGTTTGTCTAACCCGGGATACTTGAGAAGAAAGGCATCATAACGTTCCCTAGCAGAAAGATATAACAATTCGCGTTCCCGTTCCTCTTTGCGAATGTACAGTCTTTCTACGCTTTTACGCACGAATCTTTCCCACATATGGCTTGTATCCATAAGCTCCTTTAATACGTAATATGGAATTTCAATAACAACCGAATCTTCCATGGCCTCAATCGTAAAAGTGGATGGTTTACCTTGAACCATAGCGCCATAAGAGGTTACATAATCATCTTCTGGTGAAAAACCAACATTATACTCTCTGCCATCTGCCAAAGTATAAAACAAACGGAATAATCCCTCCGAACAAAAATAAGCGTGTTTCACAGGTTCCCCTGTTTCAATAAGATATGTCCCTTGCTGAACATGCCTCACACGGGTTTGCTCTACAAACCTGTTCCAATCCTGATCTATAATTGAGGCTTGATGAGCCATATTTTCTAATGAACGATAATATAATTGCATCTCCTCACCACCCCACAAAACGTTGATTAAGGAATCAAAGATACCTTTAGGACTATATAAGAAAACAGGGGCTATCCCACAGGTCTGGGTAGACCTGCAGGACAACCCCAGTGATGTATTCTATCAGGCTTCCGAAGCATCCTCTTCCACGAAAAGAGACACCTTGCGTATACCGTCGGCTCCGATCACGACAAGACCCTGATCCGACAGGCGGATTTCAGGGATTACGACCAGTGCGAGCAGCGACAGTGTCATTAGCGCGTTGTTCAACATGCAGCCGGATTGCTGAAGTGCCTGGCTGATGCTTTCGGACTGCGCAGCTACCTCAGCAAACGGAGCTGGGGACATCAGCCCGGCGATCGGAAGCGGGAAGCGCGTCTCACCCGAGGCGGATACGACCACCACGCCGCCACGCAGGGCAACGGCCTGCTTCGCCGCCTGGGTCATGAGCTCGTCATCATTGCCGATGACGAGCAGGTTGTGGCTATCATGCGCGACGGTCATGGCAATTGCGGCTGGCTCGGTGAAGCCGACGCCTGTCACAAGTGCCACCGCGTGGCTGCCACTGGCATGATGTCGCTCGAAAACGGCGATTTTGCACAAATCCTGCGCAGGATCTGATGCAACTTCACCATTACGCACCGGAACGGTCATCCGCACTTCCTTCGTATCTACATGATTTTCCGTGACACGAATTACCCGTACAGGTACATTCCCTTCCTGCACTGGAGCCACAATACGGAAATCTGCGGCACTCAGCTCTCGACCCAAATGGACTGTGTCCATTACTTCCGCAGGATAAACGAAGCCGTCCCAGTCGGCGACCATTTGACCGTACTCGGCCACCAGTTGACCCGCTGCAATGGTAGCCGTCACATTCACTTCGGCCAAGCGGCCATCAAGCAAGATAATATCGGCAATCGCACCGGGAATGATCGAGCCAATGTCCCGTGCCACGCCGAAGCGCTCTGCCGTATTCAGCGTTGCCATTTGAAAGGCAGTCACTGGCTTAACGCCCTGCGCAATGGCATGACGGACAACGAAATCCATCTGCCCTTCATGGAGCAAGGATTCGGCGCTGCGATCATCCGTCACCAGCATCATGCGGCGCGTGTCGAGACCCATTTCCGTGCTGGCACGGATCGTCTCGGCCACATCATGCCATGCGGAGCCTTGCCGCATCTTGGCATACATGCCGAGCCGGATACGCTCGGCTACATCTTCGGGCGTGACACATTCGTGATCGCCCGTAATTCCTGCGGCTGCATAGACCGGCAGCCGCCAATCATCGGAGGCCCATGTAAAATGGCCATCCGCCACTTTGCCGGCGCGCAGCGTGGCCTGAATTTCCCCGATCATCACGTCGTCGCCATAGACGACGCCAGGGAAATTCATAACTTCGCCCAGCCCGATCATATCCGGGCCCCAGCTTAGAGCCTCTGCGACTTCCGCCGGACCGAAAGAGGCACCTGTCGTTTCCAGCTCTGGGCCTGTGGAAGGCACGCACGAAGCTACCTGCATGTAAGCAGCCAGCGGTGTCGTGCGGGCTTCGTCCAGCATCAGACGAAGCCCTTTTAGACCCAGCACATTGGAAATTTCATGTGGGTCAAAAAAACCGCCCGTCACGCCCAGCGGCAGTACAGCCTTCGCGAATTCAGTTACGGTGAGCTGTGTGCTTTCGATATGACAATGTCCGTCCAGCAAACCCGGTGCCATATAGCGGCCTTCCGCTTCAATGATTACGGTGTCTTCTCCAATCGTATGGCTAACGTCTCTACCGACATATGCGATACGAGAGCCTTGCACAGCAATAGACATGCCCGGTAACAATTCGCCCGATACCACATTGACCAGCGTTCCTCCGCGGATCACCAGCGATGCCTTGCGCTCCCCTCTAGCTGTAGCTATCAACTCGGGTACACAGTCCGCCAGCGGCGGGCGTTGAAATACTCTCTTCATGTCCATTACGTTTGTAACCTCCGTTTATGCTTCTTACCTGTTTGGCTTATTTGCTTATGTTACTGGAATACGCTCAACAATGCCAGCCGCCCCTAAAGAACATGGTCACTTTATTCCACTTTACGGATATACGTCTCCGATTCCTGCGAACTCACGAATGGCGTAATCTCCCCTATGCTATATATATGCAGCAAATGCATCGCTCGCGTACAGGCCGTGTAGAACAATTTACGCTCACTCTCACGCTGGTATTCTTGGACTGATCCGTCATAAATGAGAACCGCATCAAACTCCACGCCTTTCGCCAGGTAGGCTGGAATGATATGAATCCCCTTTTCAAAAGCAGGGGTTGTTTTCTTAATTAATTTTGGCTTTACTGGCAGTTGTCCTTCCAGTGCTTCGTAGGCTGCCGCGCTTTCATCAGCATTTTTACAGATCACTGCGATGGATTCATAACCCTCTGCCAGCAATTTTGTAACATTCCCGGCAATCAGTTGGTGTAGCTTTTCACGCGAGTTCACCTCGGTTACCAGAGGCTTCTCACCCTTACGGTTAAACGGAACAATATGCTCTCCCCCTGCTACCATCCCCCGGGTAAACTCTACAATCTCCTGTGTTGAGCGATAGCTGCGTGTCAGGGAAATCATCTCGGTCTGGTCTGCTCCATACAGGTCATACAATGGTTCTGCATCCTGAAGCACCGAAGCATGGGCATAGATGGCCTGATTAAAATCGCCGAGTGCCGTCATTTTAGCCTGTGGAAATAATCGTTTAAAGAAAGCCAGCTGGAATGGTGAATAGTCCTGTGCCTCATCAATAAACACATGACGGATGTTACTATTGGAACGGAAGCCCAGCATCAGCTCACGCAAATATAAAAAGGGCGTCACATCCTCATACGCTAATTCTCCAGCCTGAATTCGTTTCAGAGTTTGCCGACTAATTTCACTCCAGTTGACGGGTAGCTCTGCATGATTCGACAGTTGGCTTAATAACGTCTCGTTCATAAACAACTCGCTGTATAGACGGGTTGTATCCACGAAGCGGAGTGCCTTAATCCACTTGCGCAAGGGCTTTAAGCGGTCACTGACCACCATACGCGCCAATATTTCTCTTTCACGTGTAAAGTCGTCGAAGGTATCGCCTTTATTCTTGAATTTACGGCGCATGCGGTTATATGCACGCTGATAATCCTCCGGCTCCAACAGATCCATCTGCTGGTCCACCCAAGGAGCGGAGCATTCTTCCTTACCAAAGCGGGCCAGCTCTTTGAGCATCCAATCGCGTAGCAGTTCCAATCGGTTCGCCAGCCGCACAGCCGAGTCGAATTCATAAAACTTGCTTGCCATTTGCTCTACTGAAATCACCTCACGTCCCTGAAAACGAACAGGTTTAAAACGCATTCCCTCCTGTTCCAGATGCGCCTTGTAGCCTGTAATCACATGTAAGAACGTCTTGGATGACTTAAAACGGATACCTTCCATCCTAGCTTCATACCCAGGCTGTGACGACGCTGATAGCACATATTCCAGCTGCTCAAAAGGATCTTCTAACTGAAACTCCCGGCCCAAACGTCGTTCCAAATATTCCTGAAACGTGGCCTGAAGCATATTTTCCTCACCCAATTCAGGCAATACCGTCGAAACATAACTGTTAAACATGGGGTTTGGCGAAAATAACACGACCTGATCCGCTCGCAAGCGATCCCGATACTTATACAGCAAATACGCTACTCTCTGAAGCGCTGCAGAGGTTTTGCCACTTCCTGCCGCTCCCTGAACAATAAGCATACGGCTTCGGTCATCACGGATGATGCGATTCTGCTCCTTTTGAATGGTAGCGACAATACTTTTCATTTGAGCATCCGAGCTCCGGCTTAATACGGCTTGAAGGAGTTCGTCTCCAATGGTCACCCCTGTATCGAACATAAAGCGAATCTGTCCGTCACGGATTGAGAATTGGCGTTTGAGAGTCAGTTCTCCTTCCATCTCCCCTTCTGGGGTCTTATAAGAAGCGGGACCTGGCATGTTATCGTAATAAAGATTCGAAATAGGCGCACGCCAGTCGTAGATCAGAAATTCCTCATCCTGATTATCCAGCAGGGAGGCAATCCCCAGATAAATGCGTTCCGCAGTCTGCCCTTCCTCAGCAAAATCAATGCGTGCAAAATAGGGTGAGTCCAGCAACTTTTTCAAACGCCCTAGCGCCTCAGTGGAATGCTTGTGTCTTCGTTCCCGCTCAGACAAAATCTCAGACTGCTGACGCAAACTGGTGGACGTCTCTCCCACATCATCCGCCTCACTGAAATTGATCGTTACCTCATCCCAGAAGTCTTTACGCATATCGACGACATCGCCGCGCACAGAACCAACCTCTGTCTCCAGCTTCCGAATACGCCCGCTAATGACTGCGGTCACATCTTCTACTCTTCGTTGTTCCTCATTCCATTGCTGCTCAGTAGTCACTGACATCGCTCCTGTTCCGTTTCCTCCTGCTCCGCGCAGGGCTCCCTTGCGTACAAACTATGCTCTATTATGGACCCGGGCATACTCATCGCATCCCCCTGATCCGGGAAAATTGACTATTCCTTTGAAGCATGCTATAATGTAACAAGAAGTGTGTTAACAACTTATGCAATACGGTTTTACGATGTAAAACATAGCATCCTCTATTGTAGCAAGTTCAGTCCCTGTTCGCAACCAGTGGGCTTTTTTTGTATTTTCTGGCAATCTTCCATTAGCCTGTTCCTACATCCTTGAATTCATGACATAAAAAAGCGACCGTCCATCTGATTGATGAATGCGGTCGCTTTTTCTTTTTTTTTCGAAATTGCCTATCGACTCTCTTCCACAGGATGAATATGATCGGCCAGTCTGCTTAATCGCTCCAGCTGATGACCATAGTCGTACATCGTCGCAGCTACGATGGAAAGCCGCAGCATTCCCTCCTCACAATGGTCAAAACGTGTAATGGCATGCTTCATAAAATCGCCGTTGGCCTGCTGAAACAATTCACTTTCATCCTCATTTGGTTTCAGTTTATTTTCGAATTTCAGCAGAGCGTGCTCGTGAAAACGAATCAGCCGCTCCAGATGATCGTCAAAAAACGCATCTGTTCCCTTTGGACGTAAAGACTGGAAGTAGTGCCTTTCAACCGCATCCAAGACCTCGTATCCTTTGTGCAAACTTTCGAGCATTTGTTTGTATACGACCATTTGTCTGGTCTGACTAAACTTGGTGCGCTTGAGCTTTTTCTGCTCCTCTTCGAACAAATGATATTTGTCCGAGAGTGATTTAATAGCTCCCTGCAAATTTCCCTTTTCCTCTCTAAAGACAGACTCCTTAATCTCATCTGAAATGGCAGTTCGCAGCAGCAAGGACATGCTGTTAAATACATTTTGAATTTGATTGATAAACTGCCTTTTCGGTTTGGGAGGAAAAACAGTAATGTTGATGACAAAAGCAGACACAATCCCGATCAGAGTCAGCGCAAAGCGGGTTACTGCAAATTTCCAGTCCCCTGAAGCTTCCATGACAGAAACAACGGTCACGAGTGTCAATCCAACCGTATCAGCCATGTTTATTTTCAGACATATCATAAGTACCAATACACATACCAGTCCGACCGCAATCGGCTCATTCGAAAATACCATTCCGCCCAGCAACGCCATGACTGCACCTAATGTGCTTGTTTGGAGTTGATCCAGAAAATAACGCCACGACCTATATATCGACGGTTGCATGGCAAAAATAGCGGCTATCGCTGCCCCCACAGGCGAATGGGTGTTCAAAAGCGTGCTCAGAAAAAGGGCGAGCGTCACTGCGATTCCCGTTTTTAACACCCGTGCTCCAAAAGCCAAAGCCATCCCTCCTGCTTACCCTTCAAATTTATTCATACCGAATTACTATAATGAAATTTCAAGACAAAGTCCATGTTTTATTATTACCCAAAACCATCGGAGATCAGGAATATTTATGAAATGTATAGTTCCTGCTAGGATACATATCAACAGAATTTCCCTATCTGCATCAACATCGCAGAAGGATCTCATCGTGCCATGGATTAGTAAAATCTGAGAAGAGCGCCCGTCCGCAGGGCAACTTTTACAAAACCCGGCAAGCCCGTAAACAAAATTATGACACAATAAAAGCCGGAGCCTCCAAGCGGACTCCCCTGGAACGTCATAGGATAAATGAGAATGGCGAGGGAGGAATGAAGGCATGCTTCGAGTCGCATTATTTACAGACACGTATACGCCTGATGTCAATGGCGCTGCTCTGACACTGGAACGATGGATTGGCTATTTGGAGACACACGGGGTATCTACGCTTGTCTTCGCACCGGAGGCAGACCATCATCTGTCCTCGGGGCCGGGCGTGGAGCGTTTTCGAAGTATTCCCTTTTTATTGTACCGGGAATGTAGACTAGCGATCCCTAACGCCAAACAAATCAACGAGCGCCTGTCAGCCTTTTCCCCGCATCTAATTCATGTCGCTACTCCGTTTAACCTTGGCCTGTATGGAACAAGCTACGCTGCCAAACACCATATTCCACTTGTCGCCTCCTATCACACCCACTTTGATAAATACCTCGAATATTACAAGCTTCGTTGGCTTGAACCTGCGTTATGGAAATACATACTCTGGTTTCACAGACATTGTGAAAGGGTATATGTCCCCTCTCGGTCAACCATGGAATTGTTACGCAATAAAGGAATGGGACAGCTCGAAATCTGGGGTAGAGGAATTGATACCGACCGCTTCCAGCCCACAGTGAATCGCGAAGCGATATGGGAAAAATGGGGCGTTCGTGCAGACGCATTTGTGATTTTGTATGTGGGCAGACTAGCACCGGAAAAGGGGATAGACACGTTACTGGATTCCTATCTCCAGTTGCCCGACGACGTCCGCGCAGCCTCAGTGCTGGTCATTGCAGGAGATGGCCCATTGTTTAAGTTCAAAACTGCAGCAGATATCGGAGTGCCAGAGCACGCAGTTCACTGGCTTGGTTTTGTAAAAGGACCGGAATTAGCTGAACTGTACGCTGCAGCCGATGTATTCCTCTTTCCTTCCACTACGGAAACCTTCGGTAACGTCGTTTTGGAGGCTATGGCCTCCGGCACACCCGTGATCGGCGCCAATGAAGGCGGGGTCAAAGATAATGTAATCCATGGGAAAACGGGGTTACTGTGTCCAGCTGGAGATGCCGCTGCCTTTGCCAAAGCTGTACACCTGTTGTACGAGGATGTCCCACTTCGCGACTTTCTGTCCAGAACTGGTAGAGCATACAGTCTGGAGCAGACGTGGGACCGTATTTTTGAGCGGCTACTGGACAGCTACATGGATGCAGCGACCCTGCATCTCGACAGCCGCCCTGTGACGCGAATATAACCCTAAAAAAAATTTAAAACTACGGTAATAAAAAGCGGCTTAAAAAGAAACCCTGCTATACCTTTAGCTGTTTGAGCAGCTTGTTATGTACCCCGCTTAACAAAATCACCGCTGTCAGGGCACCGATGAACGCAAGGAGCATATCCCATTGAGTATCCCATACATCTCCCTGTGTCCCCAAAAAGGCTTCTGCCGCCGTACCGGTTGCCTTGGCTACGGCAAACTCAATCAGTTCGTACACAGCACTGATCGCAAGACACACACTAACCGTTAGAAAAGTGAGCCAGCTCCCGCTTCCCAAAGCCGTCTTACGCAGCAGCACTTCCCTGACAATGAGTGCAGGCACAAAACCTTGCGCAAAATGCCCAAGTCGATCATAATAATTGCGCTCCAGCCCAAACGTATCCCGAATCCAGTTGAACAGAGGCATTTCGGCATAGGTATAGTGCCCCCCGACAATCAGGATGAGTGCGTGTAGCCAGATTAGGGTGTATACCAGATTGGTAAACCGAAATCGACGGTAAAGAGCCGCCAGCAGTATAGCTCCTAAAACAGCTGGGAGAACTTCCAGTACCCATGTAAAATAATCCGCCGGACGAACCAAGGACCAAATGAGAGCAAGCACCAGCAGTACAAGTAAAATAAGCGGATAACGATCATTTTTAGACCATGCCGTTGCCTCATTCATACATTATTCCTCCTAAGCCCAAAGCTCTTATCCTTCATTCATTACAATATGTTTGACACGTCCAACCTGTCCGTCTACCAAACGCACTTTGATTCCATGCGGATGACGTGGAGAATTGGTCAATATATCCTTCACCGTTCCTCGCGTCAGTTTACCCGTAGGCTGATCCTTTTTAAGCACAATATCCACCTGAAGACCAGCGCGGATATCAGATCGATTCTGTCCGTTCATTGTAGCTATTCCTCCTTTGCTTTTACATTTTATCTTATGATGATATTTAGCCACTCAGCCCCATCGTAATCACCAGCGATGCCATTCGTCCCGGCGGCTATTCCCCATCCAGGCCACACACATCATGGATATATAGCTAACGAGCAAAATAACGAAGACCATCCCGCTAAACTCCACAAAATGAGTGCGTTGCAAGGAATCCGCCCATATGGAGGATACTTGTGTGTACAACTGGGACGGTGCAGACACAATATCCCATGTGTTTCCTCGAAAGAAACGGCCAATATAAATACCTAGGCTACTTAGCAGGAGTACCGCCAGCATAAACAACCAGCTGACAAGCCCGCCCCGTGCACGTTGCACCAACTGTCGTACAGATTCAAGCGATACAACCCCCATGGTGAGACCAAGCACAGCTACCAGCAGCATCCCTAATGCATGATTCCAAAAGTACGGATTGCCCCAGAAACGCTGCTCTCCGAGAAATGGATACCTGGCAAATACATGCAGCAAATCTGTGATCAAATAAGGCGTATTGGGATAAAAGAAAAGCCAACCTGCCCCTATGACCCAGAGCAAAAATGTCCTTGTTCCCCTTCTCCACGAGCAATGAATGACATCTAGCAAAAGCGTCAACAGCATAGGAATCCAGGCTAGCATCATATTCCACCAAATAAAAAGATAAGGGCGGCCCCCTGAGGGCAGTCGCACGTTAATGATCCACAATGTACTAATTACGGAGCATAAGGCCAGTGCAATAAAAATATAAAGTTTAACTGGATAATTTAACGATCTTAAACGGTCATACATATGTTTCTTTCCCTCCTTGTAACCGTCCATCCTTCTTGACGTTCCAATTTACACCTATTCTGGACAGTGTACACCACAATGGCTTCAAGCTCAATGGAAGCGCTCCACTCTGCATAAAATGAAGATAAAAAAGCATCTATTCTCCCGGGGTTGACCTCATGTCCCTGGGAGACAGATGCTTACTGTATTTCAGACTTCATTTCACAGGTAAAGCGATATACGAATGCGGATCTTCTGATCAAAAGGAGCCCTCCAATAGGCTCAATCTTAGGCAGCATTTCCCGGGTAATGCTGTAATTCAGCTCCCCCTGCTCAAACACTACTCACGGATTTCTCTACATGCTCTCAGCCGGCCGGATGAAGAGGAACTTCATTGTCCATCATCTACTTCAAGGCGGATGAGCTTTAACTGTCCTCTAACCTTGTATCCAATTGACCAATGATTGTACCGTCAATGCACCTGGCGCTGCTACCTCAAATGCGGAGGCACCGTTACGCAAGGCCAGAAATTCCACGGTTTTAGGAACACCGGGAGCCAGATCCAGATGGTTGTCACTGAAAATCCCCTCCTGCTCTGCGGTCAGCCACACATGTCTGGCAAGTACATCCGAACAAAGCGTGAACCTACTGCCTCCACTTCCCGGTATCTCCGTCACTTCAATTTTCGCCTGCGGTAAATCCATCTCTTTCGTACCTGCAAAATAAATTTCGCTGGCGGCCACCTGTTCACCGTTTTGTATCAGACGTGCGACCAGCATATGCTCCGTACGATCCAGGCCATTCAGCCATTTGTCAGTAGGCAGTATATGTACGATCCCTGCGCCGCCTGCTTGCTGTTCTACCTTAATGTTCTCTTCACGAATAGCCTGACTGCCACGGATATGCAAAAGTGTCAGCTGCAGCGTACCCGCTATCGGCTCTAGCGTATCGTTAACCAGATGCAGCTCTTTACTCCCCTGTTCCGTATCTACTGCACTCAACAGCACATCGGCAAAGCTGCGTTTAGCCGTATATTGAAGCGCCTTCCAACGACCAAAATAGTCCATACTTGACCAGGAAGCAACGGGCCAGCAGTCATTCATCTGCCAGTATAATGTCCCCATGCAATAGGGCTTGTGACGACGATGGGCCTCAATGGCCATTTTCATCGCCTCTGCCTGTAAAACCTGGCTCATGAGCAGAAAACATGGAAAATCCTTGGGTTGCCGCATGTACCGTCCCATGTATTCTTGAATCAGGCGATTGCCCGAGCCGTTCTTCTGATGTGCCAGCATCACCTCAGATTCCAGTTCCAAATCCTTCTCTTCCGCATAAGCGCGAACAGACTTGTATTCAGGAAAGGACTGAAAACCATACTCACTCATAAAACGGCCCACATGTACGTGATAATTTTCAAACGGCTCAGACGCATGCCATACTCCCCAATAATGGATGTCTCCCGCTGTGGAGGACGGATGAGCATGCTGGTTTCGATCTCCGGTCAGGTCAATTAGCGGTGAGGAGGGCCAATATGCCGTCTGCGGAGTCCAGGCATTTACCGCCTCCGGTAAAATCCGGTGGAAAAGCGTTTCATAATCTTCCCATAGACGCTCCCGTTGCTCAGGCGTGTAGGCCTTTTTCCAGCCCCAGCCTGCATTCTCTTCATAATGCGCCCATGCGGAATCAATCTCATTATTGCCGCACCATAACGCAATGCAAGGATGATGGCGCAAACGCTTGATGTTATCTTCGGCTTCCTGCGCTACATTATCCAAAAAAGCCTGATCCCCCGGATACATGCTGCATGCGAACATAAAATCTTGCCACACGAGCAAGCCGTATTCATCACAAAGGTCATAAAATACGTCTTCTTCATAAATACCGCCACCCCACACCCGCAACATATTCATATGTGAGGCAGCCGCACTGGCAATTTCATGCCGGTATCGTTCCAACGTAACTTCGGCAGCAAAGCTGTCATTCGGAATATGGTTCGCTCCCTTTGCGAATACGGGGATTCCATTCAGCTCAAAATAGAAGCTCTCCCCTGCCGTATCCCGCTCACGTATAAGACGGATCGAACGAAGTCCCGTTTTCACTGATTTTTCCGCAATTACTGCTTCCTGTGCTTGCTCCTTCAATTCGGCTACAAACGTATACTGATGCGGCTCCCCCAGCCCACGACACCACCACAGCTTCGGATCCTTCATATCCAGCTCCAGCTCTACTGTTTGCTTTCCCTTCAGAAGACGAACCGGCTTGGACCACACCCTGCCATCAGCAGAAATACACAACTCGGCATCTCTAATCTCATCTGCACTTTCAATCTCTACCATTGCTGTGAGTTCAGCCCTCTCGGTACTCACTTTGTCCTGTCGAATAAACAAGTCTCTTATGACCAAACCAGACCAAGCTTCAATTCGGACCTCTCTCCAGATCCCGCTCGTCACCAGCCTCGGTCCCCAATCCCAACCATAGTGATAGGGAGCCTTACGAGCGAAAACGCTTACTTTTTTATCGGACAAGCCACCTATCTCGGACTGATCATTCGGTGCGGGGAGTCCATAGCCCAACCTTTCCAGCTTAGGCACATCTTCCGCAATCGGAGAGCGAAAATGGATTTCAAGCCGATTTTTCCCTTGCTGAACAAATGCCTTCATATCCTGTCTCCATACCCGAAACATATTATTGGCCGATAAGACAGTTTGACCATTCACTCTTACATCTGCATATGTGTCCAGACCTTCCAGCACCAGCTCTACACATTGACATTGAAGCTGATTTGCATCTATCTCAAAATAGGCTTCATATATCCAATCCTGCTTATCAATCCACTGTACCTCCATCTCGTTCATACCGATAAAAGGATCAGGAATTTTGCCATGTCGCAAAAGATCGGTATGCACACAACCCGGCACTTTCGCACTGAGCCACTCATCACTATGTGCAACCCTAAACCTCCAGCCATCCAACCCTATCACATTAATCATCGTCGCAAGCCTCCTATAAGGATGATTGGGAACATCTGGATCACTCATTAACATAACAAAAATAACACCAAGCTAACAAATCAGTCAATTGTTTTTTTGGAACAATCGGTAAAACACAAAATAAAAGTCGCCCTCTACCCCTAAACAGGCTAAAAGCGACTTCCCTCGTCTTCACTGTGGATCGAATTCATCCCACATATCCGGACATCAACTATATTTGATTGTGCTAAAGGGACGATCACGATCATCATTTTCCTGGCTGAGCCGTGGCGCGTGAACTTCCCGTACGAGTAAATCAGCGTGTAGCAATTTTTTTTCCACAGGTGAGTTTGGGTTCATGATGCGCCATAATAATTGGTCTACCGCCCGCATCCCCAGCAGTTCCTTATCCACTCTCACCGTGGCATAAATCGGCATTTGATCATTCGTATCGTCAAACCCGGTCACCCCGCACCGCCTCGGCACGTCAATCCCCTTTCCTTTCAGCACTTCCACGACTTGCGAAGCAGTCACATCATTAGCACAAACAAAAACCTCTGGCAGCTCATCCTCGGGCACCTTGTCCATTTCCTCAGCAAGCGCCTGCGCTCCCCCATAAATAAGGGCTTTGTTTTGCCGTAATTCTACTCCGCTCATTTCCAGTGCAGACCGAAAAGCTTCCCAACGTTCATAGAAACTGTGAGCGTCATCAATATGACCCACAAACTGAAAGTGGGCATAGCCCCTGCACAGCAAATCCTTCATTAATTCATTCATGCATGTGCGATTATCCGTGAACACCGCATCACTTAAAAATGCAGAGTCCCAATGATCCACCATGACAACCGGAATACCCATTCGATAAATGTTCAGCAATAACGTAGTTGAAATCGTTCCTACAGTGATAATCCCTTTAATGGCCTCTGGATTCAGTAAAGAAAACATATCGTCAGTTGAAGGCTCCGTTAGCGTGATCATATCCAATCCCCTGCGGTTCAGACGCTCGGAAATCCCTTCAAATACAGGTCCCCAGTACTTGGACTCCCGATTCTGGTGTCGAATATTCGGAAATAACACCAGCACCGTACCCGACCATTCTCTGGCATCTGTGTCCCGAGGCTCTACCCCAGTCATTTTGGGATGACTGCGAAAATAGCCCATCTGGGCAGCAAGCTTAACCAGCAGCGCCCTTGTCTCTTCACTCACACCGGGTTTGCCTGACAGTGCACGCGAAACAGCAAACTTTGAAACGCCCGCCGCATCCGCAATTTCCTGTAATGTTACTTTTCCACGCATCTCCTCACCCAACCCTATTCGAAATCTTTTTCTACCTTAGTCTTCTAAATATACAGGTATGCCTATAAACTGGTACCATCGTAGCATACTTTGTTTTAGATCATCAAACGATGGATTTGCACAAATCCACACCTTTCATTTAAATATGTTTGCTTAATAAAAAACAAAACACATAACAAATAAACATAAATAACTTGACGTAAGGTTCTTTATTTCCTACAATTTACTATTGAAAGCACTTACATTGTGTAAATCATACTTATTAAGGGGGATTTGCAGATGTTCACGAACAGGTCGGTACAACAATGCTCTATCCTGCTCCTGGCTTTGCTGCTGCTTGTTACAACGGGCTGCGCGAATGGCAAAGGCGGTACGGCAGAAAAGGAAGACCCCAATGACACCAGTCCCATTACATTTACGTTCTTTGGCGGTGACTCAAGCTCCAACTGGAACAACATGAAGGACGCTGTCGGGCAGGAAATAACCAAGAAAACGGGTGTTACACTCAATGCCGAACATGCTGTCAACGGTCGAGGCGAGGAAAAGTTTGCTTTAATGGCTGCTAGCGGAGAGTACCCTGATCTCGTGTACCCCAAAGGAGACATTGGAAAGCTGGTCGATGCCGGAGCACTCATTGACTTAACCGACCTGATTGATAAATACGGTCCTAACATTAAGAAAGTGTATGGAGATTATTTTAACCGTATTAAATATAGTAGTGAAGATCCCGCCATTTACACCATCCCAACCAATTTGGGCGTAGATCACATCGCGTTTGATGCACAAGCAGGCTTCGAAATCCAGCATCAAGCCCTTAAGAAGCTCGGATACCCCAAAATTCGCACCGTTCAAGATTTTGAAAAAGCACTTAAAGATTATGTCGCCAAATACCCTACTACTAATGGCCAGCCTACCATTCCCTTATCGCTCGATGCCGAGGACTGGAAAATGCAGATTACTGTGACAAACCCGGCAGTTACGGCTACAGGTGGACCAGACGATGGCGAATATTATATTGATCCTAAAACACACAAAGCCACTCTTCACTACAAACGCCCAGAAGAGCGAGAGTATTTCCGTTGGTTAAACCATATGTACAATGAAGGTCTGTTGGATAAGGATACTTTTGTACAAAAAAGCGATCAGTACAAATCCAAAATCGCCGCAGGTCGTGTCATTGGACTGATTGATCAGGAATGGAACTACCAGGATGCCGAAAATGCGCTCAAGGCAGCAGGTAAGGATGAATACACCTACTCCCACTTTCCAGTCACTTTAAATGAGCAATACGAGGATCATTCCCTCCAGCCCATTGGTTTCGATACTGCGTCCGGGATCGGCATCACAACTTCATGCAAAAACCCGGTGCGAGCGATCAAGTTTCTGGACTTCCTGGCCTCGGACGAAGGACAAATTTTGCGTAATTGGGGAATTGAAGGCCAGCATTACAATGTAGAGAATGGCAAACGAGTCATTCCTGCAGCTGTGCAAGAACGCAAAAACAAAGATAATGCTTCTTTTAGCAGAGAGTCAGGTATCGGTTTGTATTGGATATGGGGACCACATTACGGCGATAGCGTTAAAGACCCTACTGGCAACTATTACACAACCAATTATCCGGAGATGATTACCGAAAATTATAGTCAAGCGGAAAAAGAATCCCTTCAGGCATATAAAGCCCGGACATGGAAAGACTTATTCCCGAACGAAAAGGATTTTCCGGTAAAAGAGTGGGGAGCCGCCTACAACATGCCTGTTCCGACCAATACAAATTACAATGTTATTTATCAAAAGTCGCAGGACATTGTACGCAAACGGATTCCTGAGGCCGTACTCGCCAAGCCAGATCAATTCGATGCCGTGTATGACCGCATGCTCCAAGAGCTGGATCAGGCGGGTGTACCAAAGGCTGAAGAAATCTTCACTGGCCTGATCCAAAATCGTCTGAAGCTATGGTACGGGGAGAAGTAGAGTCTGATTGCTAATGAAGGTGCATAGGGGCTGACAGCCAGAACCTGTTTAGCCCTTTTTGCACTAAACATTCTGCTTTGTTGCTTTTTCATTCCAAGAACTATTTTTCCTTGACCCCCGATGGACATAAAGCAACAAAAAGTTGGGATCAATGCGATCCCGCCACACAGCATCCACGATATCTGAATAGGTGTTTGATCTGAAGCAAGATTGGTAAAATTACGGCTTACGATGCCTGTCACGATTAAACCTATACACATGCCTAGTTGGGAAATGGCAGAATCCAGAGATAGCAGTGTTGAACGATACTCATTAGAGATCCTTTTGTTCAGAAAAATTTGTTTGGCAACCGGATACATCCCTCGCCCAATTTCATAGATTAAAAAGGTAAGCAGTACAGGATAAAACGTGTTGAAAGCACCCGCTAAAATGAGCCATATCCCAATCATCCCGCAAGCATACATGAGTATATGTACATCACTATAACGGGCGCCTAGCTTTCGAACCAGATAGCTTCCCAAAGTCATACATAGTGAATAACCTGCCTTGATCAATCCCATAATCCAAATCCCTTGTTCAGAAAGACCGACCAGACGTGGCTGTTGAAATGTATTCCCCGCCGAGTTTGAAAAGCTGATAAATAAACCAATGATAAACACAATCCAGATCGACTTATTTTCAAAACCGATACGGACACTTTCCCCGATAATCGTTTTAATGTGAGTAGTTGATGCTTTTCGATGGATAATATTCTTCTCATCCATATAAAAGCAGCATAGAAATATACATAGGATAATAGATACAATGCTGGCTGCCCAGGGAAGTGAATAGTTAAAAGCTGCGAGGAAGGCCCCCAACAGACCGCAAATAAATCCCGAAATGTACTGTATACTGTTAGAGGTTGTAAAAAGAACTTCCATCGGCTTATCGCTGTTTTCCACAACCCAGGATTCCAACGAGCCTGATTGCAAGCATATTGCCAGACCCCCAAAGACTTGTGCGAACACAAGCAGCCACATGTGATCTACCCAAACGAACAACACACTGTAGACTAGAAAACAACAAAGCCCCAGAACAACAGAAATTTTCCTTCCATACTTGTCTGCAATAGCCCCTGTTGGTATTTCAAACAGAAAAATACTTACAAAGAATACAACCAGCAAGAAATTCGCACTTTGCAGAGAAAGTCCTTTAGCTAATAGAAATAGAATAAGCGTAGTTCCCGTGATTTCACTCATAAAAAATTGCAGAAAGCTGACGGAGTAAAATAGCTTATGTGGCCTCACTTTCAGGATTCCTTTGTTTTCTCTACAGCCTCATACTCACTTCGCAACATTCCCATCTGAATAATGTCATAGTACTGTCCTTCCCTGAATAGCTTTTCCCGTAGCCGCCCTTCCTCCTTGAAGCCACATGCCAGATAGCAACGATATGCACGTTCATTGAACGCATACACCTCCAGTTCCAGCCGATGCAGGTTCAGCGAATGAAACGCAAATTTTTGTATCAGCCGGATTGCTTCCCGCCCATAGCCCTTGCCCAGGTCACCGTCACGCCCGATTACAATCCCAAGGGTGGCATGCCGATTCACCCAGTTAATTTTGAATAAATCGAGTTGTCCAATATAGTCCAATGTGTCTTTATGAGCAATGATAAAGCCCTTGATCTCAGAGTTGCCGTCAATCATCATCTGTACAAACGATTCACTATTAGCCAGTGAATGCGGATAGATAAATACGTCGCTTAAACCATGTGTGATTTCCGGGTCATTGACCCATCTTCGGATATCAGGTATATCCTCCTGACGGTACTCTCTTAAAACAATTTGTGCTCCAATGATATGTGGCATCGTCAGCTTCCTCCCTATATGTATTTGTTCTGGTAATACTCTAACACCTCGCCATCCCTTTACGCTCCCATTAATCTCACAAACTCCAGAAAACGTGTACCTTTATAATGAACCTCCCCGCGATCCCCGATTACAATCATTCCGAAATCCGAACCCTTTACCTTCAGCTCCTTACGTTCACCCCCTCCATAAAACCACTTTCCAGCCACTTCATCCTTTCTACAGTAAAATGTAAATTTTACATTCTATTGCCCATTGACAAATCGTACATCTCCAGCCTCAAAAACTCCAATACTTTTTTAACATACTTACGAAAAAAAAGTTCTTTCGCTCTTTTCCGCACCCTGCTTGGACTTACACCGGATCTAGGTCATCTGAGCCTCTCTAGACCGATTGACAAAACTATATATAGATATAAAATAGAGAATGTACTCTAAATATAGTGTAAAAAACGTATTTATGCCCGATATCTTGAAGATAAAGGTATGAAAATACATGTAAATATAGAGTCAAAAATCTTAAATGGCGCAGCCAGCAAGGGATTACAGCTATAATGGGTCTCTTGGCAATGCCGTTTTCTTTTTTTCGTTAATTGTTAAGGAGGTTGCACACCATGCTGATTGCTTATGATTCCAAGACCGGCAATGTAAAAAGATTTATAAACAAGCTCAAGCTTCCGGCTGTTCAGATTGAGGAACAAATGACTATAGAAGAACCTTACGTACTCATTACATATACAACCGGGTTTGGACAGATACCTGAGAGGGTATCTTCATTTTTGAAAAAAAATGCACAAAACCTTGTTGGTGTAGCTGCAAGCGGCAACCGTAACTGGGGTGATAAATTTGCCAAAAGTGCGGATTTGATTGCCGACCATTATAATGTCCCCGTGATTAGCAAATTTGAATTATCTGGAACGTTCGGAGATGTAGAGCGTTTTAAACAGGAGGTGAGCCGAGTTGCGGCATATTGAATTGAACAACATGTTGATGAAACGCGATACAGACGGCTTTTTCCAATTGGAAAAGGACCAAGAGGCTGTAGCAGAATTTATGAAGGAAGTTCAAGAACGGAGTTTGAAGTTTGCTGACACAGCTGCTCAAGTGCTGTATATGATTGAGAATGATTATTACGAAAATTTCTATAACAGCTACACGGCTGATGAAATTAATGATATTTTCCATATCACTCATAGCTATAATTTTAAATTTCCTTCCTATATGGCAGCATCCAAGTTTTATACCGATTATGCAATGAAGAGTAATGACCGTAAAGTCTACCTGGAACACTACCCTGACCGGGTGGCTGCTGTCGCCCTGCATTTGGGACGCGGCAACGCCGATACGGCCCGCCTGTTGTCCCGCTCGATGATGGAGCAACGTCTCCAGCCAGCTACACCAACTTTCCTGAACGCTGGCAAAAGCCGTCGTGGGGAATTGGTATCCTGTTTCTTGCTCGAAATGGACGACTCTTTGAACTCAATCAACTATGTACTGAACACTTGCATGCAATTGTCCAAAATTGGCGGCGGTGTGGCGGTTAACCTGTCGAAGCTGCGGTCACGCGGTGAGGCGATTAAAGGTGTAGAAGGCGCAGCAAAAGGCATTATGCCTGTGCTGAAGCTGATGGAAGATGGTTTCTCCTACGCGGATCAAATGGGGCAACGTAAAGGCTCTGGCGCTGCCTATTACAACATATTCGGATGGGACGTGCTGGAGTTCCTAGATAGTAAAAAAATCAATGCTGATGAAAGAGTACGTCTCAAGACACTTTCGATCGGATTGCTGGTGCCAAACCGCTTCTACAAGCTGGCTCAAGATAATGAACCTCTGCATGTATTTGCACCTTATAGTGTGTTCAAGGCTTATGGAACGCATTTGGACGACATGGATCTGGATGAAATGTACGACACACTGCTCGCCGACGATCGAGTAAAGAAAAAAGTAGCGATGAGCGCACGTGATATGCTGACGAAAATTGCCATGATTCAGTTGGAGTCTGGCTATCCATATATTATGAATAAGAGTAACGCAAATCAGGCGCATGCTCTTAAAAACGTGGGCCAAATCAAAATGTCAAACCTGTGCACGGAAATCTTCCAGCTACAGGAAACTTCTGAGATTGCCGATTATGGACAACAGGATATTATTCGCCGGGATGTAAGCTGTAACCTGGCTTCCCTGAACATTGTAAATGTGATGGAGCACGGCAAAATCCGCGAGTCCGTTCACGAGGGTATGATTGCTCTCACTTCGGTCAGCGATATGACCCAAGTGGCTAATGCACCAGGTGTTGCGAAAGCGAACCGTGAAATGCATTCCGTTGGTCTGGGTGTCATGAATCTGCACGGCTACCTTGCCAAGAACAAGATTGCATATGAAAGCAATGAAGCGAAGGATTTTGTCCGTACCTTCTTCATGACGATGAACTATCATTCCATCGAAAAGAGTATGGAAATCGCAAAAGCAGCCGGACAAAGCTTTTATGGATTTGAGGAATCGGATTATGCGACAGGTGTATATTTTGACCGATATCTGAACACAGATTATCGTCCGACAACGGCACGTGTGCAAGAACTGTTCAAGGATATTTATATTCCGACTCAAGCAGACTGGGACACACTTAAAGCAGACGTCATGAAGAACGGTCTGTATCACGCCTATCGTATGGCGATTGCTCCCACTGCCAGCATTTCGTATATTCAAAATGCAACGTCCAGCGTTATGCCGATTGTCGAACAGATTGAAACTCGTACCTATGCGAATTCGACAACTTACTATCCGATGCCGTATTTGCAAAAGGATAATGTATTCTTTTACAAATCCGCTTATCAAATGGATCAATTCAAAGTGCTTGATCTGATTGCTGAAATCCAGCCTCACGTGGACCAAGGAATTTCGACTGTGCTTCATGTGAACAGTGATGTGACTACGCGTCAGTTAGCACGTTGCTATCTGTACGCCGCACATAAAGGACTTAAATCGTTATACTACACACGTACCAAAAAACTGTCTGTGGAAGAGTGCCTCACTTGCTCCATCTAATGCATACATGGTAACAAGCTATAGAATAAAATGAGATTTTGAATAGATATGAATGCTTGGCATTAGAAGCTGTATCCAGCGCGTGGTTCAGACCTTTACAGGATTGAACAAGACCCTCGCGGATACAGCTTCCGTATGTCAAGCATACGATGACTCTCCGGTAACCTCTCAATGTGTGTTTCCAGGGAATCTCGCAAGCTGAAGGGAGAATGCTAACAATGACAGGTATACAAGCTGTAAACTGGAACCGCTCGGACGATGATTTCACACTGATGTTCTGGAACCAGAATATTATGCAATTTTGGACGGATGATGAAATTCCGCTGTCTGACGATAAAATGTCCTGGGTAACCCTTAGTGATATTGAAAAAGAAGCCTACATGAAGGTGCTGGGTGGCTTGACCCTGCTGGACACCATTCAAGGCGGCGTGGGAATGCCGCAAATTATGGAGCATGTGGACGGACTGCAACGCAAAGCGGTATTAAGCTTTATGGCGATGATGGAGCAAATTCATGCCAAGTCGTACAGTAGCATCTTTACAACCCTGGCTTCCACGGAAGAAATTGACGGTGTATTCCGTTGGGTGGAAGAAAATCCGCATCTCCAAACGAAAGCAGAAACCATTCGTCAGTATTATATGAACATTCATACACCGAAAGACCTGTATCTCGCGATGGCAGCGTCGGTGCTATTAGAAAGCTATTTGTTTTATAGCGGCTTCTTCTACCCTCTCTATCTGGCGGGTCAGGGCAAGCTGACATGCAGCGGGGAAATTATCGATCTGATCCTGCGGGACGAAAGTATACACGGTGTCTACGTAGGTGTACTGGCACAGGAGATTTATGCGGAACTGGACGAGGAAGAACAACGCGATCTCTACCAGACGCTGGTAGGCTTGCTGCGCTACTTGCACAATAACGAAGAACAGTATACCGAGCAAATTTATGCCCCTATTGGACTTGTAGACGATGTTAAAGTCTTCTTGCGCTACAACGCCAACAAGGCCATGATGAACCTGGGCTTTGATCCACTTTTTGAAGAAGAAGAAGTCAATCCCATTGTATTCAACGGCATCAGCACCCACACCAAGCAGCACGATTTCTTTTCTAAAAAAGGAAACGGCTATGTGCGGGCGATGAATGTAGAGCCGCTAACAGATGATGATTTTAACTTTGGCGTATAAGTACACATACGTAAAATGAATTTAGCAAAGGCGATACTATAAAGAGCCATCCACATGCGGATGGCTCAGACTGTAAACAAATAGGGTTTCAGAACTTATTCCTAAGTTCTGAAACCCTATTATTTTCTTAAAACTACCTGCTATGCAGGTGGTTACGGAAAGCTTCGAGCGGTAGTTTACATATTCGCATGCGTTCTCTTATATAAAACTGGTATGGCCACCGCTATAAGAATCATACCCATAAAAGCGGGTGCGGCATGACCAAATGATACATAGATTTGACCTCCAATGATAGGTCCAATCATTCTTGCTAAAGCCTGAATAGATTGACTACCTCCTTGAATCCTTCCTTGTTCACTAGAATTGACAGACTTGGAGAGCATCCCATTAAATGAAGGTCCAAAGATCGAATCGCCAAAACCAAATATAAACATTCCAGCGATAATAAGTGGATAGAATGAGAACAAAGCAGATAGCGTAATAAGACCATAGCCTATAATCTCCGAGACCATTCCCAGAATTGCTATCTGTTTATCACTAAGTTTTATCAAGAGCTTTGGCATGATGAAACCTTGTGAAATGATATCTTGGAATCCCATAATCGAAAACATAAGTCCGATTAATACAGGCTTCCAACCGAAGGTATCCATTGTAAATTGTGAAAAAACTGCCTGTAAAGATCCGTTGGGTATCCAGAGTAAGAACGCTGAGAAAAGTAGCCTTTTCAAGTTTTTCATGGAAAGTACGTTTGCAAGCTGTGTATATGGATTCAGTTTTACAAAGGTGATCTCTTTCAGTCTATGTTTCTTGTCAAGGCTCTCCGGCATAAAAAAGAATCCATAAACAACATTCAATAAAGTGATTATTGCTCCAAAATACATGGGTACAGAATAACCAAACTTGGCAAGTAATCCTCCTAGGGTTGGGCCAATGACCGTGCCGACACCTACAACCGCACTCACCCATCCAAAGTATTTAGTTCTCTGTTCTGGAGGAATGATGTCTGCAAAATATGCGAAGATCGTGCTTATGCTCCCACCTGTTATACCTTCCATGATGCGTCCAGCAAATAGTACCCATACAGCTCCTCCTATACCAAAAACTAAGTACCCGATTACGGAACCAAAAGGCATATTAAGAGCAATGGACGACGACCATATTTGTCGCTCAAAGCTCCAAGTACGGGAGCCGCAAAAAACACGCAAAATGCATAAACAGAGGTCAGTAGCGTAACAACTATGGCTTGTTCTTCCGGACTGCTTGTATAAGGCTGCACTAAGAATGGGACGACAGGTGTTATGATACTGAAGCCTATTCCGCAAAGAAACACAGAGATAAGGCCGAATATTAAAGCGTGTTTATCTACGGTTTGTTCTGTGGTCTGTTCATTATGTGATCTAAATTTGAACACTCCAATTCTCCCCTCAAAAGTCGCGATTTTTCTTCCCAGGAAACAAAATTATCGTATCATACTTTTCCTTCCCAGGAAATAAAAAAAAGCAGTCCGTTCTCAATAGAGCCCGGCTGCCTATGGTTTGATTTTCATTATTCAAATTTTATTTCGACTTAATATCGTTACCCTTTTTCTTTATTTCTGCATCCAAATGCCTGCTATACTTATCTATGAAGCTAAGCATACTGTCAAATTGCTCATCAGTTACCTGCTCAAATACGGCTTTATCCCGCTCTTGAAACTCTTTGTGCAGTTCCTCATGGATTTTATAGATTACTTTCCCTTGCTCAGTAAGCCTAAAATAGATTTCTTTTTTGTTATCCGGCTTCTGGTAGCTTTCGATAAGGCCTTTTTTTATGAGCTTTTTAGTTATTTTACTTATGGCACCGCTAGTCATATAAAGGGACTCTGCAAGTGTTGTCACGTTGGAATGTACATTTTTTTCAATGTATTCCATGCAATGTACTTCAGAAGGCTTATGACCCTTAAGACTGTCCTCCATCTTATCCTTATTAAGCCAAACCATCTTGTTATACAAGTCCCTGAAACCCATTATGACCTGTTCTTCTTTGTTCATGGACTGTCCCCCCACCCGTTGGTGCATTAACAATTTAATATAATATATTTTTATTTCCATTTCAACAATAACAAAATGATTATTTTAGGAATTGAGCGATACATAAAAAAAGAGATCCAAACACTCCCCATACCTTTATGTATGTATATTTATTTTTCAGACGAAGGACATGCGCGCAAAAAAACGGCCAGATCGCTATAGTAGCGGATCGGGCCGTTTTCTATTTACTACGATCGAGCTTCTGTGAACATTTGAAAGGTGACACCAAACTTGTCTGTTACATTCCCATAAGCTGGACTAAAATGGGTTTCCTGCAAAGGCATTCCCACCTGTCCTCCTTGCTGTAAAGCATCAAACATTTTTTTAGCTTGCTCCACACTATCGGTTGTAATACAGATACTCACTTGATTCCCGCTGCTAAACGGTGAGCCGGGAAAGGTATCAGAAAACATGAGCTCTGTCTCACCTACTTTAAGGGTAGCATGTCCCACACGTTCCTTGACCTCTGCGGGAATGGGAAAATCGGGATTTTCCGGCATTTCCCCAAAGGTTTGAATAAAAAGCAGTTGGGCATCCAATGCCTCTTCATAAAATTCGATTGCTTCTCGTGCATTTCCATCCAGCGTGATGTAAGGAATCAAACGTTTGGACATCTTCAACACAGCTCCTTTAATTCGAGGTGATTAACCCAGCCATTTCTCCTGTATTATATACAAAACTTGTCAAGATAAACAAATCTGCATTCTTAGCTTTCATGCACCTGAATGCCAAGCTGTTTTAGCTCCTTTACCACTTCCGTAACGTTACGCTGTGGATGAAGCGCAGAGATCATCTGGGCAGTGATCGGAACGCCGTTGAAAATCTGGCTTACCACCCCTAGAGAAATCGGCAGCTCATAGTAACTTTCAGCCCAATCCTGATATTCCTCCGGTGTAACTAAAATTTTCCCCAGCAAAAAGGATGAGCCATCGTCATATCCCTCAGGAAAGTTCGTGTTGCCCATACGCCACTCCTTATCTCCCGCTTCCCTCCACATACAAAAGGTAACGTCCTCTTTCTCTAGCGCTTCATCTTCCAAAAGCTCCATCATATCATCAGGCACACCGTCGTACATGCCCGGCCAGACCTCATATTCGTCTCTTGCATGAGGACTTACAGGGGATTCGTGGTCAAAACCCTTCAACAACACACCTCCACGTGTCCATAGCATATGAATCGTATCTCCAGCGCCGTTGTTCACCTCACCCAGACACACATCACCAGACCATTCAGACTGCATACGATACGTGCGTAACCAATCTTCTGGAGACAATATAATATCCAGCGCTGACAGCAGCATCATTCTCTCTTTTAAACCATTCGGCGTTACCTGTGCATCAAGCATCATATTCTTCATCATACCTCCACCTTGTCCATGCGTACTAAAATTCCATTTGTCTCTGCTTTTGTCTTTCAAGCTTCGCTTGCTCAACGATCTGCCGAATGAAAGGTCCCTTGGCTTCGGTATACGCTGCGCGGTCATGTTTGAATTGATGCGCCAAATCTTTTTTTAAAGTCTCATACGCTCGCAGGCTCTCAGGATGCGCTTTCAAGTAATCTCTGAACAATAAATGGTTTTCCCAATGTTCTCCTTTATACTTGTAAATATGCAAATGATGGGTCCCAGCTCCCCATTCTCCACGGCGAAAGAAAGCTCGCTCTGGAAAATCAGGCTTATGTACATATTCATATTCAATACCTAGTAAACGCTCTCGCTGTTCGGATTGAATAATCGCCAAATCTTCTACTCCAACCATAATGTCGATAATAGCCTTGGCTCCCAAACCAGGAACGGATGTACTGCCAATATGCTCTACGCCGACACATACGTCTCCGAGGGCCTCTATCATTTTTGCTCGTTCTCGTGTATACTCTGCTACCCACTGCGGATTATATTCGGATATCACTACCTGCTTGGACATGAACGCACCTCCATTCGTTTTTCAAAAAAATGCCTTCCCAGTGCGTTTGGCACACCTCAGAAGGCATTCTCTTGTTCAAATTAAAAATCATTCAGTTGCTTCATCCCTAGGATTTGGCTTCTCAATCACGATCAGACAGGTACTGTCCGGCAAAGGTACCGGCTGTCCCTGCTCATCCATGAACTCAACACGACTGGACAGCGCTTCGGCATAGCCCTCCTGCAAATAGTGGCGACTCACCCGGATAATCGCTTGTGAACCAAGTGTGTTACGAATACATTCTTCATACTGTGACGGAGTAAAATAACCAAACTGCTCCTGCACTTCATGCACATAGGCTTCCGCTCCCCATGTATAGGTATATAGAAATTCCATTGCATCATTTACCGGCAAAACAGCCTCATGCTCACCTATACGCTCTATTTCAATGGGGCGACCCGCAAAATCCTGCGCATACCGCATCAGCCATTCCATTCCGTCCGGCTCCAAAAATCGAATGCGTCTGCGCTGCTCTACTGGTTCGGTCATAATACCGTCACGAATGATAATGCGTCCGCCGGGTGCAAGTACACGATAAGCGCTTTGCAAAGCAGCTTCCACTGTTTGTGAATTGAACCTTTTTCCATCTCGTTCGATGTAGGAATACAGCTCGTGAAGAATCGAAGAGAAAATAACCGTGTCCATGCTCTCCGTTTCCACAAATTCTTCCAGTCGAAGCGCATCACCTTTGATGACATCCCAACGACGGTGCTCCAATTGCTTTTTGCGTTTAAGAGCCTCAATCACATTCACAGAAATATCAAGACCCAACGGCTTGGAGTCTGGTCTTTCCTGCTCGATCAGGTCCAGCAGTACGCCCCCGCCGGGTCCGATATCCAGTATACGGGTTCCAGTCACGTAATCCAGAATGACCCTTTTGAAATCTGCGGTCTGGTTCATATCTGTAAGGTACGTCTCCTCATTGTGAAAGCGATCATAAGCATCGCGCCGTAATCCGAACAGATCAAACAGCAGCAGGACTGCTTTGTCATACAGAGGCGTCTTTTCTGCCTCAATACAAAAGTCGATCAATTTTTCAGCAGCTGATGAAAATACAAAATTAAAAAACACGGTACTTGGCAGCTCCTCCTTATGCTCCACGATTACACTCAAATGAGGATTATGCTTCCGTTTTCCTTTTGTGATATCCTGCCAAGACAGTGCGCTTAAATATTTTTCTATCATTCGTTTTTTGTATACGTTAATTTTCTTAACACCACGATAGTCATAATACATCGTATTCATAAGTGATTCAAAACTGATATGCCGTACCGTTGCAGGCTGTTCCTGCCCTGTGCCATCCCTCAATGTGAGTAAAAATACCTTAACCAGTTCTTGAAGTGAAAAATCCTGCAAAGCTGATTCTACATACCAAAGTGTACGATTCTCCAGCGGAGCCAGCGCCTTCTCTACATTCAGCTCCCGCTCCAGCTCGGCGTAAGCCTGCTCAAACGGCTCACCTTCATGAATCGAAACCGACCGCAATCTCTCCAGTCGTTCCTTTACACTCCAGACTACAGGTGCGTTATCCCAGGCAATCCAGCCGATTAGCTGCTCCACTTCACCGCGTACTTGTTCCCATAATGCAGGATCTACACCGGCGATAATGCATTCGTTCAGTGCTCGTAACACAAGCTCCAATTCCTCCGAGCTCAGCCAGCCCTTACGAGTGATTTCGAGCAGCAGTCGATTTTCTGCAAAGGGTATTTCTCCCCGTATATACTGTCCGATCAATCCATGCGTCTCAATCAAAATTCGAGTCATGCTGTTGCGCGGGTAGGCAGGGGACTCTGCTTGAGCCTGTCTGACATACAGTTGGGAGGAGCCAATATTATGTACAAATAAATTAATGCCCTCATGCTGCCAGCGTAGCCGTTCGCGGACTGTGCCTCCTTTGGCTGTCTCAGACCATACCAATACATCCTCCAGTAGCTCTTTAACCCAGAATGACAATGGAAGTCCGTCCAAAATAAGCAACGTGCGCTCCACATAATCCAGTACAGGATTGGCATCCTTTAACTCACCTATGGATCGAATGCGCTCCAAATTTACAATACGCTCCTCAGCCGAAACAAGCAGCTTTAGCCAAGTCGGTGTATCCCAAGCCAGATCACTTTCTTTCCTGTAATTAGCAATGGCTTTTAACGATTGTAACATTTTTCTCACCTCGTGTGATTCGGATTCGGTATGCACAGGAGACTTTGGAAAATATCTTGTATACCCTACACTTTACCATACATTTGTAGCTTCCATCTCGTGGAAAATATTAAACATTTGTATCAATTAATCGCTTGACATGTTCTAGGCTTCACATAACCTGATTTAAAGTTCCCATAGTTTCCGAGACGTCTCTCCCTCCCAAAAGCAAAAAGATACCTTCCAGCCTAAGGCCGAAGATATCTCATTGCTATTGTTAGACGCAGCAAAATCATTTTCCTGCGATGTTTTATAAAGTTATAGCGTCGCTGTATGACACGTCAATCGTCTAGCATATATTCTGCTTAGTTATTAACGGAAACGCCATCTGGCACTGGAATACCAAAATTAGGTGTTCCATCTTCATTCCAGTTCAACGGCTGAACACGTGTATGACGATTCGGATCATACAGCGGGTCACCTGTAATTTCCTTGTAATTGCGGGCGTGATATACGATAACGTCACTACCATCCTCAGCAACAGTAAAACTGTTGTGACCAGGTCCGAATTGACCTGTCTCCTCATTCGTACAGAATACCGGCGCAGGAGACTTTGCCCACGATTTCGGGTCAAGTAAGTTTGCATTCTCATCTGCCGTTAGTAGGCCCATGCAATAATTGTGGTCCGTAGCACTAGCTGAATAGCTGATAAAAATCCGGCCGTTCCGTTTCAGAACCGCTGCTCCTTCATTCACCTTAAAACCGATGATTTCCCAGTCATATTCTGGTGTAGAGATCATAACCTGCTCACCGCGCAGCGTCCACGGATTGCTCATTTCTGAAATATACAGATTGGAGTTGCCTACGATGTCCGGGTCTTTCTGAGCCCATACATAATATAAAACGCCATTATGCTGGAAGGTTGTCGCATCGAGAGCAAACGTCTCCCAGCGAGTTTTGATCTGTCCCTTTTCCACCCACTCGCCTTCCAGAGGATTAGCTGAATCATTTTCCAGCACGAACATCCGATGGTCGAACAGACCTTCCTTCGTTTCTGTGGTACGAGCTGCTGCAAAATAAATGTACCATTTGTCGTTAATATAATGAATTTCCGGTGCCCAAATGTTCGCGCTTAACGGACCTGTTTCATATTTATGCCACACTGCCACTGGCTCTGCTGTATTCAAGCCTTGAATAGTACGTGCCCGCCGAACCTCAATGCGGTCATACTCTGGCACAGATCCGGTAAAATAATAGTACCCATCACTATGCTTGTAAATCCAAGGGTCTGCACGTTGCTCAATGACCGGATTATTAAAGGATACAGTTTGATTCATGGTTTTTCTCTCCTCTATGTGTAATATGTAGTTCATAGGATTAATCGCTGATACGTTTTCCCCAGATGGAAATTCCATTTTCATTCATACCCGTGAAAATTAGAGTATGGCGACCAAGCTCCCAGTCCCATGAAGGAAGCAATAGCAATTCCTCCTTTGACCCTTCGGACGCATTGCTCCAATTCATTGTTAGAGTACGTCTACCATCAAAACTCCAGTGACCTTCCAGAGAACCACTGGTTGCCCGCCCTCCATCTTCCAGACGAAGCGGTTCAGCTTCCACCTGACCGTCTACTTCTTGCCTGATCACGATGCGCTCCCAGTTGCCGGATAATAATCTTTTGGGTATATCCTGCTCCTTTTCGCCCGCATACCGCTCCGGCGATACGATAGGCCAGCCATCAGCCGTCCACAATATTTTGCGCACATGCAAGTAAGGCCAGCTCTTATCCGTTTCTCCCCGCGCATGATGAACAATATAGTAATCGTCTCCGTCCTTCAGCACGGAATTATGACCTGGCGCAACCCAGCCTTCTCCTTCACTGAAACGATAACCGCCCAGTACCTTGGTCCCAATCTCATATTGAGGCAAATAACTGGTATCTGCCATATCATGTCCATTCATATCTACGTACGGGCCTGTGATGGAATCCGAGCGGGCTACGCGAACATTGTAGTCCTCGAACAAAGAATCATACGAGACGAACAAGTAGTATTTGCGGAACACAGGATTGTACACAATGTACGGACCTTCCACAGCCCCGTCCTCGGTTGCCCGATCTCTGGCAGCGATATTTTTACCATAACCAGATTCTTTGAGCTTTCCAGTCTGCGGATCAAGCGGTGTAATATAAATCCCGCCGAAAAAAGATCCGTACACCATCCATGGATTTCCATCAGCATCCAATACCGGATTAGCATCAATTGCATTCAGCTTGTCATGCTCATCCGTTTTAACAACCAGTCCCTCATCCTTCCAAGGACCTTCTGGGGAATGGGATGTCTGTAACCCAATGGCTGATCGTGTGCTGCCAAATGTAGAGGCAGAATAATACATTCGATAGGTATCACCCATCTTTATGACGTCCGGGGCCCACAGATTCGTTGCTGATGACCATGCCCCCGCTTCCTTTGGAATGCCGGGTAAAGCATATTGAACCCAGTTCCAGTGAATCAGGTCGGTCGATTTGCGCACCATGACACCCGGCCTCAGTTCTCCACCTGTCTTTACATCCGTCGAATAGACATAATATCCCTGATCTGTTTTGATAATTGCTGGGTCATGAGCATTGTTAATAGTCCAGCGCTGTTCATCGTCTACCGTGCTTTGATCATACAAGTGATCAGGAGGCGGAGCCTGCGGATATACAGGGTCCGGAGTGTTATCCCCACAGCCGGATAGGCCCAGCATTAGCAGCATAACCATAACTGTTATTCTCCTCCTTCCTTTGCTCAATACATATGGTGACTGCGTTCCATCATTCATCCAAATCGTCCAAGTGCGAGTGTCAATTAACCCTTGACACCTGAAATGGCAACCGACTCAATAATTTGTTTCTGGAAGATTAGGAATATAATCAACACAGGTAACAAGGCTATAATGGAAGCTGCCATAATAAGCGGATAGTCTGTCTGAATGGCGTAAGTCGCATTAAAATTCGCGATAACCAGCTGCAATGTCTGCGTTTCTGGTGAGTTCAAGTAAATAATCGGTGCCAAGTAATCGTTCCAAATCCCCATAAACCATAAGATCAGCTGTGCAGCAACTGCCGGCTTAATGAGTGGGAACGTAATCGACGAATAAAGTCGGAAATAAGAGCTTCCGTCAATTTTAGCAGCTTCGATAATAGCATCTGGTACACTGAGCAAATACTGCCGCAGGAAAAAGATCATAACTACATTACCGAACAAGCCGGGAACGATCAGAGGCAACAGCGTATCTATCCAGCCAAGTTTGGAGAACATCATAAACTGTGGAATCATAACTGTTGGGTAAGGAATCATCATGGATGCGATGAGTGCCAAAAACAGTTTATTTTTATGAGGGAATCTCAGCTTTGCGAATGCAAAAGCGGCCACACTAGATGTGAAGGTACCCACAACCGTGACACTTACAGCCACAATCACGCTGTTCTTGATCCCGCTTAACAGAGGACCTGCTTCCCAAATTTCCTTGTACTTACCGAACTGAAACACCTCTGGTATCCATACTGGTGGAAGTGCAAAGACATCCTGCTTTTCTTTTACCGAAGTGGACAACATCCAAAGCAACGGCGCGATCATCGCAATCGCTCCAATCGCCAGTACAATAAAGATAATGATATTGGTAACTTTCGTTTTTTGACTATGGGACATAATCAGCTTCACTCCTTTCCGCGAAAATCAATCCCCATCAAAGGACGATTTTTCATTCATTTTAAATTGAATCAAAGTTACGATAAAAATGAAGATGCCGAGAATCATAGCCATCGCGGAGGCATATCCCATTTGCAGGTTTTTAAATGCCTTATCCCAAATATAGAAGACAATTGAGGCGGATGAATATTCCGGACCTCCTGTAGGTGTCATAATGTTCATTTCAGTAAAGATTTGCGAACCACCAATAATGTTGGTAACGACCAGGAAGAAGGTTACTGGTTTCACCATTGGCCATGTAATATTGCGGAACATTTGGAATCCGCTAGCTCCGTCCAGCTCTGCTGCTTCATAATAAGAGCGAGATACACTTTGCAGTGCAGCCAGATACAGCAACATTGTATATCCGAGACCTTTCCATACAGTCATGAGAATCAAGGCCGGTTTGACTGTATCCTTATCCATCAGCCAGTTAGGTCCTTTAATACCGAACAGTTCAAGGAATTGGTTCACCAAACCATAATCTCCGTTGTAAGCCCAGTTCCACATAATAGAAACAGCAGCCAACGAAGAAATGACCGGAATATAATAAATCACACGAAATGTCGTCGTACCTGGAATCTTGCGATTCAACCCCAGTGCCAGCAGTAAAGCTAGTACAAGACCAATTGGAATACCCAACATTAAGAAAAGAGTATTGTACATCGATTTGTAAAAGAGTTCATCGCTAAATAAATCCTTAAAATTGTCGAACCCAATAAAGTTCATTTGTCCTAATCCGTCCCAGTCTGTAAAAGAGCCGTATAACGAATAGACAAACGGGAACAACGTAAAGATTAGCAGACCGAGAATAGGCGGAAGAATAAATAAGTATCCATATATCTTCTCTTTGCGGTAGAGATTAGATTTGGTTATCACAGGGCTCACCTCTGTTTCTGATTTGGAATGAAGATGATGTTAGCAGCATGATATTCAGCCACTAACATCATCCTTTTTTCCTCTATTTGCGCATTATTTCTGTGATTTTTTCTCTTGCTCCACCGCTTTATCCAGCAGTTTCTGCATCTTCGGTTGTTCTTGTTTCACATAATCTGCTGCCGTAATTTTGCCATCCAGCACAGGTTGAATATCTGTGAAGAAAATATCGTACCATTCTGCGTTATACGTATAGTTACCTGGTAATGAGCGTCCATAGTCATTTACGATATCAATAAATTCCTGTTTGTTGTTAGGCTTTGTTTTTGTGTCTTTGGCCCATTCATCAGCCATATCGAGCAGATTCGGAATTTGTACCTTGGCATCTACGAGCTGCTTCATGCCTTCTTTGGAAGTAGTCAGATAGTTAACCAGTTCTACAGCTTCATCCGGGTATTTTGTTTTAGAGGAAACACCGATACCCAGAGAACCAATCCATGTTGCCGGTTTGCCAGTCGATCCAGTTGGGAAAGGCAACAAATCATATTCGAATGGCAGTTTTTCAAATGTACTCATATCCCAAGGACCTACTGGGAAGAAAGCCATTTCGCCCTTCATCCAGCGTTGATATGTGTCCAATGTTTGTGATTGTTCAATACCAGGTGTAATTTTATATTTGTTTTGCATATCAGCAAAGAACTGAAGCGCTTCCGCAAATTTCGGATCATCAATTGTTACTTTGGTTTTGCTCTCATCCAGCCAATCAGCACCATTACTCCATACAAAGGCTTGCAATGCCCACTGAACGTTAAAGCCTGTTCCGTATTGATCTGGCTTGCCGTCACCGTTGGTATCTTTGGTCAGCTCTTGGTTAACCTTAATGAACTCATCCCATGTATATGGTTTGTCTTTGTCAGGCAATGGAACACCTGCTTTTTCAAACATGGTTTTGTTATAACCCAAAGCGAATGGACCCAAGTCCTTCGGCATACCGTAAATATTTCCCTGACCGGCCATTTTACCGTCATAGCGATACAAATCCACACCGTATTTCCAGATGTTATCCAGATTTATATCCTTGCTCTTATCAATATAAGGTGTCAGATCCTTCAACACCCCACTGTTAACATAAGCTTTCAAATCCCCAGGGGCAAAATAAAAAATATCTGGAAGATTATTACCTGTAATTGCAGCTCTAAGCTTTGTAGCATATTGATCTGCTGCCGTCACAACCATTTTAACCTTCACACCAGGATGTTCTTCTTCAAATTTTTTGATAACATCCTTATAAGCCTTCTGCTCATCCGTTCCTCCACGGAACATGAAAGTCAATTCCTTGCTTCCATCGCTACTGGAACTTCCTCCACTACAGCCTGCCAGTGCAGCAACCATTAACAACAGAACAACCATTGTTAGCGCAAAACCTTTTTTCTTTGTCAACGCGACCCCTCCTAAAATTAAAATGAAACCGCATACATTAAGTGTTAAATTAACTTCATACTACTCGGCCTAATCTTTAACTGTGCGGTACACAACCCGTTGTTGATTGCCGCTGTGATTATCATCCCTCTCATGTACCGTATAATTAACATTTACCTTTATCAATAATGAATTCGTTTACAAATAAAATATAGCACGCCATTCTACGGTTCGTCAATGCATTTTTCAATCTTTTTAAATAATTATAAAACATAGATTGGATTAACTTAAAAAGTGAAATTAAATCGCATTTAAGTATTTTTATTAATAAAATCTAATTAAAAAAACTTAAATGCGATCTATTTTATAAAAAAGGCTTTATTTTAGAACACGATTTCCTCTCTTCTTCTTTTAGTAAAAAAAATTTACATAAAAGCAGTTTACTTCTTTATGATTTTATTTTAACATAAATCAAAGTAAAAATATAAGCGCTTACATCACACTTTTTATAGATAAGGATGGGCTATAGCTATGATTTATATTAAGGATTTAATGTCAGGGTTAGATATTTTCAAAGCATTGGGCTCGGAAATCCGCATTCAAATTCTTGAATTACTTGCTGTTCAAGGACAAAGTATGAATGATATTGCGAGCAAGCTGAATTTAAGTAACGGCACCATTACGATGCATATTCGCAAACTGGAAGAATGCGGACTTGTGGAAATCAATACCGTAAGCGGTAAACACGGGACCCGAAAAATGTGTTATTTAAATAAGGAAAAGCTAATGGTAGATCTGCGCAGCAGAGAACAAAAAAATGTATATGAGGTAGAAATTCGCATCGGTCATTATAGTAACTACCAGGCAGTTCCTACTTGTGGATTAGTGACCAAAGACAGCATTATCGGCGATTTTGATGACCCACGCTATTTTGCAGATCCCGCGCGACTGGACTCTGAAATGATCTGGATGGCAGAAGGTTTTCTGGAATACCGCATTCCTAACTACTTGAAAGCGAATCAATCCTTTACCGAAATTCAATTTTCCGCGGAGCTGGGGTCAGAAGCACCGTGTTATTGTGAGGACTATCCGTCTGATATTTGTTTTCATGTAAATGGTATTGCCATCGGTCACTGGACGAGCCCAGGCGATTTTGGAGCTGTTCCGGGGGTCCTCAATCCCGACTGGTGGCCTCCACACTTGAATCAGTACGGCATGCTGAAGTTAATTCGCATCAATCAACATGGAAGCTTCATTGACGGGTGTCGTATATCAGAAGTCACAATAGACGATATCGGACTTGATTACAAAAGCGATATTACACTGCGTTTATCCGTATCCGATCAATCGCAAAACAAAGGAGGGCTCACTATTTTTGGTAAAAGATTCGGAAATTTCAGCCAAGATTTGCTTGTGCGCGTGCTTTATGATGTACACGAAGAAGATAACTCCAACTCCTAACTCGTCACAGATAAAAAGGCCGAAGTCTGTATTCATTGAATACAGGTCCTCGGCCTCAATCCTAATCCTCACGTAAAGAGATATAGATAAATAGATAAAAGATTAGCACCATCCCAAACACCAGCCAGCTAAAAGACAGTAAATGAAGCTTCTCCCCTGCATTTACTGCCCAGCTCCAAAGATCCGCAAAAAGCACCAGCGGTTGCAGCAACACATCCCAACTATTCCAGCGTGCAAATCTGCCTATATATACACCTATGCTGGCCAACCACAACATCACAAAGACTACAACCCATGCGAGCCACCCTGAACAAATCTTCCTCAACATACGGTGGATCATCAATACACAAAGAGATGTAAGAAAAAGACCAATTCCAGCGGCTGAAAAGGACGTAAATAAGATTAGCCAAAATTGAGTGTTCAACCAAAAACGCGTACCAGGGTTCACATCGTAAAAACGGAATGCATGTAGTAACTCGGTCACTAGATAAAGAGCATTCGGCAGAAAGAACAACCATACCCATGCGGCGAAAAATAAAAGAATATTTCTCACTTTTGCATATCGTAATTTGGATAAAGCCACCATTAACAATGAAATAAACACCGGAACCCAGGCCAGGAATATGTCCCAGTACAGAAATTGATATATCCTCGTCCCGCTTGTGGACTGTAGATACATAATGAGTCCGAAACAGCCCAATGTAGCTACAAGCATCACCCCCAACAAACCGGGCAGCTTGTAACCCTTCCTTCTTAACAGCAAACTTCCATCTACCTCCTGCCTAAAAACACGTATTTACGTCTTTTTAACTTTCTTATATAGCGCTTTCATATATAGAGAGGGCTTTTATTTATTCCACGTTTCGTATATCCTCGAACACATGGTTTGTTATTGTCAAAGCGTCAAAGGTAACATTACACCCCTCCCCTACTGGAGATTGTGCGACAACCCCAACTTTTAGCTGGCTGGGAACATTCATCCCAAAATATCTGGCCAGTTTCCAATGCTGACCATCCGATGAATAATGAAAGGCAAAGCAATTTCCAGCTCGTGTTACTCGCAAATACGGATTAGAAGCATCCATCGCCCCCGATATACAATCATCGGATGTATTCCGTGTAACCACACTTAGGATCGAGGGGGTATTCTCAAAGTATTCAAAGCACACTTTAGCCCAATGAGTATCATCAGCCATCACCATCAAGCATCCTGAGTCATAGGGCTGCTTCATATCGACACGAACCCTCGTCCATATTGTAAAATCTCCTTGAAGGGTGGTATGCAAAAAAGGAGCGGACGATTTGATAACGGCGCCGGACGGATCTCTAAAAAAATCTGCCTGTGAAGGTGCAGATACTTGTAAAGCCTTGAATTCATCGAAGCTCCATACAGTCGGTTCGTTGATCCAGCCCCATCCTTGAGGCAAAACCTTGTCGTTAAAGCCTTCAAATACATTCATATGGATACCATCCCTCTCTAGCCAATATAGTCTTAACACAGTGAATTTTGGGGTACAGTTCCCCTTGATACCACTATATACGTTATCTTCCAGTCGTCAATGATGATGCCCCTGTCTTTACAATTTATAAAAAAAGACTTGCCATTCTGAAATGTTGTGCTTATAATTACACCTAAATTGATACGGCAACAAATTTCAATGACGAGAACGAGTAAGCTATACAGCGGATTTGCAGAGAGTTGGGGCAGGTGAAAGCCAACATTCCGAGGGTAGCTGAACGCCATCTCTGAGAAGCGGGCTGAACCTGAAGTAAGCTCTGCCGCCTTTCCAGCGTTAACCGGAACACGTATTGATGGATACGTGAACAGAGTGTCATTTCCTATGGAATGAAACTAGGGTGGTAACACGGGTATAAACTCGTCCCTTTTACAGGGGCGGGTTTTTTTGTTTTTCAATAAGGAGGAATCAACATGACAAATGTATCGACAGCAGTATCTATAACTGATTTTTTGACTCCGGCTGTACGGGAAATGCCGCCTTCAGGTATCCGTCGGTTTTTTGAATATAGTGCAGGCAGAAAAGATATCGTATCGCTTGGTGTTGGTGAACCTGATTTTGTAACTCCTCAACATGTGAGAAAAGCCTGTATCGCAGCACTGGAAAATGGTAAAACCTCATACACACCCAATGCAGGTCTCCCTGAGCTTCGTGAGGAAATTGCCGGATATCTGGAGAGCAGCTTCAGCACATCCTATAACCCGGCAGATGAAATTATGGTCACTGTTGGCAGTAGTGAAGCGTTGGATTTGGCGCTACGCGCCCTCATCACAACACACGATGAAATACTCATCCCAGCTCCCTGTTATATTTCGTATTCGCCTATTACGTTTTTGAACGGAGGACATACCGTAACGGTTGAAACGTCTGCTGACCAGCAGTTTAAGCTGACAGCTGAGGCGCTCAAATCCAAGCTGACTCCACGATCCAAAGTGCTTATTCTCTGTTATCCGAACAACCCAACTGGCGGGGTGATGACCTATGAGGATTGGCTACCCATTGCCCGTTTGGTTGAGGAGCATAACCTGATCGTCATATCGGACGAAATTTATGCTGAATTGACCTATGGACAGCAGCATGTAAGTTTCGCTTCTCTGCCAGGAATGAAAGAACGCACCCTGCTCATCAGCGGCTTTTCCAAAGCATTTGCCATGACAGGCTGGAGGGTCGGCTATGTATGCGGTCCGAAAGAGTTGATTTCGGCCATGCTGAAAATCCATCAATATACAGCCATGTGCGCGCCTATTATCGGGCAAATTGCCGCTATTGAATCCCTGCGCAACGGGCTGGAGGAAAAAGATCGTATGATGGAGTCCTACAATCAACGTAGAAAATGGTTCGTTGCTGCCCTCTGTCAGACAGGGCTTCCATGTCATGAACCAAATGGTGCCTTCTATGCTTTTCCCTCCATTATGCACACAGGGTTAAGCTCAGAACAGTTTGCCAAACGACTGTTGGAAGAACAAGGAGTTATAACGGTCCCGGGTTCCGCATTCGGCCCAGGCGGCGAAGGTTTTATCCGCTGCTCGTATGCGTCATCACGTGAACAGCTGGAAACGGCTCTGGAACGCATCAGCGTATTCCTGAAACGCCTGTAAACCGATTTTCCATCGCATGAACTGAACATGAGCATAAGGTGAACATTTACTTCAGCAGCTTCTGAATAAGCTTTTTCTGGTGTGGTGGCAAGCCTTCCGGCCATTCCCCTATGCGGCAGTAACAAATGTCGGAGATTTCAGCGCTTGGTCGAAAGGTACCCGGGATAACCCGGCCTGTAAAAATAAGATCCACGCGGTTCGGCAACTGGCCAAACTGGGCTTGCGCCAATGAGGTGATCTCTACCTCCAGCCCAGTTTCTTCCCGGACTTCGCGCCGTAAGGCGGTTTCCGGCTGCTCTAGCTCCATCCAGCCGCCGGGAATTCCCCACGGTTGCTTCCGGTATACGTGCTTTAATAGTAGCACTTCCCCGGCATCGTTCGTGAAAATGCCCAGCACAGCAACTAAAAATTTATGTTGTGCCCGGTACACCAATGCATTTTTCAATCGAATGAACGGCGTATGCTTATACATGAATACAAGCCAATCCCGCGGGATCTTATTTATCAGCTTAACCAGCATAACACACCTCCAGTTGAGCACTCTTACATCAATTCATTCGTTGGATTAAGTTAAATGAGGAGCTTAAGTATGTATACTAAAAAATAATCTTTAGGTGACTGTAGCTTACGGCTATATAACTGAGCATTTTCCGCATCAAAACAAACAAAAATAATCTCATTCAACCCAGCATGTTCCTGTACAAAACGTGTCACTTCCTGTATAGCAATCTCGGCCGCCTTTTCTTTCGGAAATCGGTAGATGCCTGTGCTGATATTGGGAAAAGCAATGCTGCGTGCATTCAATTCTAAAGCTAATTGCAGTGTATGACGGTAGCATGTCGCCAATAGCTCTTCTTCCTGATGGTCGCCACCATTCCACACAGGGCCGACAGTATGAACAACATATTGGGCTTCCAGCTTGCCAGCCGTCGTATAAACTGCGCCTCCTACCGGACATCCCCCTTGCTTGTTTCTGATTCGGACACAATCTTCCAATATAGCCGGACCACCAGCTCTATGAATTGCACCATCTACACCACCGCCACCCAGCAAGCTTGTATTTGCAGCGTTGACAATAATATCCGCCTTACAACAGGTAATATCCCCTTGCACCACACGTATGATCACGTTAAATCGTTCAATTTGGGTATCCATTGGTCCTCCTTCTCTTCTAAAAACCAGCTTTGTTATATAATCATCTTATAGTCTCTACAAGCGATTTCTAAAACATCGTCATAGGTTTTCAACAGAAAGTGTTTTAGATTCTTCCCCCGTGCACTAGCTATTGTAGCTAATAATGGCGTATCTGTAAGCTCATCAAAACTGCTACCTTGCGTATACTTCTGCTCAGGCATGTCTAAAGCCACATCCAGTTCAATCATATTAAAATAGTAGATTCCTGTAAATATAAGCTCATAGGGTACAAAATCGTCTACTGCTTCTGACGCCACCCCCCCATTAATCTCTCCCTTCAAAACCAGCTCTTTCTTCGCATAATTCATATGAACCTGATCCAAATAGACCGCATCCCGCCCATGCAATTCGCCAAGCGGCGTTTGAATAGCTTTTATGTGTGGCATCCAGGTGTTCTCCAGTCCTAAGTTATTTTTCATCCAACAACATAAGTGCGGTCGCAACCGCATGATCCACAAAAGAACGCTCTGGGCGTGACTTCATCATCACGGTTATCCCGATTAACAAAGAGACCAACGTGTGTGCCAAAGCTCGTGCATCTATAGTCACCTCAAGCTCCCCAGATTGAATACCACGTTCGAGGGTCTCCTGAAAGACAGCAGAGAGATACATCTGATGTTCTCTGGTTAAAATTTCAAACCTCTCATCATGAGGGGCTAGTTCTACCATTGTATTGATGCAAAAGCATCCCTTATTGGACCCCTCCTCGTACTCTTCTGCCACCACTCCTCCAAAAAAATTGTAAAATGCTTCTTTTACAGATGAACTATTTTGCAGTTTAGCCCTTACACAAGCTGCATGAGATTGCGTATATTTACGCAGCGCAGCTTCGAACAATTGCTTTTTATCCCCATAGGCAGCATATATGCTGGGGCGTTGTATTCCCATACGCGAGGTTAATTCGCTTAAAGATGTGGCCTCAAAACCCTTTTCCCAAAAAACTTGCATCGCTGCATCCAACGCTTGATCTTCATCAAATTCTCGTGGTCGAACCATACTTTTCCCCTTCTTTTCGTATCGTTCAGTATATTAAGATTGTATGATCTCCAGAAGCGGCTGTCAAATATATACGGGTTAAACTCTTGACAAATCTTATGGATGAGAGTTACATTGACCTAAAATCATTACATACCAATCAGTATATTATACTGATCAGTATGCAAATCACAGAAAGCGACGTGGTATGTGAAAATGAAGACGTCAGAAGAAAACGCTCTCCCCCTCTCCCATCAAACGATAGCAAACACTGCCGAAATAGCCCCCGTTCCGGTTCTGTCCCGGTCTGTGGCACTCTTGTTTGCTATAGCCTGCGGGCTGGCTGTCGCTAACATTTACTATGCACAGCCATTACTGGATGCGCTGGCGCACGAGTTTGGCATTACACACTCATCAGTCGGTATCGTTATTACCGTCACGCAAATTTGTTATGCGTTAGGACTGCTGCTGCTCGTCCCGCTTGGCGATCTCTTGAACAGACGGCGATTGATTACAGGACAAATGCTGCTATCTGTGCTGGCATTAATCCTGGTTAGCTTTGCCCCTACCCGTACAATACTGCTTATGGGAATGGCAATGGTTGGACTGCTGGCTGTTGTGACTCAAACACTCGTGGCATTCGCCTCGACCTTGGCTAATCCGACTGAACGCGGGCAGGTCGTAGGGCTGGTAACCAGCGGAGTCGTTATCGGCATTTTACTCGCACGAACCGTTGCTGGTGTATTAACTGATCTGGCAGGCTGGCGTTCAGTTTACCTTATTTCTGCTGTACTTACGCTGTTTATGGCTGTGGCTCTATTGCGAGTGCTCCCCAAGAACGAACCCACAAGCGCCACACTTTCCTATGCGCAGCTACTTCGCTCGGTTATCACACTGTTCGTCCAAGAACGAATTCTGCGTATTCGTGCTGTCCTTGCGCTGCTCATTTTCACAGCGTTCAGCATACTGTGGACTTCGCTTGTATTACCTCTCAGTGCCCCCCCATTTTCTCTTTCACACACTGCAATTGGGGCCTTCGGCTTGGCTGGAGTCGCCGGAGCATTAGCAGCAGCACAAGCAGGGCGGCTTGCCGATCAAGGCTTGGGACAACGAACGACAGGTATCGCACTAGTTATATTGCTGCTGTCCTGGCTACCTATAGGCTACACCGAGCATTCTCTATTCGCTTTAACTCTTGGTGTCATTCTTTTGGACTTGGCCGTACAGGCTGTACATGTCACAAACCAGAGCTTGATTTTTAACGTTCGCCCTGAAGCACGGAGCCGACTTACCGCAGGCTACATGATATTTTATTCCATCGGTAGCGCCACTGGAGCCATTACCTCCACTCACATGTATACCTATGCTGGGTGGAATGGAGTTTGTCTATTGGGGGCTGGTGTCAGTGCTCTAGCTTTCATTTTTTGGGCGGTGACTCGACGTTCAACTTGATGGTAAACCCATATGGTTTGGATCAACGAAAAACCGCCTGGGCCTCAATAACGGCCTAGGCGGTTCTCTTCTACTGTAGATCATCACTTAATTGCAATATAAATTAAAACGGGTTCATCTGGATTGCCATACACTTCAAAATCACCTGTGTAGGTCCGCTCCCCTTGTCCCGTGGCAGCCCATGCCCAAATTGTCTGCCATACACGGAAGACAGAAGAAGGTTCATGGGTTGCCTGAAAAATAGCATAGCGTGCAGCCGGAATTACAAGTTCTTCAAGCTCGTCAGGAGTTTGGAAGTCCTCAGCCGCTTCCTTTCCAATAAAAAATGTATACTCGCCCAGAGCTCCATTTTCATAGTCAGTATAGCAACCATAGACGGAAGCAAGTCCTTCATGACCCCTGATCCGACCTGCCACATTCTCACCTACAAAACGTTCCCACATGCTTGGAATGATCCCGTGGGGCGTTTGTTCCTTCTGATTATTGGTACGTGCTTTTAGTCCAATTAAATGGATTTCACCTCGGTACTCCTCACGAATGGGTCCATCAAATTGAAGCTCTGTATTCTCTGAAGACCGCCACCTCTTCAAATTCGGTAGGTAATTACGCAGCATCAAAGTCGCTTCTTCTGCCTGCATTCCCTCTTCTACCAGAAACGGCACACACTGCTGGATCATTCCCTCCATCGTCAAGTCAGGCTGTACAAATGCACCTTCCTTGTAACAATACTTGCAATACTCATCTGTATTATTATGTTGTGCATCCGTTCCATATTGATCCTCATGCTCCAGCGGCATCCCGCAACTTTGACAAGCTTTATCCATTCTCATAAATCCCCTTTCGCTAACTCATATCTGGTATGCCACCAGTATAACGAAACAAACCTGACAACTATGGGTCAGGTTCGTTTTACTTTAATCTAAGATTTACTCTATAATTCCTAGCCTTCTTCATAATTAGACGCAATACGCAACGCCATCTTATGAATCTTGTCTCGCAAATGAGCCGGTTCTTTGACAACCACATCCGGTCCGAGGCTTAAAATGAATCCGTACACCCACGCATCCTCGGGAAACGGAACCGAAACCGTGTAAATTCCTTCCTCCTGCTCGTTCAATGCTTCCACACCAAACCAGTCCTCCCCCAGATGTCTTGAGTTGCGGTTAAATTGTAGCGTAAACGGTTGTACATCCCTGGATGCCGTCATCCGTCCCTCATTCCACGGCAGCACTTCATCAGAAAGATCCCTGCGGGTGAAAGCCGTCTCTGTAACTACAGGCTCACTCATACGAGAAAGCTTGAACAACCGAAACTGCCCCCTGTCGGGACAATACGCATACACAAACCATTGTTGCCCTTTCAGCACAAGCGTATGTGGTTCCACATTCCGCTTCGTTCGGGTTCCTTCCGCATTTCGATAGACAAAAGCAACCGTACGCGCTTGACTCATTGCCTCTTTTACCTTTATTAATTTAGCTTCCTGGACAGACTGATTTCCCCATCCCGAATGATCGACGATAAACTGTGTGGTACGGACACTAAATTGCTCTTTTTCAGACTCTGGTATAATGCTTTCAAATTTATGAAGTAACCGGGATACGTTGGGACCTCCCAACGACGAGGACAAACTCTGTAGGCCCATCACAATGTCCTTGATATCATGATCCGTCAGCATACTGCGATCCAGACGATATCCTTCCATCAGGCCAATCCCCCCACCTGCTCCCTGAAAAGTTACTACTGGGATACCAGCCAGACTAATCGCTTCAATATCTCTATAAATCGTCCGAATTGAAACCTCATACAAATCAGCGAGTTCCTTTGCTTGTATTCTATTTCTTTTCAGCAGCAAAATGACGATAGAAAGCAATCGATCGATTTTCATTTTTTCAAAACCTTTCACCCTTAATAAAAATAAGCCAGGAGTTCCTCATCATATCCCTGACCGTGATATTCCAAAGCGTTCTTTTCAATACCATAAGTTTTGAATCCCAATTTTCTATAAAGCTCAACAGCTGCTTGATTGGCAGCCACCACACTCAAATTGATTTGTTTCAATCCTTCCACTTTTCTACCTCGACTGATAACTTCCAATAAAAGTTTCTTAGCGATCCCCTGGCCTCGGTAAATCGGTGGTACATACACTCCCCAAATCGTTCCTTTATGCCGTGTCTTAATTTTGTGTTCTCTTCTAAACCCGGTCATGCCAGCCAGCTGATGATCCTTTGTAAATGCACCAAGTATGTAATGATCCCTCTTATTTTGTATTTGCTTCACTATATCAAATAACGAAACTTGTACAGCTTCCTCATAGGAGGTTCCAAAAGCTTCGGGATTCATTTTTAGGGCTTCCAGTCTTAAATTCCAATACGCTTCAGCGTCTGCTGGCTCTATGTTCCTGATGATAATCATGGCTTCATCCCTCCAAATGTTTTCCTCCATCTTACTCTATCTATTATTTAAATTAAATCTATGATGCCTAAATTAAAATAACCTCAGATGCTAGATCCAGCCGAATATAGCATCTGAGGCTTCAATACTCATTACATATTATGACTCATAGCGTTTCAGCACAATGACCGCATTATGACCACCGAAGCCGAAAGAATTAGATAACCCAATATTTAGCGAAGCCTTGCGCGCTTCGTGAGGCACATAATCCAGATCACAAACAGGGTCTGGATTGTCCAGATGCATCGTTGGCGGAATGATACCTTCTCGAAGGCTTTGAACAAGCGCAATCGCTTCGACACCGCCTGCGGCTCCTAGCATATGACCTAGCATGGACTTATTCGCGGTTACCGGAATCTGATAGGCATAGTCACCAAACAGCTTGTGAATCGCCAAGGTTTCAGCGATATCCCCTACAGCCGTACTCGTTGCGTGAGCACTGATCACGTCCACTTCTTCAGGGGAGATTCGAGCCGAATGAAGGGCCGCTTTCATTGCTAGATAAGCTCCGGTTCCTTCAGGATGCGGTGCAACCATATGATAGGCATCCGAACTCGCTCCATAACCGATGACCTCACCATAGATTTCTGCACCACGCCGGGTAGCGTGCTCCAGCGACTCCAGCACCAAGATGCCTGCTCCTTCGCTCATGACAAAACCGTCCCGATTCTTGTCAAACGGCCGACTTGCTGTGGAAGGCTCCTCGTTACGTGTCGACAAGGCAGTTGCATTAGCGAAACTTGCCAAAGCCAATCGAGACACCGCCGCTTCAGCTCCACCGGCAAAAATGACATCCGCATCTCCTGTACGAATGGTTCGAAATGCCTCTCCAATTGCAGTGTTCCCAATTGAACAAGCCGTTACAGGTGAAAGCGTAGGACCCATTGCTCCAAACGCGATACTAATTTGGGCAGCAGCCATATTCGAGATCATCATAGGTACCAGCGTCGGGCTAACTCTGCCTGGACCACGATGTAGCAGCACGTCCACATTGTCTACCAACGTATCCAAACCGCCGACTCCTGATCCCACATATACACCTACACGCTCCAGATCAGTGCGATCTAGTTCCAGGCCAGAATCCTTGAGCGCTTGCTCTGCCGCATATAATGCAAACTGAGTAAATCGATCCATTCGTCTGGCATCCTTACGCCCCCACTGTTTTTCTGCATCAAAATCCTGTACCAGTCCAGCAATTTGTGCTTTTAAATCGGACACATCAAATGAATTAATTTTACGTATACCTGAATGGCCCTCCAGCAAATTGTTCCATAGCGTGTCTACTTCATTGCCCAATGGCGAAACGACACCCATACCTGTTATCACTACTCTTTGCATAAGCTATTCATTCCTCCTGCTCGATGGCTTACTTATAATCCTCATTTTACCCCCGTCTTATCCTATTACAAGTGTTTGTTTATCCTGGTATAATGAACACTACTATAGTAAGCGCCTGATTTAATTACCTCAGATACACTCATTGAATGGAGAGAAAATACCTATGAAAACGGAAGCACGTCTGGAAGCACTATCTGTTTTTCTGAAAACAAAAAGGGCCCGCCTACACCCGCATATGGTTGGTCTTCCCCCAGGGTCACGTCGCAGAACACCAGGTTTGCGCAGAGAAGAAGTCGCTCAACTAGCAGGTGTCAGTACAACCTGGTATACCTGGCTGGAGCAGGGTCGGGATATTAAAGTATCCGCCTCCGTGTTGGATGCTATTGCTGCTGCCTTGCAGTTGAACACGGATGAGCGTAAATATTTGTACGATTTAGCGCTGGAAGCCGGGTCTCATAACCTTCCTGCTTCTGCAGAGCAGGCGATCATATCTCCATCTCTGCAAAAGATCGTACAAGAGTTGCACTACTGTCCTGCTATTATTTCAGATCGGCGCTGCCATATTGTCGGCTGGAACGAAGCTGCTGCTCATGTTTTTATGGATTTTGCCGAGCTACCACATGAGCAACGCAATATGATCGAACTGCTATTTACCAAAAAGGAGTTTAAAAGTCTGGCCGTGAATTGGGAGCACTTTGTAAAGGGGTTTCTTGCCATTTTTCGCGCTTATTACGGGCAATACGTGACAGACCCCTGGTATGCTCAATTTATACAAAATATGAGCGAGGCCTACCCAGAGTTTAACGAGCTTTGGAATCAGAGTGAGGTAAGCTCCGCTCCCGAAGTGCTCATTGAATTTCGTCATGCCAAGGCTGGCAAAATGTTATTTGACCTGACTTCCCTTCAGGTACAAGGCAGTGTCGATCTCCGTTGCAGCATTTACACCCCTAATGCGCAAACTTCTACGGAAAGTAAACTCCAAAAGTTAATGGAAGGCAACTAAAGGATTTCATCCCTCCTGTTATGAAGATATCTTTTTCCGTCCATACTACATCTACGATCTGTGCAAAATAGATGCCATATATGTGACAGAGCCGATAGCTTCAACTGTGCTACTACCAGGAGGGAGGGAATCATCATGAAAGCCAAACCGACAAGTTCCCAGCACACACAAAACCAAGCACCATTGCCTGTTCCGGTACAATTTGACCGCAGCTGGCAGGACGAGCTGGACCAACGCCTGCACAAGGGAGGCCCCTGGGGAGATTGGGATCTGTATCAGCTGGCCATCGAGGCGGAAAAGGCCAAGCTGGTGCCGAGCTTTGATGAGCTTCAATGTCTTCAGCATTTGCAAGACCTCACTCCTCTGCCCCATCAACTCGATACCGCTCGGAAAGTACTGTTTGAGATGTCTGGACGTGCCATTCTTGCCGATGAAGTCGGCCTTGGCAAAACAATTGAAGCTGGAATGATCCTTAAGGAATATCTGGTTCGCGGGCTGGCTTCCAAAGTGCTTATTCTTGTACCCGCTTCTTTGGTCCTACAATGGGTGCGTGAGCTGAATAGCAAATTCGGCATTCCCGCAGTCGCCCAGAAAAAAGCGTATTCTTGGTCTTCCGAGGTCGTCGTAGCCTCCATGGATACGGCCAAAAGAGAGCCACATAGTAACATCCTGCTAGATACCGATTATGACCTGCTCATTATTGACGAGGCTCATAAGCTGAAGAATAAAAAAACATCCAACTACCAGTTCATTATGAAGTTGCGTAAAAAATATTGTTTGCTCCTGACAGCTACACCTGTACAAAACGATCTATCTGAGCTGTTTAATCTGATCACGTTACTCAAGCCCGGTCAATTAGGAAGACAAGGCGATTTTTCAGCAAACTTTGTTGTAGATAAACGTCTGCCCAAAAATGAAGATCAGCTCAAGGATGAGCTGTCTAAAGTCATGATCCGCAATCGTCGTGGAGAAGGGCCAGTTCAATTCACTAAACGAAATGTTTCCAACATTCACTTGGAGCTTTCGCCAGAAGAGCAAGCGCTGTACGATGGGGTGACCTCTTTTGTCAAAGAGCAATATCAAGCGAATGGCGGAAATTTAAGCAGCATGCTGTCTCTCGTTACCCTTCAACGGGAAGTGTGCAGTAGCCGGGACGCTGTGTTCGTCACGCTGGTCAATTTGTCCAAAAAGATGGCTCCAGACTCTCCTCTACGCGATCGTGTCTGGGACTTGGTCGCACACATTAAAGCGATCAAGGCCAATTCCAAAGCAGAAAAAGCGCTTGAGCTTATCCGGAAGATGAACGAAAAAGTGATTATTTTTACAGAATATCGGGCCACACAGGAGTATTTGCTAAACTATTTCCGTGATCGCGGACTGTCTGCTGTTCCTTACCGAGGGGGTATGAACCGAGGTCGCAAGGATTGGATGATGGATCTGTTCCGTGGTCGCATTCAGGTTATGATTGCCACTGAAGCAGGTGGTGAAGGTATTAACCTGCAATTTTGTCACCACATGATTAATTTCGATTTACCGTGGAACCCCATGCGCGTGGAGCAGCGGATTGGACGGGTGCATCGACTTGGACAGAAGCATGATGTGAATATCTTCAACCTGTCCACTACCGGAACGATTGAGGAGCATATCCTGCACCTGCTGCACGAAAAGATTAATATGTTTGAAATGGTCATTGGCGGATTGGACGTTATTTTGGAAAAGTTTGAGAAAAAAGAATCCATTGAGAAAAGTTTATATAAAATCATGCTTGAGTCCAGCAGTGATGATGAAATTCGCAGAAAAATGCAAAAGTTAGGCCACTCGCTGGATTCCATTAAACAAGAAATAGAACAAATCCGCACAGACCCGTCAGTCACTCCAAATGTAGCAACCGATAAGTCAGCTGGAACAAAGCAGCCTAAGGGACGGCTAACAGGAGTAAGCTCAAGTGTCACCGAGGATTTGTTAGGCTTAACAGGTGATGCAGCTTCTCCAACCAAAGCTCGACGCAGTGTGAAAGGAGGTCGCTAGCGTTGACTATGAATGCACAGCAAGTCCAGCGTTTTGTCCACACCTATCTGGAAGCTACCGGGTGCAGCATCATTGAGAGGTCTCCCCACCATGTAACTGTCAAGCTGTCTCCAGAGGCAGATAAAGCCTTGACAAATCGTCCCTACTATTGGGGATACGTAGAGCGTACTGGCGTTCCAGCGCAGACGATGTCCTTCACATTCATCTTTGATGGGGAAGCCTATCGGACAGAACAGGAACGTTTAGCGGATCAGACGCCACCAGCTCCTGTAGCTGGCAACGCAGCACAAGATCAGGTCATGGGGCGTTACTTCGGTCATGTACCGACGTTACCGCAATTAGGGCCTGGTCGCATTATGCAGGAGGAGCTTCGATACGGAAGCCGTCGGCTGCATCAAATTTTTGAAGCCGCTCGGGATGGAGGAAAATATGTTTATTTGTTCGAGCAGCCTGATGCCCGTCAATTGTCTGCCCGTTCTCCCGTAGTCTATGAAGCTTGGCTCAGCGTCTGCTACAAGATTGAGTTTGCCTGCGATCTGAAGCGTGAGGAACTTCAGTGGCTAGGGATTTCACTCAAAAGCGGCACTATTGTAACCAATTTTGGCGCTATGCTCGAAACTCGGCAGCTCAGCCCACTACTGGCAGGCAATATGCATGTACAGCCGGCACAGCTATCTGTCCCTGAGGCTTCCACCTCGCTTGAAAACTATCTCACCGAACAGCTCCGACAGCAAGATTATGATTGGGCTGAGCAGGCGAAGGAACGATTGCGCGAGGAACTAGAGGTCATAGACCACTACTACGATGACCTAATCAAGGAACAGAAAGAGGAAGAGGATAAAAAAGAATCCGTATTAGAGCAGCATCAAGCCCGTCGTAAAGAAATGGTATGGCAATATGAGCCAAAGGTACTCGTATCCGCCATTAACTGCGGCATATTTCATCTGCGGTAACTGATATCTCACGCTCCTTCGCAGGTTGGTTGCAGACATGTCGTCAAGTTGTAACATCTTGCTTCAGCCTACATCAGTTTCTGCTGCTGCAAACACAAGCGTAGTCTAGCCTGTCTCCTATGTATCGACAGCAAAAAGCGAACCTGGATACGACATTTGCGCCGACAGGGTGCAGCAGTCTTTTCATCGGACAGGCTGTATGCTAGTTAAAAAAGAATGCCTCCGTCGGCAAGTCATCCGACAGAAAGGTGGATTCCATTGAAGAAAAATCATTCCGGGCATTATAGCGTAGGTATGATCGCAGCTGTACTGATCGGCCTGTCCGCAGTCTGTCCGTTCGCTTCCATTCATGCGGCTCCCTCAGCCGTTCAAGAAAGCAATTTAAGCTCAGCACCCAACTACAACGAAAGCTCGTGGGTTCCTCCAATGGAATCCATGAGTCCTGCTACTCCTTCTGCCTCCCCGGGTGACGTTTCATCAAAGCTTCCTGCTCAGCAACAAGGGGTGCCTGAGGACGTGAAACGGACAGCAGCCGACACCGTACAATCCCTATCGTCGCAGCCCCCTTTTGCTTCGTGGAAAGACGCCGAGCTCAGCTACCATCCGCTTGGACCTGGAACCCATAGCTGGCTTGTTCAAGTGAACCATGCAGGAGAATACATTGGCTACCTGATTATCGGATCAGACCCAAACGGCGCTTATCAACTCAACGAATACGGGAATGGTCCAGGCGGACCTTATAGTATGGATATACTTCGCCAATCCCTCAAGTCGCTCACAGAAACCGAATTTTCTTCTATCGACAAGCTGCAAATTACACCTATGTATGAGGAACCACTTTTAGCCTATTGGCTGGTGCGTTCCTCTACGGGTAGCCAAATATGTATTGATGCTGTTACTGGCGATCCGCTACCTGTAGAAGTAGCAGATGGGAGTTGGAAACATAAGCTTCAGAACAACGCGATTTCTTCACCTACACCCTTTTCGAAAACGCAGGCACAGGCAGTTACTGTCTCGTCCGATCCTTTCAATCCCTATGAGGATCTGGGTTGGCTTCAACCTAAGCAAAAAATTTCCATTTATGACACAGACCAATTTATGGACGCGCTAAGTAATTCACCACGTATGATTTTTTCTGCCACAAATATCAATTTTGCCTTTGGGGGACCCTTATCCATTAGCGGGTTTCAAGCTTGGATATCTTCAGATCATCCGTCCGAACCCATTTTATATGCATTAACCTACCACGATGGACTTTCCCGATTTGTGCCACTAAAACAGCTGTTGCCTCATGGTCAATTTTACCGTTTGGAATCTTAGTAGTTTTAGGACCATTAAAAATAATTCGAAATTATCCCTAAACAACATAAAAAGAGACCTCCAATGGCATACCCCATGCCTATTGTGGTCTCTTTGGCGTGTTTAACGTTGCTCTCTTCGCCCTCTGCGTGTGGATTTTATCCACATTTTCAGAGCGAGAGGCAACATTCCAAACCATTTGCTTACCCACGGCTCCTTGGCTTGTTTTTGGCTGCGTCGAACATCGCGCGGCGTTTCCATATAACGCACAATCCGCTCTGTAATATACGTCACCAGTTCGTCACTCTTCGCCATCCTCCATGACCTCCTTCATCTGACCTAACATTTCCGATCACCGTATCTTGGAAATACCAAATTACACGTTAGGTTCAGATACCACTAGCTTGCACAGTTTTCAGCAGCTCTAACCCTTGCGGGATAACTATGCATGGTTTCCCTTAAATGGAACATACTATCTTCAATATAACAGTTTCCTCAAGGCTTATTGTTATATTTGAAGACAGCTACGCTACTTTAGGTTTGACGTCTGTTATGCATGGTTTTCAGTAAACAATCAATTCGTCCATTGGAGGAATAGAACGTGTTGAATAAAAAGTTAAAGAAGATGTGCCTGGCCGGGCTGGGGTTAAATTTTTGCATCCTTTGTAGCGCTGTATTTGCCCCATTTGCTTATGCAACTACTCAGCCTGGCGAGAAAAGCACCGACACAAACAAGCATACAGAGACCCCGTTTAACCGCTCCTATCATGCTTTTGCCAAGCCCGTGGTCTTGATAGATGTAGGTCATGGCGGTGTGGATGGTGGAACAAGTCACAAAGGACTTCTGGAAAAAGATATCAATCTCGCCATTGCTCAAAAACTGTACTTGATCTTACGTTCCCAGAGTTACCCTGCTGTCTTAAATAGGGACAAGGACTACGCACTGAGTGATGATAACCGTTGGTTGCAGTCCAAATCGCGGCATCTTAAAGACCTCGCCCAACGTAAAAGCTTAACAGAACAACTGCCCACTGCTGTGGTTGTAAGCCTGCATGTCAATTGGGCCAAACGTGCCGAAAAACGTGGACCCATTGTACTGTATCAGGATGAAGGCAGCAGCTATATGTTAGCTGAGCAGATCCAGCGTTCATTAAACCGCTTATTTTGCATGAATAGACAAACCATATACGGAAAACCCTTTTATCTTCTGAATAAAATTCAACATCCCGCTGTAATAGTGGAAACCGGATTTATCAGCAACGAACAAGACAGAGCCCTACTTTCTGGGGATCGCGGCCAAAAAAGGATTGCTGAAGCTATTGCCGAAGGCATTATTGCCCATCTGACGGCGTGGTAGTATTCGTGGCTGGATCTCCTGTCCACCCCCATACATCACGCACTAGATCGCTAATGCCTACAAACTGAGCATGTTCCTTTAATTTAGGAACCGATGAATGAAGCCCTGAGGAGGTATACATGCCGGACACGCCAACATGTCCAATCGTTACACAGGTGTCGTGTTCTGCCAACCATTCAACCACTTTGCTAAGTTGCCGATTCACATGAGCGAGTGTATGAACATCATCCAAAAAAACATCATTTCGCACCGGTGGCATTCCCTTTTTAGCGGCAAGTTCAGGCACCACTGACCAATAATTAGTTCGGCTATCAACAAAAAATAGTCCATGTTCCTTACAAACATCAAGAACGATGGACATAATGCGCTTGTCTGAGGTGACCTTGGAGCCCATATGGTTGTTCATTCCTATGGCATAAGGAACATCCTTGATAGCTGCGGTCACCTTGGCGCGTACTTCTTCATCCGTCATATTAGCCTTGATTGCTCCAGGTCCAAGCCATTCAGGCTTGCCCTGCTTGGGCTCCATTGGAAGATGGACGATAACATCATGACCACGCTTATGCGCTTCCATAGCGTCCTGTTTGGTTGTTGGCAGGAAGGGCATTACAGCAACGGTGATTTTGACAGGTAAATTTAAAATCTCCTTGGTACCTTTCATGTTGTTTCCTAGATCATCAATAATGACAGCAACCCTCTTTTGCTGCTGGTTCTGTTGGTCTATTGCTTCGGCAACAGCAGTTTTACAGACCATAAATAACATACAGACTGAAATACAAAGCACTACGATTATTTGCATTCTAGATCTTGCATGGTGTACAAGCGCATAAGACGAATTCTTCCGGTTGCGTGATGCCTTTAAAGCCTTTTTTATTATATTTCTCATGTGTAGCTTCCGTCGTGTACTCATTTGGGGGTCAGCCTCCTTCTCTGTCCCTTCATTGTGTGAGTAAAACCGTTTAAATATGTATAAGGCAGATCTGAGATATAATCTCTGATCTGCCTTGAAGTGCGCATAATAACGTATATTAAAGCTGCTTACCAGTTTTTATCGATAAATTCATCACGACCGGATTGGGCTCGATCTTCCTTATAATGCTTCACATTCTTCTTGTGATAATCCTGATGATAATCCTCTGCCGGATAAAAAATTGCAGCCGGAAGAATCTCCGTTACAATTGGCTTATCAAAGCGTCCGCTTTGTGCCAACTGTTCCTTGGATTGTTGTGCAAGCTCTCGTTGCTGCTCCGTATGATAAAAAATTGCAGGCTTATATTGTGTGCCTCGGTCCTGAAACTGACCTTCTCCGTCGGTAGGATCTGTTTGCGGCCAATACAATTCAAGTAGCTTTTCATAAGGAAACAGCTCAGGATCAAACGTAATCTGCACCACCTCATAGTGCCCTGTTGTTCCTGTTTTAACCTGTTCGTAGGTCGGATCGGAAATCGTCCCTCCAGTATAGCCTGAGACAATACTATAAATGCCCGGCTGCTCCTCGAACGGAGTCACCATACACCAGAAGCATCCGCCTGCAAAAGTTGCTTTCTCCATCTTTCATCCAACCTTTCATTAGCTTCATCAACAAATGCATTATCTTCTATCATATCTTAAAAATTAAACTTATAAAAGAATTGCTTATGAACTTGAATAAAGTTCAAACCCTTGTATTGGAATCCTCGCTGGAAGTCTGCAATAATTCCGAACATAAGAAAAGGTTTATAAAATTGCTACAATAGCAATTCTATAAACCTTTTCTAAATGGATGCGGTCGAGAGGACTCGAACCTCCACGGGGGGTTAGCCCACACGGACCTGAACCGTGCGCGTCTGCCAATTCCGCCACGACCGCATATATATTTGTCGTCTATCTCGAAGGAATCAATCTTTCTTAGCGACAAGATAGATCATACCATGCTCAAATAAAGTTGTCAAATCTTTTGTTTTTCTTTATTTCTTCTTGATAAAAAAGGAATAATACGATAATATAAGAACATAAGTTCTTAGGAACAAAGGTTCCTTTACTTCCATGACTATGAATTATCATCACATTTCCCTAAGGCGGTGAATGGTAATGATCTCTTCAGATACTACTCAGCATTCATGCTCTCTTGTGAAAAGTTATCTGCTCCTTACCTTTATTCAAAAAGTATTTGAGCGTGACAGCCTAATTCTTCAAGAAAGCGGCGTGCTGAAAACCCCTGATCTTTATGTCGAAATGGTTAACGCAGGAATAGATCGTACCGGAATCCTGCTATCTGAAATTAAACATGAATTTAAGAAGTATCATGTTCGTGTTCTAGACATACAACAAAACCACTCCGGCGTTCACGCCACCTATATATATAAAGGCGTTAAAGAGCAGTTCAGTATGCCTATGTCCGCATTGCGCAAAGAAATGTATGAACGAATGCGAGCTTATTTGGGGCTCCCTACCTCTATGCCTCATACGGCGTCTCTACCTTTGCCAGAGAAATATCGCCCCGAATTACCCAATAACTCAACCCCCAAACCCCTACGCGTTGTTGGGCGAAGTTGGATTGCATCCTCTTCTGCCTATAAGCATAAATCCCCTCGCCCTGCTGCTTTTGCTGCAAGCAAAAGAGCATAATCCCCGCACTACATGCAAAAAGAAGCTTCCGCAGGCACTAACTGTGCTCGGAAGCTTCTTTCCATAAACATCACTATCATTTGTTCAGATCAATCTATTTCCCCTATTTCGAATATGAGTTATCTGTATGGATGATTCGTTTTAATGTAGCGCCTTCTGTACACGTGTAACCCCTTGACTTAGAGCATGTCCTCCACCAACTGCAGCAGCTACAGCAACGGCTTCCATAATCTCCTGATCACTGGCTCCTTTGGAACGCGCCTCATTCACATGATAAAACGTGCACACCTCATTGTTGGCAAATAAGCCAATTCCTAGCGCAATCAGTTGCTTGGTTTTTTCATCTAAACTGCCGGCTTGAAAGCATTCTCCGGTAAAGCGATGATAGGCATGAACTACCTCGGGTAACTTATCTTCCAAATGGCTGATTTGATCCTTGTATGCATGTACTTTTTCGTCCATAACCGTCATTAACACAGCACGCCCTCTCTGTTGAGTTTTGCTTCATTACTGTGTCCGGTTTAGAGTTTCTGTATGCCTAATGAAGCACCCAGTTTTTTTATCCAATCCCCATTAGAACTCATTTCTTAATCCAGTTCTATCGGATTGTGACGCGGCTCGCTGAACGGCTGGTATGTATAGCTGCGATCCAACTTGACCACACGTCGATTCTGGCGGCGAATAAGCACCTGTTCATCATCCCATGCCAGTACAATGCCAACCACATCATTGGACTCCAATCCATCGCGTACGACGCGTACCTTTTCACCAGAAAGTCGATAAGCATCCAATTCTTCGTCCATTATCATCCATGCCCCCTCCTTGTCCATTTTTTCAACACAACGCCATAATTTTATATACATGAAAAAAGTTTAAAAAGAGACCTAAACGAATCATTTAGGTCTCTTCCGCTTACTACTTATATGGATTGCCAACAGAGCAACAAATTATCCCGACTGATTTACACTGTGATCATGTTCTTTTGTATCGTTCTTCTCGTACCAGAAGTCCAGCACTTGTGCAGACAACACTCGCTGTTCTACATACTCCACTTGGTGAGCAGTAAATTCTTCTTTCCAAGAGAAAGACAATTCTTCGCATAGGTTAACCAATGTCAACAACTCAGACCAGGCCACATAGCGTTTATACCAAAAAAACTGAGGATGTTCAATCATATAGGGATACAAATCGTCGAATTCCGTATGCTTACAATCCAAGGCGCGTTCAAAATGCACTTTAGCCGCTGCCAGTTTTTCCAGAAAAAACTGTTCGGTCAATTGTTCATTCCCCATGTTGCTGCCTCCTCTCCCAAACCTTATATATATTATAAGCGAAATTGATGCTCATGCAAAGGTTATTATTAGAAATAAGGATCCGGAGTTTCGAATTGTTACTATTCAGCAAACTCTATCTTACCGTCAGCCAACGACGAAATTTTAACCAATGATTCTACACGGATGCCCTGCTCACGGATGGTTCTCGCTCCAGCCTGAAACATTTTTTCAACCGCAACTCCGAATCCAATCAACTCCGCTCCAGAGCGTTGAATAATTTTAACCATGCCTCGAGCCGCATCGCCATTAGCGATAATATCATCAATGAACAACACACGATCATGCTCATGAATAAATTGACGAGACAGCATAATATCTGTGACAATACCTTTTGTAAACGAAGGTACACGCTCACACAGCGCATCCGGATCAGCTAATAAAGTCTTTTTACGACGAGCAAATACCAACGGTACACCCAACTCCAACGCTGTCGCAAACCCGATGGCAATGCCTGAGGATTCCACGGTCACTACTCTGGTGATTTTGTCTTCCCGAAAACGGGCCGCGAACTCTCGTCCCATTTCCATTGTCAGCTCTGGATCAACCTGATGATTAAGCAATCCATCCAGCTTTAGCACCTGATCTGACGCAATCACGCCTTCATTTAAAATTCGTTTCTTTAATACTTCCATTCCATGACCTCCCACGGCATTCCTATGCGGTAAAAGTACCATACTTCACCCGCCGCTTTCAAGCTATAGCCTGCTTTCCATGCGTTCATGTGATATTTTTTTTACGTTTGTTCCAGAACCATGCGATGATTCCTCCCAAAACGATTAAAAGAATAACGATCAAACCTACCTGGTGCGTCACCTTCTCCATCAGCTTAGCCACCTGTTCCCAGTGCATGCCCACCGCATGTCCGATCCCCAAAAATGTACCGCACCACAGCAAAGCTCCTGCCGATGCATAGCCGATATAGCGAAAAACACCTAGACGGGTTGTGCCTGCCAGATAGGATGATACGTGTCTCAAGCCGGGGACAAAATACCCGAACAAAATTCCCCAGGTACCATAGCGCCCGAACCAATTTTCGGAAGAGGCAATCCTGGAGGGCGTAAGCCTCACCCATTTACCGTATCGGTGCAATAGTGGCTTGCCCAGCAGGCGACCCAATGTGTAGCTAAGCATCATGCCTGTCATACTACCGAAAAATGTGACTGCCAGCGCGGCAATAAAGTTGTAGTGTCCTTGAGACACGAGCCCGCCAAAGGCGATCATTAGCACTTCGTCGGGTATCGGCATACCAGCTACTCCAAGGGCAAGCAAGCCGAACATCGCCAAATATCCGTATTCCAGTATCCATGCAAGGATTTGACCCATAAATTACGCTCCCGTCAAGCTATTCATTAAATTCAGTATAATTATTTTCAGTCTCATCCAGTCATGTCCCATTTCAGTTGAACATAGTTTGTATTATATGCTCGCTGCAGCGTTATTCAAGCAAGCAAGGGGGGACTGGGAATGAAACGTAATATTCATGTTTTTCAGATTGCTTTTACATACATTGGTACAATCGTCGGTGCCGGGTTCGCTACCGGACAAGAAATATTACAATTTTTTACGCAATATGGACGTTGGGCTACAATCACCATTATGCTGTCCACACTTGTATTTGTATGGTTGGGTACGAAAATGATGCTGATTGCTCATGATATTTCAGCCCGCTCCTACGAGGATCTGAACAAGCACCTTTTTGGTGCCAATGCCGGAAAATGGATCAGCATATTCACACTTATTGTGCTGATTGGCGTGAACAGCGTTATGCTCGCAGGAGCTGGCTCTGTTTTTGTGGAGCACCTTCACCTACACTACCAAACAGGACTGCTCATTACATTAATCGGAACTTACTTGCTGCTGAATAAAGGTATTAAAGCGATTTTGCATATGAACACCATTGTTGTCCCGCTGATGATCACCATATCTCTTTTGCTCGTTCACAGCACCCTTTCCATGCCCAATCCACAAAGCTTTATCACGAATACAACAGACCACAGTGCGCTACGAACATGGATCTCTCCACTCCTGTACACGTCCTTCAATCTGGCTATGGCTCAGGCCGTGCTTGTCCCTCTAGGCAGTCAAACTTTCTCCCGCAAAACCATCCGCTGGGGCGGTGTATTGGGCGGAATTGGTGTTGGCTTTATGCTGATGGCTGCACATTTTGTCATGTCAGCGCAAATGCCAGGCATTCAGCAATTTGAAATCCCTATGGGAAGCATCGCTTACCGTCTAGGCGCCCTTGTTGAAATCATATACATTCTACTCATTTTCATGGAGATCTTCAGTACCTTTGTAGCCGACATTTATGGAGTCAGTCTACAAATTCGTCAGCATGTCCAAATTTCGCCCAAGCTCATTACATTATTCATTATGCTCACCTGTTTTTTAATCAGTCAGTTCGGCTTCAGCTCACTGTTATCTGTTCTTTATCCTATTTTCGGAATGCTCAGTCTAATGTGGGTTAGTAAACTGATCTTAGCAGGACGCGGAAGACCTTTCCGCTCCTCACGTCCTCGTTCCAGCTTTCGGCATTCTGATTCCAAACCAGGTGATACCCGTCATGGTTAGTGTGGAAATTTCAAATACATTTTCTTCAGCTCGTTAACAGCACGACTTAAAGAATAGCTTGATTTAGCCTTGTCGCAGGCAGATCTAGCCAGTTCATAACGATAGGCAGGGTCAGCGATAACCTTTTCTAATGCGTCTGCCAGTGCCTTCGGATTATCGGGTGGCACGAGCAGACCATTTACCCCATCCTCAATCTGCTCCGGTATTCCCCCTACTTCTGTACCTACCAATGCCAGACAGCTCAACGCCGCTTCTGCAAATACGGAGCCAAAGGCCTCCGCCCGCGAAGGCAATACGAATACATCAAAGAAAGGCATAAACTCTTCAGGATGAAGAGTATATCCATAAAAAATCGTCTCATGGTATATATCCAGCTGTCGCGCCATCTCTTCCAGCTCAGGTCGAATCGGACCATCTCCAATGATATGGAGTACAAATTCCTGATTTCTTTTTTTCAGCTCAGCGCAAGCCTGTAATAGAATATCAAGCCCTTTGGCGGGAACAAGTCGGCAAACGGTTATGAGCTGTGTCACTTCATTTTCGTGAGGAATGGGCTTAAACCGTTTCTCATCATATCCATTTGGAATAACCACAACATCTTGCGGATGCTGTACATAAGGTGTTAAGTAATGCTGAAAAGATTGCGATACTGCTATCAGGCGATCCGCCTTATGCTCCATTTCTCGGTACAATGACACTAAGAATTGGTGTTCAGGCCCGTTCTCCTCTATTTTCCCGTTTAGAATTAACTCCTTCTCATAGGAAGAGTGAATCGTCTGTACGAGCGGGATATCTGGAAATACGTTTTTCATAGCGAGCCCGGCAATCGGATGATGAGCATGAATAAGGTCAAAGGGCTTCTGAATACGAAGCCGAGTCCACCACAAATAATCACGGTACGTCTGAATATATTTTTGAACGATTGGATATTGCTCATATCTCGTCCAGTCGAAGGTATCAAAGATTACTTCGTCCCTACCCTTGTTACGAATCCGTTTAGGGATTGAAAATAGCTCCATTTCCCAACGGGGGGACGTAAATCGCTCTTGCAAATATGGAATCATGGATGAAACGCCTCCCGGTTGCTCGGGTGGGAAAAAGAGAGCCTGTAGCAATTTCATGAGTGCTTCCCCTTTCAAGCATTAAACTGCCCGGAACACAGGATATATGTATAGGTTTCCGGATTTTCTGAAAGATGATATATTGAGAATAAATGTTAGGCACAAAAGAAAATTATAACATTTTAACTGCAATAAATCCTGTCTATTGTATCGGAACGATATCGTCCGTTCAATAGATAGATTAATTTTACAAATGGAGTCGGTGATGTTGACGTTGTTGTCCTTATTGGGAACCTTAGGCTCCCCATCTCTGGCCGGGGTCATAAGTGCAGCCTGCGGTTTGTATATTATACTCATGATGGCGCTAATGTGCGTGATCATATATAGCAGACAACGAAAAAAAGCCTATATCCTTTTTTCGGTTGCCGCTATTTTTATTATGACATATGAAGCGATGAATCTCTATTCGGCAGGCGGCGGCCAAATGCAACTGCAGGGAATCGTGTGGAAAAATGCGCTGGAGGCGTTTGCCTTCTTGCTCATCAATGCCGCTGTATTTCAGCTGTACCGAAAACTAAAGCGTGTGGAAAAATGGGCCTTGCTGTTGCTGGCTGCGTTATTAACGCTGCCGGTAATGGCTTGGACTTTAGGTTTGTTGCCCACTTGGATCAGCTCAGTGAAATTGGTTGGATTCACTCTGTTTTATCGAGTGTTGGTGCTTATATTAAGCCTTCTGTTCATCACCCCACGGATCGGACAGCCAAAGAAATTTATAGCAGGCTTATTCACTTATTCGCTCTGGCTTGGTTTTCTCTGGCTGCAAAATGACATCCCTGAAGAAGCAAACGGGTCAAGCACAGTCCTGTGGATGTCATTTTTACCATTGTTGTACTACACTACGTTATTCATCATTCTGTTTGAACGGATTGTGGAGCTACTCCAAAGGATTTATCGTTCTTCCATCACCGATGGCCTCACAGGGCTGTATAACCGTAAATATTTTTCGGGAAGATTACGGAGATATATGGACCAGGGAATCCGCGTGTCGGTCATTTTTTGCGATATTGACAATTTTAAAAAGCTGAATGATACGCAGGGCCATGCTCGTGCGGATGAGGTTCTCAAGCAGGTCGCACAAATTATGGAGGAGGAACTGGATGAAATCGGGCTGACCGGACGATACGGTGGCGAGGAACTGGTTGCAATGGTTGTGGATCGGCGGGCCAAGGTGGCGCAGGTCGCAGAACGAATCCGCGAACGTGTCGCTGAGGAAAGCATCGTCACTATCAGTGTGGGACACAGTACTGTGAAGAAGGAAATAAACCCGGATGAACTCGTCAAACAGGCCGATCAAGCCATGTACATATCCAAAACGACAGGCAAAAACAAGGTTACAGCTTATAAGGCAGCGGAAGTGAAGCAGAGTCGGGCAGCACGCGCACAATAATTCGCAATTCGATTCGTTATCAAAGACTGCCTATGAATACTGCTCTGTCTGGTTGTCTATATCATAAAATGACGCACAGGAATCTCATACGAGCCTGTGCGTCATTTGTATTTAATCTCTTCATTAAACTTCTGAAGTTGCGGATGCTATATCACGGCCGATCGAGGCCAGTTCTTCGCTAGTCAGCTCTCGATAGCTGCCCAGTGGAAGCTGATCATCCAGCTTCAATGGCCCCATGGCTGTTCTTTTCAAGTAGGTCACCTTTTTACCAACCGCCTCGAACATGCGCTTCACTTGGTGAAACTTACCCTCATGGATTACGAGCGAAATATAGGAAGTGACTTCTCCATCTGCCTGATGCGGCTGTTCATGCCGAAGAATCGTCAACTGCGCGGGTAGGGTGACATACCCATCGTCCAGTTCCACTCCTGCTGTAAATTGAAGAATATCCTCCTCCGTGACATGCCCCGACACCGTAGCTTCATACGTTTTGGGGACATGACGCCGTGGAGACAGTAGTTCGTGCGCCAGCTTGCCGTCGTTGGTCAACAGCAATAAGCCTTCTGTATCTTTATCTAGCCTCCCTACTGGAAAAGGCTCAAAATGTCGTTCCTCCGCACTCAGCAAATCCAGCACCGTCCGTTCCCTCGTATCTTCGGTTGCGGATATGACACCTGGAGGCTTGTGCAGCATGATGTAAATAAACTCCCGAAATACAACCAGTTCTCCGTTCACTTCAATTTGGTCTTGGTATGGATGAACCTGTAAGCCGCTATCTTTGATGGTCCGTCCGTTTACCGTGATCATACCTTGCTTTACCTGTTTCTTGATATCACTACGGGAACCATATCCCATATGGGTTAAAATTTTGTCCAAACGCTGAGTTTGTCTTCCTTTTCCACTCATACCGATGTCCACCTCCAGCCTGTAGGATATTCATTTTTAAGCATGCCGTCCTGCCATTTGCCCCACCCGGCCGAATAACCATCAATACACACGAGAGTAAAGCCTTTGGGTTGGACTTCATTTCGAAGCTCTATTCTCTCAACAGGGATGGACAAGGTTTCACCTTTTAAATACCGGATGGCTTCAGCATCCGAACTGGAAAGGTTGATGCTCCTAACCGCCTCAGAAGGGCGTAAAGCCACCGCCAGCGGATGTGAAGGTACAAAACGACCATTCTTATCGGTTCCCATAAACCAGCCCGGACGTACCACCTTAAGGCCGTCCAAACGATGTGATGCCAGCGGCGACTGATAAATGCGATCTCCGTAGACCACCGTGTAGCCTGCAAATGAAACCTCCAGCTGCTCCTGAACAAATTGGTGATAGGACTCCAGCACATCATGCGGGGAGCGTGCGGCAGATTTCACATTTTCTTTGCCCATACGTGACTTGCTGCCATCAAAGCCGCGCGTGTTCTTTCCTTTGGCTAACTTTCCGCCCATTCCTTTTCCGGTTCGTTTAGGCTCATCAGTCGTGCGCCTTCCTTGGCCACTTGGGAGTAGCGCTTCCTTGACGGGCAAATGTTGCTTCTTCTGCGGATATGCTGCTTCTATGTTTAATACTCTGTCATTCTTGTTCGAAAACGGAACCATATCCCCCGATACAGTGTGATCTGCTGTCGAGGCCACACGAGCACCACCCTGATGCTGCAATACAGCGATAAAATGGCCCTCCCCCTCTACAAGATGCGGCCAGAGGCGTGCTGTACCCCGCAGTTCGGGATGTGCCGATGCAATCTCTTCGTTCATCCATTCCGGGTGGCCTGGTGCAAAGCCTGCTTCCGAAGGAACAGGGACTACGTTAAAATCGGGATGAGCATCCAGAAATTCCGCAATCATTCCTTCATTCTCCTCCGGGGCAAAGGTGCAGGTCGAATAGACAATTCTTCCCCCATCGCTCAGCATTGAGGCCGCTACACGCAAAATGTCCCGTTGCATGACCACACATTTTTCCACCGAGTGTGTCTCCCATTGTTTGGCCATATCCTCATCCTTACGGAACATGCCTTCTCCCGAACAAGGTGCGTCAATTAAAATCTTGTTAAAAAAATGAGGAAAAGCATCTGCGATACGATCAGGGCTCTCATTCAATACCACGGCATTGCGCACACCGTACAATTCCACATTTTTAGCCAACGCCTTGGTTCGATCGGCGCTAATATCATTGGTCACCAGTATGCCGCTTCCTTGCAGTTTGGCTGCGATTTGGGTTGATTTCCCTCCCGGTGCAGCGCACAAGTCCAAAACAGCTTCCCCCTGAGCTACATTGAGCAGTTCAACTGGAGACATGGCACTCGGTTCCTGAACATAGTACAACCCAGCATGATAGTAGGGGTGAAGTCCAGGCTTAGTACCGTGCGGAATGTAAAAACCTGTGGCGCACCACGGAATCGGCCGCAGTTCGAACGGAGGACGTTCCTTAAAGTCCTCTACTGGAATTTTTAATGTGTTGACACGAATCCCCGCATGGGGCGTGTGGTCATAGGCAGCCATAAAAGCCTCAAATTCATCGCCGAGCAGTTGCTCCATGCGCTTTACAAATGCTGTGGGGAGCTGTACACCCATAATCGTAATCATCCTGTCCTGTTAAAATAAATTTTATTGTACCATAATCAACCTGTTAGCCGGCAATATCTGTGTGATTTACAAACTTTCACTACAAGCTGTAATGTTGTATAATAATGAGGTTCATAGTTACATATTTTAGATTTTGATAGGAGAGATTCCATTGAACGCACAAAAATCCAACAAAAAAAAGCTTATACCTGTCATTGGCTTTTTTGTTGTGCTTATCATTTTGCTTGGAGTGCTGCTCGCTTTAAACTCAGGCACTAAAAACAAGCTGTACGGCGTTTCCACAGCCTCGTTAAGTCCTACTACCCAGGAACTGCTAAACGATCCGAACTATCAGCAAATTATTAAGCCAGAAGATCTACAAAGTAAAATTGACAAAAAGGAAAGCTTTTTCGTCTATCATTTCGCGTCTGACTGTGTTCACTGCCGTGCCACCACTCCTAAGCTCATGCCTTTGAGCAAGCAGGAGAACATTACGATGCACGAATTTAACCTGCGTGAGTATGAGGCTGGCTGGGACAAGTACAAGATTGAGTATACACCTACGCTTGTTTATTACGAAAAAGGCGTGGAAAAGGAACGTATGGTAGGTGGATTGAAGGAAAGTCCTTCAGACAACGGATACACACTCGACGATTTCAAAGCCTTCTTTGAGAAATATAAAAAGAACGTAACCTCTTAGACAAATGTCCTCACACCTGACAATGATAAAGCAGCCCGATCCCTATAAAACGGATCGGGCTGCTCGTTTATTATGCGCTACAACATCAAGGCGCATCCTTCGTCTCCACTGTAGCTGAGCGTAAGCTCCCAGCGGCCTGTCTTCGCCTAATCGAAGCTTCCAGCGCCTGCTGACGCTGCTCATGCTTTTCCCCACGCCGAGGACCTCTCTGCTGAGGGATATTGACTGGAACGGACGATGATGCCTTCTCCACGGCCTGACGCAGTCCGGGCTCGACAATTTCAATCGTCAAATCCCGATAAACCGGCGGTTGACGTTGAAGCTCTTCCGAACCTTCCATAACAGCTTCAGCAAGCTGCCGAGCGCAAGCGCGCGCCTCATCTACCAGCTTCGCCATATTAATGCCCAGCGCGTGCGAAGCAGCATGCTCCAGCCTATGTACCGCACTGTCCAGCATCATGTATCCACCACGATAGTTACCATTGCGAAAATGATACAGTCCTACAGCAATTTGCAGTAAACCTTTATATACAGGGTCTCGGTCCAGCTTAAGCCACAGCTCTTCCAGTACCTCATGACATTCAAAGTAATCCCGATCCCGATTGAAGTATACCAAATAAGTTACGTACAACGGTTCATAGGAAGGGTTCACCATTTAAAACTCATCCCTGTCTTCTTCCTTAGTTGAAGCTTCCAGCATCTCCTTGACCTCATCATGCAGCTGCTTGATTCCTTCCATGTCGTGCCGCTCCCACAGTTCATTAAATCTGCGCTGCGCCTCAATCGTTTCACTAATTTTATGGTAGAAATAAAGACGGTGCATGCCTGTTAGGACTTTGGATACGATATTGGCTTCATCCTCGAACTTCTTCTGCGCTTCCAATATTTCAAGACGGATGGAAGACATTTCATTATCCAACACAAAGGCTGCCTCAGCCGCCTTTTTCAACCGGGCCCGCATATCATCCGGCAAGCTCTCACGATACTTATAGCTAAGAGAATGCTCTATGGTTGCCCAAAAATTCATAGCCAACGTACGGATTTGAATTTCGGCCAGCACAATTTTTAACCCCACTGCTGTCTGAACCGGGTACTCCACAATCATATGAAAGCTGCGATAGCCGCTATCTTTATAATTGGTGATATAGTCCTTTTCATACAATACCGTCAAATCCTTACGTCTTCGAATATATTCGGCTACCCGCCGAATATCCTCTACGAATTGACACATGATGCGAATGCCGGCAATATCCTCGATCCCCGTCTCCAGCTGATCAGGTGAAACCTTCAATCTCTTCGCCTTATCGAGGATGCTGGATATTTTTTTAACCCGTCCAGTTACGAATTCGATAGGAGCGTATTCCTCGCGCTTTTTCAGCTCCGCACGCATTGTTTTGAACTTGACCTTAAGTTCCTCCACCGCCTGATCGTATGGCAGCAAAAATGTTCCCCAGTCTCTTCCGTCCATCCCCGTACCTCCTGTCTCTTCCGACAACACTTTTTTATCTATGAGCTGCACCAACAGCCTCGGTAATGTGTCTAAAGCCGTCCTTTCGAAGCAGCTCACGCAGACCGGCATGTATAGCCCGGTTTACTTCCGGCCCTTCGTAAATCAATGCTGTATAAATTTCAATCAGGCTAGCGCCTGCTTTAATTTTGTCATAGGCATCACGACTGGTAAAAATACCGCCTGATCCAATAATAGGCAGCTTCCCTTCCGTCTGGCGGTATACCCGTCCAATGACCTCTGTGGAACGGTCACGTAGCGGCTTACCACTCAATCCTCCGGTTTCACTTGCATTTCGATGCGTCAGACCCGTCCTGGATATCGTCGTGTTCGTCGCAATAATGCCATCCACTCCGCTGGCCGCAATCGCATCCGTCATATATTCCAATTCCTCGTCCGATACATCCGGTGCAATTTTGACCAGTACAGACTTGGCTTTACCATACTTTGTCGCCTGAACTCCCATCTCTGCCCGAACCGCTTCAAGTAACGACTTCAGTTCACTGCCATGCTGGAGTTTTCGTAAATCCGGGGTATTGGGCGAACTAATGTTTACTACAAAGAAGTCCGCATACGGATACAGTGCGGAAATACATTTCTCATAGTCCTTATGGGCATCTTCATTTGGCGTTACTTTATTTTTACCGATATTAACAGCAATCGGCACAGGTCGATGTTTAAGGGTAGCCAAACGCTGGGCCATGCTCTCAGCACCCAGATTGTTAAAGCCCATCCGATTGACTAATGCCTCATCGGGAGGCAGTCGAAACAACCGGGGCTGATCATTGCCGGGCTGTCCGACAGGTGTCACCGTGCCTACTTCCATAAAACCAAAACCGATGGAAGAAAAACCGACAACCGCTTCAGCATTTTTATCCAGTCCCGCAGCCAGTCCAATCGGGTTGGGAAAATGAATACCAAACAGATCAACGGCAAGATCTTCCGTTTCTTTGACTCCATACATCCCTCGCAACGTCGCTGCTCCACCGGGAAGTGAGCCCGCATGCTTTAAGCCGTCAATGACTACATGATGGGCCCTCTCTGGACTCATTTTGAAAAAAACAGGTTTCGCAATCCTTCGATACAACACGATTCATCCACTCCGTTCTATGCCCTTGCACAATCCTAAAAAAACATCTCTACAAAATAGTTTAGCTTTTTCCATACCAAAAAGAAAGTAATTTGCGAGGTCCAATATCAGAACAATTCAGTTGTCATGGAGATGTCATTGAAAATGTATAATCAAACCATTTACAATGGACATAGTAAGACAGGATCTTAGCCCGCAAGAAAAGAGGGATTGCTGATATGAAGACCAAGCGCAAACCGCCCAGTCTGCAAAAGAAAAAGGATGAGGTGAACAAGAAAGCGATTGTTTGGACCGCCGTCAGCTTTGTTCTACTCATCATTGTGATTGTTCTGGTCATTGTTTTAGCACAAGCAGGAACTCGTTAAACAACAAGTAGCAGTGGCATCAAAACGTTAATTTAGCCAGTGATAGGTTTTGTGGGGATTCGTCTGGTCGTGCTGCGGCTCACTCGTAAATCGGGAACTAGGTACAAGCACTTGATCAGGCAGTCCCCCGTTACCAATAACCACCTCCGTACCTGAAGGTACGAGTGCAAACAATTCCTCCACGTCTTCCTTCCCCATGCGGACACAACCCAGCGACTCATTTTTGCCGATACTTTCGGGCTCGTTCGTACCATGGATAGCATAATTTGTTGCAGACAGTTGCATACCACGACTGCCAAACTCACCGTTGGATTTGCCGTTCGGATTTACGACTTTATCGGTAATCACAAATTTCCCTTCCGGCGTTCTTTCTCCGCCCAAACCGATGGGATAATTGCGAATAAGTATATTGCCGCTCACCAATGATAGCCTGTGTTTGGATTTGTCTACCACAATTCGTAGCGGTTGCTCCAGAAAAGGCCGTCCGTGCAATGAAGATGCCAGCAGTAGACTGCTTTCAGCCGCTGAGTCAGCGTTCTGATCTCCTGCCTTCCCTGTTCCCTGTGCTGGAGAAGCAAGTAAATTACGGATAGGTGTAAAAGCCTTCTTCATCCCGTCAGTCGTACCGTACATTGTGTTATTGGGAAAATCTCGGGTCAGTTCCTCAAGACTCTGGGGAAGACGTTGATGCTGCGAACGATAAGCGCGCATGGCGCTATTCAGCACAGCCAGCTCTTCCTGTCCGGCAGCCCATTTTAGACCTGTTATGCGGAGTTTCTCACTGTCCGACGGCTTGCAAGCACATGCAGCGGCGTCGTAAGACTGAATAGCTAATCCGCCGTTTCCCTTGTTCTGTACACTAAGTAACGGCTTCATACCTTCTCTCCAGATCAGCCACGCCCCACTCTGCTCCATGCCCAGCACTGTGGTCTTGGACGGCATTTGACTCGTCTTTGCCAACATATCCGTAAGCGCTGTTCCAGCCCCACTTCCTTGCCTGGCTTGAGCTGTAAACACACCACCAGCATAAGGCTCACCGTTTTGTGCCCTCTTCTTTGGATCTGCATTAGCCACTTTCGCAACTTCGACATGATCAATCGCTGCATGCTCAGTTCCGGATGGAACGGATGCGCTCTCAGGTGAAGTGCTCGGTGAATTGGCTGAAGGGACCCAGATGAGCAGAAGTACCATTAAGGCAGTTAAAAGATGACGTGTTCGAGCGGTTCTCCGCTCCTTCTCCTTGGACATCTGAACCAGTTTATCCTGATATTCCATCCATACGTCTGCCGGAATCTGTTTATGCTCAAAGGCTTCGAACACTTCTCCTGCACGATTGAAGCAATAATTCGCTTTGCCTTCCTGACCGTTGCTTTCATACTCTTTACCGAGTAAATACCAGGCCATTTTATTATCAGGGTGCTTTTTGACATACGATTTAAGATGAGGCGAATGGTCCATCGGATCCTCCTGATCGTGTAATCTTGCATGCTTACTATTATGTATATCGGTCACAATGGGCCTGATGGACAGCACATAAAAAAAAACAGCACCGTCAGCATGCTTTCACCGTTATACGGTGAAGGGTACTGTCGGTGCTATGCCTGTCCAAAAAACTTACACTTAACCTTCTTTATTGAACGGTTCGTCTGCAACTTTGATGGAATCTGTAGGGCAACCGTCACAAGCATCCTGCATATCATCAAACAGGTCTTCTGAGATCGCCTTGATGCCTTGGTTTGCATCCCCTTCAAAGATCACTTCAGCCAAACCTTCATCATCATAATCATAGATGTCTGGTGCTGTAGCGCCGCAGGCTCCGCAAGCAATGCATGTATCTTTTTCTACCCAAGTGTATTTAGCCATAACTTTTCTCTTCCTCCTATACAATCGAACAAACCAGCTTTTGCATTCTATTCACATATTAATACAAACCCAAAATTATTACAAATTATTTTCCTTTATCCTTCATGCAAAAAACGCTTATAACGTGTGTTACTGATACTGACCATCATTCTCCCCTAAGTTCACTCTGGAGTAGGTAGATTGTCTTTTTGCAGCGAAGTTCCGCGCAGCTTGGAATTACGAAGAAGTACTGAAGGATCATCTCCCAGCATCCCCGCAGTCAAAATTGCATTTTCACCAAACTTATCGCGCAGCGCATCCATCGTTTTCAGTAAACTTTCTTTTTTAGGCTGGTCCTGGTATTCAAATAGATCTAATTGAACTGCCGCTTCCTCCTTTGGAATGAGCTGTTGCAGCGTAATCCCCAACAAACGCACTGGCTTATCCTCTCCCCAATGGCGACGATACAATGCACAAGCTTCCTTATATATGTCTTCTGCACTTTCCGTAGGCGTACTCCTGACTTGAGAACGCGTAAAGGTCTTCATATCCGGGGTCCGAATCGTCAGTTGGATACCTCCTGCCAGCATCCCTTGTCGTCGAAGCCGCCGAGCTACCTGATCACTAATGTTAAGCAGTACTCTTTGGGCTTCTTCCAACTTTACTACATCCATAGGCAGAGTGGTTGTGTGACCGATGGATTTGTTCGGCTCCCGTTCAGTGCTGACTTGAGAATGGTTAATTCCGTTTGCCGCCAATTTTAACCAAGAACCAGTTACCCCAAATATGCTAACTAGCATGTGTTCATCTGCCTTAGCCAGTTGACCAATGGTGCGAATGTTCATTTGTAGAAGCTTATCTGCTGTTCTGCGGCCCACACCAAACAATTGACCACATGGAAGGTTCCACAAAATGTTGGGTACATCACGCAAACGTAGAACAGATATCCCGCGTGGCTTTTTCAGATCAGAGGCCATTTTGGCTAGCAGTTTGTTGGGTGCTACCCCAATTGAGCAAGGCAAGCCTAGCTCTTCTTCTACTCTACGCTGAATCTCCTCGGCAATATCCAAAGGTGTTCCAAACTGCTTGGAACCGGAAATATCTAGATAACACTCATCAATTGAAGTTGCTTCCAGCATAGGCGTATACGAGTAAGCAATACTCATAAATGCTTTGGAATAACGACGGTATAAATGAAAATCAGGCTGTATTATGATGAGCTGCGGACAAATCCGACGAGCCTGCTGAACAACCATCCCTGTTGAAATGCCCAATCGTCGTGCTTCATAAGAGCAAGTTACAATTACACCTTTGCGTAGCTCACTGCTGCCTGCAACTGCGGTAGGCAATCCTTTATATTTTTCCGGCTCCTCCGCTGCATGAACGGAACAATAAAATGCGTTCATATCCACATGCAGAATAACACGTCCACCAACCGGATAATAAGCACTGACATCTTTCATGCTCAACCCTTCTTTTAACTATAAATTCATTCGTTAGATCAAGAATATGTCCTTTGATTTTATACTTAAATCACCCTTGCATACTATTTCTATTTTACATAAAAAATATAGGTTTTGCGCTCAAAAATGATAATTATATATTACATTTGAAGTCATTAGTTGTTATAATCGACTATCATACGAACACGACAAACTAACGCTTTCCTGTTTTTAAGCGTTAAACAACTAAATTAATGTGCTTAAAAAAGCAGAGCATTACCAATCTGAGCAATCCGCGAAGGAGGAGTCCCTCATGTCCACCGCTATTTCTATCTTTGACACAACGCTGCGAGATGGCACTCAAGGAGAAGGAATTAGCTTGTCTGCTGATGACAAATTGAAAATCGCCAAAAAACTCGATGATCTCGGTGTTCACTATATTGAAGGCGGGATTCCCGGGAGCAACAGCAAGGATATCGAATTTTTCAAACGGGTACAAGAACTAGGCCTTCAGGCAAAGATTGTCGCCTTCGGCAGTACGCGCCGCAAAGATAGCATCGCAGCGCAGGATGTCAATCTGCAACGGATTCTGGAATCCGGCGCTCAGGCCGCTACTCTGGTCGGTAAATCATGGGATTTTCATGTACACACTGCATTACAGACAACGCTGGAGGAAAATCTGTCTATGATTTACGACTCCATCGCCTTTTTAAAGCAAGGGGGCATGGAGGTTATTTTTGATGCCGAGCATTTTTTTGACGGATATAAAAACAACCCCGAGTATGCACTCGCCGTTATGAAAAAAGCTGAGGAAGCAGGCGCGGATTGGCTCGTGATGTGTGATACCAACGGCGGTACCCTTCCGCATGAAATACATGAAATTGTCACTACACTGCAAAGCCAGCTAACGAAGTCACAGTTGGGCATTCATACACACAATGATTGCGAATTAGCGGTAGCCAACTCACTCAGTGCAATTCAAGCAGGCGCAAGGCAGGTCCAAGGTACCATTAACGGCTATGGTGAACGATGCGGTAATGCCAACCTATGCTCCGTCATTCCGAACTTGCAGCTTAAGCTGGGCTACGACTGTCTAGAACCCGAGAAGCTAAAACAACTCCACAATACAGCTCGCTTTGTGAGTGAAGTCGCCAACGTCAATCTGCCTGTCAACCAGCCTTATGTTGGCAATGCTGCTTTTGCCCATAAGGGGGGCATACACGTGTCAGCTATTCTGCGCGACTCACGAACTTATGAGCACATCGCTCCTGAACTTGTGGGGAACAAGCAGCGGGTCTTGGTCTCCGAACTGGCCGGACAAAGCAACGTTGTATCCAAGGCGCAAGAACTGGGCATCACCCTTGATCCGTCCAGTGATGAGGCACGTGGCGTCATTAGTCGTATCAAGGAACTTGAGCATCAGGGCTATCAGTTTGAAGGCGCGGATGCTTCGCTGGAATTACTTATTCGTGAAGCCGGCGGTGAAGTGAAGGAAATGTTCTCATTTGAATCCTTTAAGGTGCTGGTGGAAAAAACAGCGGGGCGATCGGTCGTCTCCGAGGCATTCTTAAAGCTGAATGTTGCAGGGACAAGTGTCTATACCGCAGCTGAAGGAAATGGTCCTGTCAACGCGCTTGATAATGCACTCCGCAAGGCTCTTTCTCAGTATTTTCCAGCCTTGCGAGACATGCATTTGGCTGACTACAAGGTGCGTGTGCTCGACGAAAAAGACGCCACTGCCGCCAAGGTACGCGTGCTCATTGAGTCCAAAAACTACGAGGACGTCTGGAGTAACGTAGGCGTATCCGAAAATGTTATTGAAGCTAGCTGGGAAGCTCTCTTGGACAGCTTCCGTTACGCATTGCTGGAAGCACCAACTCCAAAAAATGAACAAACTGAGCTTACTCATCACGGATTAGTTAACCACTAATCAACTACTACAATGAGACAATGAGGTGACATTGGAGGTCTATATCAGCCCCCAAAGTCACCTTATTTTTTTTGAAAGTGCTTCTATTTTACACTCCAACTCTCGTTCACTGAGCATGCCGATTATAATTTCTCGTACCCGTCTATGGTCATCAATCGTTACATGAGTCGGAAAAGCCACTCCTCCAAATTGTTCAAAAAATGCTCCTTGTTCATCCAGTAATATGGGGAATTTGAGGTTCAAAGAACGGGAAAACTTCTGCACATCCTCCAATCGATCATAGCGAGTTACATTGATGCCATACACATCTACATCATGTTTGTATTTACTATACAATTCATTCAGCATGGGGGCTTCTAATCGGCACGGATCGCACCATGAAGCCCAAAAACTAATGATCATCGCTTTATTCCGCGGAGCCCCTACATCGTAGGACTTGCCGTTTAACCCCTTTAAAATCATAGAAGGAAGCTGTTGCCCAGGTTTGATTCTTTTTATTACCTCTGCTGCTGCTGATTCAGCCCCTACATTCTTCTCAACATCAAGCTCTTTCTCACCTTTATATTTTTCTTCCAGTGGTGCATTTTCCACAGGCAGGCTTGCTGAATAAACTGTGTTTGCAATAATCCCCCATGAAGACCCAACCATAACCAGCACAATTATCGCTCTAATGAAAAGAAATCTTTTCACAGTCTTATCACCTGTCTTTCATCTAAATGACCTTCATCCTCCCCATAGGATGCCCATACGATTCCCACCTCTAACCTTCTAAATCTGAACAGGACACAAAAAAAACAGCAAACCCACGAAAATCGCGAACTTGCCGTTATGATGTGATGTCAGATACTATACCTTGTACTGAATCAGGCATGACTCAAATGCGCGTACACATCTGCCAAATTGGTCACATTACGCTTCAGCATTTCCTGAACATACGCCACCCAAAGCTTAGCCGTCATCTTCGCATCCTCTAACGCATGATGCCGCCCTTCAATCGGAATGGATTGATAGGCCAGCAATTCATCCAAACTATAGGTTTGGTGTTGCTGTGGCTCCAGCCATTTGGCGAGCATCATTGTGTCTAGTACACGGTGAGTTAACTGAACTTTAGATGTTTTCCATAACGCAGCATTTAAAAAGGCCTTATCATGAGCGCTAGCATGCGCTACAAGCACCCGCCCACCTACAAAGGACATAAAGTCATGCAGTCCATTCATAAGCGGCGGAGCTCCATCCGTCATTTCCCGGGTAATCCCAGTTAGCCGAGTAATCTGTTCAGGAATCTCGGTCCGCGGATTGACAAGCGTATAAAACTGCTCTTTTTCCATAATTACATCCCCGACTACCCGAATCGCTCCGAACGATAAAATCTCATCTCCATGCTGTGCCGAAAACCCCGTCGTCTCCAGATCAAAAACTACCGTCTCCAAACGCTCCAGTGGGGTACGCAATACTTCAGAACGCCGTTGTTCCCGCGTTAAGGACCGAATAAACGCCATCTGCTGAGCCGTAGGAGCCCCCATTACAGATGCGATTGCCGACGGCACTCCTCCTCTGCGGAGGGCACTCCAGAAGCCACCTCCCTGCGCTGGTTCTTTCATGACCTTCTCCCTTCCATAAATCGCAGCTGCCTTTGCAACGCACGATGCAGCCGTCGTACTGTTGAAAGAGCCTCGCGCAGCTCATGCCAGCCTTTACCTTGCTTCAACGGCTTGACAGCCAGATAGCCATTACTGATCAGCAACCCGTCCTTCTCCCTCGCTGGAGTAGCCATTCGAAGCTGAAGTGCGATCCGAAAGGCTCGCTCGCAAGCATCGAGTAAAGGCAACGGTGCCGCTTCAAGTGATGCGAGACGCCTGAGTCTTTTCAGGGTGGAAGTTTCCTCTACACCATGTTGCAATGCCAAAAAACGGACGGCGTTCACCAACGGAATGTATAACCCGTATTTCACATCAAAATCGCCTGCATGCTCACCGAACCGCTCGGTAACGATCTGACCTAAAATATTAAGTGTCGCTTTATGCCTTACCGTGTTCCTAAGTACCGCTGAAGGTAGGTCGGGTTGTTTACGGAACAACTTATAAAAGCTTTGCTTCCATTCCACAGACAATTGCTCGTCGCCTGCGATATGTCTCATGTCAGACGAGATAATGAGATATCGAATCGGCTCCCAGGCAAAATCTTCCGACCATTTTGATAGCTGTTCTTGCCATCCAGTCAATGTATGGCGCCACAATGGCTCCGAGCACATCACTTTCCCCTCGCATTTGGGATATCCCAAATGCTCTAGCATCGCAGAGACTCTGCGACCAAACTCGCTAAAATACAATTCTTTATCAGCAGACACAAGGTCACTGATAATCATACCGTTATCCTGGTCACTCCATAGCGTCGATTCCGAGCGCCCCATGCTACCGAAGGCTATAAATGCGTAAGGGACGGGAGGAGGGCCAAAGCCATCCTCAACCATCCCTTTTTCGCACATTTGCACAGCTCTGGCCGCGATGCGGTCATGCATTTCATTCGCCGTTCGTAACCAGTCTGATAACGGAGCGGAGGCTTGAGAAGCCAGCAGCCATTTCTGGGAATCGACCCTGGCCTGCCTTAAAGACTCAGGTGTGTCTGCATGATCAATCGCTTCGGCGGAACTCACCCAAGGGGCCATATTTTGCAGTTCCATACTTCCATCTCCTCCGCTCATCCATACTGGCTCTTTATATTTTACATATTAGCTGACAATTCCAGAACGCTTTTCAGCTTCGGTAACTAACTTCATTTGCTCTGGATAGCCGTACGTACCGTGTTCACTGATATCGAGTCCCATCGTTTCTTCCTCTTCCGTAACGCGAATACCCATAATTGCTTTCATCGCACCCAGAATAATGAAGGAAATGACGAATACGAATGCCAAAGTACCAATCAGTCCAAGCAGCTGTACTCCTAATTGTGTAAAACCACCACCATAGAACAGACCCGCTTGACCTACACCTGTTATTTTTGCAAGCTCAGGAGTAGCGAAAAACCCTGTGGATACCGCGCCCCACATCCCCGCAACACCATGTACGGAGAAAGCATATACCGGGTCATCTACTCTCGCACGCTCAAACCATTGCGCTGTGAAGAAAGTGACGATCCCTGCAACTGCGCCAATAACCAATGCCGCCCAAGGTGCTACAAAGGCACAAGAACCCGTAATGGCAACCAAGGCTGCCAGCACACCGTTTAGCATAGCAGGAATATCTGCTTTTCCGTATACCATCCAAGATACGAGCAAAGCGAAAACTCCGCCTGCCGCAGCAGCAATATTTGTAGTCAGGGCTACATATCCAAAGAATCCGTCATTCATAGCAGAAACAGCACTACCTGGGTTAAATCCAAACCAGCCAAACCAGAGAATAATAACACCCAGGATAGAGTACACCTGATTATGACCAGGGATAATGTTCGGCTTGCCATCTTTATTAAACTTGCCCAGACGCGGTTTGAGCAGCAGCGTAGCGACGAGTGCCGCCGTAGCACCTGTCAGATGGACCACTGTTGAACCAGCGTAATCTTGCATTCCCAACTTGCCAAGCCAGCCGCCGCCCCATACCCAGTGAGCTACAACTGGATAGATCACGATGGAGAACAAAATACCGAAAATAATGTATACACTTAATTTTGCACGCTCTGCCATCCCTCCGCATGCGATCGAAAGCGAAACCGCAGCAAAAGCAAAGTGAAACAAAAACATAATCGTAATCGGAACATCCAAACCTGAAAGAGTATCAAACGATGCAGCAGCATCTGTCCCACTCATGAAGAAACCCGTCAGTCCCATAAATCCGTTACCGCCGTCATTGCCAAAACCGAATCCAAATCCGAGGGCCCAGAAGGACAAAGCCGCAACACCCGTCGTGAGAATCGTTTTACCAGCGACATGACCCGCGTTCTTCATTCGTGTCGAGCCTGCCTCTAGCAATGCAAATCCCGCTTGCATGAAAAATACAAGTATAAATGCCAAGAACGTAAATGCCGTGTTTAGCCCAGCTTGAAGTTGAATATTTGTCGGCCCGTCAGCAGCGAACGCACCTACCGGAAAAGCTAGAACCGTCAGCATGGCCAATAATACAACTAACCACTTTTTTCTCATGAAGACCACTCCTCGAATGTTAAGTTTCTTTACATTTCGTGAAATTCTTATTGTCATTATAATCAGAATACATGAAAGTTGACAAGATTTTTTTTATAATGTTAAAAAAATGAGCTTACAAACCTGACATGTCACATTTACTAACCATAAAGGTAGCTTGTTTGAGCCCGACAAAAGCATAACGTTTGACTGTATGGTTGAGGATCATGTAAAATATCCTTTATAAACACTCGGTTTAAAATGCTAATATTGAAGGTTGAACGAAGAGCGCGAGGTGAAGACAGATGGGGATATGAAGCTATATCGAATTGGCGAGCTAGCCAAAGCGGCTGGTGTCAGCGAACGAACGATTGATTATTACACTAAACTCGGTTTGATCACACCTGAAGAACGATCATTGAAAAATTATCGCCTTTATAATGGTGAAACGTTAAACAGGCTTGAACGTATTAACCAAATGAAACAAGAGAAGTATAGCCTTGAGGAAATCAGACAGACTCTGATTAAATGGAACTCGGTTGCAGGAGAAGAACACGTCACTGACAAACTAACGAGTCTAGAAATGCATATGCAGCGTCTAGAACGTGAAGTCAATGAACTACAGCCTCTTCTCGGACAGCTCAAGCCCGTCCAAGCTCGCAAGCTGCTTACTGGTCTGTTGCCACAAAGCGCTGCTTGTATTGAGGCTTTGAAGTATCTGTTGGAGCATAGTTCTATGATGTAGATACCCAGGCTAGTAGTATGAACAATAATGGAGGGTTGCTTTATGATGGGTATGTATATATTGATTATTCTTGCGTTCGGATTATCCTTATGGGCGCAATTCCGTGTAAAAGGTACGTTTAACAAATGGTCTGATGTCCCAAATGAAAATGGACTGACTGGTTACGATGCAGCTCGGCACATGCTGGATCGTAATGGCTTGCATGATGTACCTATTGAGCCAGTACCCGGCGCGCTATCTGACCATTATGATCCGATACAACGAGTGGTGCGCTTGTCCGAGCCTGTTTATTATGAAAAATCCATTTCTGCGGTTGCTGTGGCTTGCCATGAAGTCGGTCATGCCATCCAACATAAAGAGCATTATCCTATGCTGGCACTTCGCCACCGGATCTTTCCAATCGTAAACTTTGCTTCCGGGATTGCACCGTTTCTGCTGATTGCTGGTTTCTTATTTAGCTTTACGAACCTGATCGGTTTGGGTATTATCTTCTTCTCAGCTACTGTTGCTTTTCAATTAATCACATTGCCAGTTGAGTTTAATGCTTCTAATCGCGCCCGGGAAATTATGGTTTCTGAAGGATTTATCCGTAATGATGAAGAACGTGGTGTAGCCAAAGTTTTGAATGCTGCTGCATTGACGTATGTGGCCGCAGCTCTCGTTTCCTTGCTGGAACTGATCCGCCTAATTGGCATCTTTAATAGCCGGGATTAATCACTTGTATGCAAAAAAGGTTGTTCCTCCACCAATTACGGTAGAGGAACAACCTTTTTTCTTGATCTTAAACCAATACACTATACTTAATTGTCTCAATCTGCTTTTGCCGTTTTGTTCGAAGTAGCAGCGTTACCATGAAGGCCAAAATATTGCAATAAAAAAGTTCGGAACGATTTAGCAACCAATGGAAGTTTGTCATCTCTACGATGAATCAAGCCAATCGTTCGCGTCACCTCTGGATCAACAATCGATACCCTTGCGGGTTGAAGCGGGTTAGTCTGAAACAGTGCCATTTCAGGCAGAAGACTAACCCCCATACCAGCAGCTACTAAACCGCGAATCGTATCTGTCTCTTCGCCTTCAAAAGCAATATCCGGCGTAAATCCAGCCTCCAGGCAGGCCTGCCAGACAATCGGACGTAACGAATATCCATCCCTGAACAAGATGAATTTTTCACCTTTAAGCTGGCTCAATGTGATGTGTTCAGCTGAAGCCAAAGGGTGATTAGGTGGGAGAACCGCAAATAACTCCTCGGTTAACACCACATCCCCCTCGACATGGTCATGTCGATCTGGAAAAGGAGATACAAAAGCCAAATCCACCTCACCCGCTAACACATCACGAATTAAACTCGGGTACATTCCTTGTTTAAATCTAAATTTAACATTGGGATACCTCTTACGGAATTCAGCCACCACTGTAGGAATAAGATGAATCCCCAAACTGTGCGGAAAACCGATACGGATTTCGCCCCCCTCAGGGTCCAAAAACTCATGCACTTCCAAAACAGCCCGCTCCAGATCTTTTATGATCGTTTCCACCCGTTTGCAAAATAGCTGTCCCACTGGCGTAAGTTGCAGATTGCGACCCTTTTGCATAAAAAGATTAACTCCCAGCTCCTCTTCAAGCTGGTGAATTTGCCGACTTACCGCAGATTGCGCCACATGCAACTCCTCAGCTGCCTGAGTGACATGTTCTTTTTGCGCTACTTTCATGAAGTATTGCAACTGTCGTAATTCCACTCCGATATTCGCTCCAATCTGTTTTTCAACATACGAAAGAAGATGTTCATCGAACATCATCCTCTTTCTTACCCAGATAACTTACGATAAAGCTGTCTTTAGTGACGTTTGCGTTGACCAGTCAATCTAATCAATAATCCATACATGAAGAACCCACTGAGCAAGCCCCCAAAGTGAGCGGTCCAGTTAATGTTCGCAACCGCAAAAGAAAACAGAATACCAAACCCAAGCAGCGTGTACAGCGTTTTGCGCGAAGCATCATCCATCAAGGAACGTTGGAACAAGGCAACGTACAGAAACGCCCCATAGATGCCATAAATCGCTCCTGAGGCTCCTACAGAGACTGTCGTTTCTGCCACCATGTTGTAATGCGCAATGGACAGTATGTTCCCTACAACACCCGTGACCAGATACAACAACACATATCGTAAGGACCCGAGCAAACGCTCCAGCGGAGGAGCGAATACAAGTATTGCAAAGGAATTAAACAGAAGATGATCAAACCCTGCATGTAAAAACATAGCTGACACATACCGCCACAGCTGGTCAGTGAATGGCGCCTCATTAATCAAAGCCCCATACCGGATCAGCGTCAAACTATTTTCTGATCCACCTTGCACGGTCAGTACAATAAACATCACAATATTGATAAGCAAAATCAGACAGGTTACCGGGTAAAACCGCAAATAACTTTTCCAGTTCTCATAACGTAAAAAAATCAAGGCAATCCTTCCTTCATGGGGTGTCTCCACCTTATTCAAATTGGACAATGTCTTTTATAAAAGATTATAATAGATTTCGGCAACGATAACCAATGCCAAAAACCAAAGGAGGCTATTACATATGGCACAAGAACGTACAGGAGTTGCTACTTTTAAAGGCAATCCTTTGACTCTCATAGGTCCTGAACTGAAAATTGGAGATCAGGCGCCTGATTTCAAATTACAGAAAGACTTATTGGAAGCAGCTACGCTTCAAGACTTTGCAGGTAAAGTCAAACTGATTAGCGTTGTCCCTTCTCTAGATACAGGCGTGTGTGACGCACAGACTCGACGTTTCAACCAGGAAGCAGATTCCTTGGGGGACCAAGTTGTGGTCCTGACGGTTAGCGTGGATCTGCCTTTCGCCCAAGCTCGTTGGTGCGGTGCGGCTGGTATCGATCGCGTATTGACACTGTCCGACTATAAGGATCATTCCTTTGGTGAAGCTTATGGTGTATTCATTAAGGAATTCCATTTGGATCATAGAGCTATTTTTGTCATTGATCAAAATGACAAAATCGCTTACGTAGAATACTTGAGCGAGATGGCCGAGCATCCTGACTATGACCAGGCGATCGCAGCCGTAAAAAAACTCGTCTAAATCAAGATCGAATATTAAAAAAGCGAGTGAAGGATGGCCTTCCTCGCTTTTTTGATGTTTGTCTACCACATCACTACTCCCATACAACCTGCTATTACTGTACGACCTTATAAGCGGACAGCTTCTTGTCGATCATAGCGAACAGTTGCAAAATAATGCGGTAATTCGCACCCAAGTCCCCTAACGATCCGCGTGAAGCAGAATAAATATCCACCGCACTTCGAACTGGCGAGACAGATAAAATTGAAACGGTAATGTCGACGGTTCTGCCGAACGCCGTTCGCTTCTCCAACGTAATCTCACCTACGGATGCTACCTCATGGAGTACCTTGTAGCCAGGAATCTTTTTCATGATAGATGATACTTCTTCCCAAGCCTTGTCTCTCGATAAGTTATAATAGCGTGTCTTCATTTGGGGGTCCTTGACCCGGTCGCTTGTACCTTCTTGGCTGCGCACAATCCCTACCAGAGTCCTCTTCAACGACAAGACATTTCCTCCTTCACGATAATCGCTACCTAATCATACGACACATCGGCTTCCTCTGCTGCAAGCGCTTTATAAAATACGATAAACAACCGAAAATGAGTCCGATCATGCCTTTGGTATGCGACCTTAGTACCTCATGTCTTAGTTTAACATTGTTGCATACAAAAAACACCCTGTTTCTGCATAAGCAGTACCAGAGTGTGTTCATTACATTATGGAGTACCCGCCGATGCCGTCCGACCAAAGCGTCTTCTGAACCTGCTTTAGCAGGTGGGTGACCGCAGAATAAACTTTTGAAGTCCCCTTGTCAGCAATTGACAGGGCTTTTCAGCTATTCATTCGTATAGATCTCCCTAGACATTGTCATTGGTTCAAAACAACAAATGACCGTAACGTGCATCGCAGGATGTGACCTTATTATAGCGCTTCTCACTCAAAAAGTAAATGCTAGGAGAAATATGTTTTATTTTTAGAGGTTATCACTTTTTTTGTCTTCCATGCTTGCCTTTTCCTCGTCTTTCTGTTTCATCTTCTCCATTTGATCCTGCATTTTGAGGAAGGTTCCGTAAAAATTAAAAAAAGCGAACCAGGCAACTACACTGCCGATGAAAAATAAGAAAAGCACGGGATATTTAACTCCAATGTATATAACAACGGCGCTGCCGAGCATGGTGGAAAATACACGGAATGGTCGAATCAGCGTCAATAAAACTGCATTCTTAATAATTTGTCCGGTAGACATATGATAGTGAACTACCATCGAAAAGAAGTTAAACATAGACACAAGCAAAATAATAATGAGGATCAGCATGATGACGCCCACGATTTGCAAGTTGCTGAGCTGTGTCATATATACAGTGTAATCCACATACATAACGACAAACAATAGCGTGTAAAAGATACCCCCAATCAGACTCTGCTTATAGTTCTCTTTATATCCTTTAAAGAAGGTACGAAACACGCCTGTATCGGTATCGCCCATCACCCATTTGCGAACCACTGCGAACAAAGCCGATGTTGCTGGAAATAAAGTAAGCGGTGCCAAAATCGCCATCGCCCAGTTCATTTGTAACGATTCATTCGCCAAATTCTGATTCATAACAAGTAATTTCAGTATGAGGCAGAATACAAAAGGCGATGAACATAACACCCACAACAAATTGCTAGCCGCCAGCCGGGTAATCCACTCGGTTAGGCGGTAAATCCCCCCCATAGCTCCTTTAAATTCCAATGTTAGTCTCTCCCTCCGCAAGCCTTGGCAGTTCCAAGACTTATGTTGCTATGCCTGTTAATTCCGGCTCTTGACTATATCATACCGTATTTCAGCCCTAAAGCGCCAGTGAAATCCATACGTGGTCCATTAAAGCTGATCCCATAAATTTCATACATACTGATCAAAAAAAGCCGAAGCTAACATTAGCTTCGACTTTTTATTCATTTATTTCTTATTATTCAGAAGAGGAATCTTCACGTCTTGCAGGACGGCGAGTTTCGCCATTGCTGCTCGGGCGTGGTTTGCGATCTCCACTATAGCGGCTTCCGGAATCACGGTTGTAGCCACCGCCTTCTTTGCCACGGTTGTAACCACCGTATCCACCTTTACTGCCGCTACCGCCACGGTTGGAATTATACCCACCGTTGCTACGTCCACTATAGTTGGAAGGCTTGCGTCCGCCAGAACGCACGTCAGGTTTACGACGTTTTGCACGGATCGGATCTTCTGGAGTCAACTCAATAGATGCCTCTCTCTTCTCACCAGTCATCAGCTTCAGAGCTGCGGAGAGGAGTTGAACAGAGTCATATTGCTCCAGCATTTGAATAGCCAAACCTTTGTACTCGTTCAGCTCGCCTTTTTCTACAACTTCTAGAAGACGTTCTGCGATGATACGTTGTTTGCCTTCCAGAGCTTCTGCCAACGTTGGAAGAGGCTTACGTGGAATGCGGTGACGGGTTACACGTTCAATGAAGTGCAAATGGTCAATTTCACGAGGCGTTACGAATGACCAAGCTTCCCCTTCTTTACCTGCACGTCCAGTACGTCCGATACGGTGAACATAGCTCTCCGGATCTTGCGGGAGGTCAAAGTTCACAACGTGAGTTACGCCGGAAACGTCCAAACCACGGGCAGCAACGTCAGTCGCTACGAGCACGTCAATACTTCCGTCACGGAATTTACGCATAACAGCATCACGTTGGTTTTGAGACAAGTCACCATGCAAACCATCTGCGGAATAACCACGTTTTTGCAGAGCTTCAGCCAGCTCGTCTACCCGGCGCTTAGTGCGACCGAATACGATAGCAAGTTCTGGGGATTCCATATCGATCAAACGGCTTAATGCTTCGAATTTTTGACGCTCAGGAACTTCAATATAGGCCTGATCAATCAGCGGAGCGCTAACTTGTTTAGGAATAACGGATACATGCTCAGGATCTTTAAGGAATTGCTCAGCCAATCTTTTAATGTTAGGAGGCATTGTAGCCGAGAACAGCATCGTTTGACGCTCGTCCGGAACCTGCTTCAGAATGGACTGAATATCTTCCATGAAGCCCATATCCAGCATTTCATCTGCTTCATCCAAAACAACGGTGTTTACGTCTTCTAGCTTAATGGTTTTACGATTAATGTGATCGAGCAAACGTCCTGGTGTACCAATAATAATTTGAGGTTTCTTTTTCAAAGCGCGAATCTGGCGTACGATATCTTGTCCACCATAGATCGGCAAAGTGCGAAGACCTTTAAAGCGGGAGAGTTTTTCGATTTCTTCAGCCACTTGAATAGCAAGCTCACGTGTTGGGGCCATAATCAGGGCTCTGATTTTTTCATCGTTTTTAGAAATTTTATTGATCATCGGAATACCAAACGCAGCAGTTTTACCAGTACCTGTTTGGGCTTGACCAATCATGTCTTTCCCTTGCAATGCAATCGGGATGGATTTGGATTGAATAGGTGTTGCTTCTTCGAACCCCAGCTCCGTAATCGCCTGAATTACCTTCGGTTCAAGATCAAATTCTGCAAATGTCGTCAAATTTATTCAAACTCCTTCATAATGGTGGATGTGGTGGACAATCCACAATGTTGTCTGTATTCTTAAGTAGCGATATTATTGTATAAGTTTTCCCCAATACAGTGACAGTTTATTTAACTCTATAACTGCATCTTTTTGTAATGAATTCGGGGAACCCTATCCGATACATCTTAAACGAATTTACCCTTTTTAAAACAGTTTAAATTTTAAGTGTTTCTCTGGACATAGGTCCCTACTCAAGAATATCCACATCGCATTATAGCACAGAACAATTCATGAATACCAGTAAGTTGCTTTCTGTATAATTAAAATGAGGTGAAAAAAAGTTGTTAAAAATAGTGTTAAACTGCTTAACTGTTATTCTTGGAGCCGCTGCCATAGCATGCGGTTTTAATCTGTTTCTCGTCCCACATCACTTGCTGAGCGGGGGAGTAGCCGGACTTTCCATGCTAATTGGCTATTTCACAAAATTCGATATCAGCACCATGTATTTTATCATTAATATCCCGATGCTGATTGCAGGCTGGTTTATTTTAGGCAAGCGTTTTATTAGTCTGAGCATTCTATCGGTTATCGTTACCACGTGGATTTTGGCCTGGGTACCCGTACATTCTGTTGTGTCTGATCCCCTGTTGGCCTCTGTCTTTGGAGGGGTCATGGTAGGCATTGGAGCGGGAATTTCCTTTCGGGTAGGAGGGTCTACAGGCGGTTTTGACATTATCGGTTCCATCGTTACCACTTATCGGGACTTCCCTGTCGGAACTGTACTTGTAGGCTTGAATGGAATGGTCATTCTCGCAGCAGGATATTTGAACGATGATTGGAATATTGCACTGGCTTCCATGTTATCCATTTTTGTGACTGGAAAAGTGTTGGATCAAATCTACGTGAGTCATACGAAGATCACCGTTTACATCATTACAGAGCACACTGACAAGCTACTTAGCCGGATGTTGACCACGCCACGAGGTGTCAGCAAAATAAAAATTGAAGGTGCATTTTCACATACTGAAAAGGACATGCTGATGACTGTTACGACACGCTACGAGCTTGTTGAATTAAAACGTATCATTAAGGAAGTAGACCCTTCTGCTTTTGTCAATATTGTGGAAACGGTTGGAGTAATGGGTTCATTTCGCCGAAGATAAGCACAAACCCAAGTGTCAAAATGAAGCTTTTGTGGTACACTATATGTGCGCTGTTCCCATAGTATATAAAGACCAGCTTTACCTGCTATTTCACAGGCACTTTGCTTTTCCGAATCGTATTGAATGATTCTTTTGGAATGATTCCGAGCAGGAAAGGGTGATTTTTGTGGAAATGGAAACGGTAAAACTGTCCGACATTGTCTTAAGATGGTACCCGGAAATGCTCCCTTCTCTCAAAAAGAATGAGCTAAACTCGATGATTGTGCTTCGAGACGGGTTGTCCATACTCAAGCCAACGGATGCGCTTGAAATTATTCAGTACAGTATTTGTGAGCACCAAGACAATAACTATCTTCAATAAATCTTTTTTGCCAAATGCCGCTTCTTCCGGTTGTATCCACAACCGTGAAGAGAGCGGCATTATTTATGCATATTTACGGATTCATCGAGCGATAGTTAGGTTAATCATGTAAGACTATGCCTGATGATGCCAGTATTGGTTACAAGCGTGTTGTTTTTTCCATCCATAACTTTACGTATAATCAGGTAAGCGCCATACATAAGGGAGAGAGTTAGGAAATGAATATGATTTGGGCAATTATGCTATTGGCAATGGGAATAGGCGGAAACGGGGACCCGTCAGCCAACGCTCCAAATGTAAAAGATACGGTGGCAACGACAATCAGCAGCGCCATGATCCAGGCACAACACAGTAATTTAAAGGTAGATGCCTCCAATCCGCCGGTTAAAATTGACCCACAGCCGACCACGCCAGCGATTAAAGGCATCTATGTCACAGCCTATAGTGCAGGCGGTTCACGTATGACCCAGCTACTCGAATTGCTGGACAAGACAGAGCTCAATTCGATGGTTATCGATATTAAGGACGATGCAGGTTACATCACTTATCCAACGACCAACCCCGAGCTTCTGAAATTGGGCAAGCCACAAAAATTCATTAAGGATATTTCCGGCTTGATGGACCGTTTGAAAAAACATAATATTTATCCGATTGCTCGTATTGTTGTATTTAAAGATACGGTACTGGCCAACAAAAATCCTGAGTTGTCCTTCCGCAATGCTGACGGCTCTGTTTGGAAAAACGGCAAGGGAGATGGGTTCGTCAATCCCTATAATAAAGAAGTATGGGATTATAATATCGCCATTGCCAAGGAAGCAGCAAAACTCGGTTTTAAGGAAATCCAATTTGACTATGTACGTTTCCCTGAGGGCTTTGAAAAAAGAGCAGACAAACTGAAATATACCAAATCAGACCAATCCCGCTCGGATACGGTCGCTGAATTCGTACAATATGCCCGCAAAGAGCTTGCTCCACTAGGTGTGAGGGTATCGGTAGATATTTTCGGATATGCCGCATCCGTTCCTGCTGCCGAGGGAATCGGACAGGATTTCACTAAAATCTCTGAAAATGTGGATGTCATTTCACCGATGGTTTATCCAAGTCACTACACAACAGGCTGGTTCGGTGTAAAGGACCCCGATAAAAACCCCTACCAGACGATCAAAGGCTCCATGGCCGATACGCACAAAAAACTCAATCCTACAGGCAAGCTAAAGCCAATTATTCGCCCTTGGATTCAGGATTTTACCGCAAGTTGGTTAGGAAGCGGACATTATGCCAAATATGGGAAAACACAAGTCGAGGACCAAATTCGCGCGCTTAAGGACATGAAGGTGGACGAATATTTACTCTGGAATGCCACTAACCGTTATACAAGCGGAGTAACTTATAAATAATTATTTCTCTGGACTTCTTTTTGTATAAGAATTTTAGAACTTATATCAAATATATCGAAGACTGCCCCGTTGTTTGACGAACGGATGCAGTCTTTTTTATTGCTGTTCAATTGTTGTAGTATCCCTTACAATAAAATTTACATGTTATGATATATACAAATAATAAACCCAAGTAAATGAGGAAAACAAAAATGCAATTGACTCTAACAATGGGTCAGAAATGGAAGCAGCTTTTTTACATTTTGCTTCCTATTCTGATTACCCAGCTTGCACTATCTGCCATGACTTTTTTTGATACGAATATGTCGGGGCACTTTTCCCCTGCTGATCTGGCTGGAGTAGCTATCGGAGTAAGCCTGTGGGTTCCTGTACAAACAGGCCTTAATGGGATACTTATGGCTATTACCCCTATTGTATCCCAATTGCTAGGAGCACAGCGTAAAGATAAGGTCTCCTACTATGTCATTCAGGCTCTTTGGCTATCTCTCGCCCTATCCATCGTCGTCTTGATAGCCGGGATCATTTTGGTAAAGCCTATATTAAACAGTATGAATCTGGAATTGAGAGTTCATAATGTGGCTCTGTACTACCTTTGTGCGATGGCCTTCGGTGTTGTTCCTCTATTTGCCTATACCGTGCTTCGCAGCTTTATGGATGCATTGGGACAAACCCGTTTTACGATGTTAATCACGCTCATGTCATTGCCCATCAATGTTTTATTGAACTATCTACTTATTTATGGTAACTGGGGTTTTCCGCGTTTGGGGGGTGTAGGCTCCGGGGTAGCAACAGCTACCACCTACTGGATTATTATGCTGGTCGCTGGTATTACTGCGCATCGGGGAAAAATATTTGCCGAATACCGAATCTTTAGCAAAATATACGGGATTGCGGCCAGTGCTTTAAAAGAGCTTATCAAGATCGGGGTACCTATTGGATTTGCTATATTTTTTGAGACTGCCGTCTTTTCAGCTGTCACGCTCTTCATAAGCAGCTATAACACAGCTACCATAGCCGCTCATCAGGCAGCCATGAACTTTGCATCTACGCTGTATATGATTCCACTCAGTATTTGCATGGCACTTACGATTCTGGTCGGCTTTGAAACAGGAGCTGCCCGTCCACGAGATGCCAAAACTTATAGTGTAATGGGCATTAGCAGCGCAGTAGGTCTATCCTTAATTACAGCTATTGTACTGCTCATCTGGGGTGAACAGGTCGCTCGGCTTTACTCTACCGACCTGCAGGTCATTCAATTAGCCCAGCATTTTTTAATCTATGCGATTTTCTTTCAGATCTCTGATGCTGTCGCTACACCAACACAAGGTGCGCTACGTGGGTATAAAGATGTCAATCCGGCGTTTTTACTCACCTTCCTGTCCTATTGGGTTATTGGGCTTCCTGTAGGGTATATACTCGCACGCTGGACCACATGGGGGCCTTACGGCTATTGGATTGGCTTGATAACAGGTCTGGCCGTAGGTGCTATTTTACTTCTCTGGCGTTTGGTAAGAGTGCAGCATCGTTTTGCACAACAAAAACAACACGCAGAGACTAATTAGTCTTTTCGTGTCTCGATGACATATGCTGTACCAGCAGTTATTCGTTTTTTCTCTACGATAGCCACTTCCTTTAGCTTGGGGGGATATAAAAAGTGCCTCTCCACATGTTGATCCATTTCCTCAAATGCCTGTTCTTCATTCTCAGCAGCAAGAATGACGGTCAGAGCTCCTTCCGAGCTGTCCACTTCCATTTTGAATAAATACATGTACGATTACCTCCTGGCCCTATTCAATGCTAAAAAAATAGCGGATGACTCAGGTCATCCGCATAATTTTAATTTTTCCCCATGTCAGAACCGATCTACTAAAGGTAAAGGTTCTTATTATTGGGACAAACGCAGAGCCAACTCATAAAGCTCCATGTTGAAATCTTTTTTGGTATTTACAACCTTGTCAATATCTGTAGCTACCAGCTTACCATCGATCGTTCCGCAAGCTTTGTCAGATACACCCTCAATCAATTGACGAACAGCAAAGTCACCCAAACGGCTTGCGAGGTTACGGTCAAACGCAGTTGGTGTACCTCCACGTTGAATGTGTCCAAGCACTGTAACCCGAGGCTCATAATCCGGACAATTTTCTTGGATTACTTTTGCTACTGTTTCACCTTTGCCTACACCCTCAGCAACGATAATGATACTGTGGCGTTTACCATGTTTGAAGTTTTGTTTCATCCGATCGGATACTTCATTCAGATCAAATTCCACCTCAGGTACCAAGATCGTTTCTGCACCGGAAGCCAGACCTGCATGGAGAGCAATATCGCCACAATGACGTCCCATAACTTCCACGATGGAAGAACGTTCATGGGAAGACATCGTATCACGCAGCTTGTTGATTGCGTCCACTACAATACTAACCGCAGTATCAAAACCAATAGTGTAGTCTGTGAAGGAAATATCATTGTCAATCGTTCCTGGAAGACACATGGTTTTAATGCCTTGCTTGGTCAGCTTGTTAGCTCCTTGGTAAGAACCGTCGCCACCAATTACGACTACGCCGTCAATTCCACGATTACGCAAAATTTCAGCGCCACGTTTCTGGCCTTCTTCAGTCGTAAATTCCAGGCATCTTGCAGATTGAAGTACAGTACCCCCACGTTGGATAATATCTCCGACGCTTCTCAGGTCCATTGGAAAAATATCGTCGTTCAAAAGACCTTGATATCCGCGTTGGATCCCGAATACTTCCAGTCCGAAATACAATCCGCTACGCACAACGGCGCGAACTGCCGCGTTCATCCCTTGTGAATCTCCACCACTTGTTAATACTGCAATTTTCTTAACTGCTGTCATGATTTATGACCTCCTCAAAATAATCATATAAGCCTTCTTATCCATCGACTGTTTAATAAGAAAAACAAACGCATGAGCGGACTATTTTTCATTAAACGTCTCGAAACAGCGCGAACATCCTGCTGCTCACTAACTTTAGGGTCGGATAAATATAAAGCCAGCAATCCCTCGATAATCATCCGGTGAAAGGAGCTGGCAGGGACATCTGCAATATCAGCCCGCGCCCGATTCACAACGTAGGCGATCCGGTCCAGCATCATGTCGGCATCTTCATAATAATTGCAAAAGTTAAGATCTCCGCCCTTCCGGTCTTCGTCTTGATCGATTAGATAATCCAGCAAAATATGAAGACTGCACACATGTGGAAAATACGATGCATGTATTGAGGCAGCCCCCGCATCTGTGAGATGCCGGTCGCTGGCAGCAAGAAACAGCATAAAGACCCCCAGGGTTGAGCCAGTAGCCGCAGCAAACTCGTTCCAGCGCAGCTCGGGTGTACGGTCCTTATGAATCGACCACCAGTCCAAAAGCGCTTGTTCCCGCAGCTCGGGTTTAATATGCTTGTATACTTGCAAATCCGTGTATAATCGCGCCAAATCCTGAACGTAAGGCATTGCCGCCTCATAGCCCGGAAGCCTGCTTACACAAGACTGACAGGTTGTCACCAGCCCGGTCAAATAACCGCCATCCTCCTGCTCACGACGCAACTCATAATAATTCACTGGCCTAGCCGCCGGATTAACCGCATCCAGCATAGACTGATGCAGCAACCTAAAATCATCCGGGTCCATCGACGTACTGCGATCACACAGGTTGTCCAGATAATCGCTAATCGTCTGGTACGCCACAATCAACGGAATTAGCGTCTGCCGGTCAGACATATTGGCTGCAGCATAAACCGCTCCCCCCACGCAGTGAAACGTCTTCTCTGCTATGCTCGCAAGCGCCTGGCTTCTCAGCTCAGGGTCCGGAATCTGTTCGGCCTTGCTCTTCCAGTTACTCAATTCTTGTTTCGTTTCAGGGAGAATATGCTTGTACATTCGGCTCATTAGACCTATGGGGCCTCTCGGTACTTGATAACGTCCTTGCTCAACATAACTCAAATGACGGTGCCTCCACATTGTTGTCTACGTAATTATACCTATCCAAACCATATTCATTATAATATGATCGACCTTTTAGCACAAATGAACAACCTCACTTTTTTCTTTCATTTTCAAGAAAAATGAGTTCTTCTCACAAAAACGCTTTGTATCTGTGCTATTGAATCAATCAAAAATAGGAGTTTAACAAGATTCACCCTTATAAGACTTTAATCGCAAATAGTAGAAATGTCCTACCTAGCCCTTGTCCTCTGCCAACTTCATGCCTTGGTTGCCCTCTCCCATGCTAGCCTGCTTCCATTTCCCGAAAAGGTAGTAGAAAATAACTGCAACGGCGGAGATCGTAAAACCAACAGGAAAGCTCCACCATACAGCATCTAGACCATACTTATCGACAAATGCATAGGCCAAAGGTATACGAATGCCCCATAATGAAATAATGGTAATTAAAAGCGGTACCATTACAGAGCCTGTAGATCGAACAACGCCTGTAATGACATTGGTAATACCGAATATAACAAAAGACCACAACGTGATTAGATTAATCTGCATACCCAGTTCCAATGCCCCTCCCGTAGAAGGGAGAAACATCAGCAAGGCTTGACGGTTAAACACGTAAATGAGTACCACAGCCCCACCAGTCAATACAAAATTATATACAATCCCAATCCAGGTTGTCCTGCGTACTCGATCCCAGCGTCCGGCTCCGATATTTTGAGCGGCGAAGGAAGATACAGCTGCACCTAATGCCATGGCCGGCATCTGCACATAGCTGGACAAATTGTTAGCTGCTGTATAGGCTGCCGCTGCGACTGTCCCGTAACCGTTGATCAAATTCATTAAAGCAATCGCACTGGTAGAGACAGCAATCATTTGCAGTCCCATCGGAACTCCCTTACGAATAAGAGTCCAAATAATCTTCCAATCAAATCGAAGTAAGTGAAGCTCTGAAGATGTAATGCGCAGAAAATATTTTACACGATATAGGTAAATGAGAATCAACACAAAGCTGATCCCTTGAGCAATCAGGGTAGCTGCGGCAGAGCCTCCGATGCCCATAGCAGGAATCGGTCCCCATCCGAATATGAGTAGTGGGTTAAGTAATACATCCAGTACGACGGAAACGAGCAGAAAATAAAATGGTGTTTTGGAATCTCCAGCCCCTCTCATTACGGTCATGATGTAGTTATAGCCGTACAAAAAGGGCATACCCGCGAAAATAATGCGTGTATAGGTGATCGCCATATCGACTGATTCGGCAGGCGTATTGAGCACATGAAGAATCCAAGGTGAGCCCAAAAAACCAATAATACCTATAGCAAAAGCGAGCACCAGGAAAAAGACAGCGCTTGTACCTACTACACGCTTCGTTTCCGCTATGTCACCCGCTCCGATATTTTGTCCGATCAGAATAGTGGCCGCCATAGTGACCCCAAAAATCGAGCTGATCAGAAAGAACATTATAATATTTCCGTTCGAAGCGGCAGTCAACGCAGCTTCTCCCAGAAACTTTCCAACCCAGATTGAATTAATCGTTCCATTCAAGGATTGCAGAATATTTCCGAACAGCATCGGCAAAGAGAACATAAACAGTGTTTTGGCAATGGGGCCTTCAATCAGGGAAGGATTACGATTAGCCTCTGCTGCACTCATTTTCTCAACTCCTTTCAACTTACAATAACTCATATTTAGTTTTATTACGTATAATACCCTATTCGAGCTCAATCTTCTCATTTCACAAACGTTTTTACGCAAAAAAGCGCAGCTCCTTAAATGTAAGGAACTGCGCTCTCAATTCATCGTTTAACCGTAATATATAAGACATCCGTAAAAACGGAACATTTCTTACAATTCAGTTACACTTACAGTTTGATTACGTTAGCTGCTTGTGGTCCACGGTTGCCTTCAGTAATTTCGAATTCAACCTCTTGACCTTCTTCCAAAGTTTTAAAACCGTCGCCTTGGATTGCGGAGAAGTGTACAAATACATCCTCGCCACCCTCAACTTGAATGAAGCCATAACCTTTTTCTGCGTTAAACCATTTAACTGTACCTTTCAAGTGAACAACCTCCTAAAAATACCGCCATCTATGGCGAATATCCATATTATACTTCATGCTTTTTCACATTGCAATTGGTGTTTTTCCGGGTTTTACGGTCTGGAATGATTTGCTTTTGCGGCGGAAACTGCGGTATCATGAACCAAAACATCTATAAAATCGGAGACATGCATATGATGAAAAAACACGAAATATACAAAAAAGACAAGTGGAATATGATGACTGTCGAGGTGCAGGGCCGTTACATCGTTTTGCGGGAAATATCTGATGATTGGGGCGAGGAAGCCCACACGTTTTTGAGCCGTCCTGCGCTTATGCATTGGGCTGAAAATCGTTTTCCCAAGCAATCCTTTCAAGATAATGAGGAAGAGTGGCAGCGGATCATGAACGCTTTCAAACAGGTGTAGCCTATTCATGGTGTCCAACAGCTATCTCATCTTCATTATTCTGGCCTTCACGCTGGGCGGAGTGCTGATCATGAAGCGTGAAACGATACCGGCTCCTCTCAAAAAGTGGATGGCCCTCACTGCCGTAATCATGATTTGCCTTGCCTTTTATCTTATTGTATACAGCTTATTAAATATAGGTTCCAACCCACAGTAAGGAAAATTATACTTTCAGGGGCAAAAGGTCATACTATGGTATAACAAGCCATGGTATAAGGAGGATATGCCGTTACATGCATCCTGTAAAACCTCTTGCCCTGCTGCTTACAGTAAGCGTGGCGGTTTCTTCGTTTTGGCATCCGCCCCTTACCGCCGCAGCTCTATCCCACATTACGTTCGATCAGAGGAGGCTCTCCATGAGTGAAATTGTAAAACGCGCTGATGCGCCAGTGGAAAATACATGGAAACTGGAAGACCTGTTCCCCAACCGCAAGGCATGGGATCAAGAATACGAAGAAGTCAAACAATTGGCCAAAAAGGCTGCTCAATTTCAAGGCAAGCTCAATTCAGCCGAAGCGATTGGCAACTGCTTCAAACTCGAAGATGAGCTGTCGCTCAAAACTGAGCGTGTATATGTGTATGCCCATCTTCATCATGATGAAGATACGGCTGAACCTACATATCAAGGTCTTTCGCAAAAAGCTAAAAAGCTAGGCGTTGAAGTCAGCGAGTCCCTATCATTCGTCACACCTGAAATTTTGGCGCTGCCAGATTCTCAGCTTGATGCCTTCATTGAAGATCCGAAGCTTTCGGATTATAAGTTCACACTTCAAGAAATGAAGCGGGAAAAAGCACATGTTTTGGGCAAAACAGAAGAAGCGCTGCTCGCTCAGGTTGGCAATCTGGCTCAAGCCCCGCAAACAATTTTTGGGATGCTCAATAACGCGGATCTGAAGTTTCCGAAAATCAAAGATGAGCATGGCAAAGAGGTCGAGCTGACTCATGGCAGCTACATTCAATTTCTCGAAAGTCCACACCGCGAAGTACGTGAACGTGCTTTTAAAGCGGTATATGACACATATGCCAAAAATAAAAATACGATTGCTTCTACATTGAGTGCCAATGTGAACAAAAATATTTTTTATTCTCGTGTTCGCAAATACCCTTCCGTACTGGAAATGTCACTATACGGCGACAATATTCCGAAGGAAGTGTATACGAATCTTATTGATACGATTCATGAAAGCTTGCCCCTGCTTCACCGTTATATCAAGCTGCGTAAAAAGCTGCTAGGTGTGGATGAGCTACATATGTATGATTTATTTGCTCCGCTTGTGGACGAATATAAGATGGATATTACGTATGAGGACGCCAAAAAGCAAACCAAAGAAGGCCTTAAGCCTCTGGGCGAGGACTATCTGGCTTCATTGCAAAAAGGCTATGATGAGCGCTGGATTGATGTTTATGAAAATGAAAATAAACGTACAGGCGCCTATAGCTGGGGAGCTTATGGCACCCACCCTTATGTGCTTCTGAACCATAAAGATAACCTGAACAGCATGTTCACGCTTGCACATGAAATGGGGCATGCGCTGCATTCGTACTATTCAGACAACGCATTGAAGTACCGGGATGCACAGTATACTATTTTCCTGGCTGAAGTGGCTTCCACTACTAATGAAGCCTTGCTGATGGATTACTTGCTGAACAAATCTACCGATCCAAAAGAGAAAATGTACCTCCTCACCTATTATGCGGACCAATTCCGTACAACGGTATTCCGTCAAACGATGTTTGCGGAATTCGAGAAGATTGTACATGAGCGTGCTGAACAGGGAGAATCCCTTACACCGCAGCTTTTGTCGGAGATTTACTATGATCTGAATGTGAAATATCACGGACCTGGCATGAAGGTAGACAAAGACATAGAAATGGAATGGGCACGAATCCCTCATTTTTATAACAGCTTTTATGTCTACAAATATGCTACCGGCTTCTCGGCAGCAACCAGTTTTTCGAAACAGATTCTGGAAGAAGGCCAGCCAGCCGTTGACCGTTACTTAGGCTTCCTAAAGAGCGGTGGCAGTGATTATTCAATCAATATTTTGAAGAAAGCTGGCGTTGACATGTCCTCACCGCAGCCGATTCGCGAAGCAATGAGCGTATTTGAGGAAGTCATTACGGAAATGGAAAAACTAACTGAAGGAAAGTAAAACCGTGCACACTTAGAATCCCGCATTAAAAAGATGCACGGATAAATCCCTTGTCCATGGCGGACAAGGGATTTTATAATGTAACGGAAGGAGGTGGCATTTTGAAAACACAATGGTCTTTGATCGCAGCACTTGTTATAGCTTTGTTAACAGCTGTTTTTGCTGTTATTAATGTCAATTCGGTTCAAGTGAACCTTCTGTTTAGTAGGGTTAGCATCCCTTTGATTCTGCTTATTCTCGGTTGCACTCTTTTAGGTGGACTTATTGTCGGTTCTTTCGGTATCTTCCGCCAATATAGGCTTCAGAGAGAGATTAAACGTCTGACTAATCAGCTTCATACACTACAAGAAGAGCACACATCGGCAGTCGAAGCATATGCGAATGTGTCCAGTGACACGACTGGTTCTTCCAGCACGGTGTCTACATCCGACCCAGGTATAGAGCAATCGTCCTCTAACCCTGATCGGTTGTCCAAATGAGGAGGAGCAACAAATGACAATTCAATTAAATGAAAACTATATCATGAGCCTTTTAAATCAGCTTTTGAACACGCCTAGTCCAAGTGGATATACACATCATGTGATGGAGCTGATTCGTAAGGAAGCCGAAAAGCTAGGAGTACCCCTCGAATGGAATGCAAAAGGCGGTGCTATCCTGACTCTGGAAGGTCAAGCAACGGACCGTACAGTGGCGCTTAGCGCGCATGTGGATACATTGGGCGCAATGGTACGTTCGATTACAGCACAAGGTACCCTACGCCTGACATCTGTGGGCGGCTTCATGATGAACAGCATTGAGAACGAATACTGCCTTATTCATACCAGAAGCCGACAAACCTATACGGGCACTATTCTATCCAGCCACCCATCTGTGCACGTCTATGATGATGCACGAAGCTTTGAGCGTAAGGAGAGCCATATGGAGGTACGGATTGACGAGCTTGTCGAGTCGAAAGAAGACGTGCTTCAGCTCGGTATCTCGGTGGGCGATTTTATTTCGTTCGATGCGCGCCCAGTCGTAACTCCCAGTGGCTTTATCAAGTCGCGGCACTTGGATGATAAAGCCAGCGTAGCGGCACTGTTTGGTTTATTAGAATCATCTGTACATGGAGGCTGGAAGCCTCGACATACTGTTAAATTGCTCATTTCCAACTATGAAGAAGTGGGGCATGGAGCGGCTTACATACCCGAAGGTATTAGTGAGATGATTGCTGTCGACATGGGCTGCATAGGTGAAGATCTAAGCTGCAAGGAAACGGACGTTTCCATCTGTGCCAAAGACTCCTCAGGTCCTTACGACTACAACATGACAACCCGTCTGATTGAGCTGGCTAAGGAACTGAATATTCCGTATGCGGTAGATATTTATCCACACTATGGCTCAGACGCTTCGGCTGCGCTTAAAGCAGGCAATAACATTCGTGCTGCACTGATCGGACCTGGCGTACACGCCTCTCACGCAATGGAACGCACGCATAAGCAGGCCGTAGTGAACACTGCCCGTCTGCTCGCGGCTTATGTAACAGCTTAACCATTTTATGCTGCATGGAAAACAGGTGCACATACTTCTATTTCTACAAAAAAGCAAGCCTCCATCTAAATGGAGACTTGCTTTTATTTTTAAGATTTACTTTGTTCAATTTGCTCGGCTAGCTCATTCAAATAGGTCCAGCGTTCCATTTGGTACTCTAGATGCTGTTCTGCCTTGGCTTGCTCAGCCATGAGCTCCTGCAACCGTGCCGAATCGCTGAAAGATTCCTCCATCTGTCGCTGAATATCGGCCAATTTCTGTTCGGCTTGTTCAATCAGCTCATCAATCTGCTCATATTCCCGCTGTTCCTTAAAGGTAAATTTAAGCTTGGGTTTACTTGTCCCTTTGACTGAATCGGAAGAACCCGCAGACTTAGGCGTAGAAGAACGATTCGAGGAAGCCGTCCCCGTCGAGTCAAACGTATTTGCAGAAGATTGAGCATTTTTACTGATCCATTCTGCATACTCGCTATAGTCGCCTACATGTACACGTACTTGCCCATTCCCTTCGAATGCCAGTATTTTGTCCACGGTCCGATCCAGGAAATAACGATCATGAGAAACGATAAAAACTACGCCCGGGAACTCATCCAGATAGTCTTCCAAAACGGAAAGAGTCTGAATATCAAGATCATTTGTCGGTTCATCCAACAATAGTACATTCGGTGCGGACATAAGGACACGTAGCAGATACAAACGACGTTTTTCGCCCCCAGATAAACGAGAAATAACCGTCCATTGCGCGCTTGGTGCAAACAGAAACCGTTCCAGCATCTGCGCAGCTGTAATCGTCGAACCGTCTGCCGTACGAATCACTTCGGCTTCTTCCTTAATATATTCAATGACACGCAAGGATTCGTCCATTTCCTGATGTTCTTGAGTAAAATAACCAAGCTTCACAGTCGGCCCCAGTACAACACTGCCGGAATCTGGTTCTACACGCTGAGCAATCATTTGGAGCAGAGTGGATTTTCCACTACCGTTAGGCCCCAGGATGCCCACACGATCACCAGGAACCGCAATGTAACTCAAATCCTGAATCAGCTTGCGGGAATCTACCGATTTGGACAGCTCCTCGATCTCCAGAATCTTTTTACCCAGGCGTGTGGAGGCGACGGACATATCTACAGATCCAGAACGAGCTTCCGGTTGCTGATCCCTGAGCTGCTCATAACGGTCAATACGCGCTTTCTGCTTGGTCGAACGTGCCTTTGCTCCTCGGCGAATCCAGGCCAGCTCATTACGCAGCAGGTTCTTCCTTTTTTGTTCCGATGACGCTTCCCGCTCCTCGCGTTCTGCCTTCAGCTCCAGAAAACGGGTATAGTTAGCCTCATAACGGAAAAGGCGACCATGATCCAGCTCTAACATGACATTAGCAACTCTATCCAGAAAATAGCGATCATGCGTGATCATTAATAACGCACCGCGTCTTTTTTGCAAATATTGCTCCAACCATGCAACGGAATCATTATCAATATGGTTGGTAGGCTCGTCCAGAATGAGCAGCTCACAGGGTTGGATCAAAGCCGCAGCCAAAGCAACCCGTTTACGCTGACCACCGGAGAGAACGCCCATTCGAGACTCAAACTGGGTGATCCCCAGTCGGGTAAGTATATTTTTGGCCTCGCTCTCCAGCTGCCATGCTTGGAACGTATCCATTTGTTGGCTTGCTCGCAGCAGGCGGTTTTGGAGCTCCTCGCTACCCGGATTCAACTCCAGTAACTCCATGGTTTCCGTATATTCACGCACTGCTTTCATTTCAGGCTGATTGCCATGAAAAATATGCTGGAGTACCTTCATTTCAGGATCAAACTCCGGATTTTGTGCCAGATACTGAATTCGCACATCGTTGTTCACTGCAATATTACCCTCATCTGGCGGCTCTAAGCCGGAAATTACACGTAAAAACGTTGATTTTCCAGTGCCATTTACACCAACAACCCCTATTTTGTCACGCTCATCCATACCAAAGGAAACATCCTCGAACAATATTTTCTCGCCGTAGCTTTTTGTTATATGTTCAACGGTCATAATATTCATTACAGATTCCCTACTCTTCCCCAATTTTGTGATGCATCTTGTCTATTTTAACACAGACACAGCCAATGATTAAAAAAAACCGTTAGCTGAACAATGCCAGTACGGTTTTCAAAGACAACATGTCAGGATTTTTGTACTCCAGCTTCACAGCCATGCATAAATAAATTAGCTGCCAATGCAGCCGTCTGATCCACGTCACATTCACGGAAATCTTGATTCAACAAAATATCCATTTTTAGGCGTTCCATCATACCAATGAATGCCTTCGCATGAAATTCGGGCTGCAATACACCCTCTGACGCCAGTTTATTTTTGACCAGATTGGTATAGTCCTGAATAAATCCCCGCATAAACTCTATGAGATCGGGATCACTATTCGGATTCATAAAAAATAATTTAGTATGCTGCTTGCGTTTGTAATAGTAGTGGAGATGCAAACTCGCCATTCGCAGCAATCCCTCTCCCAAAGTACGATTGACTAATGCGTCTTGCATTTCGGCTAGGTATTGTTCGCAATCTCTACGTGTGACTGCTGTAAATAGCTGCTCTTTACTTTTAAAGTACAAGTATACCGTGCCTTTAGCAACACCTGCTTGTTCTGCAATTTCGGAAATTTTGCTTTCATAAAAGCCTTTGGTGCCGAAGACAGTGTAAGCAGCGTTCAAAATAGCTTCATATTTATCTCCGTGCATTTCACCCATCTTTGCACCTCCTGAAAACATGATTGAAGCACGCAGTTATTCCCTAGAGCGATCTCCAGCCCCGTGTTCAGAGTATAAAGAAAATGCCTGCAAGCGCGACCAATCCTCCGAAAATAGAGCTAATACTATTTACCCGATCATTGCTCATCCAATGCCAGCCTCGCATATAAACTGTCGTTTGTCCACAATGTGTGTCTACTTCTACTTCCCGCTTGCAAACTGGGCAGGAGCGCATCAATTGCACCGTAGCACCAAGATAAGAATCAGCAAAAGCTCCGGTACTGCCGGATATTCCCCCAATCAGTGCCCACAGCCATAACGGCAATTCCGGCATTCCTACGGTGTGTCCAAAGCCCCATACTCCAATACCGATCAGTATGCCACCAGCCAAGGCCGCAGCCGTTCCTAATACAGATACTCCTCCTGAGGTTCCGGGTGCCAGCACCTTCCCGGTAAGCACCGAACGAGGCGGCTTACGACTCAGGCTTCCAAATTCCGTTGCCCACGTATCGGAGGTGACCGTAGCCATAACACCGACAAATGCCAGTTGCCAGGCAACATGAGGCCATATCGCATAACCTAGGCATAGCAGCATGCCTAATCCCCCATTAGCCCATACTTGCCCTGCATCCCGATTGCCTGTTTTGGCATACGATTTTTCGAGCTCAGCCTTGCGTTCCTTTTTGAACCTCGACAATAGGGTGGACGTGATAAAGAATAAGAGCAATGTACCAAACCAAAACAGGTTGCCCGCCCCATAATACACAGTTCCCATCAGTACAGCCGCAGCAAAGCCGGATAAGGTTAAAGACTTTTTATAAAATGCAGCCCCCGCCACTACAGCAGCGGAAAGCAATCCGATGATCCAGTCCATGATATACCCCCGCATTTGAGATGAATCTCTGTTTTTCGCTTGTAGTTCTGTATATCATTGTACAATGCTGTACGCTTATATAAAAGCCGTGCTCCATGCTTTCGCACAGGACACGGCCTTCACAAGACTTTTTTAAGTATCTTTATTATTGCCACTGTAGATTAGCCGATGGTGAAGCTTCCCTGACGCTCACTCCCCCAGTAAAGCTCAAAGTGGTCCCCGCTCGTTGTAGGCCCTACACCTGCCGGAGTGCCAGTAAAAATAATATCTCCCTTACCTAGTCCATATTGAGTTGCTATATATTCAATGATGTGCTGGATGGAAAAGATCATGTCCTTGACATGCCCACGCTGCACCTCTTGTCCATTTTTGAATAAGGAAAAATCCTGCTGCTCCAATATGTCCAAGCTCTCCAAAGGCAAGAACGGTGTCACAGGTGCAGACGATTTAAAGCCTTTAGCAGCAGTCCATGGATGGCCTTTTTTCTTGAGCGTACTTTGTACATCCCGCAGGGTAAAATCAATGCCAAATGCAAAAGCGTTCAGACACGCATCTGCGGTCATGCCTGGTTCGTAGTTACGGCCTACAGCGACAACCAGTTCAGTCTCAAAATGAATATCTCCCTTACCTTGAGGAAGCTCCAGCGCAGCACCATCCAGCGGCACAACCGCATGAGATGGCTTCAAGAAAATCATTGGTTCTGTCGGAACCTCATTCCCCAGTTCCTCCGCATGCAACTTATAATTGCGTCCGACACAATAAACATTATGAATTTCTACGTTCATTACGATCCGTCACCCTTCCGCGTATGTAGTCCAATTGATTAACGAATAAGTTTACGTATATAGTGCCACATCCGGGGCTTAGAAAGCAAAAAAACCTGCTCCCAGCGATCCGGCCAATTAGTGCAAATCATCAATTCAGGATGTAATAAGGACAATCTCCGCATGATACGCCGGTCATCCACCGTCCACGCCATGACCGTAATACCCCGTCCGATCAGATCTTTCAAGAGCTTTCGGTCTATCCGTGGATAGCCAATAGATAAAAAAGAACATTGCAGATTTTCTAATTGCTTTGCCAAATCGTCTGGACGGGCATCGATAATCAGTCCAGTACGGATTTCGGGTGCCAGTTCTTTTGCTCGGCGCAATGCCGCACGCTCAAAAGAGGTCAAGACCACCTCAGCCTCCATCCCCCTCATTATAATTTCACGTAGGACGGCTTTCTCCAGTCCGGGATACATATCACCAGCAGTTTTGAGCTCAATATTGAGCGATACACGCCCCTGGCACAAGTCAAGCACTTGGGCGAGGGAAGGAATAGGTTCCCCGTGATATTGTGCATTTTTCCAGCTACCTGCATCGAGTCGTTGCAATTGTTTCCAGTCTGCATCCTTTACTCGTCCCGTACCGTTCGTCGTTCGCTCCAGCGTAAAATCATGAAAGACCACAGGAACACCGTCCTTTGACAGCTGTACATCCAGTTCAATCCAGTGCACAAAAGGCTGTTCCAGCGCAAGCTTAAAAGCTGCCATCGTGTTCTCAGGAGCAATTCCCGAGAAACCGCGGTGAGCCACGCACAAATGATCCATCTCGTTATGACCTCCATTCACAAAGGAGTCGTTCATACAATCGTTCCGTCCATGTCTATATTGACAATTTCTTTCTTACTGCTACTGAGCGCTTACCGTACCATCTGCACCTATCGAGACATTACTTGGTGACAGTGCCGCTACTTTCTGCAAAATGTTGCTGGCCTCCACATCTTTCAATGGGATCGGTTGACCCAGCTCCGCCCGGTAAGGGGTCAGCTTCATCTTACAGTCCCCGTTTCGGGTACAGGTGGCCTGAAATATCGCTGTATCCCAAGTGGCTGGCACCGTTGATTTAGAAAAAATAAAATTGCCTGTGCTGTATGCAATCCATTTGCCTTTATATTGCTCCATCCCTTGCAGCACATGAGGATGCCCGCCAATGACCAGATCGGCCCCAGCATCAATAAAAGCGTGAGATAACTCCGTTTGATGAGGTTCAAGTGTAGTTGCCCGCTCCTTGCCCCAATGGGCAACCACAATCACCAAATCAGCCTGATTTCGTGCCTCACGAATGGACTTTACGATAGCGGTCGAATCATAAGCCCCTGCTACACCGGGCTGTTTGGCACTCGCATTCCAGTTGGCTTCAGGCATGACACGTGTAGCCCCCAACAACGCAATTTTAATTCCGTTACGTTCAAAATAATGCGGCGCATACGCTTCTTTAGCATTGCGTCCAGCTCCAGCATGGGCTACACCCTTTTCATCCAAATATTTCAGGGTATCCAGTAATCCGCTTGTCCCCTGATCCAAAATATGATTGTTGGCCAAATTTACAGCATCGACCCCTGCCGCTGCCATTGCAGTTAGCGCCTTGGGCGAAGATTTATACACATACGTTTTATTTAACGCACCGACGCCATTAGTAGTCACTGGTGTTTCCAGATTGGCAATCGTCAGATCGTCTTTATGAAACAAACTTCCGAGATATTGGTATGGAAAATGAAACCCGTTCTGCTCCAACCGCTGCTCAACTTTACCAGAGAACTGCACATCCCCTATGAAGTGAAGGATAACTGCTGGAGAATTCCCATCGTCCGTGTTCGATTTTCTGACATCCTCCGTTCCCCTCTTCTCGGTGGGTGCATCATCGTTGTTTACATCCTTATTTGGCGAATCCTCCTGTGCTTGCCCGTCTTTCTCCGAAGATGATTTTGCTCCTGAAGAGCTGCCTTCGGAGGCATTGGTGTCGGGCGTTGTTACGGGACGACTGCTTGTGTCTGGAACAGTAGAGTCCTTCGTTTCCTTAACATCTTCACTTCCTGAGGGAGTAGAATTCTCATCATTAGCAGACCCCGTTTGGATGTTCTTTTCAGTTTGCGAATACTTGGCGTTTTCCGCAAGAGAACCACTACTATCGTGTTCAAATATGTAATAATAACCGAAAAGTCCTACAATCATGAACAGCAAGACCAGATTCGTAATGATCCATGCCTTTCCTATTTTTGGTTTTCTTGCTCTCTTTCGACCTTCATTTCTCTGTGACCTGGGAGGGTACATTCTTCACTCCTTCTATGCTATTCCATATACATGCATTCCTTATTAGCTGGCGACTTTTACACCTTCTCCATTATATATCAAATTTCTATATAAATAGAACCCCTCGCCTGGATCGCGAAGGGTTCATTATCGAACATTTATACCTGGACCTTGACGGCTTCCTGTTGTGCTGTGTGGACAGCCTTGGAGGCCCATTCCTTAGCCTGACGGATGCAGTCCGGCAAACCGATTGCATCATAGCCAGCGCCTAAAACGTACACCCCTGGCATCGCACTGCGTAGCTCTTCCCGCAGATTAGCTATAGCTTGTGGGTGCCCTACCGGGTATTGCGGCATGGAATTACGAAGACGTGTAATTTCCGTGAACAGCGGAGTTGCTGTAACTCCCATCATCTCTTTCAAATCCTTACGTACCACCGCAATCAGCTCATTATCCGGTAAGTCTACTGTTTCTTCAGCTCCTGCTCGCCCTACATAACAACGCAACAGCACCTTATCATCCGGGCTGGTATGTAGCCACTTGGCGGACGTCCAAGTACAAGCTGTGACACTACGTCCTTCTTTGCGAGGAACCAGAAAACCGGAGCCGTCAAAGACGTTCTCAATATCTGTTTTATCAAAGGCCATGACCACGTTCGCTACGGAGACGTAATTAACAGCTTCCAGTGCAGACACATTTACATGATCTCGCAATAGCGGCGCAGCAGCAAAATTGGGAGTCGTTACAAAAATATCATCTGCCTCCAGCGTCTCTCCATTGTCCAACATAACGCGATAGGGACTTCCTTTAGTTTCCGTTGTCTTTGTGAATTCTGTAACAGCAATTCCGGTGCGTAAATCACAGTCGTACAAATCATTCAGCAACGCATGCACCAAACTTTGCAAGCCTTGACGGAAGGTCAAAAAGGCGCTTTTTTTCGTACCCGTATGTGTTTCAGCTGGTTTTCGACCTGTCCTCATCCCGTGAATAAGGCTTCCGTATTGCTGCTCCACCTCTGCAAACTGTGGAAAAGTTGCCTGCAAACTTAGCGTCTTCATGTTGGCAGCATAGATTCCCGCCAGCAGTGGCTCGGTTACATTCTCTAGCACTTCTTTGCCCAGTCGGCGTTCAATAAAATCACCCAGCGCCTCATCTCCCGGTTCACGTCGAGGCGGAATGACAAAATCCATCATAGCCCGCATTTTTCCACCTAAAGAGATCAAGCCACTGCGTAAAAATGGTTTTAGCTCTGTTGGAATGCCCAGCACAAGCCCAGGAGGCATCGGATGAAGCTGACCTTCATGCAAAATATATGTCTTTTTAGCTTCAGGGTTCGTGCTTACCAGCTCATGGTCCATCTCTAACTCTTTTGCCAGATCTATCATAGCCGTTTTACGGGCCAGAAAGGAATCTGGCCCCTTTTCTATGACAAAACCATCTTTATGCAATGTTTCAATTTTTCCGCCCAGCACGGGAGCTTTCTCCACCAGCGTAATTCGAGGTGTGTAGCCAGCTTCTTTGTACATTTTTCGTGTATAAAAAGCAGTGCTAAGCCCGGTCAAGCCTCCACCTACAATTACAATATTACGTAACTTTTGCTCCATTATGTCCTCATCCCTTTTTCCATTGGTCTATGATGACATCACTAAGCGTCTCCATATACAGTGGGTCACTGTTGAGTGAATCAATACGCTGAAAACGCATATCCAATTCTTTTGCCAAAGCCTGTGCTTCAATATCCAGGTCGTATAACACCTCTAAGTGATCAGAAACAAAGCCAACTGGCGCAGCCAGCACATACTCCACTTGCTCTTCCTTAAGACTGTGCATGGTATCCAAAATATCTGGTCCCAGCCACGGTTCAGCTGTACGGCCGGCACTTTGCCACGTAAACTGCCAGTTGGTAATTCCCGCCTTATCCGCAACAGCCTGCGAAGTAGCCATTAACTGCTCCACATATGGATCACCCATAGCCAAAATCCGCTCAGGCAAGCTATGCGCACTGAACAGAACACGAACCTCGTCCCGCTTGGCTCCCGCTTCTTCAAAAAGCGCCAGTTTTGCGTTCACACGCTCAGTCAGCGTCTTGATCAGCTTGGGATGAAGATAATAGCTCTCCACAAATGATATGGCCAGATCCAGTTCCTGTGCCTTAGCCTGTGCACGCTTGATATAAGAGCCTACACTCATAACGGAATAATGCGGAGCCAGCACGACACCCACCGCCGTACGAATGCCATCTTGCACCATCGCTTCGACACCGTCCTCAATAAACGGCTTGGCGTGTTTGAGCCCCTGATAACAGACAAATTCTATGTCCGGGTTGCGATTTTCCTGATTTAAGGTTTCCTGCAAGTTGTGGACCTGTCGATCTGTATTCTGACGCAACGGAAACACGCCACCCACAATGGCTTCGTAGCGATCTTTTAATTCTTTTAACTGCTCCGGCGAGGGAGCATGACCACGGCGAATATGTGTATAATACGCTTCAACCTGGTCCAGACTCTCAGGCGTCCCGTAGGACATGACCAGTACACCCACTTTGGTTTTCATTAGCAGATCCCTCTTATCTTTTCTAGTTGTGTTCATTTTTTGACAAAACAGAGCGAGAATACTCATGTACATAATCGGTAAGCTCTCTTAGCTTATCTAGCGAGGCTTCAGGAAATAAGCCGTGACCGAGATTGAAAATATAGCCCGGCTCCAGAATGCCTTCATCTACAATTTTTTTTGCATACTGCTTGATCACATTCATCGGCGCAGTAAGCACATAAGGGTCCAAATTGCCCTGCACTCCAAAACTGTTACCCAAGCGACGACGGCCTTCAGGTATACTTACCCGCCAGTCCAGTCCAATCACATCGGCTTTTACCCCGCTCAAATGCGGAAGCAATTCACCAGAGCTTACGCCCGGAAAATAAATTTTAGGCACATTCAGATCAGATAACTCATGGAAAATACGTACAATGGTCGGCAACACAAAAGTTTGAAAATCATAAGGCGAAAGTGCACCTACCCAGCTATCAAACAATTGAAAAGCCTTGCCACCGTTAGCGATATGGGCCCGCACGTATGTAATAACCATATCCCCTAGCTTATCCATCAAACGATGCCATAGTTCAGGCTCTCCATACATCATCGCTTTGGTGCGAATATATCCCTTGGAGGATCTTCCTTCTATTAAATAGCTGGCAATAGTAAAAGGCGCTCCAGCAAACGTGATCAATGGCACGTTCAACTCACGGTCTAAAATACGGATAGTTTCCAAAATATGACCCAAATCGCGTTCAACATCAATCGGACGCAAGTTGTCTACGTCTGCAGCTGTACGGATCGGATTATCAATAACCGGGCCAATATTTTTGACAATATCAAAATCAACCCCTAGCGAGGCTACAGGATTCATAATATCAGAATATAAAATTGCAGCGTCCACCCCAAGCTTGCGCACGGGCATCAACGTTACTTCTGCGGCCAACTCGGGCTGGCGGCAAATTTCAAGCAGCGTGTATTTTTCCTTAATTTTGCGATACTCAGGGTCATACCTTCCGGCCTGCCGCATGTACCATACGGGAATATGATCCACAGCTTGCTTGCGGCAAGCGCGGATAAAAGTATCATTGTAGGTCATGACTTCAGCCTCCAGTTCGAATCATAAATACTATATTTTATTATGCCCTTTTTCAAGAGTCGTAACAACCGCCGCTCTCAAACAAACCATGACAAACCCATGACATTTGGATAAAGTTTCAATGAAGTGTGCTATACTAGAGAAATGGCTTTTTTAAAGCTCCGGGAAAGTTATACATGAATAAGTACCTTTACAACAGGATGAGAATGGCAGAAAGGAAGTGAAAGCACATTGAAAACGTGGGAGACGTGGAAAATCAATCTCATTGTGCTTTGGTTCGGTCAGTTTCTGGTCAATGCGGGAATTACAATGATTACTCCGTTCCTTGCCCTATATTTGGCTCAAGACCTCCATGTGAAGGGCGAGCACGATATAGGACTGTGGGCAGGAGTTATTTTTGCAGCTAACTTTTTGACCTCGTTTATATTTCAGCCATTATGGGGTAAGCTGGCCGACCGATATGGACGTAAAGTCATGCTGCTTCGCTCAGGCTTTGGCATGGCCCTGGTCATCGGATGTATGGGTTTGGTCACCCACCCATGGCAGCTGCTAGTGCTTCGCCTGCTAAACGGTACAATTTCAGGTTTCAACCCGGCTTCTATTTCCCTAGTGTCAGGTACCACTCCCAAAGAGCGAACCGGCTTTGCTATGGGAATTATGCAGTCCGGTCAAATGGCTGGCACAATTCTCGGCCCTTTGCTAGGCGGATTTTTGGCTGACTGGGTCGGGTTCAGACCGATCTTTTACATTACAGGAGCTCTTATTTTCCTAGCCTCTCTAATGGCAATGTTTTTGGTTAAAGAAAATTTCAGCAAAGCGGAGGCCGCGCGAATTCCACAAATTTCGGTTCTTGCCGGATTAAAGGAGCTAAGCCATACGCCCCAGCTTCCGGCTTTGTTCACCGTGACGTTCTTACTCCAGTTTGCCATGATCAGTACAGTTTCTCTGCTACCTTTGTATGTGCAAAAGCTATATGGCTCGGCAGAAGGAATTGCACTGGTTGCCGGGTTCGTTACCGCTATTACAGGCGTATCGAATATGGTAGCCGCACCGCTCCTTGGACGATTAAGTGACAAAATAGGAGCACACAAGATCTTGACCATTGCACTACTCGGAACGGCGATTATGCTCATTCCGCAAGCTTTTGTCAATGAAGTATGGCAGCTTGTCATTATCCGTTTTTTCATGGGTGTGTTTATGGGCGGTCTGCTACCAAGCGTAAATGCGCTGATTCGCACCTATACACCGGAAGGAATGGAAAGCCGCTCTTTCGGATTCAATACCAGTTCACTGGCGCTCGGGAATATGCTGGGTGCGGTCATTGGCGGAGTGCTTTCCGGATTTATCGGCATCGAAGGACTGTTCATCATGTCTGGTGTGCTGCTGATTGTCAATATAATCTGGGTACGTATGAAGCTTTTTGATCGTAAGGCTACGCCTCATTTCAGGTAAGACAACCTTCGGGTAGGACAGCCTGTCTTAACAGACAAGAACCTCCGCTCCACGCTGTGGATAAGGAGGTTCTTTTTGGTATAGCTACATTCAAGGGACGCCCGTTACTTCACTCGTGCCAACGCCAAACCATCATAAGCCGGCAAAAGCGTACTGACTAGCCGTGGATCCGTTGCTATCGTTTCGTTAAAACGTCTCACGGCCTGTACGGCAGGTCCGTTCTTGTCGGTGTTCAGTGTGCGTCCCCGAAGAAAACAGTTATCTCCTGCAATTATAGCGCCTGGATTGGCCAGTGCAATCGCATACTCCAGATACACTGGGTAATTTTCCTTATCCGCATCAATGAAAAAAAAGTCAAAAGTCTTTCCTTCTTCCTGAAGCTTCTTCAGGCTGTCCGCTGCGGGTCCAATACGATACTCGACACGATCACCGTAGCCATTGTTTTTCATATGTTGATGAGCCAACGCAGCGTACGCTTCTTTCAGCTCCAGGGACACGATGCGACCTTTCTCTCCCAGCCCACGGGCCAGGCATAATCCACTGTATCCTCCTAATGCTCCGATCTCCAGTACCTGCTGTGCACCAGAGACTTCAATGAGAAAGGTCAACAACTTTCCATAGGGATGAGCAACCGATACCTCCGGCATCCCTTCTTTAACAATAGCCTCCCTAATGCTGCGCAGCGCTTCATCCTCCTGTACCAGCTGGTCTACATATTGTTCAGGTGTCATATTGGGTGTGATTTCCACGTTTCATCTCTCCTTCTTGCTTTATCATAACGCAGGTTGGACACGGTGTCCTTCGTAAATTATTTGCCTTAACGATTTGTCTCTTCGAGTACAATGACCTATACTATAGGGATTGAACCAAGCTTACATGATTATGAGACGGAGTGAATACGTTTAATGACTCAACTGCAACTAATTGCAACTGCGCCGATGGGACTGGAAGCCGTTGTGGCCCGAGAACTCAGAGAACTGGGGTACACGGATCTGACCGTCGAGAATGGCCGCGTCGTTTTTTCCGGAGATTATAAGGATATATGCCGATGCAACCTGTGGCTTCGCACATCTGACCGCGTTCTTATTAAAATGGGCGAATTTGCTGCAACTACCTTCGACGAGCTGTTTGAGGGTACCAAAGCATTGCCTTGGCAGGATTGGATTCCTGTAGATGGTGAATTTCCCGTAGAGGGACGTTCACACAAATCACAGCTTAGTAGCGTACCAGCCAGTCAAGGAATCGTCAAGAAGGCGATTGTAGAAAAGCTCAAGGAAACCTACCATACAGACTGGTTTGCTGAAGATGGTCCTCGTTACGTCATTGAGGTCATCCTATTGAATGACCGTGCGCTGATAACGCTGGACACAACTGGTCCAGGACTGCACAAACGAGGCTACCGCAAGCTTGTTACAGAGGCGCCTCTCAAAGAAACAATGGCTTCCGCTCTTATTCAGCTTAGTCGCTGGAGCCCGGATCGACCATTCTATGACCCATGCTGCGGTTCCGGTACTTTATTGGTCGAAGCTGCTATGCAAGCCTGGAACATTGCTCCAGGTCTGAGACGTACCTTTAACTCGGAAGACTGGCCTGTCATTGGCAGAGAATTATGGAATCAGGCTCGTGACGAGGCGATGGATCTGACTCGTGATGACATTCCTTTTGAGATTGCAGGTAGCGATATCGACCCTAGCGCTATACAAGTTGCTGAAGCAGCTGTAAAGGCAGCAGGCTTTGCTAAAGACATCTCACTAAAGGTGCTGCCTGCCAGCAAGGTTAGACTTGAGGGCCAGTATGGTGTGATGATTACAAATCCACCTTACGGCGAAAGACTGAGCGAGCAAGCCGAGGTGGAAAAGCTGATCCGTACACTTGCACGCACGGCAGCCGAAATGAAGACTTGGTCCTTCTTTGCCATCAGCTCCACCAAGCAATTTGAGCATTATTGGGGCCGCAAAGCCGATAAGCGCCGTAAGCTGTTTAACGGCCGAATTGAATGCCAATACTATCAGTATCTGGGTCCTCTGCCTCCGCGCCGCAAAGATACTTCACCGTTGCAGTCCTAAATGTTCGAGCTATAGGCCAGGAAACGAACCCTTTGTTCGTTGTCCTGGCCTCATTTGTGCTGTATCTTCTTTACTTAATCATTGAAATGCGCAGGATGAGCGCTATAATAATTAAAGGCATTTCGGTTTTAACATTACGTTAATGTGTAGTTTATACTAGCCGAACATTTCTGCCGGAGGGGGTAAAGTGTTGGTTATTCGCACGACCAGTGCAAGACGCACTGGTAACATGTTCAGCAGACTGCTGCTGTCTCAATATTTCGGTTTAGTTCTGTTTTTTTTACTTATGATTGGCAAGCTTGTACTGATTCACTATAACCTGCATGCCCAAAATATTGACATGAATCCGCTGGATTATGTCATTGCTATTGGTTCCCTGTTGCTTGTAAGCTTTTGGACCTTGTGGCTGCCACGTCGCGGACGTTTGATTGCTCTTGTGGTGCTCGATATATTGCTCACCGCGCTCATTTATTCCGACATGGTTTATTATCGGTATTTCCAGGATTTCATTACGATTCCCGTTTTGCTTCAAGCTGGACAAGTTGATTCTCTGGGTGGAAGTATCGCATCTCTTATGTACTGGTGGGATATTTTCTTTTTTGCAGACTGGATTTTATTCATTCCGTATGTCATATTCGTAGCTTCCTTACGGCGTCGGTTTACAACGAATGATCATTACTTAGAAGCATCACGAAACTCTTTCACTAAAAGATTTCTGCTTCGCTTCTCCAAGGGGGCATTGGCTTTCCTGATTGGCTATGTTTTGACATTTGGACCGATCAAAATATATACCTCCACTTGGGCAACCGGCATATTTGTCGGCAACTGGTGGTCAATGGCCTTGTACAACGTAACCGGATTGATCGGATTTCATGGATATGATATCTACCGCTACGGTCAGGATCATCTTGGGCCCCAGCCTACATTGGCTCAGGTGGAATCTGATAAGGATAAGGAATGGTTCAATCAACACCAGAAGTTACTTCAGGTAAAAAATGACCTATACGGCAAGTATAAGGGCAAAAATGTGATGGTCATCCAAGCTGAAGCGTTCATGAACTTTTTTATCGGCAAACAGATCAACGGTCAAGCAATTACGCCTAACTTTGACAAACTGACGAAGGAAAGCATGTATTTTAATAATTATTTCCATCAAACTGCGCAGGGTCGTACTTCGGACGCGGACTTCTCTACCCACGCTTCGCTGCATCCGCTCCCTACGGGTTCTGTATTTATCCGTTATGCGGACCATAAATTCGATACGTTGCCTTCCATCTTGAAGGATACAGGTTATAGTCCTAATGCGTTTCATGTGTACGACAGCAGCTTCTGGAACCGTTACACGATGTATAAGGCGATGAACTACGACAAGTTCTACAGTAAAAAGGATTTTAAAATAGATGAGCCTCTCGGCTGGTCCCTGGGAGACAAATCCTTTTTTAGACAAACGCTCAACGATCTCACAACCGAAGTTAAGCAACCGTTCTACGCCTATATGGTCGGTATTTCGAGTCATCATCCGTACAACCTGTCACCTGACGCTGTAGATTTGGATGTTGGCGAGTTTGAAGGTACGATGTTCGGAGACTACCTAAAATCCGTCCATTATGTGGATGAGGCTTTGGGTGAATTGGTAGATCAGATGAAGAAAGACGGATTGTGGGATAATACGATTCTGATGTTCTACGGGGATCACGACAATTCCATTAAAGACAAAGCACTGTATGAAAAGTTTTTAGGCAAGCCTCTTACAGATCTGGACATGCAGAAAATCATGAATCAGGTGCCATTACTTGTGCATCTTCCTGACGGAAGCCAGGCAGGCACGTATACAGAACCGGCAGGACAGCTGGATCTAACGCCTTCCGTAATGCATCTACTTGGGATTTCTACAAAACCATATCATTTTATGGGTAACGATCTGTTTAGTGGAAAACCTCGTATGGTTGTGCTGCGTACTGGCGCTTTCACGGATGGACGAGTGTACTACATTCCATCTGAGGACGGTACATTCTCCAAGGGAACCTGTTACAATCTGAGTACAGGTCAACCTACAGATGTGAATGGCTGCGGACCAGGCTATACTGAGGCTCTCAATCGATTAAAGATATCCGATCAGGTCATCACATACGATCTTGTTCGCGAATGGGAGACTGAAGCAAAGAAGTAACAAGGATATCGATTGCATAACTACCTGATATATAACAAAAATCCCGATCCATCGCTTGTTAGGGCTGTGGATCGGGATTTTGTGTTGACAGTCATTTGACTGCGCTTGTTACCATTAACAAATACTCAGGAACGCAACGTTTTTTTAGCCTGATCAAGACGTTGTACCTCTTCACCAAGCATTTCCTCAGCAACTTCTACTGCATCGTCACCAAGGCTATCCTTTGCCTGCTGTATAGCATGCTCCGCATGAGTGCGAGATTGCTCCGCTTGCTCAATCAGCTGTTCAGCCGGATGTGACAATGCCTGAGACACGGCATTGTGGAGCTTGTCCACCGAGTTTTGTGTTTGAGCTTCGACACTGTGATTGTCGAGATTGGAATCATATTGGGCCATGAGTCACTCCTCCTTCTGGGCATGGTCTACATTCATTAGCATGGATCAGAAGGAGGGGAACTATTCAAAAGGTGCCAACGATGCGCACTCGAACTATTTTATAAAGCGTGCAGCCTTCTCTAATACTTCATCCTCTGTGGCCGCACTCACATAACGTCCGTTCACATACACAAACGCCCGTTTTCCACAAGGACCGCAATACGATTTGCAACCGATTTTGATCTCCGCATCGGGTGCCATCTTTTTCAACTTAGGCAAGATCGTTTTTAAGCGGATATGATTGCACTCATCACATACGCGAATATCATTAGCCATCTGTCATCCCTCCGAGCTCCGGCTTAGTGGTCGCCGTGATTACCTTGGGAAGGGTTAGTAATAACAAATCCTTCTTCGGGGAAGTACAAGTAATCAATTTTTACACCATCCAGCAACGGCTGACCGCTTTCCAAAATTACATCGATGCCTTTATCTGTAGATACAACAGTATCTGTTTCCTTAGGCGTGTCCAAATCGAGCCCGTAATGAGCATGATCTCCATGAGCATGAGTAATAACAACACGCAGGCTCTTCCCTTGGTTCTCTTCCTTATCCAGTTCAAGCTTCAATACTTTAGCTGCATTACGAGTAATTTTGCAGTTCATTAAACTTCATCTCCTTCATATTCATTAAATGAAATGTGGTTCAATGGATACATATCCACACCACACAACCTAGCGGATAAAATCAACAATTCCAATAATTAGCCCTCTCCTTGATAAAAAGAAGTTGTGCAGCATAGCACAAGGCAATATTCCTATTGTAAAGAAAATCGTAAAAAATCGCAATCACGAAAATCATAAGCTTACATCTAACGGACACGTACGTGCTGTTTTTCAAGCATATCGGGATATTTTCGTTCAGCACGGGTGACGAACCAATTCATAAGCAATAACGTCACACCAATATCGTCAATGGGCATAAATGGCATGACATCAGGTAGTATCCAATAGAGCAATACAGGCACCGCAAAAAGTAATTTTTCACCCAATGGAATCCTCGAAGAGGTAATCAATCGGGGGATACGACGAAATACATGTGACCACTGACGGAGAGATAGTAGTCTTTTCCACTTCATAGGTTGTTCACTCCATTTCCAATGCTCCTAAGTATATATACCCTATTGAAAGGACATGTAAAGAGGAACACTTGTAAAAAACGTGCTCCTCCTAATACGCGCAAATGAATCAATACGTTTCAGCAGGCCCGATCTGTTACCATGACAGCACCGTCGCCATTAACATTCCTACTTCTGCTGCAATATCATCATAATCCCGCATAGGTAGCGGATTTACGCCTAGACCGACTTCAACGGTAAATCCCGGTTTACCAAACCGTTGTATAAACCAATCCTTATACCCTGCATCGCTTCCCCCCAGCTTTACCGCCCGATACCCTGTTGCAGCAGCCAGCTGTAATGCCCAATCTCGGCTCTCCTTAGGCTCCAGATCCCGGTAATTCCAATAGATTTCCTGTCCTTGGCTGTGTATGGATAATACCATGTCGAACTGTTCGCGCTCCGTTAGATCCGCAAGGGCCTTGGACTCTGGCTCAGACAAAGGTGCAGGTCCTGCGTAATCTCGTCGAGACGGACCTGTTTTACCGCGTCTGCGCACCTCTTCCTCCCAATACGCCGGAAACTGATCGTTGAGGTCGACACCGCGAATATTGGCCTTCCAGCCGCGGTAATCAGCACGTCCTTCATTCCACTTTCTGAGTTCATGATACAGCGGATGAGTTGGGAGTATACCCTGTTGCACCAGTTCTACTCCATCCGGATTGACCATCGGTACCACCCATAAGGATGTATGTTCCATTAATTTCATCGGAGAGCCCGCATACACCCATTGAGAATTCCCAGCAAGTTCTCCAGACCCATTAATCCCTAGTGCATATTGTTCTATAAAACGCAGCAAACAAGGCGTCGTCAGCCATTCGTTAGCATGTACAGAAGCGTTGGCATGAATTTTCCTCGTTCCCTGCCCAATCCGTATATAAGGGATATCCTTCCCCATGACACTGGTGCCAATGCTGCCAACTTCAATAAACGGATATTTGTGGGCCAATGCCTCCAGGTCTTCCTTTAAATCTTCATAACTGTACTCTCCACGTAACCGTACAATCTGATCCTGATGGTCATCAGGAATAATAATTATCTTTCCTTCCACAAAATCATGCTCCGCAAGCCTCGAATTAGCGAGCCGCAGCTCATCAAGCTCTACACCGAACTGTTTGGCAATCTGTCTTGCATTCTCCCCAGGCTGAATAACGTATTTACGATCCGTAGACGGACGAATATATAGCAATTGACCACAAATCAGATAGGGTTGCGTGGCGGCCCACGGATTATCTGCGATCAAAGTATCCGCGGATAGTTTAAAAGCCGAGGCGACCCGGTGCAATGTATCTCCTTTTTGAACGATATATTCCCTCATCTTACTACGCCCCTTCCATCTGCCTTACTGCATGTTATGCAGACGCTGCGTGTCTTGATGTAGCGAAAAGCAAAACAACCAACTTCTTTTGTCCAATGACAAAAAAGTTGGTTGTCTCGTTAATCCAGATGGGTGACTTGCCAGACAACAGGCGTTTGCCGAATCTGCTCCCCAAGCCACTGTGCGGCAATGCGCTGGAACAACTCTGGATCGCCGGAACAAAAAAGCTGATGCACCGGCGTTTCGTCCCCGGCCTCTAACTTGCCCTTGTTATACAAAATGGTACTCGTCTCTCGTGCAGTTTCATCTGCCGAGCTAATAAGCTTCACCGCAGGACCCATGACTTCCTGAATCGTTTCCCTCAAAAAAGGATAATGCGTACACCCAAGAATCAGACAATCAATCGGATACGTTTGAATAGGTCTCAATGATTCCTCCACAACCTGCGATGTTGTCTTGGAGCGGAACAACCCTTGTTCCACCAAAGGCACAAGTGCAGGACAAGCGTGGCTCACCACGTCTACATAGGGAGACAACTGCTTGAGCGCAGTTGTATATGCTCCGCTTCGAATCGTACCGACAGTTCCGATCACCCCGACATACCCGGTAGCGGTCGCACTGATCGCAGCACGAGCCCCAGGGTGGATAACTCCGATCACCGGAATGGATACCTTTTGGCTTATATACTCCAATGCCGCAGCCGTTGCTGTGTTACAAGCAATAATAATGACTTTCGGATTAAATTGAATCAGAAAATCAACCATCTGCTCTGTAAATTTTTTAACCTCTTCCGATGGTCGGGGACCATACGGGGTGCGCGCAGTGTCTCCAAAATAAATGATTTTTTCCCGCGGAAGCTGACGCATGACTTCTTTAACAACCGTCAAACCTCCTACACCGGAATCCAATATTGCAATCGCTTGCTGCACGTACACACCGCTTCCTTTTTTGTTTAAATATGAGTTGTTTCATCTCGGAAATCTTTCTGCTGCTACATAACTTATGTCGTATTAGCGTAAAAGGTACCCCAAAAGATTACCCTAAAACGAGGAAGCGATCAACAAAAAGGCTTCACCCCAACGGGAGAAGCCACAAACTCAAGCTATAGCCAGTTGTTTCACCTACGATATACAGACAGTTACAAAGCATCTTCTTCCGTATTCTCTTGAACAGGCACGGATGAAATGCCAACCTTTGAAGCAATATCACTCTTTTTACGCCATTGACCTAATTCATGAATGACGGCTGAAGCTGTCTCCTTAATTTTGTCAGTATACTCGATGGAAGTATCTGAAATTTTCCCCGCAAGCTCCTGTCCCTTATCACTCACGTGACGTGCCTGGTCTGTAATATCCTGACGCAGCTCGCGACCTGACTTAGGAGCAAATAACAACGCAGCAACCGAACCAGCAATGCTGCCTACCAACGCGCCACGGATAAAGCTTTTGCAGTTCTCTTTCATATTCATCTCTCCCTTATGCCCGGGCGAATGCCCATCTGTTAATGCATTATAAGCATGGAGAGCCTGTCATGATACAGAGAACAAGCCAGAAATTTCTACTTATTTTTGGAGCGGATACGATACAAGCAGCAACGACCTCCATCCGCCAAACAATCCTCACGGACAACCTCGGCATCAAGCAGCTCCTCAAACATTTGCTGTTCGCATTCACAAGCCTTGCGGTAACGATTGGCGATCTGAGAGATCGGACAATTGTATTCCATAATAGAGTAACTGCCATCCTCTTCCTCACGCCACTCTGCCATATAGCCTGAAGCGTTCTGGATACCCGAAAGCTTTTCCACACGTGAAGCTAGTGTAGACTCACTCTCTATGTGAGGGGCGTAGCGCTTCATCATTTTACGTTTTCTACCATCAAATAACGAGTGAACAGCTTCCATTCCCTGCTCTTCATCCAGTTCCTCTAACAGTTCCAGTAATAGATGATCATAATTACGAGGAAACTGCTCGCTTCCCTGATCGCTCAGGCTGTACAAAAACGTTGGGCGTCCCATCGCCTGTCTCAGGATCGTAGCCACAATAAGGCCATCCTGCTCCATTAATTTGAGATGCCTGCGCACCCCCATTTCGGTAATGCCCAATTGAGCTGCCAAGCTTCCGACGCCCACAGGTCCCTGGGTTTTCAACAGTGTCAAGATCATGCGCCTAGTGGGCATTTCGGGTACGATATACTTATCCGTCACTTTTGCCTTTACACTCCCTCGGGCTGAGGACCCAATTCCTTATTTAAATAATCGTGCACGTTAGATACAAAAAGCTCCAGCAACCCAGGCAGCTTAGGTGTAAGTGGGTGAAGGCTTGTCCTGTCCCAATGGAAATACTCCTGTACTAAGGGTTTACGTAAGGCTACCAGCTCTAATAGTGAATGAAATACGGTATCATCCAATACACCTTCCTCATGAATGATACCGATAATGTCCTCATAGCTACTGGCGTCACGCATAATAAAACCGTCGATGATATAGCTTCCTACGTCCGTTACCGTCTCAATGGCCAGATGAAGGCAGCGCTCCTGCACTAGCCCCTGCAACAGATCGCCGTTCCAGGCGGCGGATGTCTGGCGAAGTCCGGCGACAATGTCGGGAACAGCCCCTAGTCGAAGCTCAATTTGTTCCCGGTTGACATAATACAAAGTTCTGCACCTCCAGTAACCGCTTTAGATTTCATAATCAACTGCGATAGATACATCCTTCACTTCATTCATGTGTACAATAATTTCCTGATGCACAGGGTGTACCTGATACGTTTGCAAGTCTTCCAATGTTTCAACCACAGCGGTAAGAGAAATATCATAAGAGCGTTCCGAACGAATCACATCCGTACCTACTTCGAGTGACAGCAGCTCTTTGATCTTGCCATTCATGCTGCGCAAAATAGATGCCGTATGTTCAATGCTTTCAGGGGAGCGATCTTTCAATTTGAACAAAACAATATGTTTAATCATGCGTATAGGCTCCTTATCTTAAAAATGTTCTCTTGAAAATTTTATCATAACGCCCCACATACGGAAAGAAACTTTGTGATGTTAGCGATCTTTTCCACCATTTTTACCATCAGACTCCTTGTCCTTTAATAGGGCAAAAAAATTCTTAAGCTTCGGTGGAAGCGGCAGACCCATTCGTGAACAGTTTTCCGTAATTGAGATCAATTCGTTGGATAAATAGAAATACGTTGCCGCCCCTTTCATGATTTCCGTACCCATCAGGAGATCCACATGATGCGCCAAAGAAATCACCATGAGCATTAAAGCCTTTCTCGCCAACCCCCAAAAGCCGGCTTTACTGCTTAAACCTTGCCCAGTCTTCACGGCGGCGGCGACTCCAGTTACATAATCAACAGCCATGGCAACCGTGAATAGCACCATAAGCTGATTCCAGCCGCCAAAGGCAAACGTAATAATCGCTCCTGCGGTGGCACAAATCATACTAAACATACTCGGATTAATATTCATACCTGCTCCTCCTCTCGGGGCGGTTATTGTAATATATGCAGCGACGTGGCCACCCGTAAAGTCATATGGCCTGTACGTAGATATGAATTCATAGATTCATATAAAACGAGCTGCAAAATAAAAAAACAGGCTACCCTCTATCAAAAAATTGAAGTAGGGTAGCCTGCTTTCCTTTTAAGTTTATTCTATTAACGGTGATCATTCCAAAAATTAAGTGGAGTCAGGTTATCATTCAACGGCTCGAACGAATATCCTTCTTTCTGCAAGGCCGCCATGATTTGTGGAAGCACCTTGATCGTAGAAGGCTTATCATGCATAAGAACGACTGGTGTTCTGCCTTGCTTTTTCAGTCTCTTAATATCACTGAGGACCGTCTGTACAAAATGCTGCGGATTTTTAGTATAACGCCAATCATTGGAATCTATATTCCAGTCCCAAATATGATAACCTGCACCCGTCAGTTGATCACGGTATGCTTTCTTCAAATACGGTTTGCTGCCATAAGGTGTACGAATCAAAGAAGTGCGTTTTCCTGTGGCCTTAAATAAAATCTCATTATCCTGATTCATCTCTGCCAGTGCTGCTGCCGGGGATGCATAGATCTTTTTCACCTGATGCGTCATCCCATGTAGGCCCAAACCATGCCCTGCGTCTACCATTCTCTTCATCACTGCGCTATGTTGGCGAATTTCAGGTCCCAGCATGAAAAACGTAGCCTTGGCATTATATTTGTCCAGAATATCCAGCAGCTGCGACGTATGCGCTGTAGGACCATCATCGAAGCTCAAATAAATGGTGCGGCTGGAAGGCTTGGCATTTCCCGTATTGCCTGTATTGCTGGCTTTGTCTGGCTTGACAGCTGCGTACTGTTTAATTTCTGCCGCGAATGTATTCAAGAACTGAGCATCAGACAAACTAGCATTTGCATTCTGAATTCGATACACATTACTCGTAGGAATCGTAATAGTGAAGCCGAACGCATCGGTCAAAGTGCGAATCGGCACCATCGTACGTCCTCCACGCTCAAACACATCACCTTTGTTCAAATCCAGCGTAAAGCTGCGATTATGTCCAGTCAGCACCAATGTATTTCCATTGGCAGAAGTAGAAATGCCCATCTTTTGCCCCAATGTCACGATAGGGACATACAACTTATCATTTTCCATTACAGGCTTAATCGTATTCGAATCTAGCAAAACATCATTAACCCCAAGTAAAGGAGCCTGCGCTTGTGCACTCGCTGTATTCGTATGTATACCCAGCAACCCCAAACAACAGATTGCCATCAAGCATACAGCTATCCATTTTACTTTTAAAAGCTTCATTCATTACACCATCCTGTGCTGTATTTTATAATGTGCGGGAGCTATCTCTAGCTTGTCTATGAAGTTATACAGACATGACGATATAGACATGGCAATATAGACATTCACTCAACATAAAGAACATAAACGCATCTCAACCGACTGAACCTGACGTCTTTTAGGCCCCCTATACATATTAATAGATTACCAGACTCTAGTAGGTAAATATAGTAGAACAATTTGAAAACAATCTCGCAATCCATCTTACCAAATAAGTTACAAAGTTGTGAATAAATCGACTGAGTTTAGAAGAATAAAAATGGAATGGATTGTATGCCTTCTCCAGTGAAGAAACTATATACCTCAAATATCATAGTTATGTTACTAGATTTATAGAGTTATACGGAACGCACAAAAGCACCTGAAATCACCATAAGGAATTTCAAGTGCTTTATAATTTTGTTTTAAGTAACTCGTATAGTCGTCCTTTGCAGCTTTGATAATGACATCATATACACGCGTTTTTCCTTATTATTTGGCATCAGGAAAATTATCCTTGATTGGTGGGGTAGAGTCCCAGCTTATCAGTTTAATATGGTACTTAGCAAGTAATTCATTTGAATTGGAAAATTGAGTGTTAATAGTCCTTCCATCATTTTCAAAAACCCTTCCATCTTTTTTAATGATAATACCTTCTTGTTCAATAAATATTGAGTCAGCAACGGTTTGCTGATACTCGTCAGAGCTATCCAAATCACCCATATAGTACTCTGCAATCCCTGGATAATAGGATATTTCTATTCTGCTATTGACTTCTAGCACTGGTAGTAATCTATCTCCGCCGGCTAATCTTTCCCTCCACTTACGATATTTGCCGCGAGCCTCATTTGAACCAATTCCATCATATTCGCATATTAAAGTATCTTGAATAACCTTTCGTTGCCCGTTAATTTCATATTCCAAACGAAATGGAAATTTTTCATATGTGATTTCAGGAGGCGAAGGATTAGGTTCTAATTGATTCCCTATGAATATTAGAAGCCAAGGTAAAGCAATGAACGCTATGATTGCAAATGCCAACAACAACGGAATGCTGAGAAATAACAATGTTTTTTTTACTTTCATTTATACCTCTTCTCCTTCAAAGCATTTATTACGGAGTCCATTTTATGGTTTCTGATCATTTGCCAAGCCTTATATGTTTTAGCGTGCCACCACTTAATTTCATACTGCGTAGGTAAGTAAACCGTTTTTCCAGTGTCCACTGCCGTTGGATATCATTCTCCGCATCTCCCATAACTGGCGTTTTCCATACCAAATACTTTGCCGCTGTCTTCGGCGCTACGGTTGTCATTCTGATCATACCGTAGTTCTTGTTCTTCTCACCTGCGACTTCAGTAACCAGCCCGTGTATCATGCAGGTGATTTATTTTCATTTATATCTAGAATATTTTGCAATTTATTAATAGTACAGAATTAATAATGAAAAAAAGATCACAATATGAAACTATCTCGTATTGTGGTTAAATAGTTCAAATTTCACTTCAACACTTGTACAGTTCAAGCCTCTACATTAATTAGAAAAACTCTAGGATCCATACCATATCGCCCTCTATTAGTTAGTCTTATGAACCCAAACATTAAGAGGTTAGAGGACATCATACGGAGGTGATGAGGGTTAAGTTCTTTCGGAGCGTGCCGCCCTATTCATTTGGCACTGGGTGGGGTAAAAGTAAAGACCTTGAGAATGGTATACTTTCAAGGTCTTTCTCTTGTCCAAACTTTTGGTTGAATTCTATTACTTACCATTCATATTCATTAGCCTTCTCTTCTCATCTAGCCATTCTTCTTCTCTTCTCACCCATTCTTCAGGACTTAATTTTTCGTCCGTCCAAAACGTAGAAGAATCCACAGCATTACCATCTTTATCGGTTGCAATAACCGATGTCCTACTTTTACCGAAAACCAAATTGGGACAAATTTGATGACCATCTTGGTTGTAAGTTAAACAGTGAACACCTATATTTCCCTTACAGCATTTTGAACCATGATTCTCTTCATTGTCTTCATAGAAACAACTTGCCTCTAGAACAATATGTTTCCATCCCATAAGACTCCTCATTACACTCAAAAAGCAGCCTTTAATTCCTTAATGACGGCCTTGTAGTCGTGGTTGTTTATTCCAAGTCACTCAATTACACCGTTTTCTCGAATTATTCCATAAGCCCAATAAGAACCTTCGATCAGGGAGACACATACTTTCTACCATTTGGGGATTTAGGTGCTCGAAATTCAGACTTGGATGCTCCGGATTCTCCTTGAATTGCTTAAAAGCTGCATCCGCTTTTTCTTGTATATTTTTTAGAAAGTTTATTATACGTTGTTAATTTCTCTACTCTTAATACTGGTGTATTCACACGCACCTATACTAAGGTCGCTTACGAAGTACGTTTGGAACTATCGACTGCCATGTTATAAACCGTTGCCTGCTTGTGCAACAATTCAATATTGTCTTTCTAAAGTGCATTCCCGGCACTCTGAACAAGCAAGTCTCCAACCTTGAAATCTTTAACAAGCATCCATCCTTTGCCCTATATCCAAAGGAGATGGCTATAGGTAGATTCAATAACTTGACCGCCCCCATGGACTTGATAAATCTCATTTATCTCGTATTTGAACATAACCGTAACTTCTTTATATGCTACTTCTAGCTCATCAGTCTCCTCATTTTTTTGAAAGAACCATATCTCTGACTTGAATGTCTTCAATATTCTTCTCTCTTTCATCTGTTCTAACCTTCGTACCTGCTGTAAAGCAATTACATTCTCCATACCATTATCTTAATCATATAGCGCAAAAACCCACTTTTTTCTCTGTACATCCTCACAATCGTAGGAGAAGAACATATTACCTCCATTTCCATAAAAAATGTCACATTTTAATATATCTACACCTTAAACTTCCATTTTTATAGGCCAAATGGACCTTATTTTCCATAAACCGGTTAAGCCCATGGGATTAAAAGAAAATCAGGATAGGAGTCACTTGCAAAGCCCCCTTCGGGTATAGTAGTATGTGTTTAAAAAAAATCGGAGGGTATATGCCTAAACAACAAGACAAACATTCCATTCAGGCGTGGTCTCTGATCAATCGCAAATATTTGGGAAAAGGCGTGCGTGTCAAACGTTTTCGCAAACCAACACGCTGTCAAGTACGCAATCGCGTTCTGCTTGCCGTTTTGATGGCTAATGACATTAAACTGTCCCAACTTGCCGAGGAGCTTTCCATCTCCTCTCGCAGCGTCAGCGCGTGGGTATATGAAGGTCGTATTCCCGGCAACACTAATCTGGAAAAGACGTGTAACACACTTGGTTATCCGCACCATATTCTATTTAATGAAGAGGTTGTCCGGCGTTCACCGCTCATTTGTCAACCATCGCCGTCCCGTTTTATGAAACGGACTGTAACTCGTTCTCCAGTTAAAAACCGGATTTTGGCGGGTTTGTGCATGGTACATGATATTTCGGTGACTGATGTCAGTCATTGGATTGGCGTTCACCCCGGTACATTTCGGAAATGGTTGCATCAGGGTACCGTTCCTTCGCAAACTTTCCAGGATCAGGCGGAACAGTTTTTCCGTATTCCAAAATCCATTTTGTTTGCTGATGCCATGCTGAAAAAGTAAAAATGTCCTTTAAAACAAAACGATTGAATTTTTCATGAAAGTCTTTGAAAGGAACGCATTACCATCTTTCATGCATAAGGCTTTCACATCATGTGATTCACAGAATATAAAAGCAAAAAAGCACAGTCTGCCGATTCCTCGGTGTACTGTGCTTTTTAGATAGCAAAATTTAAATGCTTCTTGCTTATAATTTATATACTTCTTAGGAATGAGCGCTTGCCGCTTCAGTTGAACGTCCTCCTTCTGCCTTGATAGCCTTCAGCTTTTTCATAACCGGGTTGCCCCCACATCCAAAGTAGTCGTGAAGACGGCTGTATTCCTCATAGAGCTTATTATAGACGGCAGCGTTCTTCGGGGGATCGGTTTGAAGCTTCGTCCCGTACACGTGCCATATGGCGTGCTGCTTCGACGATATTGTCGTACCCTCCAGCTTCAGCTCCTGCAGCCACGGCTGCCAGTCTGTCCTCCCAAATGTCCTGATTTAATGTTCCTAATATATTTAGGTCACTCTTCTTACTTTCATTTTTGGTACCACTCTCATCACACACTTGTATGTACAACTCAACCAGCCTTTTTATGTATTTTTTGATAGGTTTATGTATACATTTTCAAAAATGTATAGAAAAAAAGCCCATTTTCTGCAATCCAGAAAACAGGCTGTTCGGTATGGCGAGTAGCATGCCATTCAAAATTCAGCTTTGAACCCAAACGATTGATAGCCCCATTTCAAAATCCTCCAGACATTGCCTGAGCTGGTCCCGTGGATTCGCGTACAATCAACTCTGGAGGTATAATCCACTGACGATCTTCTTCACGATACCCCTTCTCTTTAATCATCGATAGCATGGTATCGGCGGCACGTAACCCCAATTCTTCCTTGGGGTGCCGAATGGTTGTAAGTTTGATTTCCGTGGCTGTCGCCAAAAATGAATCATCAAACCCAACCAGCGATAGATCTTGGGGAATGCTCAGGTCCGCCGAACGTACAATATCCAGTAGCCGCACCGCCAGTTCATCATTATAGGTCACCCATCCGGTCGGACGTTCCCCTGCCTCCATCGCCAGCAGCTGCGATGCGCGTTGTAACGGAAGCTCATTTTTTTCTTCAGTCCGGTACGTCGTTACTGCGTTCGGATGTAAGGTCACTCCATATTTACGGTGAGCAGCTACAAATCCCTTCATCCGCAGAATTCCTTGCATATCATCGGTTTTGAAAAAACCAGCCAATCGCCGATGCCCCAGCTTGATCAAATGCTCTGCTGCCAAAAAACCACCCTTCTCATCATCCAAACGCAGACAAGGTGCGTCCATCTCCTCATAACGCGCATTGATCATTAAATAAGGGATTTGGCGATTTTCCACGGTTAAATAATAGTTCAAATTGGGATTACGTTCCCCGCTTTTGGTCGGCTCAATAATAATTCCGCTCAGTGGTTGACTCAGCAGCATTTCCAAGCACTGACGTTCTTGTTCAGGGTCATTACCTGTGCTTGATAGCAGTAGCTTGTAGCCCTGCCGGCTTAGCTTGGATTCAATTCCTTGTACAATGGATGGAAAAATATAATCCGATATATAGGTTGTAACGACTCCAATTGTCCGTGGATCTTCGGGTTCCTTATGATCCCGTGTTGCGACAAAGGTTCCCTTGCCCTGTATGCGAAACAGCCAACCTTCCTGTACCAGCTCACCCAGGGCCTGACGAACCGTTTGCCGACTAACTGCAAATTGTTCAGACATTTCATGTTCAGAAGGAAGCTGGCTTTGCGGCTCCAGTTTGCATGAATGAATCCATGATAAAATTTCCTGTTTAACTTGTATATATTTGGGCGCCATAATTTCCTCCGTACTTGCCATATCATGTACCTATTCGTATTCCGATTATAGCATATCGTCCATTTGTACATACAAATGTTACAGGAGCAGGATATCGTTGTATAGCTGCTGGAGGCATAAAGCCATTCACAAATCCCTTCCCATGCTTAGACTGAGTATCTAAAGGACTCTGGTGTAGGTGTAACACACATTACGAACGGAGCAACTGGTGTTCATTCATATACTTGAGTCCGGTATAGCGATCACGCAAAGTATGTGCCGTACGCAAAGCACGATCAAGCTGTTCCTGCGTAACCCCCAGATCGGCAATGGTAGACGGACCTCCAACCTGAGCTAGCCATGCACGCATCTGTTCCGATGTAGGCAAAGTCCGATATACTTTAAAAGCCTCCACATCCTGATTGGCAGCCAATTCCCTGTACATATCAGACAGTAAAGCAGAGGCAACGCCCACTTTGGCACCATGCAAAACTTGCTTGCGCCCCTCTGCAATAAAATCCATCTCAATTCGGTGAGAAATATGATGCTCTCCACCTGATGCAGGGCGGGAATGATCAATCATCAACATCGAAATACCGGATGCAATCAACGCATTCATCAACACCTCGACACCTGTCTTGCTGCCTGCCGCAATCTCATCAACATGCTCTACACAGGCACGTAAAGCCTCCTCGGTAATTCGGTTAGCCACAGGTGAATACGGCTCGTTTCCCAAATCTCTGGACACATGCCAGTCTGCTAATGAGGTAAACTTACCGAGCATATCGCCAAAACCCGCAGCAGTCATCGTTTGAGGGGCACTCTCCAGTACGGACAAGTCAGCGAAGATCGCCTCTGGCGGGACGGCTTGGAACGTCTGCTTGCTTCCATCCACAATTAATGGGGCACCGGCGGAGGTAAAACCATCTACGGAGGCAGCCGTTGGGACTGACAAGAACGGTCGATTCATTTTATAGCATACAAAGCGAACCAGATCGTGAATTGTACCGGACCCTACAGCAAGTACAGCCTGACTTTGATCCGCTACACCCAGCAGAACCTTCATAATATAAGTTTCATCAGCAATAACATCCCCTACCGCATTCGGAGGCAGCCGGACTACATCAACTGTCAAACCTGCTTCACGGATGAATTCAGCTACTTTTTTCCCTGCTGCTGCTGAAGTATGCTCATCCTCTACCAGAGTGACATGCCGATAATTCTGTTGAATCAAATAAGGAGCAATGGATCCAAGCGCTCCATCCCGTACCTCAATAAACAATTCAACCTTTCGGTGAGGATGATCAGCGTTACTAGCCTGCGCCTCTTCGTTCCACAGCTTGATTTGCTCATTCATATTCATTTCATCAGCCTCCTGAAAAAGGAATAATTTGTACAAGAATGATCCATACTAATAAATAGATTCCGTTTGAAAACGATTACTATTTAATTGTACGCACAAGTGTAGATACAAGTCCAGAAAAAACGTACAAGTTACTATTCAATTCAACCATTCGAAAGGAACATAATTATGAAATTTGGAACGGACATTGCCTGCGCACTCGGGTTACTGGCAGGTACAACGTTTGGCAGTGGGATTGCTTTTTTGTTCGGCTGGCAAGCTTATCGCGCACTGACTTCTGTCACGGTTTTTGGCATTGCAGGGATTATCATTACCATTGCCGTTTTTCGCTTGCTGCACCAAAAGTCGCTTTCCACGTCCAATTCTCGGTGAAATTTGTTGGTGAACGAGCCCATTTTTATTTGCCTGCATACATAAAAAACGGGTCTCACAAGCCATTTGCAGCTTGAGAGTACCCGTTTTTGACTTGGAACCTATTGTACTTAATTCGTGTGAACTTCTGGATCAACATCCAATTCATAATCAATTTCATCAAAACCGAATCCAAACAATTGAAGGAAATCCAGACGGTATTGTTCAAGATCACCCAGTTCGGATACGTTTTCGGTAGTGATCTCAGACCAAGCCGCTTTAACAGCTTGCTGCACATCATCTCTCATTTCCCAGTTGTCCAGACGAATGCGTCCTTCTTCGTCCGTTTCCACAGTGGACCCACTGTATAACGTCTCGAACAGACGTTGCGCCTGCTCAATACATCCCTCATGCAGTCCTTTTTCTTTCATGACCTTAAACAGTAAGGAAATATACAGAGGCACTACAGGGATAGCGGAACTGGATTGTGTAACCAAAGCTTTATTCACTGAAACGTAGGCCTTCCCATGATAAGGCTCCAGTTGCTTTGTTAAAGTATGCGCTGTGGCTTCCAAATCATTTTTAGCTTGGCCAATGGTTCCTTTACGGTAGATAGCCTCCGTAATCTCGGGACCAATATACGAGTAAGCCAGTGTGGTTACTCCTTCAGCCAGCAGGTCGGCTTCTTCTAACGCTTTTAACCATAAAGACCAATCTTCGCCACCCATGACCGTGATGGTATTATCAATCTCCTCCTGCGTAGCTGGTTCCAGCGTAATTTCCGATACGACACCCGTATTCGTATTCACCGTTTTATTCGTAAAAGGCTGTCCGATAGGCTTGAGAACGGAGTTGAAGGTTTCACCCGTATCTGGATGGGTCCGCCGTGGTGAGGCGACACTATACACGATCAGGTCTACCTTGCCCAGTTTTTCCTTGACCAGCTTTAACGTCTCTTGCTTAATTTCATGGGAAAAAGCATCTCCATTAATGCTTTCCGCTATGTAGCCAGCCGCTCTGGCCGCTCTTTCAAAGGCCACTGTATTGTACCAGCCTGCCGATGCTGTGCGTCCCTCTGAAGCAGGACGTTCAAAGGATACTCCAATGGTGTCAGCTCCCATACCAAAGCTTGCAGCAATGCGTGAAGCCAGTCCATAGCCTGTGGATGCTCCGATCACGAGTACCTTTTTAGCTCCTTGTAATGCTGTGCTGTCTTTGATGTAGTTGATTTGACGATTAACATGGGCCGCACATCCTACAGGATGCGCAGTCGTACATATGAAACCACGAATTTTCGGTTTAATAATCATTGCAAGGGTCCCCCTACTTTGGCATTCATTTAATATTGATGGAATGGTTGTCCAGTCATAACTATATTACAAATCAGCTTGTGGCTCAACATATAACATAGTACTTGAAGGCAACCGATCATATACTCGACAACAGACATCCCCGAACCACCGACTCTATAAAAAAAGAAAATCGCCGTAAACATCATAGTCTCCAGCGCTCTTTCACTCCACTATTCATTTTGACTCACTTTCTAACAACCGCACATCTTCTCCTTGCTGTTGTCTTTTTTTGATATTCGATCTTCCCCAGGTACACATTAAATCAATTATTTCATTTGCTGTTATACCATATTCTGTTATATAATATTCCACTTTTGGAGGCATTTGATTATACACATGTCTGCCAACGATGCCATCCTTCTCAAGTTCACGGAGCTGCTGTATAAGGACTTTTTGAGAAACCCCTGGAATACTACGCTGTAATTCACTTGTCCTCTTTCTACCAGACATTAGTAAGCATATGATTAAAGATTTCCACTTACCTCCGATGATCTCAAGTGTTGCTTCTATGCCTAAATTATATTGTTTCATACGACCACCTCTTCAACGCTAAAATAACTAAGTTGATCTAATTAATTCTATAATCACATATCTTTACTCTAAGTACCATGCACACTTTCAAGTAACTATATTACTTTATTGTGTGTATTTACTTTTTTTATAGCGTACAGAATAATAATACGTATCCACAAAAAGCAAATGATGCTATGTAAGAAAGGTGATTTATGATGAAGACTCTCGTGATTTTAGCACATCCGAATATTGAAGATTCCAGAGTAAATCAAAGATGGAAACAAGAATTACTTCAATATACCAATGAAATTACAATTCATGAAATTTATAAAGAGTATCCAAACTGGAATATTGATGTTTTGAAAGAACAAAAGTTACTTGAAGCACACAACAATATCATATTTCAATTTCCTTTATATTGGTACAGTTATCCTCCTCTGTTAAAAAAGTGGTTTGATGATGTTTTTACGCATGGATGGGCTTATGGTTCAAAAGGTGATAAGTTAAAAGGAAAGAAGCTAGGGATCGCCATGTCGATTGGTGATAAAAAAGAAAGCTACTTATCTACTGGTTCCGTTACCTTTACGGTAGATGAAGTTATAGCACCTTTCAAAGCAAGCGCAGTACATGTTGGCGCCACGACATTACCCTATTTCGCTGTCTTTGGAGCCTCGTTTCAAGCAAGTGACGAAGACATTAACCAGAGTGCAAAAGACTATATTAAATATATATTCCAGTATAAATAAAATGGCTATTTACAACATGCATCTTAACCATATAAAAACAGGCTCTTGGTGGCATCCAGCCAATCCAAGAACCTGTAATGGTTAGGTATAATGCGGTCGAGAGGACTCGAACCTCCACGGGGGGTTAGCCCACACGGACCTGAACCGTGCGCGTCTGCCAATTCCGCCACGACCGCATACTATGTATTGACGGCAACATCTTTAATTACCGTAATTAAGATTATATCTTGCATAGAATTTAAAAGCAAGCCATTTTTATATTATATTTTCTATGAATAATACTAGCAAATATAATAAAATCACTGGATATCACCAACCAGATATGGTAAGATGAACGCATCAGGAAAGGAGGTGCGTCAACATCAATAATCACATGTTGAGCGTATCCCTTACCCGGTCCGTTATTCTCTAATTTACAGAGTTGACGGAGGCGCGGGATACGGATCAAGGTTTTAATTAAGCGCCACGGGTAGAAAGACCGTCTACGGACGGTCTTTTTTATTTCAGTATCATACTTAATATAGATAAGATTACATAATGTGAAAAGAGGCGTTACAATGTCGATTAGACCTGTGAAAGTAGAAGAGTTGAAAGAACTGGTAGCCATCTGGCTGGATGCTTCTGTAGAAGCCCATCATTTTATTGCTCCACAGTATTGGAAATCTCAAGCTGCCGAGATGGAGAACAAGTACCTTCCCCTCGCTCAAAACTACGTTATCATACAGGATGATCATACGATTGGCGGCTTCGTTTCCATGTTGGATGGATACTTGGCTGCTCTGTTTATACGTGTTGATTCTCAAAGAAAAGGCTATGGCAAGCTACTATTAGATTGGGTTAAGAAGCAGCATGACGAAATTCAATTAAAGGTGTATCAGTCCAACACGAAAGCATTTAACTTTTATACTAAAAATGGATTTACCATTCAAGCGGAATCTGTGGATGCCGAAACTGAGGAGAAGGAATTTGTGATGATATGGACTAAACATTAATAATAATGAAGCACCCTTTAACTTTTTAGAACAAAGGCTCCGCTCCCGTATCCATACGGCACAAGCAGAGCCTTTTAATTTTATCTACTAACTGTCTAGTCTCTTACTTAAGCCCATATACCTCGGTATATAAAATCTCTTTAAACGGAGCAAACGCCGATTCAGTCAACGCATCTGGATAGCTCATAATTTGAAGTCGCAGATCAGCCTGTCCTTCTCTTAGAGGGGGCTGTACATATTCAAAATGGTTCAAATGGAATCCCAATCGTTCGTAAAAACCGATTCTTCTTCGTGACCATTCATCTACTGGCGGCTCAACCTCTAGCACTACCGGCTGATCAGACCGTGAGATAAATCTACCCATAAGCTTTTGGCCTAATCCGCCACCTCGTATACGGGAATCTACCGCAATATGCTCTACAAACCGAAAATGCGCGAACTCCCAACCTGCCAAAAAAGCCACTATGTTACCCTGCTCATTTTTTTCAGTGATAATACGATAGCTAGGATGCTTCAATAAAGCCTTTTGAGCCTCAAACGTCCTGCATTCTGATGCTGGAAAAGAAGATTCCATAATCGCATATATTTCAGAAAAATCATGTTCATTTATCATATATCCCTAGCTCCTTTACCTCTACATCCCCCCAACGACAACAGCCTGTCTTTCATTAAGAGAAAGAGGGGGTTAGACCTTGTTTAATTCCATAAGCGTCAGCAACATATGTTCCAACAACTCTGGAATATCCTCCATCTGATCTTCGTTAATTTGCCTGGAAAATTGGAGTTCAATCCTATTATGGTATGTAGATGTCTTCTCTCCGTAAATCTGACTTAGCGTCTGTACTGGTCGAAGTTCAGGCTTCCAAATTTCGGCCAGTATTTTTTCAATCCGGCTGCATTGTGTCTCAATATCTCGAATCTTCATATCAAAATACAGCAATAAGCTACATCCCGGAGTTTGATCTTCCATTTCCAAAATTTCTGCAGCCAGGTTGTTTAAATCCATTTTTAGTTGAAGTTCTGCCGTCACACCCAGCTGTTCTCTCAGACTGAACTGTACACCAAATTCACGCGACATTACCGACATTTCCAATCTATCGATTCGCTGTGTAATGTTAATACGTGAATCCAGATTATCCAGATCATAAACCGCATTTTCCATAGCCACTTTTAAATTATCAAAAACGGTCGGGTCGAACATTTTTCTCACCCCCAGTTGTTGAGTATAACATAGCTTGTGTTACTCCTAAAATAGGATGCCCCTTTTCACGAAAGCATATTAAGACGGAATTCTATAGTATACAGTAAGTTGGCTAACTCTTAATTGAAAATTAGTGAATAAATTTGTAAAAAATCATAATTGTGACAAAAAAATATATACTTTTGTTTATTGTTACATTTTTATTCCAATTTACTGGAACATACTATATAATAATGGATGGGATTAGTAAGTATATTATATAAATCCCAAAATAAAAGAAGGGAAGAGATGATTAAATGAAAAAGGCAGTTTTTTCCACACTAGGTCTTGCACTTCTATTAAGCACATCCACCGCTGTTGCATCTGCTCAAGAAGCAGCATCCGCTACAAACGGCTTAACTCCTTCCTCTGTACTTGAATATCATGAACAGGAACCAAATGATAGTTTTGAACAGGCTAACTACTATTTTATAGGTGACGCTGTTATCGGAAGACTTGGTGCCGAGGGTGTGCCTGGAGTCTGGGAAGCCTACGATGTATATAGAATTAAGGCTTTTGAATCGCAAAAAGTCCATTTTACAATTCAGGGAGACAGATATTCTGATTCCTGGTTGCAAATGACTGTTTACGATAATACTGGTCGTAAAATGAAACGTTCAAGAGATGGCCAATATTCTTTAGAAGTAGAACTTGAAAAAGGTAAAGAATACTACCTAGCCGTCGAGGTTTTTCCAGGAATTCAACCTGGAGGACATATATTTGACTATAAAGTCTCTTCTGAAGCTGTAAGGTAGACTAATTAAATTTATGTAACTTTTCAAGTTGTGTATCGTTCTTTAATGCCTGTTGTCGTATTGGATACAAGCAACAGACACATATAAAGACTAAAAAATCCTAACTACATCAAAAAGCCTCACCCTTTTTTAAAAGGGCGAGGCTTTTGTAGTTGAGTCATTCCTTCGTTAAACTCAGTTCATTTAATTTTGCCTTTTCCTTACGACAAACGCGAGCTAAAGTCCTCGTAGGAGAACTGACGGATTACCTTGATGCCCTCTTCGTCGTTGTAGCTGGCGATGGCTGGCAGGTTGACACCGTTGAACATATGGTTTTTGACCATCGTGTAATGGGCCATGTCGCAGAATACAAGCTTGTCTCCCGGCTTCAATGGCTCTTTAAAGGAATAGTCACCAATCACATCTCCAGCCAAGCACGTAAGTCCTCCAAGTCTGTAAGTATGTGCATACTCACCAGGCTTGCCAGCACCAATGATATTCGGGCGGTAAGGCATAGCCAGCACATCAGGCATATGACATTCAGCCGAAGTATCCAGAATGGCAATGTCCATTCCGTTTTTCATCGTATCCAATACGGTTGTAACCAGATATCCGGTGTTCAGAGCGATAGCTTCGCCTGGCTCAAGATAAACTTGCACACCGTATTTATCCTGAAAATATTGGATACAGCGTACCAGTGTGTCCAGATCATAGTCTTCTCTGGTAATATGGTGACCGCCGCCAAAATTGAGCCATTTCATTTGCTTAATGTATGGCCCGAATTTCTCATCCACGACTTTAATAGTGCGCTCCAGCGTATCTGAATTCTGTTCACACATCGTATGAAAATGAATACCGTCCACGCCATCCAGATCCTCAGGTCTAAAGTTAGCCAGAGTCACACCCATTCTGGAGTTGTTGTAGCAAGGATCATACAGCGGCGTTTCAATTTCCGAATATTCCGGATTCACTCGAATGCCGATATCGATTTTTTTGGAAGTTACGCCTTGCACTCTGCTTTTGAAGCGTTTCAGTTGATCAAAGGAGTTGAAAACAATATGGTCAACATACTCCAATAGCTCATCAAATTCACTGTCAACATAAGCTGGTGCGTATACGTGAACCTCCTTGTCCATTTTTTCGCGACCGAGTCTTGCCTCGAACAACGAACTGGAGGTTACGCCTTTTAAGTATTTGCCAACCAGAGGAAAGGTCGAAAACATCGAAAATCCCTTAAGAGCAAGCAGAATACTGCAACCTGTCCGCTCTTGTACGGAATTCAAAACCTCAAGGTTTTTGACAAGAAGTCTTTCGTCAACAAGATAACAAGGTGATGGGAGTCCGGTAATATCAATATTCATCGCAGACCTCAATCAAGCAACGTTGGCGAAAAGTTCTCTTGCCATGGCAATCCGTGTTTATTTAGTGCTTCCATGAATGGATCTGGATCGAATTCCTCAACGTTGTAAACGCCTGGCTTTTTCCAGAGACCTTTGATGATAAGCATTGCACCGATCATGGCAGGAACACCTGTTGTATAAGAAATGGCTTGGGAGCCAACCTCTGCATAACATTCCTCATGATCACAAACGTTGTAAACATAATAGGTTTTTGGCTTTCCATCTTTCACGCCTTGGATGATGCAGCCAATGTTTGTTTTGCCTTTTGTTCTTGGTCCCAGAGAAGCCGGGTCCGGCAAAATAGCTTTCAGGAATTGCAGTGGAATGATTTGTTGTCCTTCATAATCAATAGGCTCGATCGAAGTCATGCCTACGTTTTGAAGTACGTTCAAATGATTCAGATAATTGTCCGAGAACGTCATCCAGAAGCGGATTTTTTTCACGCCTTTAATATTCACTGCAAGAGATTCCAGTTCCTCATGATACAAAAGATATATATTTTTCGGTCCAATTTCAGGCAGGTCGTATACTTTTTTCTCAGAAAGTGGCTCAGTTTCAATCCATTCTCCGTTTTCAAAGTAACGGCCTTTCGCTGTAATTTCACGAATATTGATTTCCGGATTAAAGTTAGTTGCAAAAGGATATCCGTGGTCCCCTGCATTTGCATCCACAATATCAATCGTATGAATTTCATCAAAATAGTGCTTTTGAGCATATGCCGTAAATACTCCAGTCACACCTGGATCAAAACCGCTGCCCAGCAGAGCTGTAATTCCTGCTTTTTCGAATCTTTCTTTGTAGGCCCATTGCCAGCTGTATTCAAACTTCGGCGTATCCGGCGGTTCATAGTTCGCCGTATCAACGTAATGAACACCTGTCTCAAGGCAAGCATCCATTATCGTCAAATCCTGATAAGGGAGAGCCACATTGATAACTACATCCGGTTGAAAGCTTCGAATCAAGTCAATGACCATGTCGGTGTTGTCAGCATCAAGCTGAGCCGTTTGGATCTTCGTACGACCTCCACCCAGCTTCTCTTTAAGCGCATCGCATTTCTCAACAGTTCTGCTTGCGATACAAATTTCTTCAAATACATCTGGGTTTTGGCAACATTTATGCACCACAACGCTGGCCACGCCACCGGCGCCAATAATCAATGCTTTTCCCAAAATAAATAACCTCCTTATTCCATACGCTAATCGCTATTCATTCTTGCAAACAAAATGATTATAAAGACATCCCACCAAATAATCAAGAAAAACGACAATTTGCTGTGTCAAAATTCACAGGAGCATGTCACAAAAACTTTACAAATCCCAAAATTATGCATAAATTCTTTGTGAAGCGAGCCAAAAGCAAACATTTCCCCATACATTACAAGGAATCCAACACACCTTTAATGGAAGTTTTCTTGAATATAATGCTCATGTCTTAAAGAAATCATATTATCTTATTTTTGAACAAAAGACCACCCCTCCGCGTCCTATGAAGAAGATTCATGGGGTGGTAAAATAATGGGCTGATAGGCTAATGCTTCATCTACAATCTCTGCCGCACTCAAATCACGGTCATCCCAATAAATCAAATTACTAATCCCCGGATGAGGTGTATTTTGCATGACTTCAGTCAGCATGCTGTCAAGTTCCTCCTCCGTTCCCTCGCCTCTGATAATTTTGTCCACCAACTGTATAAGCTCACTTCGGTTTAACTTTTGGAGTTTCAATGGGTTTCGGTCCAGACTCATACAATCGCCCTCCTAGGTATGGATTATAGTCAACATAGTGTTGTAGCCTTACACTTCTAGTGTAAGCACTATACGACCTATTATGGAGCTTTAAGAAGTGTCATAATAAATAAAGCCGCCCCCGGTACGGGAACGGCTCTATATCGTAATAAAGCATATTAAACCATGATTTTGCAAATATCGTTCGTGAATTCAACCGGATCTTGCAGCGGCAAGCCCTCGATCAGCAAAGCTTGATTATACAGTAATGCCGTATAGAGGTTTACCTTCTCCTTATCCTCGGCAAAGGCTTCTTTCAAAGAGTTGAACACCGCATGGTTCACGTTGATTTCCAGCACTTTATTCGCTTTGACATCAGCGTTATTCGGCATGGCGTTCAAAATTTTCTCCATCTCAATAGTCACTTCGCCGTCTGCGGACAGACATACCGGATGTGTTTTCAAGCGTTTGGAGGCTTTTACACTGGATACTTTGCCTTCCAGCAAGCCCTTCATGTACTCGAACAACTCCTTGTTGTCGTTTTGTTCCGCTTTAGTTTCTTTCTCATTTTCGTCAGATTCAATCCCCAGATCGCCACTCGATACGGATTTGAATTCTTTCTCTTTATAGCTTAAGAGCATTTTAATAGCGAACTCATCAATATCATCAGTGAAGTACAAAATTTCATAGCCTTTATCGGCCACTAATTCGGTCTGCGGCAGCTTTTCAATACGCTCGTTGGACTCCCCGGAAGCATAATAAATATACTTTTGATCCTCTGGCATACGAGATACATATTCGTCCAAAGTAACCTGTTTTTTCTCTGTAGAAGAGTAGAACATAAGCAGATCTTGAAGGGTTTCTTTATGTCTGCCGTAATCGTTGTAGACACCAAATTTCAATTGTCTGCCAAATGATTTGTAGAATTGATCATATTTCTCCCGATCATTTTTGAGTAGTGTCAATAGCTGGCCTTTAATTTTACTTTCGATATTTTTGGCAATCAGCTTCAACTGACGGTCATGCTGCAGCATTTCTCTCGAAATGTTGAGTGACAGACTTTCGGAGTCAACCATACCTTTCACAAAGCTAAAATAATCCGGCAGCAGGTCAGGAGATTTTTCCATGATCAGTACACCGTTGGCATACAACTCCAGCCCTTTTTCATATTCCTTGGAGTAAAAATCAAACGGTATGTTCTCAGGAATAAACAGAATAGCTTGGTACACTACCGCGCCGTCCGCGCTGACATGGATATGCTGGAGCGGCTTGTCGTAGCCATAGCGTTTTTCCGCGTAGAAGTTTTGATAATCCTCGTCGGTTAGCTCGCTTTTATTTTTTCTCCAGATGGGCACCATGCTGTTAATACGCTGTTCTTCTTTGTAATCCTCAAACTCGTTGTCGCTTCCTTCTTTCAGACGTTTGCCTGTAACATCCATTTTAATCGGGTAGCGGATAAAGTCAGAGTATTTTTTAATAAGCGCTTTTAAACGGTACTCGTCCAAATATTCGTCGTAGGACTCATCCTCGGTGTTTTCCTTGATTTTCAGTACAATCTCGGTTCCGACCTCGTCCTTCTCAGCCGCCTCAATGGTATAACCGTCAGCACCTGTTGATTCCCATTTATAAGCCGTATCGCTTCCCAAAGCCTTGGTAGTTACTGTAACTACATCTGCTACCATGAAAGCTGAATAGAAGCCGACGCCGAATTGACCGATGATGTCATGACCATCCTTGGACTCATTTTCATTTTTGAATGCCAATGAACCACTTTTAGCAATGACGCCCAGATTATTTTCCAGTTCTTCCTTGGTCATCCCAATCCCGGTATCACGTAGCGTTAGCGTTCTATTATCCTTATCGGCAATTACTTTAATATAATAATTTTCTTTGTCAAAGACCAATTGATCGTCTGTCAGTGCTTTGTAATAAATTTTGTCAATCGCATCACTTGCGTTGGAGATCAGCTCTCTTAGGAAAATTTCCTTTTGAGTGTAAATCGAGTTAATCATCATTTCGAGCAGACGCTTGGACTCAGCCTGAAACTGTTTTTTCTCCATTCGGATATCTCCTTTCAAATATAAACCTATGTAAGGCCAGCGGATAAGAGCTATGCAAACGATTCAACTTTGTTAGCACTCCCACCATTCGAGTGCTAGCCTACCTTTTTTATAACATTCCTCATTTTTTATGTCAATATCTTGCTTAACCTGCACAGTAAAATTACATTTCAGGAAATCGCTAGTGTCTGATCTGCTTAAACATAACGTTAAACAGTTCGACAGAGGATGGAAACAGCCCCTGCACATGAGGAAGCAGATTACTCCTGATCCGTAGCTCATCCTCATCCAAATGCCTTAGATCCTCATGAAAGAACCAGACAATAGGATAATCTCCGTCCTTATGTCTGCTACCTGCATTTAAACACACAGGACCCTGATTGTCTTCTGCAATTGCAAATGGAATATAGCCTGCTGACAGCAAAGGTGACCATTGATCGATCAAATCATAAAATGCCTTTAAGCCATGACCTATCGGCAGACGTGGAAACTCTACAAACGTACAATCGCTCCAGTATACTCCCGGAATAGATTCATTATCGAATTGTAAAGATACATAATGGTAGGACATGATAAAATTCCTTAGCAGAGGCGGCAGTTCAAAATGGTATTTTTCTTCCATATCCCGAACTTCCTGTTCTGTAATCTGTGAAGGAATAGGTTTCCACTTGATCCATCCCTCCTCATCGACGTTCCCATCACGCATTTCGAACGGTACATTTTCTTCCACATCCATAAAAAAGGCTTCATTCATCTGTGCAAATAACTCCTTCATGGATGTGCGAATATCCGCTTTCTTGTCCATGTTCTCACACCTCTTTCCTTTTTATTCCCATTTTGCACCATAGGTGTATGCCTCATGCGTCTTTATATGAAAATAGCATTGCAATTTATCCACTACTCTTTTTATGTTCAGCTTATCAGAACTTGCTTTTTTCACCATTTGCGGAATATTAGTATTACCAGCGCAATGGCTCATAACTACGCCAGAGCAACCAACGCTCTGTCTCGTGAATTGGAGCAGTGCCAATGCTATATTCATCCTTTGAGCCACTCTGCAAATCAATCAAATGAAGCATACCGCCATACGTCCCAACCGCCAGCATGCCTTCATCAGGTGTAACTGCCAGCCCGGATATCGTACTGCCGACAAAATAGCGCCAAAGTTCACGCCCCTCTCTATCAATAAGACGGAGATAGCCGTAGGCATCACCTAGAATAGATCCTTGTGTCAGCGCTACTGCAGCGTATACTCGCATTTCTTCATTTATTATCGGCCATTCTTCCTTATTCTGAGCAATTCCCTGCTCCACTTCGGCAATTGGCACCTGAATGGTGGCACCGTTGTAGAAATGACAGGCATTGTACCAGACATCCATATCATCTTTGGAAAATAGGGCATAATGCGGATAGCTGGAGCCTGGCTCCAATGTATGCACCGTCTTATCGGTTAAGTCCATAAGCAAATGCTCACTCATCTGGCTGCCATATGCGAGCCAGCGTCCATCCTTCGACACAGCTCCATGCGCCATATCCACAATCGTGTCTTCCAGTCCCAATTCCCTTCGTTCAGACGCCGTGGGATGAATCAATTCCACCTGATCACCAGCCAGCAAATAAACACCGTAACCGCAAACCAGCAACAGGCGCTGTCCATCGCCAAAAGGAATCACTTCATCTAATATATCCTCAGGATGCTCCTCATCCGCCAAGCATTCCAAGTCAGGAATAGATGCTTTTAAGCGGACTTGTATATCCGTCCATTGAAAATGCGCTGTCTCTTCGCCTTGCAAATTTCGGTCCGGTTGACGAACAATCCGAATCCCATTTCCATCCACCAACGCAAAATAACTCCCGTCCGGCGAACAACCTACTCGGTGCATTCCGGGGATTTGCCTGATTCCATCTTTTCCCGTCACATAGATCTGTCCGCGTTCCCGAGGATTGCCTGCATGTAGAATGACTTCATTGCCTCCATTCATAAAAGCCATCGGCCTAACGGCTTGCAAAGCCTCCTCAAACGCTGCTGTAAGCGGCCAGGATGCAGCCGGAATCTCCTGACGTAACTTCTCTGTTTCCTCTGCCTGATTTGCCTCCTGAATCATACGAAAAATATCTTCGGCCAGTTTGGAGCGTTCGTCTCGCTTTGGCTCTGGCTGCTCCTGCTGCCACTGGCTTTCCATACCGATTCTGACAAATTCATTCACGTCTGCGGCATACCTTTTTCCTTCCTGTCGCCACTGTGCCGCCATTTCATGATCCAACCAACTCATCCTGCTTCCCCCATCCAGTGTATGTATGTCTTATTTGTTCTACAGGCTTTATTCATTCTGTTAGGTGGTTCCTCACCTTCGTCAACACAGACCACAGGTCTGTCACTGCCTTTACCTCGTCATAGTCCAGATAGGCATCGCGCTTGTCGTAATATTTGACCGCCACAATCACCATCTGAAGTGTTACTGGCTTTCCAGCAGCCTTAAGAACTTCTACAACACTTTCAAAGGTGGCCAGCTCAAACCAGGTTTGAACCTGACGATCTGATATCCATAGGGAAATATACTCGTCCTGTTCGTTGGTTGCGGCTGTACCGTCCTCTGCACATTCCTCCAGCCAATGCTCATCCAAATAATAAATCGGTGTATGAACAGGGTCCTGATCCCATTGATCCACATTCACATATAACCAGTTATTATGCAGCTGCCCCACACTGCACACCAATTCCTGCATTCCTTCAAAAACACGATAAGAAGGGCGCTCCCTGCGACGGTAATCCTCAAGTCTTGTCTCATACCTGCTCATCTCCAGCCACCCCGTTTCTGTATCATCCAAACACTCAAAATTCGCGTAACATACACTTATAACTCATAAAACCCGATATAAGTACAAGCACCTCGTCCATAGTTAAGACTACATAAGGAGATTGATCTATTCATGAAAAGAATCACCGCACTTATCATCCTGTCCATGCTCTTACTTGTAACCCCGATCTACGCTGCTGCACCAGCACCTATGCTGGTTTATGTGGATCAGAATAACCACTCCTTCATCCCGCTTCGCCTCCTGAACAGCTATGAAGGGATCACGCTCAACCTGAACCCAGCGGACAAAAAAATAGAAATAGCGCAAGGCAATACCCGGCTTACCTTATTTACGGGACAAACTGTTGCTAAAGTAAATGATCAAACGGTTCGTATGCAAAATGCACCTTTTACCGATAACGGCGCTACCTATGTACCCTTGCAGTTCATCAGCCAATCTCTAAATCTGCAAGTCTTATGGCAAAAAGAAACCTCAGCTGTGCGTATTACGCAGGGTACGACGTCTGTTACGCTTCCGGTACTTACCGGCAAGCTACCCGGAAATACTGCCCCGATCACGACAGCTCATAAGAGCTTCAAGGTTGGATCTCGTACCTTTTCCGCTAAGGTGGTCACCATCTCCATGCTCCATCCCAAGATAAGTTTGGACGTGGCACTGGCAAGCGATACCCTTGGTAAAGTGGAGGACTTAAGCAGTCTTGCCAAACGCAATCAAGCGGTTGTAGCCATTAATGGCACATTCTTTGACGCCTATACCAAAAGCTCCTACAAGACGCCTTACGGCTATCTGGTCAGCCATGGCAAGCTGTTGAAAAAAAGCTCCGGTGACCAACGTACCGTCTTTACCTACGATGCTAACCATTTAGCCAAGCTTGTGTCAGGTTCTGTCTTTGAACAACAGTTAAGTCAAGGCAGCGTCGAAGGTGCTCTTCAAGCTGGACCTCGTCTGGTTACGAACGGTCAGGTTTCCCTAAATGTCAAAGCCGAAGGCTTCAAAGACCCTAAAATATTAACAGGCGGCGGCGCCCGCAGCGCACTTGGAATTACTAGGGATCATAAGCTGATCCTCCTGACCACAAGCGGAGCGACCATTCCACAGCTCGCCCAAATGATGAAGCAGGCTGGCGCTTATCAGGCCATGAATCTGGATGGCGGTGCTTCCAGCGGACTGTACTACAACGGCTCTTACCTCACCACACCCGGCCGCCAGATCAGCAACGCTATTATTGTAAAGTATCAATAGACGAATAAAGGGCTGTCTTCACGGATCTGCAAGCCGTGGGGATAGCTTTTTCCTTTTTCCCAGTCCCGGTTATTATGGCTCCCCTGTGTTCGAGCGGTTTGTCTGATCCGTTACGGGTTGATCCTGCAACCTACAATCGAACCAGACTGGTAAAACTGTTGCTGCCTTCGCTTCCTTTTTTAAAAGAAAGATAAATACGGTGGTTTTCTCCTCTGCTTGCCAAGCATTCATAAAGTCCGGGTTGCACAGACAGGAATGACCCTCCCCATACACAATCAGGTTCTAACTCACCACCTGTGGCTTCCTCTCCTGCACCAATAAATATGTTCCCTGAAGGAACCTTCAAAAACAGCCGCACCGTCGGCTGCTCGATATGATCTGTTATCACAACCTCATACGTCCCATCCGCTCCCAGGTTCAAGAAAGCAGCGTTTCCCGCATTTAACTCCCCCAGCTCGTCTGCTTCGATAGACCACCAATCCGGCTCATCGTTCAAACGATGCTTCAGAGCTTGCGTATCAAATAGGCAAAGAGTCGCCGTGTCTGTCGTAAATTGAAATGGACTGATTGCCATGTTCATCATACAATCCTCCTGATAATAGTCAGCGAATTTTCCGTTTTCCCACGTCTTCCGCTATCCGTATTGCTATAGATTTGAGGGAAATTATCCCTGTATGTAAAGTATAACAATGCTTGTAGAACCAGACAACATACTAGAGCCACCATCCATTCTGCATTAAAAAAGCCCTCCCTCACGATGTCGTGAAAGAGGGTCGCTTTGTAAGTTTGAGCGATGCTAACCTAACGTTAGATCAGAAAAGATTTGGTGATAATCACCAACAAAATGAACAATACCAAAATCGCGCCTGTGGATGTCCATGCTCCACCGTAACCTACTTCACCCATGTCTAAATCCCTCCTTGCGTTAAAGCTTACTCTTATTGTATGTAGAAAAGCGGATAACGACCGGGCGAATCGGTAAGTTTATTTGTGTGAAGGAGCCTCTTAGAAAATGGACTGGTATGTTTCGGATGGGTCGGTAATGACTCGGGATGACAACTGGCAAAGAATGTCGTCTGTTCTGCGCAGCAGCCTGCTCACATCCTTCTGCTTCATCTTCTGAAGGAGCGGGGTTTCTAGCTGGGATGAAAGAAATTGAGTGGTGCCTATAAATACGACAACATCCAATCCCGGGTTGGTTTCGGTATGTAATAAGTGCAACAAATCCGCCATCGACAAGAGTTTCGGAGGGAAAATGCTATTAGTTTCTTTCATATATAGAGCTTTTAACATGGAGGTTAGCGCCCAGTCACAGAGGATAATACAGCATTGGAGTTGGTTATGCTTGTACAGTATTTGAGCTAGTTTCATATGGTATTGGGCTAAGGTGTGGAAATCGGTTATTGAATGATCTAGGTGTTGCACGGGTCTGGATGGTTGAGTGGGACTTGGAATATAGGTAGAAGGAGCTTCTTTCATATCTATTCCTCCAGAGAATTTCAAGAATAGTCTTATTATACCTCAAAATAATACTTATAGATATCAAAAATATTTATTGTATCTAATATTCAATGTTTTCATTTAGATTTCTTGTCTACACTTTTAGAATAGTGAGGTGTAGACGATGGAAGACAAAGAAGTCCTCAAATTAGTGGGTGCCAGAATACGTGCTTTGCGAAAAGAAAAAGGATTGTCTCAGGAGTCGCTTGGGGAAAAAGGCGGATTCCATTTTTCATACATAGGGCAGATTGAACGTGGAGAAAAAAACGTATCTTTAATAAACATAGCTAAAATCGCTGATGCACTGGATGTTAATTTGATTCAGCTTTTCGCTTATGTAAATGAGGATATTAAGGTTACGAAGCATGAAGATGGTATACAAGAAATCGTAAATATACTTCAAAAGACGAGTCCAGAGAAGGTACGTTTGGCGAGGAATGTGATACGGGAGATTATCAACTAAGAAGATTCTCAAAAATTGTGAGAGCAATCTCTTGGGAAATAAAAAAAGGACCATACTTTTCATTTTCAGAAAATCATAGTCCTCATTTTTTATTCAATACCAAAAAGGCACATTAGTTATTTGTCATGACCTTCTTAGATGGAATTTAACGCAACAACCATTCCTTTATTGTCAATGTAGAAGAACCATTTTGAATGAGCGGATCTAAATTCCCAATCTTTGTCGCCTCCTCAAGTGACGCTGCTTTTATTAAATAGGCTCCTCCCGTTCCATCGCTAAATGGACCATACTTTTCAAGAGCTCCCTCTTTCTTTAACTTTTCCAGATGGTCATAGTGCCCTTTGATATCATCAGTATTGAACTTGTTTGTTCGTGTAGTAATTAATAAAAAGTAATTCATTGATTTCCCCTCCATATTTCCCTTGTAATAAAAAATATCTGGCGTTCCTTTAAGAAGATATTACAGCGTTAGCTATTATAATAAAAGTCCTTAAAGATGAAATGCAACTATAAGGGAATTTGGTCAATTTTAGCGGATTCTCAAACTAAAACACGCCCTCAAGTGGCGTGTTTTAGTAATCACGAATCTCTCCAATTCAATTCCCCTAAACTCTTACTTCCAAATCTCGTCCGCAATCTCTTTAATGAAAGCAAGCTTTTTCCATTGTTGCTCTTCGGTCAGAATATTGCCCTCTTCTGTGGAAGCAAAGCCGCATTGCGGGCTGAGGCAGATGTGGTTGATGTCTACGAATTGAGTTGCTTCCTTAATACGGTTGATGACCGTCTGCTTGTCTTCCAGTTCACCCGTTTTGGAGGAAACGAGGCCCAGTACGACTTGTTTTTCATCTTTCAGATGCTTAAGCGGGGTGAAATCACCTGCACGGTCGGTATCGAATTCGAGGTAGTAGCCGTCGATGTTATCGATGCCGAACAGGGTTTCGGCTACAGGCTCATAGCCGCCAGAAGATGCCCAGGTGGAATGGTAGTTACCACGGCATACGTGGGTTGTAACGACCAAATCGGCTGGAAGATTCTTCACGGTTTCCTGATTCACGCGAGCGAACAGCTTTTTGGTATCCTCCACATTTTCACCCGCATGCTGTCTAGCTTCCCAATAGTTTTTATCACAGAGCATGCCCCATGTGCAATCATCCAGTTGCAGGCTGCGGCAGCCTTCATTATAGAGCGCTTGGATCACGGATTTGTAGGCTTTGGCAATGTCCGTCACCAGTTCATCCAGATTGCTGTAATACGTATCGGTTGATTCTTTATTTTCTCCACGCAACAGCTCAGCCAGGAACTGCGCAGGTGCCGGAATCGTTTGGCGAGCAATGGCATCCTCTCCTGCTACTTGTTTCAGGAATTTAAAATCTTCAATGAAAGGATGACGGGAATGTCCAATTTTACCGGACAAACGTGCGGTTTCCGCTCTTGTCTCCACACCTTGGAATTGGTAGCCGTTTGCAAGCTGTACCTTTTCCACGCCGTCCAGTCCCCACATAAAATCAAGATGCCACCAGGAACGTCTGAATTCCCCATCCGTCACGGCTTGAAGTCCTACGGATTTTTGCTTTTCTACCAGTTTGATAATTTCTTCATCTTCAATCTTTCTCAGCTCGTCCGCAGAGATTTCATTATTTTGAAATTGAATTCGGGCGTCTTTAATCGCTTGCGGGCGCAAAAAGCTGCCAACCATATCATGTCTAAAAGGGGTCACTTTACGTTGGGATGCATTGTCAAGGATGCTGCTCATTAGGGTTATCTCCTTTTTCGCTTCAGTAGTGAAGTTGTTGTAAGAAAGATAACATACATTTTCAGCTATAAGGTAACTCCAATAAACTATAGCTAGTTATAGCCTAAGGCTATATCAAACTTTCTTATCCCCCTATTGCCTCATGCAACGCTTCTACATAGACTGTGGCCAGCTTGGAGAGCGCGACGTTTTTATGGCAAATCCATCCCACATTAATAGACTCATCACACTCCAGGGGGACGGAAATAATTTCGTTACCGTTCAGATCCGCACTAATCACTCCGGTAGAAATGGTATAGCCGTTCAAGCCAATGAGCAGATTAAAAAGGGTGGCCCGGTCATTGACGCGAATGCTTTTGGGGTGCGACAATGTACTCAGAATTTCCTCGGAAAAGTGAAAGGAATTGTACTCCCCTTGTTCAAAGGACAGATATGGGTAAGGATGAAGTTGGTCAATGGTCACGATAGACTGCCGGGATAGCGGGTTATTGGCACTGATAAATATATGCGGCTTAGCCGTAAACAGGCTGTTGAATTGCAGATTTGCATCTTTTAGCAGCTTGTTGATGACTTTGGCGTTAAATTCGTTCAGATACAGGATTCCGATCTCACTGCGTAGGCTTTTGACATCCTGTATGATTTCATGGGTTTTGGTCTCCCGCAAAGCAAGCTCATATTCATCCTGTCCATATTGATTCACCAGATTTACAAATGCATTCACTGCAAAAGCATAATGCTGCGTAGACACAGCAAAATGCTGTGGTGAAGGCTTGGCATCCAAATAGCGACTTTCCAGCAGCTCCGCCTGCTCAACGACCTGACGCGCATAACCTAGAAATTCCACGCCTTCCTTGGATAAAGAAATTCCTTTATTAGTACGCTCAAAAATGGTGATATGAATTTCTTCCTCCAGATCGCGAATCGCGTTAGACAGACTGGGCTGGGAGATGAACAACCGCTTCGCCGCCTCATTCATGGAGCCACGATTGGCAACCTCGATGACATATTTTAATTGTTGTAAGGTCAATGCATGATGTCCTTTCCGTTTATTGTTTCTTCTATTATATAATACATGATCACCCTCCTGGAAAAGGGAATAGAAACACCTCCTCAAAATGGTAACATCCATTTCAAGGAGGTGCTTTTCACTGCTACATTAATTAACGAATTTCACCGTTTGTAGCGATCAGCTTTTGATACCAGTAGAAGCTTTGTTTACGAATGCGGCGCAGATCTTTGAGATCAAATTCCTCACGATCCATATAGATGAATCCGTAACGCTTACTGGAGCCCTGATGGGTACTCACAAGGTCAATCGCAGACCACGGACAGAAGCCGAATACGTCTACGCCGTCTGTAATAGCCAATTGAATCTGCTCGATATGCTTCTTGAAAAAGTCAATACGATAAGGGTCATTCACTACATCCCCTTCTTCGAGCTTGTCAAAAGCGCCCAGGCCGTTCTCTGTCACGATCAAAGGCAAGTGGTAGCGAGAGTATATTTGACGTAATGTACTTCTAAAACCAACCGGATCAATCTCCCAACCAAACTCTGTCTTTTGCAGGTTGGGGTTCACAGAACCTCGATATGCTCCAGGTTCACCCACAATTTCGTGCTGATCGCCTGTATGTGAAAAATCATTTCCATCATCCAAACTTTCCCCTACGGTTTGGGAGGTGTAATAGTTAAAGGCGATAAAATCTGGATTTCCTTTCGCTAATATATCCATATCCCCTTCTTCAATAACAGGCTCATAACCCTTCTCGACCAAATAGCTCCAGGAAATGTGGTTGTAGCGACCAAATACAGCCATATCCAGGTAAAGCCAGTTGCGAATAGCTGCATAGTTGTCAGCCGCCAGCGTATCTTCCGGTTTGGAACTGGCTGGATAAATGACCCCAATATTCGGTGCTGGTCCAATTTTCGCGTCAGGCAGCATCTCGTGGCACAATACCATCGCCTTCGCCTGCGCAACTAACATATGGTGATTTTGTTGATACAGTACCTTTTGCGGATTTTCCAAACTTGTATCTAATGTGCCAATAGAACCGGGATGGAGAATCAGCATGTTCTGCTCGTTAATAGTTAGCCAGTATTTCACTCTGTCCCCAAAGTTCTCAAACAATGTTTTGGCGTACTGCTCGAAGGCATCAATCGTTTCCCTCTTGGACCATCCGCCTTGTTGTTCAAGCGCATAGGGCAGATCAAAATGATACATGGTAACGATCGGTTCAATACCATATTTAATTAATTCGTCAATCAATGAGCTGTAAAATGCAATTCCCTTCGGATTGACTTCGCCGGCGCCTTGTGGATAGATGCGTGTCCAAGCGATCGAGAAGCGATACGCCTTAAAGCCCATTTCAGCCATCAGAGCTACGTCCTCTTTGAACATATGGTAATGATCACTGGTTACCTTAAAATCAGTAACTCCTTCAACGTGGTTAGCCATGTCAATGACAGAGGGGCCTTTTCCATCTTCGTCCCATGCACCCTCTACTTGATAAGCGGAAGTTGAACCTCCCCAGAAAAAATTTTCAGGAAATGCCTTCAATTGATTATGTTTCATGATCTAGTCCCTCCAGTTATCGTTATATCCTTCTAATTTCGCTTCATGTACGTGATGATGAGCTTTCCTGTATTACACCACTAAAGTTAGCAATACTTCATTTTTCTGAACCTGCTCCTGATTGGTCTCAAATACGTCCACTTTATGTTTCGTCAGGGTGACGATGACAGGGGTTACGATTTCGTACCCTGCTTCTATAATCTGCTCTCTGTCAAATTGGATTAACAAGTCCCCTTGTTTTACGATATCTCCCTCTTGAACGACCGGATTAAAATGCTTTCCTTTCAACGCGACGGTGTTAATTCCAATATGAATTAATATCTCCGTACCCGCCTTGGAAGTCAAGCCGATGGCATGTCCTGTAGGGAACAGCGACGTTACAACTCCATCTATGGGCGCTACGACCTCACCGACAGACGGTTCAATGGCTAAGCCTTTTCCCATTGCCCCTGTAGAAAATGCCGAATCATTCACTTGGCTCAGTGGTGTAGTCTTGCCTGTGATCGGGCTGTAGATCGTTTCTTTCTTGATGTCAACAGCCTTAGTTGCTGTAACAGTTGGTAGAGGTTCTTCCGTCTTAACGGCCTCAACAGTTGCCGCGGTCTCCCCCTTCACCTTGCTTTCATAGCCAAAAATAAGAGTCAGCACCGTGGCTACCGCGAACGAGCATGCAATGGCAATCACGTAAACCAAGGTAGGCGTATATACCGGAATCGCAAAAATGTTGTGAAACACATAAGCTGTCATTTTCACTCCAAAATGTCCATTGATGGCACCGCCTATCGCCCCTGAGATAATGACAATCGGAATGACTCGTTTAAAGCGAAGCACCAGACCATACACAATCGGCTCTGTCACACCCGCCAGCAAGCCTGTAATACTCGTGGAACCCGCAAGGGTTCTAAGTGTTTTATCTTTTTTCGCCTTCAAGAAGATACCGAATGCGACACCAATTTGAGCAAATACAGCCGCAGCCGCCATCGCCTCAATCGGATCACCGCCAACACCGATATTTTGAATCGTGATCGGGGTAAAGCCCCAGTGAAGTCCGAAGACGACCATAAAGGTCATAAAACCGCCAAGCACAATTCCTGATAAAATGCCGCTTACACCGATTAACCATGTCACACCCGAAGAAATCCAATCTCCTACCGTTGTACCGAACGGTCCAAATGCGATGGCAGATAGCGGAACCATAATCATTAAAGCCAGCATCGGAACTAAAAACAGCTGCAAATCCTTAAGAATGATTTTCTTCAAAAACTTGTCGACCAACGCATAGATGCTGATAGATATGAAAATCGGGAAAACACTCGCTGAGTAGTTCATCATGACCACCGGTATTCCTAAAAACGATACATCAGAGCCTTTGTCCATCAACCCCGTAAAGTTGGGTTCCAGAAGAGCCGCACCGATCACACCAGCTACATAAGGATTCGCTTTCAGCTTTATACCGAGCGTAATCCCCAGTAAAATCGGCAAGAAGTAAAAGACAGCATTCCCGGCAGCAGACAGGATCAGATAGGTATCACTCGTTTCAGACATCCAGCCCAGCAAGGTCAAAACCGTCAAGAGGGCTTTCAGCATCCCCGAGCCTGCCATCGCCGGAATCAACGGGGAGAAACTGCCGGAAATGACTTCGAAGATTGTGGATATGACCGATGTCTTCTTTCCGCTGGATTCGTTGGCCGTAGAGGTGTCTGACCCAAAATCCCTGTTTTTCATAATCTCTGTGTATACATAGGCAACATGGCTGCCAATCACGACTTGAAATTGTCCTCCGCTTTCAACAACAGTAATGACTCCCTCGTGTTTCTCAAGCGCTTCTCTTTCGGCTTTTCGTGAATCCTTCAGGTCAAATCGGAGCCGTGTAGCACAATGGACAAGCCCATTAATATTTTCTTCTCCTCCAACGAGACGTACGATATCCTCGCCCATTTTCTTATGGTCCATGTTCATTCTCCTCTTGGGCAGATTGCCTGAAAACAAAAAAATACCTAAACGAAAGGCATGCATGATCATAGAAAATGATCACTGCCATTCATTTAGGTATCGCCTGCTTATCAGTAACAATCCTTAAATTTAAGTTGTGAGCCTACTATAAATCACTCCGAAATCGTTTGCAAGCTTTTTTTCTAAGAATCAGCCATATCGTTTCTAGAGGTTACACGCTGTATATGAATCGTCAAATACACTTTTTCATCAATCGACATCGCACTTTCATGCTTTAATTCCAGGTATTGATTAATTAATTGGGTACACTGAAAAGCCCTCTCGTATTTATCTTTGACTTGGTCATACAAGAAGTTATCCCCTGAAGCTAATTGTTCTTGTTCATTGCTTAGCAAGCGCTGGGCAAATGTCATCAATGACCTCCGTAATCTCAACCGTTTGTTTCATGCCCTGACCGTCTTGTCTTGCATTGACAAAATGCATGGCAATAAAGCTTGCTTCATGCTCATCCATTTGAATGCCAAATTGAGCATGAATGATGTCCAATGCATTCATACCTATCATAAATTCTTTTTTGTAAAATTTTTTGATCTGCCATAACAGTGAATTTTTAAGCCCCACGGATTTTCTGTATCGAGAGATGGCAAATTGAATATGGTCAATCAAGGAAATATAGATATTATCACTAAAAATATCTCCCATTTCTTTTTTGGCGCTCCCTACAATTTCATCCGCCACCTTTAAATACTCTACAGATGTTTCCCCAATGAGATCAATTAATTTTTGCGGAATTTTATCGGACTTTAATACAAAGGTTTTTTCTATTTTTTCTTCATCGACCCTTTGACCATTTTTCTTTTTAAAACCCAGACCGTTCCCTATGACAACAAACTCATGACCTACCTGATTCTCGGCCCGAATGACATTGTTGTTAAATATTTGCCGGATGATCATCTAGCTGCTCACCTCATTGATGTAATGACAAAGTTTGGAATAACAAAAAAAACCAAATAACGACTAAGTCCATTAGTCATTATTTGGGTATCGCCTGCTTACCAGTAACAATCCCGAAGGGCACTTTACCCCTCATTCAATTACTCTTACTATACCGCTTTCAAAGCAGAATAACAATACAATCATATCAAAAAACCGCCAAACACTCGAAATCCTTGTGCTCAGCGGTAATTCAAGTTCATGGTTAACGTTCTTTTTCTTTACAAAATACGTCTTTGGCAACCTGAACTGCTGAGGCCGCCCGCGGCCATCCTACGTAAAAGGCTAGCTGTGTAATGACCTCAATCAATTCTTCCTCCGAAATCCCGTTCTCTTTGGCCAGGTTCAGATGATAAGGAAGTTGATTCACATGCTCACCCGCTACCAAAGCAGCAACTGTAATGAGACTCCGTTCCCTAAGAGATAGCTCACTTCTTCTCCATACATCTCCAAAAAGAACTTCCTCCGTATAGGTTACAAATGCGGGTGCAAAATTACCTATCATTTCCCGAACACTCGATTTGATTAATTTATGCTTCATAAGACCATCTGGGCAAGTCCGTTGCCAAAGGACCAATCCTCTAATTCAGTCTCTACCAGTGTCACAAATACATCCTCTGGTCTAATCTTGCATTCAATAGATATGAGTTCGGCTAACCTTTGGTAAAAACCCTTTTTTTGTTCCGTAGTTCTACCCGATCCCATTGTAATTTGGATGTACAGCAGCTTGTCTGTTCTGGGTACATTCAAATAATCGGGACTATAATAAAACTCGCTATGTTTATGAGCATGAAAAACCTGAAAGTAATCCTTGGGCGGAACCTGAAAATGTTCGATCAAAGCAGTCATAATACAGCGACTAACGCCAGGCAGCTCTTGCTCTGTGTATTGCTGCTCCATGTAGCCTACTCGTACAAAAGGCATATTCATTCTCTCCTATCCGTTGGGATAAGATGATTGTACTCTCCTTATATTCATCTGTATAATTGAAAATAATCATAAATATATTCAACTTTATCGATGGAGATGAGTTTGTATGGATCTGAAAGAGTTAACTACGTTTCGTACTATTATTGAAGAAGGAACCTTCTCGAAAGCTGCCGCCAAATTAAACTACGCGCAGTCTACAGTCACGAACCAAATTCAGAGGCTAGAGAAAGAGCTGGGATTTCAGCTTTTTAAAAGAGGCTGGGATGCAGAATTAACCGCCTCAGGAAAAATATATGCCGAAGAGGTTGACGAACTTATTCAGCATTGGAATTTTGTAACGGATCAGGCGAGGTCGCTGAAAAAAGAAGAGATTGGCACGCTCCATATCGGTGTGATTGAAACTGTGGCTACTACCGTACTGCCTTTGATGCTACGACAATTTCGGAAGCATAAACCGAATATTACGTGCCATTTTACAGTGGGAAATACGGATACGCTCTCAAAAGCTTTGGTAGACGGCACACTGGATTTTGCAATTTCCGGGGAACCTCACTCGGTACCATCCTTACATTTTGAACCTTTATATCACGAACAAATTGCTTTTATCGTGTCCCGCAGTCATCCCTTCGCGGCAAAAAATGGGCTTCAGCTCGAAGATCTGTATGAGTACCCGCTTATCGTCGGAGGGAAGAACTGCTTGTACCATATACGGCTGGAGAAAGAGCTTTCCCGCTTCCGGTCGATGCCATTTTTTTATACCGTCAGTCAAATCTCGTCTATCCCCTCATTCGTAAGTACGATCCCTTCGGTTGGAGTGGTTCTGTCGTCAATGCCTTTGCCGGAGGAACTGGTCACCATCCCTTTCCAGTTAACAGACCCGAATATCCCCATTGGACTGTTACAAAACAATCAGCAATCCCAATACCTGACTTCAGCCCGAAAGCTGTTTATGGAGTTGGTTAAGGAGCTTTGTAGGTTACAGCAATGCCATAACTACTAATAAGCTTATATGGGCAGAGGCGGCGCCTTACCATAAAGAAAAAGCCGCTAAACACTCAGAAACCTGTGTTTAGCGGCTTTACTATTTGAAAGATCGAGGAGATGTGCCCCTCTTTTTATTTTTATACTCTGGTGATACTCGTTATTTCGTTTCAACTGTTTTTTTCCACAGTCCCAGAATGAGCGCGGAAATCACGGAGCCAATCGCCACTGCAAGCAAGAACAGCAAAGCATGGTTGGCAAGAGCTGCTACAAAAATCCCGCCATGTGGAGCTGGAAGATTGATTTGCCAGAATTGCGTCAGACCACCAGCAATCGCTGAACCTACAATACAAGAGGTGAGGACACGCAGAGGATCAGCAGCTGCGAATGGAATGGCTCCTTCCGTAATGAAGGACAATCCAAGTACATAGTTCGTCAAGCCAGATTTGCGCTCTTGCTCGGTAAACTTATTTTTGAAGAACGTCGAAGCTAGTGCAATCGCCAGTGGAGGTACCATACCGCCTGCCATAACAGCTGCCATCATAGCCCCGTTTGTGTTACCGCTGGAAGTAAAGACACCGATCGAAAATGCGTAAGCTGCTTTGTTGAAAGGTCCACCCATGTCGATCGACATCATTCCGCCCAGAATCAGACCCAAAATAACCGCATTACCTGTTCCCAAATTGTTCAGAACATTGACAAGCCACGTATTAATACCACCGAAAATCGGATCGAACAGGTAGAACATAATCGCGCCTGAAATTAGGAGTCCAAATACAGGGTATAACAAGATTGGTTTTAAACCATCCAGAGCTTTCGGCAGACCTGCCAAAGCTTTACGCAGGAAGATAACTACATAACCGGCCATGAAACCAGCTGCCAGACCGCCAAGGAACCCTGCATTGGAGTTTACAGCCATCAGACCACCGACCATACCTGGCATCAGTGCCGGGCGGTCTCCAATGCTCATTGCGATAAATCCGGCCAGTATCGGAATCAGGAAGTGGAACGCACCTGTTCCCCCGCCAATCGTTTGCAGCAGTTGGAAAAGTACATTATCTTCTCCGGCCACTTGTTCGATCAAGAAGGAAATCGCTAACAAGATCCCCCCGCCGACAACGAATGGCAACATATGAGAAATACCGTTCATTAAATCCTTGTAAATTTTACTGCCCACGCTGGTCTTCTCGGCTTTTGACTCTTCAGCGTTGCCTTTACCTTCACTACGGTAAATTGGCGCATCGCCGTTTAGCGCTTTGCGAATCAATTCTTCGGATTTACGGATACCGTCACTTACCGGTCTTTGCAGTACAGGCTTACCGTCAAATCTGGCCATTTCGACCTTCTTGTCAGCCGCAACAATGACACCTTTGGCACGACGAATTTCATCCGCTGTCAGCACGTTTTGTGCGCCTTCCGAGCCGTTCGTTTCTACCCGGATATTTACACCCATCTCTTTCGCTTTCTTAATGAGAGCGTCTTCAGCCATAAACGTGTGCGCAATGCCTGTAGGACAAGCGGTCACCGCAACGACAAACTCGTCAGAATCCGGGTTGCCAACGATAACGTCAGGCGTTTGCTGTGCTTTGGCTGCCTCTTTCTTGGCCTCTTTTGCTTTCTTGGCAGCTTCTTCTTCCGCCTGCTTGGTATCAAATAACTCTGTTACTTCATCCGGTGTTTGTGTATTCATCAGCTTGTCGATGAAATCAGTATCAATGAGCAGCCGAGAGAGGGCAGCCAATGTGCGAAGATGTGTATTTGCTGCTCCCTCTGGAGCTGCAATCATAAAGAATACCTTCGCTGGCTCACCGTCCAGCGATTCGAATTCTACGCCTTTACTGCTTTTGGCAAAAACAACGGTCGCTTCATTCACAGCTTTGGTCTTGGCATGCGGCATCGCAATGCCGCCACCGATTCCAGTGCTGGATTCGGCTTCGCGTTTGTAAATCATTTCTTTAAACAAGGCACGGTCATTAATACGTCCACTTGCTTCGAGACTGGCGATGAGTTCCTCAATCGCCCCGTCCTTTGTCGTCGCCTGCAGGTCCATGATCATCGTTTCTTTAATCATCAGGTCTGTTATTCTCATTGTTCACACTCTCCTAAGTTCGATCAGCGTGTAGACACACGCATAATAAGCTCATGATGCAGCCGGATTACCGTTTTGAAATCGTGACTTGCGGCCGTAATTGTTCAATTTTCTCTCTTGTAGCCAGATCATCGGAGAACGCAGTTGCGCTTCCGGATGCCACTCCTGCACGGAAGGCTTCGATCGGATCGCCTTGAAGAGCCAGCGTACCCACGAATCCAGCAATCATAGAATCACCTGCGCCTACAGAATTTTTCACCGTTCCTGCTGGTACATTTGCGTGATACACTTCATCTGCCGTAATGAACAAAGCCCCTTCTCCTGCCATGGAAATGAGTACATTTTTTGCACCTGCTTCCAGCAGTTTACGACCGTAAGTGACAATCTCCTCCTCTGAATGAATAGTTACGCCAAACAACTCAGCCAGCTCATGATGATTGGGCTTAATGAGCAGCGGCTTATGAACCAAAGCCTTCATCAGCGCTTCACCTGTGGTGTCGATGACGAATTCAGCCCCGGTGTCCTGACACACGCGAATCAATCGCTCATAGAAGTCTCCTCCAAGAGATGGCGGGATACTTCCCGACAAGACGACAATGTCATTTTTCTGGAGACCCGCCAGCTTTTGTACCAATGCATCGGCCTCTTGCTCACGAATCACAGGTCCCAAACCGTTAATTTCTGTTTCATCACCATGCTTGAGCTTAATATTGATCCGTGTATCATCTTCGATCATTACAAAATCAGTTTTAATGGATTCTTCCCGCAATGTATCGTCGATAAACCTGCCTGTGAACCCTCCGAGAAAACCAATCGCCGTGCTGTCTGCTCCCAGCTGGTTCAAAATACGTGATACATTAATTCCCTTGCCCCCTGGCAGTTTTAGATCACGTTTCATTCGGTTCAAATCACCGAGCTTCAAATCGTCAACTTCCACGATATAATCAATGGAAGGGTTCAGTGTTACTGTATATATCATTGTTATCCCTCGATTATCTTAGTTTTCTGAGCTATGGATCGGCGTGAACGTTCTGGCACCGATTCAGTAATAAGGATAGCTTCCTTGAGATCGAATAGTTTGGCGAACGTTACTTCTCCAATTTTGCTGGAATCGGCCAACACATATGTTTTGCCGGACAGCTGATGGGCACGCCGCTTGATTAGCGCCTCTTCAGGATCAGGAGTCGTATACCCCATCTCAACATCTACCCCGTTCGTTCCCAGAAAGCACTTGTCGAATCGAAAATTGTCCAGATTCTGTAGGGCAATACTCCCGATTACGGCTTTGGTATGAATTTTCATCATCCCTCCCAGTAGATAGCTTCTAATTCGTTTGCTTACCAGTGCTTCTACGTGGGAGAGACCATTCGTCACGACCGTCACGTCTTTAGCTTCAATGTAAGGAATCATCGCCATCGTTGTTGTTCCCGCATCCAGATAGATACATTCACCATCCAAAATTTCTTTAGCTGCCATACGGGCGACTGCGTTTTTTTGTTGAACGTTTTTGAACGTTTTTTCTTCCATGCCGGGTTCCTGACTTTTCTGATTCAGCAAGGTTGCCCCTCCATGAATCCGCTTTAACAACTGACGGCCTTCAAGATCTATCAAATCACGCCGAATCGTTGACTCAGAAGCTCCCAAGAGATCAGCCAATTCCTGCAACTTTACAACACCACGCTCTTGTAAGCGCTGTATTATTAACTTGTATCTTTCTTCCGTCAGCATCTTCATTCCCCCAACTGTTCTTATCGTACCACAAACCTAGCAAAAAACAATCATTTTTCTTCAAAAAGATTCAAAAAAATTCATTCCGACTTCATTTTTTTACAAAATGGTGAATTCCTACTCTAATCAGCATGATTGCGTTTACATTTTAAAGAAATTTCATCTGCTTTTATGTAAATTCATTCTTCTTACATGGAAATTCAGCAGTAAACGTTCAAAAACGTTCTGACACTTCAATTAGCACTATTTTACCATTCTACGTACCATTCGTCCCAATCTTATTTAGTCAGAAAAGAGCTAATCACCGGGACTTCGTCCTCAGTATTTAGCTCTTTGGACGCTTAACGTCCCTGACACTCAGTCCTTAACGATTCCAATAACGAAACCATCATATCCCTTGCTCCCCACGGTCTGAATGGCTGTAGCTGTAATTCTCGATTCCTCAGCCAGCAAATCATAAAACTTTCTTACGCCCTGCACACGAGGGTCTGTGCTGTAATCTTGAATGATCTCCCCTTCACGGACAACATTGTCCCCGATAATAACGGTGCCAGAACGTGAAAAACGAAGTGCCCACTCTAGATATAATGGATTATTGGGTTTATCCGCATCAATAAAAATGAGATCAAAAGGTGCAACGCCCTCATCCTTCATTTGTGTCAACTGCTCCAATGCGTCTCCCTCTCGAAGTTCCACCATTCCATCCAACTGAGCCAACGATATATTCGACCGAGCGATTTTAGCATGAACCGGATGGGCTTCCAGCGTAACTATTTTTCCATCTGTCGGCAACGCCCTACCCAGCCAGATTGTACTGTAGCCTCCCAAGGTACCAATCTCCAACACACGTCGTGCGCCTTGCATTTGAGCTAAGATATTTAATAGCTTTCCCTGATTAGGCGACACATCATGCGGAGGTAATCCTGCCTGTTGGTTAGTAGCCAATACCTTTTCCAAGACAGCATCATGCGGAATAAGACGCTTCGAGATATAATGATCTACTTGTTCCCACGTATTCGTTGAATGCATTTGCTCCACTCTCCTTTGGCTTTAACTTACAATTTGATTGTAAATGAATTACTATTATAAAAATAATATATGTTTTTACTCTATTCATAATTTATATGTATGAGTTAATCAGAAAGGAGTCCGGTCTTGAACCTGCATGCATTACGCTTATTTCACGTGGTCGCCTCTACAAGGAGTGTGACACGTGCCTCTGAGCTATTAAAGATTAGCCAACCTGCGATAACAGCCCAGATTAAAAAATTCGAAAAAGAAATATCCCTCACACTGCTCGTGCCCATGGGAAGAGGGATTACCTTAACCGATGCTGGTGAAAAGCTTGCTGTTCTCGCCAAACGGCTCTTTGCTGTCGAACAGCAAATCGAACAATTTTCACAGGATTATCGTGACGGAGCCCATGGTCATATTCGGCTGGCTGCTACTTATTTACCGGCTCATTTCCTCATTCCGGCCTGGATCGCAAAATTCAAACAGCAATATGAACAAGTTGAAATGACGATTCATACCACGAACTCCAATGATGCCTTGCAGCAGCTATTGAATATCGAAGTAGATTTGGCGATCTATGGAGGACTGCCTGAGCAGTACTCCGATACGATTCAGACCGAAGAATTGTTTCGTGATGAGCTATGGTTTGTAGTAGCGCCGGATCATCGGTATGCGAATCAGCAGGTTTCATTATTGGAAATGATGCAGGAGCCCTTTGTTATGCGTGAGAAGGGAAGCTCGACACGAGAGAGATTGTTTTCCTTATGTCGAACCTACAATGCCCCTGCTCCCAAAGTCACACTTAACTTCACAGGGCTGCATGAGGCGATTACCGCAGTGATTGCCGGTTATGGTGCAAACTTTGTGTCCTCACTAGTCGTGCGTGAATATGTAGAACGCGGTGAGCTATGCCGGGTATATGTGGAGGGTGCCCAGCTTCTCAATTCAATCGCTATTTGTACTCGCAAAAATGAGCCACTATCAGCGGCTACCCTGAATTTCATCCAGCTTATTCGCAATCATTCTTGATAAGCATGGGATACCTGTGTACACTTGCGCCTTCTTTTAATAACAAGAGCCATGACTGCGTGCATACCGCATTCATGGCTCACCTTGTTATGATAAATATTCACCCTCAATCATCTTCTCCAGGTAATCTCCCGGCGCGCAAGAAACTCAGCAAAGCTGCATACATCCGCATATTCCTGATGTTCTTCATCGTAATAGCCCAGACACTTGTGCTTGGGATTCCACACCAAAAGGATATCCGAATAGTTATCTACTTCTAGAGACAAACGCAACAGCTTTTGCCGACCTACTTTCATTTCAACCGTATCTATGAAAGAGAAAAACTCAACAAATTGGATACCTAAATCATTTTCTGGCAGATCTACACGGCGCTGGTCTCCCATTAGAAAGGCTGTAAGATCCTTCGGAAGCTTGTAGCTTTTTAAAGCATATTGTTTATTCTCCAGATTATGAAACGCTGGCGGTTCCACAGACTTTAGATATTCGGCCATTTCCACGTTCTTATTGCTAACAGCAATCGTATATGCCCGATCTCCACCTTTTTCTGCCAGTGTCACGTCAGCCCCATGCTCTACCAGGTACTTAACCATCGCAAAATCATTATTTCGTGCTGCTACAGTTAAAGGAGTCGCTTTATAGGGATACACCATATCAGAGGCATTGTAATTAATATCTGCACCATGCTCCAACAGTAGTGCTACAGTGTTCAGGTCATGATTACTAACTGCGTTGCGCAGCGTTGCTCCCCCATGCTGCTTTATATCGAGGCCAAGTTCGTGAATCAGCGGGATATTCTTTTTATTGCCATAATAGGCTTGCTCATAGGCACCAGATTTGACTTGATTTTTTCCGTCCAGCTTGGCACCATGAGCCACCACATAGCGGACAATCTCTTCTGAGCAGTAGCGAACAGCTGTTAAAAATGCAGGGCGATCTTTTGCATTGAGTTGAACTCCCTGCTCCACCAACAGCTTTAACACGTCCATTCGCTGAGAAATAAGCGCAAGGTCTAATGGACTTAACGTCGTATGTTTGCTGAGTTTAATTTCTTGTTCTATATCCCAGCCTTCGGTCAGCGCTTGGCGTAATGCCGATATATTGCCTTCTACAATATGCATTGCGATTTCGGGAAGAACGTCAAATTTGCCAATATCTTTTAATTGGATCATTGTATACCCTCACTCTTTATGTATCTATTATCATGTAAATCTATTTTTATACCAATCTCCCCTTTACATAAATCCGCCTGACTTCCCAGTTTATTTGCTCACTTTTAATGCAAACAAGTGAGTAGTATAGGTGAAAGTACCTTAGAGAAGCTATAATTGTATAGTATTATGATTCTGTATACTCGATGCAACGAAAAGGAGAACATATGAATAGCATTCAATACTTATCCCAATTCAATTTGCTACATAGTCTCTCACGAGAAGATTTGATTGAAATGGATCAAATGACCTCTATTACGACTATACAAAAAAACACATTTATTCAAACCCCAGATACCTTCTCCAAGGGGCTTTATTTTGTGAAAAGGGGAAAGGTACGTCTCTACAAGCTGAATGCCGATGGGAAGCAGTTCACTTTGGATATTCTCAGTGAGGGAAATGTATTCGGTGAAATGGACATGATTTCGCTGGGGACACGGGACATGTACATAGAAACGATAGAAGAATGCGATATCTGCTTGATGGACACAGACCGATTTGAACATTTTTTAATCCAGCATCCCCGGTTTATGATGAATATGATTCAGGTACTAAGTGACCGGATCTCAGGAATGAGCAGTTTAGCCCAGCATCTGGCTTTGGGGAATTTACAAGATAAAATTATGTATGTTCTTTTAAAATTATGTGATCAATTTGCCCTTCAAAGTCATGATGAGTATTATAAAATTGATTTTCCGCTTTCTCACCAGGAAATAGCGAATTTGGTTGGGGCCACCCGTGAAGCTGTAACAACCGCTCTTCAGGAGCTTGCCAATGAAAAGGTCATTAGAACCGGCTTTAAGACCATTTACATTCATCGTGAAAAACTATTATCTGCTACTAGAAATGTATGGGACCTATAAAGCAAACACAGCAGTTGTAAACTACATTACATCTATATTCCGAAGAAAAGAAGTATCGTATACCTACCCCAAAATATACGATATGGAGTGAATGAGATGAACAATTCAAGATTGCAAAATGAACTGGATTCAGCCAGAATTGATATGGAAAAAATGCTCCCCCAAGAGATACTCGATACATTTGAGAAAACGATTCGAGAAATTAGTGATTCGAATATCGCTAGTGGACTCAGTCTCGGAACCCAAGCACCTGATTTTAGCTTACCCGATTATACAGGCCGCATTATAACCCTTTCTGAGGAAACAACAAAGGGGCCAGTGGTTCTTATTTTTTACAGGGGACATTGGTGTCCGTTCTGCAATTTGCAGCTCAAAGCCTACCAACGATACATGGATGAGATAACGTCGCTAAATGCCCAACTGATTGCCATAAGCCCGCAGACGTCCGAACATTCAATGAACATGCAGCAAAAAAATGAATTGAGCTTTCATGTACTAAGTGATATGCATAATCAAACAGCAGAAAAATACAACCTCAATTTTAGACTTCCTGAATACGCACATGAAATTTACAAATCATTAGACATATCCCTGGAGACATTTAATGGTGACAGCACTTGGGAGCTTCCTGTACCCGCTACATATGTCATTGATTCAGAAAGGTATGATTCGTGCAAGATTTGCTGATGCTGACTACAAAAAACGAATGGAGCCTGCAGAGGTGTTACAGATTCTACGCTCTCTAAAATCATCATGAATACATAAAGACACAAAAAAGGAGGAAGTATATGGACTCTAAAAGTCCGATCCTAATGCCAGATTCGATATTACACCGCAAAGGAGCTCGCAAAGGAACAGATATCCCTACTGATGTACTTCAAATGCTACAGCAGGGACAGCTTGAGACCGTGAATCTTACCGAATGGCTGGCTGTGGATCATGTTGTTCTTCTGCAGAACGCTCTGGATGAGTTTGGATTGCAGCGATCATTCAATGTCTTCTTGACTGAATTGGATCATCTGAAGGAAAAAAAGATCATGAAAATGATACCCGCAATAGCACAAGCGTGGCTTCATGTGTTTGAGCAACAAGCGCTAGAAGAACGTACTCGACTCTTTGACGCGATGGCCTCCCATCTTTCAGACAGCATTCGCTGCTGGGCTGCCTACATCATCGGGATTGATTCCCGTTTAAGTCTAGAAGAAAAATTTGCTGGCATTCGACCATTTGCAACGGATTCCCATTTCGGAGTACGTGAAATAGCCTGGATGGCAATGAGAGAACCTATATTCTTGCAACTGGATGAGGCGCTTGCGCTGTTAAACAGCTGGGTGCGAAATGAGGATGCTAACATACGTCGTTTTGCTATTGAATTAACCCGGCCACAAGGCGTTTGGGCCAAGCATATCCCTGAACTAAAAGAACATCCCGAGCTGGCTCTTCCACTTTTGGAAGCGGTTCAATCCGACCCAGTCAAATATGTTCAAGACTCGGTGGGCAATTGGCTGAATGATGCCAGCAAAACTAACCCGGAATGGGTAACTCAGGTTTGTGATACATGGCTGATGACTTCTGATACAAAGGAAACGAAGCGAATAGTAACTCGGGCCCAAAGAAGCTTGAACAAAATGAAATAATTCGAAGACTCCTCCCCATCCAATCCATATCTAAAATATTCACATAGACTATGAGATACATCTGGAATATTAGGAGTGGAGGAATTCCTATGTCTATTATCCGAATCTATCTGGAAGCTGACAGTGTTGTATCTGGGAACGTTGCAGCGAGACGGGTTAACGACACTTTCTCCTACTAATCTAATCATATATACTGGCTTATTAGTTGGCGCTACCGTAGTTGTTGAGGTGATCAATTTTAACACCAGCGCTTCCTCAACTTCTGTCAACAACGTCACAGTGACGACCACAATAAACGACTGAGCTACGTAAAACAGGACAAACGCCTCTTTTTTATGATTTTATAAAAGGGTAAAATTCCCTTTATAAATATGAAACAGAGGGAGTTATTTCCATGCAATTCAGTTTTGCCTATTTTCGATTTTATATTGTTACACTTATAGCACTATTCATTCTTACCAGTTGCAATTCCAAAAATGCTGTAACTACAGTCCACACGAATTCTAATGTAGACAATACGACTCATAATACAGCCGTTGTGGACAAAGAAAGGCAGCCTGTCCCACACGTTACAGAGTCGTCGGCTCATACCGTTACCTCGGATAAGGATCTTGTGGCTCTCACCATTCCCGCTGGCTGGCGTAAATTTAAACAAGGACAACTGGATTCGGTGCTTAGTGTTTGTGACAAAGAAAAAAAGAACGTAGGTCTGGTTTTCCGTGTCCCCAAGTCTGCTTTTGCAAATAATATGACGCTCGACGAATTCGTACAGCAACGTGAAGAAATCTCCGCACTGGGCCTAGAAAACTTTAAGGCTGTGGATACTAACCCAATCCAGATTGATTCCACAACCGCCTGAACAGCCGATTATAGTGGGAATTTCAAGGGCCAACAGGTCTATTACTTCAGTGCCATGTTTGAGAGCAAACAGCATTATCTTCAAGTATTGATCTATTCAAGGGGAGGCTCAGCTATAGAAAAACATCACGAATTTGCGACAATAGCCAGCTCCTTGAAAATATTAAGCGATTCACAAGTTGAGCCTGATCTTCGTTCAACAACTATTTTAAAAACTTTTAAAAGCGAAGATGCCCAGCAACGAATCCGTCTCCCTTATGTATGGAAGTCTGGTTTAATTCTTAATCCAGATGCATTAATTCAAGCCTGGTATGAAAAAAACGATGCGTACATGGCGGTCATCAAGGATTGGAAATCTGAACTGCCTTATGAGAAATCCTCAATGATCACATTAAAAGAATACGCTGAGTTTTCAGCTCAATTAGTACTTAAAAGGTCTGGAAAAGGGATAATATTGACGGGACCAATAAAGGTCAATATTAACGGGAATCAAGGTTTGCAATACGAAGTATGGACAGAGAGCGATAAAGTGAAAGTTGTATATTTAATCACTTATTTGGAGCATACCGATTCGTTCTCTCAAATTATTTTCTGGACAAGAGCAGATTATTACGATGATCAAAAATCTGAATTTCAAAGATATACCAAAACATATAGAGAAGAAGAAATATAGACATAACAAAATCCGCCAAACACTTAGGAATCTTGTGTGAAGCGGATTTTTCTATATGACTTTCGCAGATTGAAGTCTTAAAGCTTCTCCCAATTAGTATACAAAGATGTTACTTGTATTTCCTTTATTTTTTGTGGGCTAATAAGAGATTAACTATGGTATCCAGTTGAAGCTCCAGCGAATAGGGGTCTTCCATCACAAACTCATCCCCTTTATTGCTGAATGAACCGTACATGTACACCTGTCCTTTTTTTACAGCCGGAAGACCTTTCCATAGCTCACTATGCAGGATCTGATTGGCCCCCCTCATCTTTTGAGCCATATACAAAAATATGATCTCCCATATACTCGGGTAAAACCTCAAGTGAAATATTTTCAAATCCCTCTTTCATATTCAATGCTTTCTTTGTGGGTGGCAGCTTTAGCATTTGATATATGGTTGGGCTTCCGTAGTTGCCGCCTTTCGCCGCCAAAACATATATGGATTTATTGGCGACTTGTACGATCGAAACCGTCTCTCCATCTTTAATGATACCGTCAATTTTGGTTCTGGCCTCTGCAACTTTCTTCTCATATTCAGCGATCCACTGCTCGGCTTCTTTCTGTTTGCCAAAAATTTCACTGATTCTGCGGAATTTATCCAGTGGTCCCGCTGTAGATTCACCCTCCCAATACGGCAGGAACACAGTCGTTCCTATCTTTTGGTAGCTGTCGATGTTCTTTTCAATTGAGCCGATAATTAAATCGGGTTGCAGAACGGTCAGTTCCTCCAAATCCATAGGAAAATCCCCGAGATCTTTGATTCCGGCTAACTTCTCCTTGGGATATCCCGATGGATCAATCCAAGCCTCATTAAGCATATAGCTTCTGACCCCTACTGGAATAATCCCCAGTTTTAAAAGATGACCCATATACTGATCCGATGCCACTCGTTTCGGGTTTGCAGGTACTTCTACATCGCCTTTTAGTGTCTTAACCGTTCTTGTCTGCGTTTGTACTGCCGCTTGTCCATCGCTGTTAGATGTTGCCACTGTATGATTAGCCTTCGTCTGCGAGCTTCCATGTGTATTCGTCGAAGCTGAGCAGGCCCCCAGCATCAATGATAAGCACAACATGATCATCATAGCCGTCATTTTGCCTCTACCGTGCATGAAAAAATCCCCTTCCGCATGATACCGATATTGATAATCAATATCAGTATAACGTGTGAAGGCTGTCCGCTGAAGGGCATATTTAAGCTTCGTTTGGGGCATACCTGATCTTGTCCCTGGATATGCTGCTGCCGTCCTTTTTTGAATCGTATAGGAGATAGTCCCTTATATTTCTTGAAGCTGCGACTTAATGAATGCGCATCTGGATATCCCACACGCTCTGCGATCTCCTGCAAAGTGGCATCCGTCTGCATTAGCAGCTCTGCCGCCCGATTCGCCCGTATCTGACCCAAGTAATGAATTGGACTGGTATGCATTTTACTTTTGAACAGCCTTGATAAATGTCCGGTACTGCACTCTAGGTCCTCCGCAATAGATTCTAGTGTTATAGGCCGACTAAAATGCTCACGAATATAGGTTACAGCTTGCGCTACCAAGTCAGGCTTAAGGGGCTGAATACCTTGTCGATCCAGTTGGTGTAACAACTCGAATACAAAATGATGAAACAAAGCTTTGACATGCAGTTTACCAAGTCCCGATCCCTTATGCCATTCTTGCTCCAACAGCTTCACTGTATCATACAGGGGCAGCGGGTAGTGAGGTGCGAAAGCATACTGATTCTGAAAAGGATTTTCCCTTTCCAGCAATTGTACAAGCTCCTTACGACTGGGCAGGGCCAAAGTTGCCTTGTACAGAATGATATAATATTCAAGCACATCCTCTGTCAGGACGCTCAAGCACATTCCTTTTCCCCCATGCAGGACATGGAAACGATCCACCCTATGAACACTGTCATCCAGCCATACTCGTGCACTTCCGCGCACCGTATATAAAAACGCACTGACCGGAAGTCTATAGCTCCGCAATTCTTCCCCTTTATCCATTTTCTTATGGCGAATATCCATCACCTGTATAAACACATGATTCCACAATACAATGTGATCGTTCAACTTCATTACTACCGCTCAGCCCCTATCCAAACCGATGTGTTGCTTATCCCGCCCAATTTATTAGAATAAATTTATTATAATTGATAATCATTCTCACAAGCAATCATTACGTCTAACTTCCTCTAGATCGTCAAAGCCGCTGATTATCCCCCTATGCAAATATAAGAAAAAGCCCTGTAAAAGGGCTCTCTTTCTTGTGATGCATTCTATTGTCGCTTAAAGTTCTACCTCTATGATTAGGTTCCAAATCGTTTGCGATACCCGCACTTTCGGCACAACTCTTCTACTGCTTCTCTTCTGGAGAATCCAAAGTACAGACGGTTTGCACGCTCACCTTCCACGATCTCGGAAAAAGTTTGCTCATGCACATTTCCTAAGTTAATGACACCTTCTCCATCAAGACAGCAAGGGACCACTGTTCCATCCACCAAAACCGCCGCCTGACTGCGAAGCGCGTGACAAAAGCCTTTTCCGTCATCTTCCGGAGCACTCAGGCTAGGCCATTCAAATTCGTAGTCCTGATTCAAATATACATTAGGAGCGATTTTGACCCCACTGCCCGGTATTACTTTTTCCTCAATCCGATAATCCAGTCCAAACTCTTGCTCCAATTGCTCCAGTGTCTCCCGGTTGCGCTGACGCTGCACATTAGTCAAATTATCTTGAGTCAGATTCCAGAGACGGAAGGAAATAATGATATTGTGCTTCACAGCTTCTCTGACAAACGTGAAAATATGACCCAAATAACCTTCTCGATCCACAGAACCTTCATGCCCGTCAAAACTATGAAGAGAAAAATTCATCTGCCGTAAGGCTGGCTGACCAAGCAGCTTATGTCCGGTCTTCGGCAGCAAGGTACCATTGGTGGTAATATTGACCTTTAAGCCTTTTTCATGTGCACTCTCCAGCAAAAGATCAATTTTGGGATGGAGCAGAGGCTCTCCTTTTACATGCAGATAAATGTAATCCGTATGCGGCTTGACCTGATCAAGCACATTCCGAAAGACTTCCGGATCAATAAATTTTTTGACACGTTGTGTCTGAGGGCAAAAACTGCATGCAAGATTGCAAATGCTTGTTATCTCAATGTATACCTTCTTAAAAGTCTTCAACATGATTTCCCCATTCTAACCTTCATCCTGAACATTTGGTTTATGCTCACTAATCTTATGATTATAACGGGTTATGAACGAGAGGTAAACTCTGCGGATATTTTCTATTGACCTTAGGTCTGACCTAAGGTTTATAGTGAAGTTATTCAATTATCAATTATGAGTAAGGAGACCTATCATTGAAAAAACACATAACGATCAGCCAGCTTGCTCAGCTCATGAATGTATCTGTACATCAGCTGCGGTATTTTGAGGAAAAGGGGATCCTTTATCCGTTATACACAGATGAAAATCAATATCGAATGTACGGACTTCATGAAATTTATCAACTTTCCCATATTTTAATGCTCCGTAAACTAAACATCCCTGTCGGTCAAATTGAAGAATGTATGACTTCCTACACTGCCGATGATTACAAGCAGCTTTTAGAACATTCGTTACAGAAGGTACAGGATGAAATCGCTAACTTAAAGTTGCTCGAACAGTTTATTCATAAAGTGCTAAAAGAACATCATACCCTTACACAGCAGAACAATGAGTATCGACTCAAGCTGCAGGGCACTCGACATTTAAAGCTGTGGTTTGCATTGGAGAGTGATCAAGAACTCACGGCCAGGAATCTATTTGAGCAGCGGCCTGCCCCACCACAATTATTTGAAAATGATCTACATTATCTATCTGATTCTGGACAGGTGAAGCTATATTATGAAACGACATCAGGAACAGCTGACTATATTCTGGAAGAAGGCAGCTATCTTTACAAGCACTTCTCCGCCACTGAAGACGCTGAGATAGAACACCAAGTCCAACAACTGGAGCATTATGCGACCCAGCACCGCTATGAATGCTTAAGCAAAATCATTGTGGTGGAAAAATCCTATCTATCCATATTTGACAGCAACGAGCTGCAATATGAGATTCAAGTACAAATTTCTGATAGCAGGAGGACGTTACATGAGTCCACAATCCTATGACATTGTTGCTTATCAAGAGCAAGACCATGAAGCCGTATGTAAGCTCTTAGTAGAATCGTTTAAAGCAAAATTTCAAGCTCTTGTTGCACTGGAGGTTCAAGATATACAGCGTTTATTAATGCAGGTTTGGGTTCAAAATCCTAATTCTACATCTATGAAACAATTTGTGGCCAAAGAGAACGAAGATGTTGTTGGCGTCCTTTCACTCAAATGGAAGGCTCCCTCCTCTTCACTTCCTATAGCCAATCTCATTTCTTTGGCTCCGCTTATAAAACAGTTTGGCTGCTTTAATGTATTTAAATTTTTGACAGGCATGCATGCGCTGGAATATAAGCCTGCCATAGATGAGTGTTACATAGATCATTTGGCGATTCGCTCAAGTCATCGCAATCAGGGGATCGGGCGACGTTTTCTAGCTTTCGCACAGCAGTTTACGGTTGAATCCGGTTTCCATGCGCTGACACTTCATGTAGCACATAAGAACCAGCAGGCTATCCGCCTGTATCACAATTTAGCATTCGAAATAGAGCAGTCCCAATATAATTATTGGCGGCATTTTTGGTTCAAGGAGCCTGTATGGCATCTAATGAGCTGGAAAGAACGAAACTGCAATCGAGGAGAGAACAGCATTGAAAAAAACATATAGGCTTACCCTTGGTATTGTGGCAGGTCTGGTTGTTGCCTTGATATTGATTGTTTTATATCAAAATTCCTACAAGATGATGGAAGAAAAAATACAAATTGCGACTCCCAAAGGAGTATTAACAGGTACACTGGCTTTGCCTAAGAACTACTCGGGAAAGATTGGACTGGTTGTTTTTGTCCATGGAGATGGTCCAATCAATGACACCTATGATGATGGATACAAACCACTGTGGGAAAGGTTCGCTTCTAAGGGCTATGCTTCCTTATCCCTGAATAAGCCCGGTATTAACGGCGCTCCAGGCAATTGGCTGGAGCAGAGCATGGAGGACCGGGCACAGGAGATTCGATATGCAGTTGACTGGGCCAAAACCTTACCGATGATTGATAAGCACAAAATCGGCCTATGGGGGGCCAGTCAAGCAGGCTGGGTCATTCCGAAAATCGTTAAAGAGGAGCATGATATTGCATTCAGCATCCTTGTATCGCCGGCCGTGAATTGGATTACACAAGGGCAATTTAACACCAGGAAAGAGTTGGAACAAGAAGGAGCTAGCCCGCAGCAAATTAAAAAGAGACTGGACTACGACCAAAAGATTCTACAACTACTGAAAAAACATGCTTCCTATGAAAAGTACCTAAGCATGGCCGATCCTGAGAATATAATTCCCAAAGAAAGATGGAGCTTTATAGGCAAAAATTTTCGTTCTGATTCTACGGAAGAATTAAGCTACTTAAAATCCCCAGTACTCTTGGTGCTGGCTGGAAAAGATATGAACGTAGATGTAAAAGACACCGAGCGAGTATATCGCCAAAAGATATCTCCAGAGCTGCTGTCTGTCATTCATTTGCCTGAAGTTGACCATTCCATGATGAATGAACAAATCGCGCATTCCAAGTCCCTAACCTTCTTAACAGCCGTATTCGCCCCCAGACAACTGGTGGATGGTGACTATCTGAAAATTCTTGCCGATTATGTCAGCCAGCGTTAAACGATAATGTTGTTATTTTGCCAAATTTCTTTAGAGTATGCTAATGCGAATCCCATTGAAAGATAAAAGGACTGATCAGAACCCACAAAAATTCTTTCTACCCCTTTATCCTTGACTCTGTTTATGGCTTCATAAATAACGGCTTTTCCAAGCCCCATTTTTCTATACTTCGGTATCGTACCTACAGGCTCCAGTATTCCTATTTTATTTAGCTCGTCGTACCAGAGAGTAGTGAAAGAAGCAACTTCATTATTGGTGTCTAGGATGACTACATCGAATTCCGGTATATAATCAGGGGCATTTCTCAATGATAAATAACAGTGCTCAGCCACATCATTATCTGGATAATCGCCCTTGTAGTACCCGAATGCTCTTCCATGAGCAAATCCTTTTTCAAAATCCCCAACTTCATTCGCATCCGAGATTCTAAACCCGTTTGGTAATTCCAGCTTTACATCATGCGGTACATTCATATAGGACGTCGTTTCTTTCCCATCCTGCAAGATGTACCGTCTTTTTTTCAAAAGCTCCTTCAGTTGCTCTCCATCCTCGTTTACGATTATATCTAAAGTAGCTACATTCTCACCATGTAAAGCTAATTTCAATTCAGCATAATCTATTAATTCATTTAGAAATTCATTTGAAAAATCACGATCAGCAAGCTGGAAATAAGCTTCACCTATGTTATCTTCTCCTTCCGGGTGAACAACAGCAATAATTTCATTATGCTCATCCTCCCAAATTCCAACAGTCTCAGGCCATGTTTCAAATGTGTTGTGCATAATTTGTCCCCAATATCTACAGAAATTCCAGCGATCTATGAACCAATTTTTAAGGTCAGGACTGCTTTTCAGCGACTGTTTCAAAAAATCTCCAACCCTTAAAAAGTCATGTGCTTCAAATTTTTTCTGAGTATACTTCATTATTTACCTCCTGCTCTTCTATATTGACTTTATTGTAATGATTCTGGAAGGTCTGATATATGCCAAGTTCTTTTATCAAATGTTTGTAACGTTATACTTATAAAAGTGGATAACAAAAAACCCACAGATCTTCTCTGTGGGCACCTATTTTTTATTTTTTTGAATATACGATTTTCTTAATGCGATCTGTAGACAGTCCATATTGTTCTGAGAGCTCGTCAATGGACACTCCCACACTGAATTTTGCACGTATCTCTTCGTTCCGAATGAGATAATAATAGGCTGCTCCAGAGCTTTCTCCCCATCGCCTGCGCTCACTCGGACGATTGGGGATATAAATGAGTTCTCCTTGTATATACCGCTGAACTTCCTTAAGTAGATCATCAGGAAGCAAATCAGTTGCCTTCAAATAATTCATTTCGGCTCGCTCCTTAAAATAAATTGGTATTTTAAGGGCAAAGCCTGCGTCTGCAAACAACTAATTCTTCAGGCGAAATATATTCGCTCCACACCAAGCTTCGCCTTGTTTATTCCGCAGGCTTTGCATGGAGCTGATTGAGTACGAAACCAATGATAGGATACATCGTTCCCCCTCCTCTCAAGTATCATCTGGTTTTCACTGTGTCCAGTTCGTGTCCAGTTCAATAATTAGGAACTCAACTCATGTTATTGTAAAATACGAACTGCGTTGAAACAACGATCAAAGTTACACTCACAAACAATGGGTTGCTATTTATAATCAAACTCGATAAGCGCTCATTCAACCCTTACCTGTCCTTGGTTAGACTGGGAACAAATCTATGAACAACAAAAAAACGGCATTTCTGCCGTTTTTTCTAAAGAATGGACTCTCAGGGACTCGAACCCTGGACCAATTGATTAAGAGTCAACTGCTCTACCAACTGAGCTAAGAGTCCATATAAAATTATGGTGGAGCCTAGGGGGATCGAACCCCTGACCTCATCGCTGCCAGCGATGCGCTCTCCCAGCTGAGCTAAGGCCCCGTCACATGTAAGTGAATTAACGTTTCAAGCGACTTCTATATCATATAAAATATTCGACCCTGTGTCAATACTTTTATAAAAAAAATATAATCCTCTTCCCACCACGGCCCTAAAAAGATACAGTCAGCGATCAGTCGCTGTCTGTATCTTTGGATAACAGTGTTTTCAGTTCCTTCATAAACATATTAATGTCTTTGAACTGCCGATAGACGGACGCAAAGCGTACGTATGCGACTTCATCCACAGGATAGAGCTGTTCCATGACTAGCTCACCAATCTGCTGGCTATCCACCTCTGTGGCTGCTGTGTTGCGTATAGCGTTCTCCACCTGAGATACGATCAGATCGAGTTGCTCGACTGATACTGGACGCTTTTCACAGGCTCGAATGAGACCGCGCAGCATTTTATCACGGCTAAACTCTTCACGGCTGCCATCTTTTTTGATGACCATCAGTGGGGTCTCTTCTACCATTTCAAAGGTGGTAAAACGCCTGGCACACTGTTCGCATTCGCGACGGCGGCGGATGGACTTATTATCATTCGCTGGTCGCGAATCCAACACTTTCGTGCCATTGTAGGCACAATACGGGCACTTCATAATCTCATCACTTCCTTTTTCCAATAAATTCCCGAAGCTTTTTAGTAATAATTTTGTCGAAACGGATCATAATATGTTTACCACGTCGCGAGGAGGTGAACAACAATGGCACAAGGAAACAATGGCAACTCCAACAACCTGGTAGTCAGCAGATCCTCCGGTGCTCTGGAGCAAATGAAATATGAAATCGCTCAAGAGCTGGGTATCAGCATTCCTCAAGATGGATACCAAGGTAACATGACTTCCTATGAGAACGGTTCGATCGGGGGCTACATCACAAAACGCCTCGTAACGATCGCCGAACAACAATTGGCAGGTCAATACCAATAATCTCGGTAATAATCAAGAAGTAATACGAAAAAGTGTAGGGATAGGCTGCTAAAAACAGCCTGTCCTGCGCTTTTTTCATTTTAAAGCGAAAAGGCTCATATTGTCATTAACCTGTCACTTAAAACTCATTATAAATTTTTGTATATTGCCTGTAATAGTAGATGACTCGCTGTACATAATGCCGTGTCTCACCAAAAGGGATTTGCTTAATGGACTCTTCTTTGCCATCCCACACCCCTTGATCCAGCCACTCCTTAACTTTACCTGGACCAGCATTGTATGCCGCTACGATGACCACAGGATTATCCTGAAACTTCATAGACAGGTTATGCAGATACCAGGTTCCCAGCTCAATATTGGTGCCAGGCTCGTGCTTTACACTGTCCAGCGGGACCTTCTGAATCTGGGCACTGTCCATAATCCAATTGGCGGTATTCGGCATAATCTGCATAAGCCCCAGTGCACCCTTGTGTGACTGCTTGCTGGTTTTAAAGTTTGTTTCCACGCGGATAATAGACGCCACCAAAAATGGGTCCACTTCATACGTCTGTGAATATTGCCGAATTTCATCCTTATATTGAATCGGGTAAAACCAGGACATCCAATTTGAGTTGAGGAACAGAATCAGGACAAATCCGACAAACAAAATGAGCAGGACTCTTTTCTTACGTAAAATGTTCATGCAAGTCCCTTTCGCTGCCAAAACTGATCAATTTGCCGCTCCGTCTCATTCTGTGTTCCGCTATTATCAATAACAATATCAGCCAAACTTTTTTTCTGCTCGATATCCATTTGTGCGGACAGGCGAAGCTCGGCTTGCTCTTCTGTCAGACCGTCTCTAAGCATCAAACGTCGGAGCTGAATATCACGTGGTACATATACAACCATAATTTCCTCGTACAGGCTCTCCAGCCCAGACTCATACATTAACGGGATATCTGCCAAAACAAGCTTGTTCGGCTGCTCCCGTTCATAAGCTTCCATGCGCAGACGCATTTCCTCACGAATAGCAGGATGCGTAATATCGTTAAGTGCCTGTCGCTGAACAGGGTCTCCGAATACAATCTCTCCCAGTCTTTTGCGGTGCAGGGTTCCGTCACTGTTCACTATAGCTTGTCCAAAATGCTGTATGACCGCCGCCAGCACCGGATGCCCCGGAAGCATGACTTCCCGGGCAATGGCATCTGCGTCGATCAGCAGCGCACCCTTGGCGACCAAAAGAGCCGACACGGTGCTTTTTCCGGTAGCGATCCCTCCGGTTAATCCGATATTCATGCTCTTCACCTCATAACAGCTTCAATATGCCCATCATAATCAGTAATAATGCCGGCAATACACCGAGCGCCTTCATAAATCGAAATGCTGACAGGAAGAACCCTGCCTTCATACCAGCAATTAAAAATACACCACTGAATAACGTAATAGCCAGCGCAGTAGACAGAGGCTGAAAACCAAGCATGGCTGCACCTAATCCTGCTCCGAACGCATCGACCGATAATGCAATACCTAACCAAACCGCTTCGGTAGCAGATATACTGCCGGAACGGTCCATATCTGCAGCAGACGGGCTTCGAAGAATCCGAATAACAAGCCCCCATTTGCGGAACTCCAGCGAAAATAACGTTCGCTCCTCTTGCTGTAGCTCCAAAGAGGTTTCTGTCGGTAGGCCTTTTCCTGAGCTGGTTAGAGACTCTGTATTGGCATCCTCTGCACTTTTTTTCTCAGCAAGTGCTGATATATTCCCTGAATCAACCTGTTCCGTAAGGTGAAGATTCCCCGGGACTTCCGCTGCTTCCTCCGTCAAATCTTCCTTGCGGTGCAGAGCCTGAATCAAAGAGTAGCAGCCGATACAGATCAGAATGACAGCACCGAAAACCGTCGTATATACAGGGGACAGGACACGAGATAGTAATGCGCCGAGCTGCATGGATATGCCGATCACTAAACCTGAACATACTGAGATGATCGCAATCGACAACAGTGGAATTTTCATTTTGCGCAGACCATATGTAACACCGACTCCGAAACTGTCCAAACTTAGTGCAAATGCCAGTAACAGCAGGGCTCCCCAATGATTTGCCACTCCAAATTCCCTCCCATTGCGAAGGCTGGGCCTTACAGCAACCTACTTCCTTCGCAGTATTGGTACTTGGAACAATATATGAGAGGGATGGGCTTGGGGTGACTGTGCCTGTTTAGCGCAAAGGCTGGCAGACCGGGCAATGATGTGTGCCACGTCCGGCTACGACGGATTTTTCGATCAATGTACCACAGTTCATGCAAGGCTTCGCGTCACGTCCATAAATTTGCAACTGATGCTGGAAATCGCCCGTTTTGCCCTGTCCGTTGACGAATGATTTGATGGACGAGCCACCAACCTGAATCGACGCGCCCAGCGTGGAGACAATAGCTTCATGCAGTATGCGAAATTGACTATCCGTTAAGCTTTTGGCTGGCTGTGCCGGATGAATCCCTGCCTTAAATAACGATTCATCTACATAAATATTCCCGATGCCTACTACATATGACTGGTTTAACAGCGCTGCCTTGATCGAAGTCGAACGAGTTCCAACAGCGGCACGCAGCACTTCAGGTGTAAAAGCCTCGTCCATCGGTTCCAAACCGAGTTTGTTTAGCGGCTTTTCCAGCAAATCCTGTCCTGCCGGAAATAAGTGCATCGTGCCGAACTGGCGCACATCCTGATAACGCAGCTCCGTACCATCTTTAAAATGAAAGATGACATGGGTATGCTTTTCCACAGGATCATCTTGTGAATACAATCCATAGCGTCCTTCCATTCGAAGATGGGAGACAAGCACCAGCCCGTCCAGCAAAATCCGAAGAAACTTACCGCGTCTCTCCACTCCTGTAATCCGGTGGCCGGCCAATTCCATCGCAAATGCGTGGATATCATCGGGACGTTGGATAATACGAGGCAAATTTACGGTTACATGATCTATATGTTTATCAACGATAAGCTCGTTTAGTGTTCGTTTAATGGTTTCTACTTCCGGTAATTCCGGCATGATGTCTTCACCTCACCCTATATTATAACGGAAGCAACGTCAAATTGGGACTATCTGCTCATTGAAATATCTTACTTGGCCTCATACCAATTGCTGCCATAGCTGACTTCCGCTTTAAGCGGTACAGCCAATTTTAATGCAGCTTCCATGGTAGCCGGGACAAGCTCTTTCATCGTCTCCATTTCCTCAGGCGGAACCTCGAATACAAGCTCATCATGTACTTGTAGCAGCATGCGGCTGCGAAGATTGCGTTCACGCAGCGCTGCGTCCATCTGCACCATCGCCAGCTTGATAATATCGGCTGCGGTACCTTGAATCGGCGTATTCATCGCTGTACGCTCAGCGAACGAACGCTGGTTGAAATTGCTGGCGTTAATCTCAGGCAAATATCGTCTGCGTTCCAGCAGCGTTTTTACGTATCCATCCCTCTTCGCATCCTTCACAATATCATCCATGTAACGGCGAACACCTTGGAACACGTCAAAATACTGGTCGATAAAGCGAGCCGCTTCCTTCCGCGTAATATTCAAATTTTGCGACAGACCATAGTCGCTAATCCCGTAAACGATCCCAAAGTTGACCGCCTTTGCGGAACGGCGCATATCGGAATCTACAGCTTCTGCTGGTACACCGAACACATCGGATGCGGTCTTGGTATGGATGTCCATATCGTGGACAAAAGCCTCTTTCAAACGCTCATCATCCGAAATATCAGCCAGCACCCTCAGCTCGATTTGTGAATAGTCTGCCGCCAAAATCGACCAGCCCGGCTCCGAGGGAACAAATACTTTGCGGATTTTGCGTCCTTCTTCGAGACGGATCGGGATATTCTGCAAATTCGGAAATTGACTGCTCAAGCGTCCGGTTGCCGCAACCGTCTGCCGGAAATACGTATGCACTTTACCTGTCTTCTCCGAAATTTCTTTAAGCAATCCTTCGACATACGTCGATTGGAGTTTGGCAATGGTGCGATATTGCAAAATATTTTGCACAATATCATGATATGGAGCAAGCTTTTCCAGTACCTCTGCATCGGTCGAGTACCCGGTTTTTGTCTTTTTAATAACTGGCAGACCCAGTTTATCAAACAAAATCTCACCCAACTGCTTGGGCGAATTAAGATTGAACTCTACCCCTGCAATGCTGTAGATCTCACCCACCAACGTTGCAATCTGGGCTTCAAATTCTTTACCCAAAGCGCGCAGTTCCTCTACATTCACCAAAATCCCCTGCTTCTCCATATCCGCCAGAATGCGTGATAACGGCATCTCCAGCTCATGGAACAGCTTGTGCATTTCCGTCTTTTCCAGTTCCGCCTGCTGCACAGGTACCAATGCTTCGATCACCGCTGCCTTACGTGCCACATGATCGGATAGTACATCCACGTCAGGAACTTTATATTTAGCTCCTTTACCAAACACTTCGTCATCTGGACGAATCGATGACAAGCCATACTTGGCTGCCAGTCCACTCAACGTCTGATTCGCGTCTGTCGGGTCTAGCAAGTATCCGGCCAGTTGCACATCAAATTCGGCTCCGGCAAACTCAATTCCATGCCAGTGTAAAGCCAAGTCTGTACGGTGCAAATCATGACCGCGTTTTTTGCGTTCAGGATCGGCAAGCCATTCGCGAATAGGGGTAGCTGCATCACTTTGTAGAACATTCAGTGTCATAAAGAACTGCCGCCCCGTTGCGGCAAATATTAAGCCTACAATTTCAGCATGATGCGGATTATCACCATGCGTCTCCACATGCAGCACATTTATGTTATTCAGCACTTCTACCAATTCGCTGATACGCTCTTCATCCAGCACAGTCACGTCTGCCGCGGCTTCCTCTACGCCAACTTCAGCACTGCCAACCTCGCCCGATAAGGATAAACGCTCCAGCAGGGACTTGAACTCCAGTTTCGCCAGAGCTGGTCCAGCCGTCTCTGCCTGTAGCCCGCTGAAAACTACATCTTCCAGCTGTTTGTCCAACGTTACATCCCGATAAATAGTCGCCAATTCCTTGCTCATTCGTGCATCGTCAGCATGTGTCTCCACGCGTTCTTTCATTTTGCCCTTCAGCTCATCCGTGTGCGCCAGCACCTCTTCGACTGAACCATATTGATGCAGCAGCTTGAGCGCTGTTTTCTCACCCACGCCCGGAATGCCAGGAATATTATCCGACGTATCGCCCATCAGACCCTTAAGGTCTATGATTTGCAGCGGCTTCAAGCCGTAACGTTCCTGAATCTGCTCAGGTCCGTACGTTTCCACCTCGGTAACCCCTTTGCGGGTTAAGCCGACCGTGACATGGTCTGAAGCCAATTGAAGCATGTCCTTGTCGCCAGTCACAACCAGCACATTGAAACCCGCTTCGTCCGCTGTTCTGGACAGGGTGCCTATAATATCGTCTGCCTCATAGCCATCCAGTTCAAATTGGGCAATGCCAAAGGCGGTCAATAGCTCTTTCAGCAGCGGAAATTGCTGGGACAGCTCCGGCGGCGTTTTCTCCCTTCCACCTTTGTAATCCTCGTACCCTTTATGGCGAAACGTAATTTTACCAGCATCAAAGGCAACCAAGATATGTGTTGGTTTGTGCTCCTCCAAAAGCCGCAATAACATTGTCGTAAATCCATACACCGCGTTCGTCTGCTGTCCGCTTGAATTCGTCAATGGCGGCATAGCAAAAAACGCCCGGTATATGATACTGTTACCATCTATAAGCATGAGTTTATCCATTTCGCACCTCACAAGTTCATCAATGCATTCGTAACGTTCTTACGTTTTACTCATTCCTCTTCCTATCTTAACATACAAGACTCTTTTTCAGAAAAAAACGGCTGTTTCCTAGCCAAATTTGCCTTTTGCTCAAAGACAAGTCTGGGTTGGAAACAACCGCTATATACCAATCGCTCTACTGGTTCAAATCTGGTCTCTCCCCTGTCACGAGATATACAGTGCTTTCACCGATATTCGTGGCATGGTCACCAATACGTTCAATGTACCGTCCTACAAGCAATTGCAACATGGCTTGTGAAGCCTCTGCCGGCTTTTCTACCATAAAAGCGTATAGATCGCTGATCATATGGCTGTACAAGGAATCTACCCGATCATCCTCTTTAGCCATTTTGTAGGCTAGATCTGTATTTTCATCCAAATAGGATTTGATCGCATTGTCGATCATTTCTTTAACAATGGAAGCCATGTGTGGGATATCTACCAATGGCTTCATCGCCTGTTGCCCTTCCAAGCGAAGTGTGACCTTAGCAATATCAAGTGCCAAATCGCCCATACGTTCCAAATCACTGGAAATTTTAAATGCAACAATGATCCGGCGTAAATCCTTCGCTACCGGCTGCTGGGTAATTATGAGCTTGGAGCCCATATCCAGAATATTTTCTTCCATTGTATTGAGGGATGCATCATTTTTGACTACCTGCTGGGCCATTTCTGTATTTTTGGTCTGCAAACATTCAATAGCCTGATCGAGCGCCTTCGAAACGTGTGCACCCATTTCGCGCAGTACGGCTCTCAGTTCTTCTAATCCTTCATCAAAACCTTTTCTACGTATCATTTCGAAGTCACCCCTTCTCGCATAATCATTAATTTGGCTTTAGCCAAAACGCCCGGAAATATAATCTTCCGTACGTGAATCCTGTGGCGTGGAAAACATCGTCTCAGTATCCGCTGCCTCCACTACAACCCCATTCAAAAAGAACGCAGTTCGACCAGACACACGCGCTGCCTGATGCATGTTATGCGTCACCATGACGATAGTATACGTGTCTCTTAATTCTTGAACCAGTTCTTCAATTTTCATCGTCGAGATCGGGTCCAGCGCAGATGTAGCCTCGTCCATGAGTAAAATATCTGGCTGTACAGCAAGCGCCCGGGCAATGCATAGCCGTTGTTGTTGTCCTCCAGACAAGCTCAGAGCAGAACGCTTCAGAAAATTTTTAACCTCTTCCCACAGTGCCGCCTGACGCAGACTTTGCTCCACCAGTTCATCTAACTTGTCCTTTTGCCGAATTCCATGCAAACGCGGGCCATAGGCCACATTATCATAAATGGATTTGGGAAACGGGTTAGGCTGTTGAAAAACCATTCCCACCTGTTTACGCAGCATTTCTACTTCCATAGTATCGCCGTATATATCTTGACCTGCGATGCTCACGGTGCCTTCAATACGCGTTCCCGGTATCATATCATTCATCCGGTTCAGCGTACGTAGCAAGGTTGATTTGCCGCAGCCGGATGGGCCGATGAAGGCTGTTACCGTTTTTTCAGGAATATCCAGGTTTATATGTTTCAGCGCGTGGAATTTTTCATAATACAAATTCAGCTTATCAATCCGGATTACGGAATCATTCATGGATTTATGATCTCCTTCGTGTTGCAGTTATGGTCCTCAAGCATTGCACCTGATTTGCACAATATGAAGATTATATAAGCTGTGTGTAAATTCAGTGTGGTGGATTTGTTAACGGTATGTAAAATGATCAAGAACTCAGCATGAGTTCAAGCTCGTGTGCAATTCCGGCTGCATTCAAGGCCGCTTCTTCTGCGGAACGGGACATTTCGCTGTTTTTAGCCTCTATTTCATCGACTGCCTGCAATAATTTGGCAAACGTTTGGGTTCCGGCAGATATAAATTTAGACCCTGTATGAATCTGCTGCATACTCGTATCCGTCAGTTCAGCGGTATCACGCAGCATTTGCTCGATATGAGTGAGTAAGCCTGTAATCTGTACAGAAAAAGCTTTGGTCTGGAGTGACATATTTCGAACCTCTTGAGACACAATCTGAAAACCACGCCCGTGTTCACCAGCATGAGCCGCTTCAATGGACGCATTGATCGCCAGCAATCCGCTGTGATCTGCCAGTGCACGAATGGATGAAGCCATGCCCGCAATATCATTGAGCGATTGGGTTAACGCCGTCATCTGCTCATGCTGGCGCTTCATTTGCTCCGTCACTGCATGATAAGAAAGCAGAACATCCTCCAGTTCCACTTTGCCACGGCGGGATAATTCACTCATTGAGCGGGTTAGCTGCACACTGTCATCGGCCTCTTTCGCTGCATCCAGAACAGTCATCCGAATACGCTGGACTCCGTCATAGCTATGTCGAATCACATCGCCCCGGTCTTCGTCTGCTTCTCTTTGCATTCGCTGAACGACAGACAGGATATCACGAATTGTGAGTACACCGAGTAATCTTGTCCCTTCCTTTATCAGTAAACAATCGTAAAAACGCTGATCTTCACGCATCATCGCCTGTTCTACAATTTCTGCTGCTGGACTTTTCAGATCCACAATTAATGTATTGGGATCGGCAAATATAGAAGCCGGTTTGTCATAGAACAATGCCGCAGCAAACCTGCCCGTAAAATGACGATTGTACGCATCTCTCATGATGATGCCCAAAGGAAGATCATTTTTATCCACGACGATGACACAGGGAATATCTTCCTGTGTTTTCATGATTGCTAACAGTTCTTTGCAAGACACATCCGTGCCAATGATCGGAACCTCCGAGCATGGCACATAGGTAGTAATCGGCTTGAACGTTTCACGTTCAATCACGGCAGTGGAACTCGTCTGGGTCTTTGGTTCCGTTATCATCGTTCTGAAGTCCCCTTTTTTTAACTACTTGAAGTGACGGGAACATCATATCGGTCATTTGTTGATTTTAACGGCTATTTTTGTTAACGAAATGTAAAATCACAAAATGGACATAAAAGTCGCTGCTACTGCCTGGAAAGAGAAAAACGCTCCTCATTTATAACAAATGAGAAGCGCTTCTTTTTTTATTTACAACCAGCTTGTACCCCACTCCACGGATTGAATCAATATGAACCGAGTCGGGATCAAGCTCCAGCTTTTTACGTAAGGAACTGACGTGTACATCCACTGTCCGTTGACCGCCGATGTAGTCAAAGCCCCACACGGCATTCATTAGATCATCCCGAGTCAGGACCACACCCGGCTTGCGGGACAAATAGAGGAGCACCTCAAATTCCTTCGGTCTTAAGCTGATGGACTGACCTCCAAGAATGACTTCATATTTCTCAGGGTAGATTTCCAGCTCGCCCAGTTGAATTTTGGAGCCATCTTTCTGTTCAGACAACACTCCTTCATCCCCTCCGGATGTTCTTCGCAGTACAGCCGTTACGCGGGCCAGTAGCTCAGAAACGCCAAAAGGCTTTGTGATGTAGTCATCAGCACCCGACTTCAGTCCTTGGACCACCTCAGCCTCCCCGTTTTTAGCGGTTAGAATAATGATAGGTGTCGTCAGCCCCTGATGGCGAAGTCTGCTGAGAATGTCCAGTCCATTCATCCCCGGCAGCATCAAATCTAGCAGGATCAAATCGTAGGATTCTCTGGAGGCTCTTTCAAACCCAGCACTGCCATGATCCTCCGTGTCCACTTCGAAACCTTCTTGTATCAAATTGTAGGATAGCAATCTGGCAAGCGTTGGTTCATCCTCAATAACCAGCAAACGTTGTCCCATTAATAACTTCATCTCCTGTTTACCTGTTAAAGGCGCATTGGTCAAAATCGTGAAATCTTTTCCATACTCATGCGACACCCGTTTATTTTATCACGGCATTGTTAACACAATGTAAAAAATGTTATAGTTCATTCTTCCTGTTGCAATAACGGTAATTCAACGGTAAACGTGGTACCCAAACCAAGCTCGCTTTCGACCGAGAGTGTACCATGATGTAGATCGACCAGGTGCTTGACGATGGACAATCCCAGTCCCGTTCCGCCTGAGTTGCGCGAGCGTCCTTTGTCCACCCGGTAAAAGCGCTCAAAGATACGTGGCAGGTCCTTCTTCGGTATCCCAATCCCCGTATCACTGACTGTAAATACGACCTTTTCCGTGTCATTGTCCCGTTGTAACGTTATAACCTTGATCTTTACCTTGCCGCCATCAAGGGTATAGTTAATGCCATTAGACAAAAGGTTCACGAAAATCTGCTGAAGCTTATCTTCATCTGCCTCCATAAACAGTTCATCCGGGATATCCATGTGCAACGTAATTCTTTTTTTGGCAGCTACATTGTTCAGTTTCTCCAGCAATGATTCTATAAAAGACGAGATATGAATCGGAGAGCAATCCAGGGGGGAGCGCTTGGACTCGATTTTGGAAAGCTCTAGAATATCGCCGATCAGTCGATTCAGTCGTTCGCTTTCGTCATATATAATTTGCAAAAAGGAGCGGGCCGTTTCCTCATCTTTAACCCCACCACCAAGCAATGTCTCGGCAAAACCCTTGACTGCCGCAATTGGTGTTTTTAACTCATGAGAAACGTTTGCCACAAATTCGCTTCGCATATTTTCCAACCGTCGAATAGCTGTAATATCCTGCAACAAGAACAGCATCCCCCGGTATCCCCCTTCATCCTCATACATAGGGACACCATCCAGCAAAACGAGTCGTTCCTCAGGATTGTACAAATGCACCTCACCATGCAGCCTTTCTCGGCTTTGTATACTACCTTCAATAAGCTTTGTGAGCTCATAGTGCTTCTTCAGCTCATGATACGGCTTGTCTGTCACCCGCTTACCCACGACACCGAGCATTCGCTCAGACTCACGGTTGACAAGCGCTATGCATTCACGAGCATCAATCATCAGAATCCCGCCTGTCATATTACTCATGACACTCTGGAGGAGATCCTCATTGTCACGTATCGTTTTCATTTGGTTTTGGAGACTGTCGGCCATACGATTAATGGCTTCACCCAGTTGTCCTACCTCATCCCGGCGCTGTACACCGACCCTAGCGTCATAATCTAGTCCTGAAATGCGGTTGGCTACCCCTGTAATATGTTCAATGGGCGAGGTGAGGCTGCGAGCAATACGATAGCTCATCAGTCCAGCAGCAATAAACAGCAACACAAGACCAATCCCGATGGCCGTCCAGCCGCGCTGCATTCCCTCTTCCACCGCTTTCAGACTCATGGACAAACGGATATATCCGTCAAAGCCCTTGTCCGATACAACAGGCTCAGCGACATATAGCATGTTTCGTTGCAAAGTTTCACTGTAGCGTATCGTCCGTCCGATTCCCTCCGACGTAGCTTGCCGTATTTCTTCACGCGATGCATGGTTTTCCATCTTGCGTGGATCGCTTAACGAATCACCCACCACCGTTCCATCCTTACGAATGAAGGTCACTCGCGAATCGGTCAGATGGGCAATTTCCTTCGCCTTCTGAGAATAATAGGAGACGTAATCTGTGCTGGATAGGGCATCAGCATTAACAAATGGGAAAGTAGCGCGAAGCAGATCGATCTCGCGACCCATGTTCTCCTCTAGCACCTTCATATTCGAATTTTTGAAAATTTGCCCCATAGTGATCCCAGCAGCAAGGACAGATACGCCAATCAAAATCAGCATGATCAGGGTAAGCCTGAAACGAAACGATTTCATAGAAATTTGCCCATCCTTTTATGTAAGTTAATCTCATTCTACAGGCTACCTGCATTATGTTCCACTGTGAAAAGAAAAAAAGGCCGGAGCAAAAGACTGCCCCAACCTTTTCTTTATCCTCTTATCCGTTTACAACTTCACCGCCATTGATATGAATAACCTGCCCGCTTACATAAGACGAATCGTCTGAGGCAAGGTACACATAAGCTGGCGCCAATTCTTCCGGCTGACCTGGGCGCTTCATAGGCTGTGCTCCTCCAAATTCGCTCACTGTTTTTGCATCAAATGTAGACGGGATTAACGGTGTCCAGATCGGTCCTGGGGCTACAGCGTTCACCCGAATACCTTGATCCGCCAAATTGAGCGAAAGGGAACGAGTGAATGATGTGATTGCCCCTTTGGTGGAGGAATAATCAATGAGTGTCTTATTCCCAGCATACGCGGTAATCGACGTTGTGTTAACGATGGCGCTCCCTTTCTTCAAATGCGGCAATGCCGCTTGTGTCAGGAAGAACATACCGAAGATATTCGTACGGAACGTGCGCTCCAACTGTTCTTTGGTGATATCCTCCAGCTTTTGCTGTGGATGCTGCTCGGCCGCATTGTTCACGACAATGTCGAGCTTGCCCAGTTCGTTCACCGTCTGTTGCACCGCTTTTTTGGCAAATTGGTCATCTCCGATATCGCCAGGAATCAACACGCATTTGCGTCCTTCCTGTTCGACTTGACGCTTGGTTTCTTCCGCATCCTTATGCTCATTCAAGTAGACGATAGCTACGTCCGCACCTTCTTTGGCATACGTGACAGCTACAGCCCGCCCAATTCCACTGTCTCCACCAGTAATCAGTGCAACTTTGCCTGTGAGCTTGCCAGCCGCTTTGTAAGTTGGTTTTTCGAATTGAGGTGCAGGCGTCATTTTGGATTCAATCCCCGGTTGCTGGTCCTGATGCTGTGGGGGCAAGGTTTGCTGAGGTTGGTTGCTTTTAGCCATTATACATTCTCCCTTCAAAATCAGATATTTTTTAGGATGCAACATTTGCATCCACTCTACTCCTGATTTACCACACAAACTTATCGGTTAAACGAAAAAAGAAAAAACTAGCTATATGAGCACACAAAAAAACGGCCTGTGCTTATTCTGCACAGACCGCTTTATTCAACGTTAGCCTTCGTCATTATTTAATTGGCCGATTAAAATGGTTCATTAAATAATATCGCTATATATCATTAAAAACGTAATTAAGATCATGAAGACAGCCAGCAGCGTACTGAACATCCGAATTTTGCTAGCGTATTGCGTAATCGGCTGTTGGTTGCGAATCGCTTCCAGCGACAACCGTAACGGCTTACCCATAGCCCCAGCGATACCGGAAATAGCAAGAAACAATACCAACACGACCACGATCCAAGCTACGGAATATGGACCCCAGGCAAAAATCATATAGATACCGCTAATAAGCACGAGAATCAGTGCGAATTGAGCCAAACGATTCAATAGCTGCACAGCCGATATCGTCCCTTCCTGCGCGCTTGGAGCCAATTTGTCGATTTTGCCCACGACGAAGGGGAGCAATAAATAAAAGCCCATTGCCAGTGATCCAATAATGTGAATAAAAGACATTCTTTACAACCTCCCAGTTCTTTGTTTTCTTACAAACTTTTTTTCCATAGAACGATCATATTCCAACGAATGACTAGCATCTTTACAATGTTTTGGGACATGCTTTTCTATGTAACTATTAGTGCATATGAACTCTATTATACCGGGGAAGTGGATCAAAGCAAAGGAATAGGACGGGGAAAGTTTCAGCTTGGGGGGAGGGTACAAATCCAAACTGAAATTTTCAATATTAAATGAAAAGGAAGAAAACGAATAGACTATTAAAAAATAAAAGAGGTGGCCAGCAGCCATAACGATGGCTAGGGGACACCTCTTCAAGTAAAAGTATACTGTTTTAGTAGAAAATCGGATCTATACGTTGACTATTTTAGTCACATTGCGAACCGCTTCAGCGGATTCATCGAGCGCTGCTTTTTCTTCGGCTGTCAATTCCAACTCGAACACTTTTTCGATGCCATTACCGCCAAGAAGTGTAGGCACACCGAGGAACAAGTCCTGATAGCCATACTCTCCTTCCAGGTAAGCAATGACTGGAATAATCCGTTTTTTATCTTTTACAATCGCTTCTGTCATTTGCGCAAGCGAAGCTGCCGGAGCATAATATGCGCTGCCATTACCCAATAGGTTAACGATCTCTCCGCCGCCCACTCGTGTACGTTGTACGATCGCCTTGATACGTTCCTGAGAAATCAGGTTTTCGATAGGTATACCTCCCACGCTGGAATAGCGTACGAGCGGCACCATATCATCACCGTGACCACCCATAACGAAGCCGCGCACGTCTTCAACCGAAACGTTCAGTTCCTGTGCAATAAAGGTACAATACCGGGCTGTATCCAGCACACCTGATTGACCAATAACCCGATTTTTCGGGAAATCAAGCGTTTGGTATGCAGTATAGGTCATAGCATCGACCGGATTACTCAGAATAATGACGATAGAATCGGGCGCATACTTCTTCACATTCTCACATACGGATTTTACAATTCCTGCGTTCGTGTTGACCAAATCATCACGGCTCATACCCGGCTTGCGCGCGATCCCGGCTGTAATAATGACGATATCCGAGTTAGCTGCATCCTCGTAATTAGAAGTGCCCATGATCTGGGTGTCAAATCCCTGCACTGGACCAGCTTCCAAAATATCAAGCGCTTTGCCTTTAGTCGGATTCTCTAGTTGCGGAATATCGATGAGTACGATATCACCTAACTCCTTTTGAGCCAGCAGCAATGCGGTAGTGGCACCGGTAAAACCGGCGCCAACAATGGATATTTTTTTGCGTTGAATGGTCAAGTAGTATTCCCCTTCCTTACAGGTTACTAATAATGGTATCCGCGAACTCGGAGCATTTCACCTGTGTAGCACCATCCATCAGACGGGCAAAATCATAAGTTACAATCTTCTTATTAATGGACGTCTCCAGTCCTTTGTAAATCAGGTCAGCTGCTTCTTTCCAACCCAAGTGTTCAAGCAGCATGACGCCGGACAGAATTACGGAACCAGGGTTCACTACGTCTTTGTCAGCATATTTTGGAGCTGTACCATGTGTAGCTTCAAAGATAGCATGCCCGGTTACATAGTTAATGTTTGCACCTGGCGCGATACCAATTCCACCAACTTGAGCAGCAAGAGCATCGGACAGATAGTCCCCGTTCAGGTTCAGCGTAGCAATGACATCAAATTCAGAAGGACGAGTCAGCACCTGCTGAAGTGCAATATCAGCAATCGCATCCTTGATAATGATTTTGCCTGCATCTTCAGCTGCTTTTTGAGCTGCATTTGCCGCATCCTCACCTTCTTTTTCCTTGATGACATCATACTGGGCCCAAGTAAATACTTTATCTGCAAATTCTTGCTCGGCTACTTCATAGCCCCAGTTCTTGAAGGCACCTTCGGTAAATTTCATAATGTTACCTTTGTGTACGAGCGTTACACTCTTGCGTCCGTGGTCAACAGCATACTGAATAGCTGCCCGTACCAGACGCTTTGACCCCTCGGAAGACACTGGCTTGATCCCAATTCCTGAAGTTTCAGGGAAACGGATTTTATTCACGCCCAGCTCTTGCTGAAGGAACTGAATCACCTTTTTCACGTCTTCGGACCCTTCGGCATATTCGATCCCTGCGTAGATATCTTCTGTGTTCTCACGGAAAATGACCATGTCCACCAACTCAGGACGTTTTACTGGAGACGGGACACCGTTAAAGTAACGGACAGGACGCAGGCAAACGTATAAATCCAGTTCTTGGCGCAATGCCACATTCAATGAACGGATACCACCGCCAATAGGTGTCGTAAGTGGACCTTTAATGGCTACAATATACTCACGGATGGCTTCCAACGTATCGTTAGGGAGCCACTCGCCGTATGTATTGAAAGCTTTCTCACCAGCGAATACTTCATACCAGGCAATCTTTTTCGTGCCGTTATATGCTTTTTCTACAGCTGCGTCCAGTACGCGCTTGGAAGCTTTCCAGATGTCGCGACCTGTGCCGTCACCTTCGATAAACGGAATGACCGGATGGTTTGGAACCTGCAGTTGACCGTTATCAATCGTAATTTTTTCGCCTTCAGTTGGGAGCTCAAACTTTTCAAATTTCGCCATAAGTTCCTTTTCCTCCTCAGATATGAATGGGTACAGGACGAAAGACATGATCTTTATCATAGACAAAAAATTACATCTCTCGCCGACCCTTCTATTGTACCTTATTTTTTAAATTCAGGGTATACAACCTCAATCTTCCTCCAAAGGTTAGCGCAACTCTGGTGACACATATTTTTGATCCATTGGGCCTGTGTATTCGGCACGAGGACGAATCAAACGGTTATTTTCATACTGCTCTAAAATATGTGCAGTCCACCCCGATACACGGCTCATAGCAAAGATAGGAGTAAACAAATCCCTCTTAATACCCAGCTGGGTATATACGGAAGCAGAATAAAAATCCACATTCGGTTTCAAGCCTTTTTGCCCTGTTACAATACTTTCAATTCGAACTGACATATCAAACAACGTAGTGTCGCCGTTCATTTCTCCCAGTTCGCGGGACATTTTGTGCAAATGCTTGGCACGCGGATCACCGTTTTTATAGACACGATGTCCGAAGCCCATAATTTTTTCGCGGTTATCCAGTTTGGCCTGAATATAGGAGTCCACCTGATCCAGACCGCCAATCTCCTCCAACGTTTTGGCAACAGCCTCATTGGCTCCACCATGCAACGGTCCTTTTAAGGCCCCGATGGCAGACGTGATCCCGGAATAAATATCTGATAAAGTGGCTACCGTTACACGCGCAGCAAAGGTCGAAGCATTCAATTCATGATCGGCATGCAGCACGAGAGCCTGATTGAACGCTTTAATAGCCGTCTCCTCCGGATCCCTGCCAGTCAGCTGATACAAAAAGTTTTCAGCAATAGAAACACCTTTTTTAGGCGCAATTGGTTCCAAGCCTTCGCGTATACGTGCTATGGCTGCCACAATTGTGGGCAATTGCGCCTGAAGCTTGACGGTTTTAGTCACATTGGACTCTCTTGACATATCATCCGCCTCTGGGTCATACAAAGCAAGAGACGATACAGCTGATCTCAAGGCAGCCATCGTGCTCAATTCTTTCGGGTATAACTTTAATTGAGTAATAATTTCATCCGGAATAGCAGCATAGTCGCTTAACTGGCTGCGAAGCTCTTGCAATTGTTCTTGGTCAGGTAATTTTCCAAACCACAACAAATAAGCTACCTCTTCAAAATCGGCGTTAACAGCCAAATCATCAATGTTATAACCCCGGTACGTGAGAACGCCATCTACGATAGAGCTTATGGAGGAAGTGGTCGCTACGATCCCTTCCAGACCTTTGGTCGCCGTCATCGTTACATCTCTCCTTTGTAAAAACATTGTGAACGGACTTGCAATGTAAACATTTTCAAAAGTAAGATATGTCTTTTAAATAGCTGAGTAATGTTAACGCCATATGTCAATATTTAAACCTTCTTTCACTATACTGGATTTTGTCGTTTATGTGAACATTGAGGGCTATTCCAACACATTCAAATGTTTTATCGCTTCTATAAAGAAATTTTTGAAACCCCTTACAAAAAATATGAGCTCATTTGCACTTTTTTACATAGGTCTTGTCTTACCCTCTCCCCGCATAAGTATAGTAGAGCACTGATTTTAAGGGACACCATCGAAAAGAAAGGAGTCGTGAGCGCTTGAGCCGGTTAATCCTGAATCGCATATTACGTGCTCTATGGGTCGTAATCGTGATTGTAGCTCTGTTGCTGGGCATATATGTGCTGTTCCCTCTCGTTTATCCTTTCCTATTCGCCTGGCTTGTGGCCTATGCTATGAACCCACTGGTCGTTTTTTTGCGTAACAAGGCTCGTATGCCGCGTTGGGCAGCTGTCACGGTCTCATTATTTGTATATTTAGGCGGAATCGCAATCATCCTGTCTGCTGCAATCACCCGCATGGTTCGAGAAGTGATTAAGCTGGCCATGACTTTTGACGGGCATATCGAGCGTTTTAAAAGCCTGTTTATTGATTGGACTCAAAGCGATTTGATCCAAAATATAATTATTGAAATCAACCATTTTATTCGGGATAATCCCGATTACCAACACACCATCAACAGCAATATTGATAAAACGACTCAAACCGTCAGTTCGGCTGTTACTACGCTAGTTGGTCAATTTTTTAATGGGGTTTTGAATTTACTAACCTCTCTGCCTAATATGGGAGCTGTGCTTATGGTTATTGTATTATCGGCCTTTTTTATTAGTAAGGATTGGGATCGACATTATCGGATACTTTCGAATACGGTTCCAGATACGATCCGCAAACCATTGTCAGATATTTGGCACGATCTGCGTAAAGCATTGTACGGCTATTTGCGTGCACAGTTTATTATCATTTCCATTACGGCATTAACGGTTATCATTGGGCTGTTCATCTTGCGTGTGGAATCGGCCTTTACTATCGGTTTGATGATCGGGCTGGTGGATTTGTTACCTTATTTAGGGGTTGGCATTGTGATGATTCCGTGGATACTGTATGCGTATATGTCAGGGAATTTAGCACTAGGGGTTGGATTGTCGATCCTATATGCCATCCTGTTGATTGGACGGCAGATCGTGGAGCCTAAGGTGCTGGCCAGCAGCGTGGGATTGAACCCGCTTCCCACCCTCATCGGTATGTTCATCGGGCTCAAGCTGTTTGGCGCTTTAGGACTCATTATCGGACCTGTATCACTCATCGTCCTTGATGCACTAAATCGCGCAAATGTCATTCAGGACTTGCGCAACTATATTCTTGCTGGAAGAGTCCGTTAGTCATGGATAGGGGATAACGGCAGCTCAGTCAAAAGCGCCGAAATGTAATACTGCCGTTTTTCATTTTTTTCTCCAGCCACTTTAATAAAAAACGTCGGTACAATACTCGTGTTAAAGGAAATACCAACGTAAAACCAATAATATCCGTTATAAATCCAGGGATGAGCAGCAAGCTCCCACCGAAAAACACACATAATCCATCTAGCATTTTACGGCCGGGCATTTGGCCCCGATTCATTTCATTTTTGGCATCGGCAATCACCTTTCGGCCTTCAAATTGCATCATGGCAGCGCCAATCAAGGTCGTCAGAATAATGAGCAGAATAGTTTTCCCCGCTCCAATCCAGTGACTTACCCATATAAACCCGTACAGCTCCGCCAAAGGAATGAGCAGCAGCAACAGCCACAGACGTTTACGCATCATCATGACTTCTGTCCCTCCCCGCCTGCAAAAGCAGACCTTAACGCAGTGTACAACTCAGGTAGTGCCTGATCGAGCCGAACGGGCTTCCAGTCGGTATTCAGCCACACATGTCGTGTCGTTCCTGTGACCAGCAGTTCTCCCGGCAGCGTGTCAGCCTCTGTCCATACCTTTCCCACATTCTTTTGGTGCTCCTCCTCCGTTACCCGTCGAACCTCATAAGTATAGTTCAAACGTAGTCTGGAGAAGTCCGTAATAGCGGTATAAATAGTAACTAAATCATCATATCGAGCAGGACTCGCATATTTCGCATTGATTTCAATAACTGGCAGCAAAACTCCCCGATCTTCCATACTCCGGTAGTTAAAGCCTGCCTGCCGGATCATTTCCGTACGCCCGATCTCAAACCAGTTTAAATAATTCGCATGATACACGACCCCCATCTGGTCGCTTTCCTGATAACGGACACGTAGAGGTGCGCCATACCATCGTAGTTGCGTTTGTTTCTCCTCTTGAGTCATACAAGCTCTCCTATCTTTGTGCATCTTTATCTCTATTTTGCCCTCTCTCCATTAAACCATATTTACCGCCTGGGAACAAAAAGAGGGCCGAACCATACGGCCCCCCCTCTCTAAGCATTTACAATGATGACTTTATTATTGTGGCAACGGCTTGGACAGTTTATAATATCCACTTTCCGAAGCCAGTTTCAGTAAGCTTTTCGCCTGACTTCCCGCCCAGGCGTAACCGAGTCGTCTTTCTTCACTAATTTTCATGATGTCCGTATACTTTTTGCCATCTCGGTCTGAGAAGAAATACTTATTGTCCTCCACATTGTAGAAACGATACCACATCACGCTTGATGCATCCTTTTGGAAAAACTCCGGACCTTGACGGTTGTATTTCATACCGTCGATCCGATTCGTGTCAAACCATTTCAAGGCACTCTGAGCAGCCTTTTTCACCTCAGCCGTCTGCGGTTGAGACATCAAGAAGGCCGTAATGCCTACCGATTCCGTAGTTGTTTTGGAAGCAAGCTCGAATGCTCGCGCAGGTACAGATTCATAAGTAACCGGATCATGCTGTGCTCCCCAGATTGTCGGTGTGCCATTGTTTACAATTTGAGCTTTAATTGTGTACTGTACGCCTTTATTCAGAGCCTGCTGAAGTCTGGAGCGATATGTATTGTCAAGAATATCGCTATCAAACGGCTGCCTTTTGTTTACAATGTCATCTGCCAGTACCATCACTCTAACCATTGCATCATCGTTGTAGGTTGCGGCATCAGAATAATTACCACGTTTAGGATATACCTGCGGCCAAGCACCGGAGGAATATTGAGAGGTTAATACAAAATCAATTGCTTTTTGTACACTGTTCTTAATGTCTTTGTTTTTGGTTTTTTTGTATACATCCGCTAAAAAGCGGATCTCGGTTGTCGTGGCCTCGTTATCAAACGTTCCGAGTTCAACACCATCCTTGCTCTTCCATGTAGAGCGAGCTGCCTTGCCATCCCATTTGGATTTATAATTTTTTTCCATCGCTTTGAAGAATCCGCCATGCGGCAATTGCCACGATACAATATTCAAGGCAAGCGTAGTGTCCTTGGATGTATTCCCTGTAGAAAATTTACTAAAATCACGATACTTGTCCAGCAAACTACTCACATTCACACTAGCCAATGGAACAACAGCATTTTTGTAAACGTTTGCATCATTGTACACGGCCTGGGTAACACTCGCACCTGCATCAGTCAAATTCTGCTCAGCTGCTGCCCATGAAGGGCTGACAAGTCCAGTTGTTAGGGTAATAGCCATTCCAGAAAAAGCAATCCATTTGACAGATTTTTTAACGTTAAACCTCATTGCAAACCTCTCCTTTAATTGGATTGTGGTATTACAAGAACTATTAAACACATGTATTATATGAAAATATAACCAAATAATCAATATATTTTATTATATACAAATGTAAGAGTTTACTAAACTAACATAAAAAAACATCTTACCAATACTAGATTAGTAAGATGTTTTTTTATGTTTCATATATATATAACAAGTCGCCAAACTGCACGGCTTATCCAAAGCGACCCATGATGTATTCTTGAGTCAACTCGTTTTCAGGATTGGTGAAAATATCATTTGTTTTCCCATGTTCAACCAAACTTCCGACATAAAAATAAGCCGTATAATCGGAAATCCGTGCAGCCTGCTGCATATTGTGCGTCACAATAACGATGCGCAGTTCTTTTTTCAATTCGGTAATAAGCTCTTCCACCTTCCCTGTAGACACAGGGTCCAGCGCGGAAGCTGGCTCGTCAAGCAACAGAATTTTCGGTTGGACAGAAAGTGCACGTGCAATACAAAGCCGCTGCTGTTGCCCGCCAGACAGAGCAAGAGCGGAATCGTGAAGACGATCCTTGACCTCATCCCATAATGCCGCCTTACGCAGGCTGCTTTCGACGATTTCATCAAGCTGCTTCTTTTTACGCACTCCCCGGTATTTAGGACCGAAGGCAATGTTATTATAAATCGATTTGTAAAAAGGGTTAGGCCGCTGCCACACCATGCCAATTTGCTGACGCAGCTTGATCACGTCCGTCTCTGGCGCCGTCAAATCCTGTCCGTCCATCCAAATATGTCCCGTTGTCGATGAAGACGCAATCTCATCATTCATTCGGTTAAGGGAACGCAAAAAAGTCGATTTACCACAGCCGGAAGGCCCAATCAGGGCGGTCACGGTCTGCTCTGGAAAAGCTAAGTTTACTTTTTTCACGGCCTCAAAACTTCCGTAATAAATACTCAAATCCTCAGTACTGAACGGATGTGGCGCTTGCCCCGTAAGTTGTTCTGAACGCGTAGACTGAACGGATGTTGCTGGTGTGGCGGTTTTTGCCGTTCGTGTAATCACATGTTCCATTGTTCTCCATCCCCTTTCTAATCCATTCGTTTGGCAGCTGTCAATCGACGGTAAACGACTCTTCCGAACCATCTTGCACTCAAGTTGAAGACCAGTACGAGCAGCACCAATACCGCAGAAGCGCCTGCGGCGATATCTTTGGAGTCAGGAGCAATGCCTTCACTGTTGACCTTCCAAATATGAACAGCCAATGTTTCAGCAGGTCGCATCGGATTAATAGGCGATCTGGCATGCAATGGATTCCAATCGGTAAAATCAAGCGGCGGCGTACTCATCCCTGCTGTAAACAGCAATGCGGCGGCTTCGCCGAAAATGCGGCCTGCGGCCAAGATGGTACCCGTAATCAAGCTTGGCAGCGCAGCTGGCAACAAAATGGAGGTAATGATTTTCCACTTGGACAATCCAAGCGCAAGTCCGGCTTCCTTTTGCTCCTTCGGTACAGCGCGGAAAGCCTGCTCCGTTGTGCGAACCATCAGCGGCAGATTGAATACGGCTAAAGCCAGGGCCCCTGACAAGAGGGAAAAGCCAAAATCAAACGTATTTACGATGAGTAATAGTCCAAACAATCCAATGACGATCGACGGGAACGAGGACAATACTTCAACGACAAGTCGTATGAAGTCCGTAATTTTCCCCGGCTTTGCATATTGCGCCATGTAAATGCCGGCGCCCCAGCCAATTGGAATGGTAATAATCAAAGTTAAGATTAGCAAAAATACAGAATTAAACAGTTGCGGACCAATGCCGCCACCTGCACGTAACGTTTGCGGAGCACTGGTTAGAAAATCAAAAGAAATATGGCTAACTCCGCGGGCCAAAATGAAGCCCAGTAATCCCACCAAAAGTGCAACAATGAACAAGGCGAAGAAACAGATTACAAATGTAGCGATCTTGTCGGTCGTTTTAGCTTTCATCAAACCCGGTTTCTCCTTTCAAGCAGCCTAACCAGCAGCACGAAAATGAATGTCATGAGCAGAAGAACAAGCGCCATACTCCAGAGTGCATTGTTATGAACAGAGCCCATCGCTGTGTTGCCCATGCTAAGTGTAATGACGCTGGTCAAGGTCGAAGCGGATTCCAGCAAGGAATGCGGTATGTGCGGAGCATTCCCGATAACCATCTGTACAGCCAATGCTTCTCCGAAGGCACGAGCCATACCGAGAATAATTCCTGTTAAAAGAGCAGGCAGCAACGTCGGAATAATAACACGGGCAATCGTCTGCCAGCGGGTAGCACCCAACGCATAAGAGGATTCACGCAGCCCTCCCGGCAAAGAAGACAACGCATCCGCCATAATACTCGTAATTGTCGGTAAAATCATAACTGACAACACAAGGCAACCTGCGAGAATACCGATGCCTTGTCCCCCAAACACGTTTCTCAGCAGTGGGACGATTACGGTCAAGCCGACAAAGCCATAAACAACCGACGGAATGCCGGATAATAATTCAATGGCAGGCTGAAGGATACGTTTACCCGATTTTGGCACGATTTCCGTCATAAACAAAGCTGCACACAAGCTAAGCGGACTGGCAATTAAGGCCGCTAATATGGTTACGGCAAAAGAACCCGTAATGAACGGAAGCGCGCCGAAGGACTTGGGCTCGCCATCCGGGCTCCATTTGGTTCCAAAGAAAAATTCCCGCAGACTGACTCCATTCACCGCAAATGTAGCTACACCTTTGGAGGCAACAAAATATACGATGGAGACAATGACTGCAACTAAAAAAACGACACAAACCGACGTATAGATGCGGCCGGTCCATTCTTCCCAGTAATGTCTTTCTTTCATAACTCGGGATCGTTTATTCTGTTCCATGTATGCCTTCCCTTCAATTGGTTCCATACTGTAACTCCTTTAAGCGAAGAATAGAGGCCGGACGCTAGTCCGCCTCTTCTTCGTGAATATACTCGCGTTAGCTGCGTTCATCCGAACAGGAGATCGCTCTCCTTATTTCGTGATATTACCGTCAGCATCACGTTTCACTTGCATACCTGATACCGGAATGTATCCCAAGTCTACAACGTCTGTTTTTTGGATTTCATCAGACAGAATGTAGTCCAAGAATGCTTTTACATGTTCTTTTGGCTCACCCTTGGTGTACATATGCTCATATGCCCACACTGGATATTTACCTTGTTCTACATTTTCAACGTTAGCTTCCACACCGTCATACTTCAAAGGAGTAACTGTGTTGTCGATGTAGGACAGAGCCAGGTAACCAATCGCACCAGGTGTTTCAGCAATCAGCTTTTTCACAGTACCAGAGGAATCTTCCTGAATGGAGCCTGGCAGATCTTCCGTTTTTTGTCCCAGTGCATATTTTTCAAAGGTTGCACGAGTACCGGAGCTGCTTGGACGGTTCACGATCACGATTTTTTGATCTGCACCACCAACTTCTTTCCAGTTCGTAATTTTACCTGTGAAGATTTGTACCAGTTGATCTTTCTTCAGGTCTGTTACGCCTACTTTGGGATTCGCTACCGCTGACATGGCTACAACTGCTACTTGGTGATCGACCAACTCTTCTGCGCCGCTTTCCAGTTTTTCCTTTGCAAACACGTCAGAGTTACCGATATCCGCTTGTCCACCGGATACTTGAGTCAAGCCAGTACCGCTACCGCCACCCTGCACTTGAACTGCAATGCCTTTATATTTATCGACAGCCATAAATTTTTGTCCCGCTTGCTCTACCAATGGTTGAAGTGCAGTGGAGCCAACAGCCAGAATGTTACCTGTCAGTTCAGCAGCTGCTTTATTGTCTGTTCCTGCAGCAGCGTCTCCTTGTGGTGCAGCATTGTTACCTGATCCGCAAGCTGCAAGTGCAAATACCATGGTGAGAGTCATCAGAATGAACGGCCATTTTTTCAACATTTTTTATTGTCCTCCCCTTAGTTAAGTGACGGTTTTTTATTTATGACCATCAACACTTTTACATTGTAGGCCTGGAATGTTAGACGAACGACTAGGTTTTGTAAAACAAATATAAAATATTGATAGATAAATTGTTTTTCGGTATATAATTAATCTATAGTGTAAATTCACGCATAAATATCAAGTAAGGAGAATTGTTCGATTCCATGAATATTTTAAAATTGCGCATCTTGGTGCTGATCGACAAATTCCATAAAGCGACGGAGGTGGCCGAAACTTTGCAAATCAAACAGCCCACCGTCAGCTTTCATATGAAAAGTCTGGAAAAGGAAATGGGTGCGACTTTGTTCTCTCTTCAACAAGGCAGAATTATGCTAACCGAGGCTGGTAAAAAAATGTTGCCTTACGCAAAGCAAATTCTCTCTCTCGAGCAAGAAGCCAGACAAGCTGTAGATGAACTAACAGAACAATCAGAGGGCCTCTTACATCTAGGCGCAGAGTCGATTTCAGGCATGTATCTTCTCCCGACTATCATGGCTGATTTTGCTCAGCAATATCCAGAATGTCGTATTCAGTTAGAAATTCAATCTCCGGATGTAATCAAGCAGCTACTGAAAGACGGAGAAGTTGATTTTGCTTTTCTCGACGGTGGAGAATCTCTTCTGGAAAATACTGTGGCAGAACCAGTGGCTTCAGATCAGGTGGGAATTATCCGCTCTGCATCGGCAGAGACATCCAATTCAATGGACATCAATGGGGCCGATACGCTGGATAAACACATATGGGTAAAATATAGCGGGGCATCCGTTGTAGATTCCTATTCCTCGCTAGTTAAATCCCATCTGGAAATCAACTCTTGGGAAGCAGTAAAGCAAGTGGTTAGTGGCGGAGAAGCGCTTGCCTTCTTTCCTGCCTGCGGAGTTCGTAGCGAGGATCATACTACCCCCTCGGTGGAATGGCTTCCTTATCCCGAAACTGACAGCACAAAGAGCCATTATCAAATAAACATCGTGTATCAACAAGATACACATAAGAACATGATGCAACAGGCATTCCTTGATTTTATACGACGAGAAGGAATAAGAACTAGCTAACAAAAAAAGAGCATTCAGATCTTATTGACCTGAATGCTCTTTTGCTTACTGTAACGAGTAGATGCCGTCCCAGTATTACTTCGTGGAGACTACAATTACGCTTGTGCTGGAACGCAGCTAATTTTGATCAGGTTCGTGGAACCGGAATCACCAAGAGGTACGCCCGCTGTAATCACAACCAAATCGCCCTCTTTAACGAGGCCAGATTTGCGACCACCTTCCAGCGCATTGTCAAACAGACTATCTGTTGTGTCGACGATTGGTCTGCCTTGTACTGCATGTACGCCCCAGATCAGAGCCAAACGGCGAACTGTTCTTTCCTGTGTTGTCACAGCGATAATTGGAGCTTCTGGACGGTATTTAGAGATCATACGCGCCGTTGTTCCGCTTTGTGTGGACGTCAGGATTGCTTTGGCATGCAGGTCAAGAGCAGAAATAGAAACGGATTGGCTGATTGCTTCTGTAATACTAATTTCTTGCGCCGTTCTTTGTTTTTTGAACAAATCGCGGTAGTTCAGAGAAGACTCAGCTTTTTCGGCAATACGTGACATTGTCAATACGGATTCTACCGGATATTTCCCAGCAGCTGTTTCGCCGGACAGCATAATTGCATCTGTTCCGTCAAAAATAGCATTGGCTACGTCACTTGCTTCCGCACGAGTCGGACGCGGGTTACGTTGCATGGAATCCAGCATTTGTGTTGCTGTAATAACAGGCTTGCCAGCTACATTACATTTGTTAATCATCAATTTTTGCGCCAGAGGCACTTCTTCAGCAGGAATTTCCACACCGAGGTCACCACGGGCAACCATCAGACCATCCGAAGCTTCCAAAATTTCATCCAGGTTGTCAACACCTTGCTGGTTTTCTATTTTGGAAATGATTTGAATGTGGCTTGCGTTGTGCTTCGCCAGCAATTCACGGATTTCCAGTACATCACTTGCTTTACGAACAAAAGAAGCTGCGATGAAATCAATGTCCTGCTCAATACCAAAAATGATATCATTAGCATCTTTCTCCGTAATACCAGGCAATGAGATAGCAACGCCTGGAACGTTAACGCCCTTCTTGCTTTTGATCGTTCCGCCATTGACAATGCGGCATTTGATTTCAGTGCCTGATACTTCAATAACGGTGAGTCCGATCAGACCATCGTCGATCAGAATGGTGGAGCCGGGCTCCACGTCCGAGGGAAGATCCTTGTACGTAATGGAGATACGATCTTGCGTACCGAGAATTTCTTCCGTTGTCAGCGTAATGAACTCGTCCTGAACAAGCTCAATAGGTTCAACTTCGAGCTTTCCTGTCCGGATTTCCGGCCCCTTCGTATCGAGCAAAATAGCAACATTTTTGTTAAGCTCCTTACAAGCTTGACGGATGTTTTTAATCCGGTTGCCATGCTCCTCGAAATCACCGTGAGAGAAATTCAGACGGGCTACGTTCATACCAGCCATAATCAGTTTCTTCACATTTTCCAATGATTCACTGGAAGGACCGATGGTACATACAATCTTAGTTTTGCGCATTTGGGTTTTTCCTCCGTTTTCAAAGGTGCTACTCTTTATATCTTTTTCCAACAATTAAATCTACTACACTTTTTCCTATTTGTATAGGAAGTTCGTCATATTTATTGTTACCCGTTTCCAGCGTATTACAACATAGGTTCAGATTCCGAAGGTTTTAAGAAAGTATATTGGCCTATTTTCCGGAATTTTTGATACCTGTCTTCTCTCAATTCATCGCAGCTCATATTCGTAAGGTCTGCCAAATGACGTTCTAATAACTCCTTGATTGCGGCAGCAGTCACTTCATAGTTACGATGTGCGCCCCCTTTCGGCTCTGGCACAATACCCTCGATAATCTCCATGCGCAGGAGGTCATTAGCGGTGATCTTCATCGCTTCAGCTGCCTGATCTGCCTTAGAAGCATCTTTCCATAGAATCGAGGCTGCGCCGTTTGGAGAAATGGCCGAATAAATAGCATGTTCCAGCATCAGCACACGGTTACCCACTGCAAACGCAAGCGCACCGCCGCTTCCCCCCTCGCCGATGACCACACAAATAACAGGCACCGAAAGCTTTGCCATCTCCCGCAAATTGCGGGCAATCGCTTCCGATTGACCTCTCTCCTCTGCTGTATTACCCGGATAAGCGCCCTTCGTATCAATAAATGTAATAATAGGACGCTTAAATTTGTCAGCCTGCTGCATCAGCCGCAAGCCTTTACGGAATCCTTCCGGATGGGCACTACCAAAAAAGCGTGCAATGTTATCTTTCGTATCCTTACCACGTTGCTGGCCAATGACGGTCACCGGAATACCATTTAGCTTGGCAATCCCGCCCACAACCGCCAGATCGTCTCCGAACAAGCGGTCGCCATGCAATTCAATAAAGTCCGTAAACACCTGATCGATCAAATCAAGGGACGTTGGCCTTTGATGATGGCGGGCCAGATGCATTTTTTGCGATGCTGTAATGTTAGAATATATTTCTTCTTCCATCTGGAGATAACGTTCTTCCAGGCGGTTAATTTCATCTGTAAAATCAATTTGCTTATCCTGTCCGAATTGCTTAAGTTCTTCGATCTTCTGTCGCATCTCGACCAGGGGCTTTTCATAAGGCAATTCGCCAGCCATTTATTCCTCCCCTTTCACACTGTGCAGATCAAGCAATTGCCCAAGGGTATCACGCAGTTCCTTGCGATGTACAACCATATCCAATTGTCCGTGCTGTAAATTAAATTCGGAAGTTTGGAAATCATCCGGCAGCTTCTGTCTGATCGTTTGCTCAATTACAATACGACCTGCAAAACCGAATACAGCACCTGGCTCTGCAATAATAATATCTCCAAGCATAGCAAAGCTGGCGGAGACTCCACCTGTAGTCGGATCAGTGATCACAGAAATATAAAGCAATCCCTGCTCGTCCAGACGAGCGAGAGCAGCGCTTGTTTTGGCCATCTGCATCAGACTCAGAATACTTTCCTGCATACGTGCCCCACCGGATGTGGAGAAGATGATAAGCGGCAAGCGCTTGTCTATCGCCTGCTCAATGGCGCGCGTAATTTTCTCTCCCACGACTGAGCCCATACTGCCTGTAAAAAAGTCAAAGCTCATCACCGCTACGACAACAGGAAGCCCATGAATAAGGCCGTCGCCCGTAACGACAGCCTCGCGCAGGCCAGCTTTCAGGGTCTGTTGCTCCAACTTACTTGCATATCCCGGAAAGTCCAGCGGATCAACCGAAATCATATCGGCATCATATTCCGTAAACGTGTCTTCGTCGAGCACCATGCGAATGCGATCCATCGCATTCAAACGCATATGGTATCCGCACACCGGACACACTTTCAAATTTTTCTCCAACTCTTTGCTGTATTGAATACTTCCGCACTTGCCACATTTGGTCATAAGACCTTCGGGAATTTCCCGTTTGGGACGATCCGGCATGTCCGCTTGATCGCCGCTCAGCGCCCGTTCCGAAGGGATGGTCGCGTATTTACGCTTCTTTTGGAATAAATCTTTAAACACAACTACACCTCTCCAGCCGTTTATTTGTCAGCCGTAACCGATACAAGGTCCTCTGCCGTCGATGCGGCACCTCTTAAGCATTATGTTCATACACACGTCAACGCCAGTTAATACAACATTACCGCCGATCGTGCATCCTTTGTTCCATTCATGCTGCTGTATCACTTCCGCCGTTCCGGACTCAAGGGCGCAAAATCGAATTCAGCACTTCCTGTATTTCTTCGACTTCACCCGAAGGCACAAGTATCTCAAACTGTTGCTTGGATGCACTGATGGCCCGGGTCTGCACCATAAAACCTTCTTCAGACAGTTTGAGCTTAATCATGTCAGCCAGTCTGGCCGTCGGTGCAATATATATCACCGTCCACATGCCTTGTTTCTACCCCCTAAGCCTCAAGTTTTGAGCCCATATAATAGACTCATGATAACATACCTTACTTTTTTCCCGCAACAAAAGCCCTCCTGATCATTCAAGTTCCGTCGGAGGGCCTAGAAAATCATTAATTCTGTTTATTCAGGCCAATTAAACATCCAATGATGCAGGATAATGCTTGGCATGAAGGCTCCGATGGGCAATACGCGAAGAAGCGGCGGCAGCCAATCCGGCGACAAGATCATCTAAAAACACATGAATACCACTGCCTTTTTGGTTCAGCTTTTCGATAATTCCAATCTTTTCTTTATCCAGATAGCCAAAACTGGTCAAGCCGATCATGCCGTACACGCTCGTAATGCCAAGAGCCATTGTCTCGTCCACTCCATACAGCGGTTCGTCTGCCTCCATAATGGCTTGAAGTGGCTGGGGAAGAAGTTTTTTTTCGGCCAGCTCATCGAGCGCAATGCCTGTCAGCAGTGTATATTGTACCTCTCGCTTTTGCAAAACTGCTTTGACACTTTCTACACATTCTTCCATAGTCAAATGAGGATAATATTTTAGCTGAAGCTGAAAAACAATGTCCGCAATGGACTCGATCTGAATGCCTCTGCGATTTAACAAGGTTTCTGCATATTCATAGGACATAATTTCCCTCCCGCTTTCACCATGCAGTTCTATTCTTCCACCGTGCGGGACTTTATGGTGCAGGATACGTGTTGAACCTCCTGTTCCGCCAGTTTTCCAAGTGTATGCGAAAGGGAAGGAAAATGTTCATTAAACCGTTACAATAAAGACGAGTTGCTGCGTGCCTGTCATTTGACTTTCACGGTGCCTTCACCCAGCATCGATTCCATTCGATCAAAAAGCTGAGGAGAAGGCTTAATGCTGTAAGCATCACTCAACGCCAGCAGACGCTGGTTGCTCTCGTAAAAAAGTACGGTAGGTACAGCACCGGGATGCTCCTGTAGCAATGCCTTGAGGCTGACCAGCAAGCTGGCGTCCTCCTCGGCCTGGCGGGTGATTTTGACAAACACCCGCTGACGGGCGGGCGATTCCGAGCCGCGCGGGGAAGGCACCTGCTCACTGTGAGCCGCTTCGCCTCTGCGTTGTGAAGAAGCCGCCACGGGACGAGCCTCCTTCTGCTGGGGCGACGCTGATGGAGCTGCTGCCGAAAGCGAGGTCGACACACGTGGCGCTCTCCCGCCTGTATTTCCAGCAGCTGGCACGGATGTTCCAGCTGCTGGGGACGAACGTGCTCCGGTACGCCGGCGCTGAAGAAGCCGTGACAGCGCGTCTTCCGCCAACGGAACTGCCTCATCCGCTAGGAGCTTGAAGTGTTCGTCCTGCTGCTGCATCTTAGCGCGAAGTGCAAGCAAGGCACCTTTTTCAATCCACTGCTGGCTTCGCTTCCAAACTTCAGGAAACAGCACAACCTCACAGCGCTCAATCTGATCCTCCAGCTCAATGAAGGCCATGGCCTTTCCCTGCTTGGTCGTAATCGTCTTGAGTGACACCACCATGCCTGCGGTCACAATAACCGTTTCATCTGGCACATCGCTCAGCTCCATCAGACGATCCGCTTGGCTGCTTTCCAGCAGCGACTCAAAATCATCTAGCGGATGCCCAGACAAATACAGACCCAACAGTTCGCGTTCCAGCTCTAATTGCTGGCTGGTACTAAATGGGGGTACATTGGGATATTCGATATCCCAATTAGGCATTTCCACAAACCCAAACATATCAATTTGCAAATCGTCACGTTCCTTGCGCCATTTGGCAGCTGCATCCACCGTTTCATCAAGCATGGCAAGCAACTGTGCCCGATGGCCTGTCAATGAATCAAATGCCCCTGCCTGAATGAGCGATTCAATCACTCTCTTATTACACACCCTCAAATCAACACGTCGACAAAAATCGAGCAGACTGTCGAAAGGACGTTCCTTACGAACAGCAAGAATGCTTTCCATTGCTTGTGTGCCGACATTTTTAATTGCAGCCAGTCCAAAGCGGATATCACCGTGCTGTAATGGGGTAAACAGCACCCCACTCTCATTCACATCAGGCGGCAACACCGCGATATCCATACGACGACATTCGACGACATATTCAGCCACTTTTCGATGACTTCCCATTACGGCCGTCAGCATGGAAGCCATGAATTGCACTGGATAATGTGCCTTAAGATATGCCGTCTGGAATGCTAGCACACCATAAGCAGCTGCATGGGCACGCGGAAAGCCGTAGTCAGCAAAACGGACGATCATATCGTAAACCCTTCCAGCTTCCTCCTCCGTGTAGCCCTGTTTAATACTGCCTTCGACAAAATGGCCCCGCTCTAGATCCAGCACCTCGCGCTTTTTCTTGGACACCGCGCGGCGCAGCAGATCAGCCTCTCCCAAAGAAAAGCCAGCCATGCGCGAAGCAATCTGCATGATTTGTTCCTGGTACACAATAATACCGTACGTATCCTTTAAGATCGGTTCAAGATCAGAATGCGGATAAGAAATCTCAATCTGTCCGTGCTTAGCCTGTATAAAGTTAGGAATAAAGCCCATCGGACCCGGACGATACAAAGCCACGACAGAAATGATATCCTCAAAAACACTCGGTTTCAAATCCTTGAGCACCCGGCGTACACCGGCCGACTCCAGCTGGAACACGCCTCCTGTATCTCCTTTGCCCAGCAAGTCATAGGTATGCGGGTCATCATCGGGAATACGGCTAAAGTCAGGCGTTTCTCCATGCTGCTCCGCAATCCAGCGCATGCACCGTTCAATAATGGAGAGCGTACGCAGTCCAAGGAAATCCATTTTCAGCAAACCGATGCGTTCCAGATTTTCCATCGAGTACTGCGTTAAAGGAACCCCTTCGCTCCCCTCTTGCAGCGGAACAGCATCGGTCAGTGGAGTCCGCGAGATGACAACACCTGCCGCATGTGTTGAAGCATGACGAGGCATTCCTTCTACTTTGATCGCCATATCCAGCAGTTCACGTGTCTTGGGCTTCGTTTCATACAGAGCCTTCAGCTCGGGGGTAATCTCCAGCGCATGTCGGATATTAATACCGAGCTGCGCCGGGATCAACTTGGCCGCCTTGTCCACCTCGCCATACGGCACGTTCAATACACGGCCGACGTCACGGACTGCGGCTCTTGCCGCTAATGTCCCAAAGGTAATAATTTGCGCTACATGCTCATTTCCGTACTTCTGTACTACATACTCGATAACCTCATCGCGGCGTTCATCGCTAAAATCAATATCTATATCCGGCATACTGATCCGTTCAGGGTTCAGGAACCGTTCAAAGAGCAGATTGTATTTTATCGGATCGACATTCGTGATATTAAGCACATAGGCAACCAAACTACCTGCGGAGGAACCCCGTCCCGGACCGGTTGCAATCTTATGCTTATGAGCAAAAGCGATAAAATCCCATACGATCAGGAAATAATCGCTGAAACCCATACTATCGATCGTATTTAATTCGTAGTTCAGCCGCTGGTCCAGTCTTTCCCGCTCCTCTGGCTGCTCCCACACAGGATCGCCTCCATAGCGACGCTCCAGCCCTTGCACGCACAGACTACGCAAATAGGACGAAGACGTCATGTCCTCCGGCAGCGGGCGATATTCAGGCAAAATAGATTGGCCGAATTCCAGTTCCAGCTCGCACTTCTCAGCAATACGCACTGTATTGGCGATGGCTTCTGCTACATGTGGAAATAAACGAGCCATTTCCTCCTGACTTTTCAGATACAACTGACGTGTTGGTATCCGCAAGCGTTCCTCATCGTCAACTGTCTTCCCTGTCCCGATACAGATCAGGACGTCCTGGACATCAGCATCCGGCTCGGTTAAGTAATGCACGTCATTCGTCGCCACTAGCGGAATATCCAGTTCCTTTGCCAGTGCGATCAATTGAGGATTTACGCGTTTTTGCTCCGACAGACCATGATCCTGAAGCTCCAGATAAAAATCATCGCCAAAAATGCTACGGTATCGTTCCGCTGCACGTCGTGCTTCGGCTTCTCTGCCATGCAGCAAATGCTGCGGCACTTCACCGCCCAAGCAAGCGCTCAGGCATATGATGCCTTCATGATGGGCAGCCAAAGCATCCATATCAATGCGCGGCTTATAGTGAAAACCCTCCAAATGGCCAATGGAGCACAGCTTCATCAAATTTTGATAGCCTGTTTTATTTTTGGCGAGCAAAATTAAATGATATATAGGCTGATCCTTCCGGCTGCCACGCTCCTTGCGCGATCCTGCCGTCATATAAGCCTCACACCCGATAATCGGCTTAATGCCGTTCTCTACACATGCTCTATAAAAAGGAATGGCACCGTACATGACCCCATGATCTGTAAGAGCCAGCGCCTTCATTCCGTAAGCTGATGCCTGTTTGACCAATTCCGCGGTACGAGCCGCGCCGTCCAGCAGGCTGTACTCGCTGTGAACATGCAAATGCACAAATGAACTCATGCGCTTCTCTTCCCTTCACCGCTTGATTTTCTTCAAACTATTTTATCATATCCACGTTAGTAGCGCCCATAGAATAAAAGTACAGACCCGGGCGGACAAGCGCGGTCCTGATTCATATACCCAAGGAGGAAAAGAGCATGAGCACTTTTATATCCAAAGCGATTCTCGACTTCTTCATTGCCTTCGGCATCGTGCTCGGAGGAGCCATGCTCGGCGGAATGGGAGCTGTAGTATCGCTTCAGCCGCCTACCCAGACGATGCTGGAGGTTGCAGGAAGGATTAAAATATGGGCGCTTGCCGCCGCTGTGGGGGGAACGATGGACCCGATCCGGGTCATTGAGAGCAATATGTTGGATGGTAATTTGTCACCTGCCATTAAGCAGATATTGTATTTGATTTTCGCCTTTCTAGGCGCTCATATGGGTGCAGAGCTGGTCAAGTGGGTATGCGGCAACGGACGGCCGTGAGGTGAAACGACTATGAGAGTTCCCCCCTTTGAGCGCCTGCGCCCTTTTATGCAATTATCCTCCGTTTTTGTACTCGGTATGATTACGGGAGGAATGATCTATAATGCCATCTGGCATGCGAGCTTCAATCAGCTGTGGGTGAACAACCAGGACCTTCAATTCCAGCTCCAGCAAGCCGAAGAGGACAACAAAACATTACGTAAATACAGCAAGCGCCAAACCGTCATCAAAGAAATCAAGCTGATCGCGGAGGAAGCTTCGGCTGAAAAAATTGACTCTATTAATCTGAAAGAGCTTCTTCGCCGCGTCAGTCGTGATCTGGAGGTGCTGCGCGGCAGAGATATGTTTGAGATTGACTCTGATAGCAAGCTGGTACGTATGTTGCTGCACCAAAAAAAATACACCGTTCGTGACAAGGAGTATACAATCCAGGTCAAAACGATGCTTGTAATGGAAGGTGTGCTGCAAATTTGGCTGGAGGCCAAAGAAAGACTGCCTCAAAGCCACTAATCGATCTATTTCACCCCACCTTTTGCTCCAATCCAGAGGTAGATCAACCATGTTCAATAGATTGGAGCGTCATCACTGCTTTACACACCAAATGATTTTCCCGTGAAATCGCAATTTCTAGCTTACATGTGCGGCGACTCATCTCGAGCAGCAACGGACGAAGAACGACAGCATCCTCAATCTGTACCGGTCGAATAAAATAAGTCGTCAAATTATCCAGCACATAATCCTTGCCGCTCATATCTCTAGCTGCTCGGTAGCCCGCTTGTGTCATCACGTTGACCAGTACGCCTTCCGAGATCGTCCCTAAATTGGTGGCCATCTGTGGAATGATAAAACCGCGAAAAAATAAGGATCCGTCCTCATTACGCTCCTCAGCAAAACCGTTCCAAATCAGCTGGTCGAACGTCTCGCCCAGTTGTGGCTGCTTTTGGGCGTTACGCAGTGCTTCCAGCACCTCACGCCGTGTAACGGACCCAAGCAGCTTACGGTTGCGATCCACGACCGGCAAGTAATCTACACCTTCCCATGCCATCATTTGAGCAGCAGAAGCCAGCGAGGTCTGGTAGGTGACCGTAATTGGATTACGGATCATACATTTATCCATCGTATGCTCAGGTTGAAGTCCTTCCACATCTTTACGGCTGACGATACCAATTAAACGATTCCATTCATCCACTATGGCAAAATGATGATATCCCGTGGTCGCTGATAGCTCTTCAAATTCGGTAAGCGTGCTGTTGATTTTCAAGGTCAGCGTCTTCGGTTTGCTTGCCGCAATGTCTTCAATCAACATAATTTTCTTTTTGATCAGGCGGTCAAATATTGCTCTATTAATCATAGATGCCACCGTAAATGTATCATGGCGCGAGGAAATAATCGGCAGACTAATCTGGTCTGCAAGCTGCTTAACCTCCCGACTCGTACCGAACCCCCCTGTAATCAGCACACCTGCCCCTTGCTCTAATGCAAGCGAATGCGCATCCTCCCGGTTACCTACGATCAGCAAACTGCCTGCGTCAATATAACGAGCCATCGCTTCCTCACGCATCGCCCCGATCACATACTTGTGCAACGGCTTCTCTAGCCCCTCGCTTCCGCCCAGCACATGTCCTTCTACAATATTCACGACATCCGCAAAGGTCAGCTGCTCAGACAAGCCGCGTGGACGTTTCTCCACTCGTACTGTTCCAATCCGTTCCTTGGTAATGACAATTCCCAAATTCTCTGCTTCTTTCACGGCCCGATAAGCCGTGCCTTCGCTAACGCTCATTTCTTTAGCCAACCTGCGTACAGAAATTTTGGAGCCTATTTTCAACTGCTCGATATGACGTAATAGCTGCTCATGCTTCGTAACTGTTTCATCTAGCCCGTCCAACTCTGTTACACCCCCAACGTTCAATCTGTATCATTCTGTATCTATTATACCACAAAACCCCTTTGTTTTAGACCCTTGTTATTAGGATATCTTTCCTTTGGAAATAACAAAAAAGCGGTCCCTTGTTACAAGAGACCGCTTCGTACTAGAATGATTTGTAATTTAGGAGCAAGCTTAGAACAAACTGGCAGAAAAACTTACAGCATCTTGCCTTTGTCAGCTTTATTATCCCATTTCATCTGCCACTGCTGCATTTTGGCCCGTCGCACACGCTCCAGCGTTTTGCGTTTTTCCTCATCTACACCCAGCAAAAAATGCAGGTTCGCTCCGATGACAAGCAACGCAAAAAGTACCCATACCATCCCAAAGCCGTTGACCCAGTTCAAACCACCTGCCAGCGAGATTCGTGGTAACGCGACCAATACCATAGCCAATGCGATTAGTGTGTACAAACCGTGTTTCCATTTTTTAAAAGAACCCAATCGTATCCCTTCCTCTCCCTTTGACTCTATGTATCTAGTCTATGAGAGGACAGGAAGGAATATGAGACAAACTTACAGAGACGAACCGTACAAATGTTGAAGACTGTCTGCAATAATCTTATTTACGTCCTCAATAATCACTGCCAGGCGACGTTCAGCGTCGAACAGACGACGGATGTTAAGGTTCAAGCTGAGTACCTCGAACATTTTTTCCATCTTTTCCATCTCTTCCTGTGCTGGCATATCGCCGCTCATCATCCGCTGTTGCACTTCCATTTGGCGTTCACGGAAATCGTCGAGCATTTTCTTGGCTTCCGGATCAGTCTCAATCAGCTTCATCGCTGATGTAATTTCCTCTACCTCTTTGCTTTCCTTCAATGCTTTCGCTAAATCATGGGCTTTGTCATAGATATTCATGATTGTTCATTCCTCCATTACAAGTTTTGTGTCAACATTTCACATTGTCCGTCAATCACCAAGGTATATATGTCCTCATATGATGAATCAGTGCTATTACAGCCCATTCACGTTTCCCGTTACTTTCAAGACATCAAGTTGCTGCCCGGAAGGAGATCCACGATGTCCATCAAAAAAACAACGATTCAAATCATCGGATCGGGCATCTTGCAGGATGACGTACTCATGGTCGGCGAGTCCCTGCTTCGCAAATGGAAAATATCCGCAGGCCACCCCGTTCAGCTCGCCTTCGGTTCGTTCCGCCAAGAGGTTACCGTCATATCGGTACCCCGATACAGCGGTCTACGCGTGGGAAGCGTGCTGGCCCGAAAAATGGGGCTTCATGCCAGTCATGACAGTTGTAATCTGCGAGTAACCTACAGCCGAGGCCGCCGGACACTTCGAGTGGGCCCACTTATTAGCGTGCTGGTTAGTCGGGACTATCCCGAACAGCCCGACAAGCCTTTCGGGTCGATCACCCTGTTCTGCCGTGAACTAGTCGGGGAATGCCGCAGACAAGGAGCATATGTGTATTTCTTCACCCCGGAGCATATCGGAAGTCAGCCCGGGCGAGTTCAGGGATGGGTGTATGACGGAGGCTGGAAAAAGACGGTCATGCCTGCCGGCGATGTCGTCAATAACCGGCTTACCTCCCGTAAACTCGAGAACAGAACTAGCGTACAGCATTTCATGAAAGAAGTAAAATCGCAGTACGGCACGGCCTTTTTTAATGAAAAGTTTTTGGATAAGAACGAAGTGTTTGATGCACTCAAATCGAATTCTTCCCTGCGCAAGTATTTACCCGAGTCCCACTTGCTGCAAACCTTTGCCGTTTTCAAAAAAATGTGCAACCAGTATCCCTCTGTTTTTCTCAAACCCGTGCGCGGAAGCCTTGGTAAAGGCATTATGCGCATTAACAAGCAAACCGATGGGACCTTTTCGGTGCTATCCACGACAGCGGGCACACCCCGAAAGCAAGCGTACGCTAACGTCGATAAACTGTACAAAAGCTTAGCGGGAAAAATGAAATCAACACGTTTTCAGCTGCAACAGGGTCTTACCTTGATTGATCACGATAAGCGTCCGGTCGATTTTCGCGCGCTTGTACAAAAAAATGCGTCTGGAACCTGGACCGTAACATCCATTGTCGCTCGGATCGCAGGAGGCAGCCACTTTGTATCCAATCTGGCAAGAGGCGGTACGCTCAGTACAGTCAAGGAAGCACTGGCCAAAACCACGCTGCCCGCAACTGTTAAATCGAATGGTCTTACCTCTCTCAAAACAGCAGCACTGGATATCGCAAGCGGAGTAGAAAAGGCAATTCCCGCCCATTTCGCGGAATTTGGTATTGATTTGGCGATTGACAGCACGGGGCGTATCTGGTTGCTGGAGGTCAATTCCAAACCATCAAAAAATGACAATACACCGTTAAACGATCAGAAAACCCGCCCGTCCGTAAAAAAAATGATTGAATACTGCTGTTATTCAGCCGGATTCAAATGAATCTATCTCTTCCAGAGTCCGGCTGCCAAAGGAGCTGTTGTCGGTGTCTCTTGTTATGCCAGGCATGCTGGGCGTGCTTGTTAGCCGAAAGCAGGACGCTACTCCCCCTATTACCGAAGCCGATTTCTGCCGCAGGCTAAGTTTGTTGGGCAGGCGCTCTGGTATTAGCGTAATGGCGTTTACCGCCGAAGGAGTTTCACCTGAAGATCATTCCATACGGGGTTATGTTTATCGTGCTGGAGTATGGACATTCGGCCGCTTTCCCTTGCCGGATATTGTGTATAACCGCTGTCTCCATGTCCATGAAAGCCAGAATGTCAAGCGCACACTGGGAGACATAGCGGAGCAAAAATCGCGCAAGCTCATCTACTGGTCGCGTAACTTGCCTGGCAAATGGCAGGTATATCGCGCTCTGCATACGGTAGATAAAGTGCGGCCCTTTGTACCGCCTACGGCCCCATACCGGGATACAACCCAGCTTGTGGAGTGGCTGCAACGCCATTCGGAGCTATTTATGAAACCACAGTCCGGAACACATGGCAAGGGCACGCTGTATCTCCGGCTGGCGGAAGGAGGTCAGGGACTGTACGTACAAGGCAGGAACTCCCAAAACCGCCCGTTCCGTCGCTTGTTTTCTGAATTGGATGCAGGATTGTCATGGATCGACGGTATTGCACACAAACGCGCCTATATCGTGCAGCCTTATTTGAAATTAACAAGCCAAAGCAATCATCCCTTTGATGTTCGCGCGCTCATGCAAAAGGACGGCAACGGCTGTTGGCGCCTGACGGGCTTTGCCGTGAGAGAAGGCAGAAAAGGAACTCTGACTTCCAATCTGCACGGTGGGGGCGAAGCCCATCCGGCAGAGCCTTACCTTCGTGAACAATTTGGCGTGGACAGCACACGTCTCATCATCGGGCAGATGATGGAGCTGTCCTTGACCATTGCCGAGGCGTTGGAGGAACGCTATGGTCGCCTTGGCGAGTTGGGAATTGATTATGGTATTGACCGGAGCGGGAATATCTGGCTGTTGGAGGTTAATTCCCGTCCTGGTCGGGCCTCCTTTTTTCAGACTCGTCAGCCAGAGTGCGCTTTTCGGTCGGTCAACCGCCCGCTCGAATATGCTCGATATTTAATGACCCATTCCAAAGCGACAGGGCCAAAGGGCGCGGGCGCCTCCCTTGAACATACGGTATAGGAGGATAAACAGATGAGTTTAACGCATTGCAATGTGCATTTCTCACAGCAGCCCGACAAGGTGGCGTATATATCCACTGCCTTGTTGAAAAGCCTTAAGTTATCTGGAGCCAAGTCCATTCGTTTGCGACTTGGCAAGGATCAGATTCCCGCAACAGTAAAACCCATTCAGAAGGCGGGACGTCATCTATACTTGACCTCCGGCTTACGCAATGCAATCCGTGTTCCCAAAAGCGGGTCTATCTATTTGCGGAATCTGGACGGAGATGTTCAGCTTGGACCGTTGATTGGAGTATTGTCTGATGCTACTAGCTCCACCACCCGCCCTTTCGGATCACGCACAGGCTTTATTAAGCAACTGTTGAAGGAAGGCAGCAAAAAGTCTTATATTTTTGCCTTCACCCCACGGGATATCAACTGGCAAAATGATACGATTAACGGCTATTTTCTGTCATCCAGCGGGGAGTTTACCCGTAAACTCGTACCTCTGCCGGACGTAATTTATAATCGTTTGCCGAGCCGTCGCTCTGATTTTTCCCCAGCGATCAATCAACTACGCGAACGCTTTTCCCGCAAACGAATTCCTTTCTTTAACTGGAGCTTTTTCAATAAATCCGATATCTATCATTTGCTAGAAAATAATCCAGAGGTTAACCGTTATGTCCCTGAATCCTATATGAATCCTAGCTCTGAACGTATTCGAGGTATGCTGGAGCGGCATCAATTTGCTTATTACAAGCCAAGTAGCGGCAGTCTCGGCAAAGGAATCTATCGTCTGTCCTATGTCCCCAAGCAAGGATACTATGTAAGGTACCGAAAAAAAAATAGCAATGTATTGCTGCGGTTCGCCTCTTTTAATTCCATGCTGAGGATGCTTCACTCCAATAAGGGGCAGACGCTAAAAGGCTACGTCATTCAGCAGGGCATTCAGCTGATCGAGATTGATAATTGCCCGATTGATTTTCGGTTTCATATGCACAAAGACGGTAATAACCAATGGGTCGTCGTTGGCATTGGAGCCAAAAAAGCCGGACGTGGCAGTGTCACGACCCATATCAAAAACGGCGGTTCCCTGATGACACCCGAGCAAGCGCTCGGTCGTGTATTCGGAGACCGGGCGGGTGAAGTGCTGCAACGTGCCAAGAATGTAGCAGTTACGCTAGCAGAAGCCATTGAATATCACCACCAGCATCTACTGGGTGAAATCGGATTCGATCTGGGCATTGATCAGGATGAAAAGGTCTGGATGTTTGAAGCCAATTCTAAGCCAGGTCGATCCATTTTTCAGCATCCATCGTTGCGTGCGGAGGGTAAAGCATCCGTGGAGCATATTTTGGACCACTGTCTTTACCTCAGTAAATTCCGCAGAAAAGAGGAACTATGAATACCCGGGCGGAGCAAAAACCAGTTGTTGCTGTATTGACAGTGCACGACGATGAACAATTTTTCAAGGGAAATCAGCGAAACTTCAGGGATATTCTTGAAACGGGAACGCGCATGGGTTATCAGGTATACATTGTTACTGTCAGGGACTTGAAACTGACGGATGAAACAGTGAAGGGCTACATCTACAACAAAAACTCACAGATATGGGAGGAACAAAATTTCCCATCTCCACAGGTCATTTATAATCGTATCCCCAACCGTAATTATGAACTTAAAACATCTGTGCGCACAAAGCTGGATGAAATTGCACATGCCTCAGGCGTTGAGCTGTACAATCCAGGCTTTTTTAACAAATGGGAACTGTTCAAATGGCTCCGCACCTCGGAATCCACTCGTCAACTTGTTCCGATTACCAAACGATTAAGCAACCTGTCATCCTTAGGAAAAATGCTGTCTGCATATCCATACCTGTATCTCAAACCGGAAAACGGTAAAGCCGGAAAGGGAATTATGATCCTCAGATTCAACCCAGAGCATCTGATGGCATACAGGTTGACCATTCAACATGACAAAAAAAGCATAACCTACCGATCTGTATCCTTGTCTCGGTTATGGGGACGTATTCGCCGAGAAGCAGGCAACTCCCCTTATATCATTCAGCAGGGTATCGATCTGGCAACCTATCAGAAAAAGCCCTTCGATTTGCGCATTCTAGTGCAAAAAAATGCCCGTGGCGCATGGAGCATTACCGGAGTAGGTGCCAGACTAGCGGGTAAGGGAAGTATTACAACACATGTTCCGCGCGGGGGAAGTGTGGAGGACCCGTTTATGCTGCTGTCCTCACTCTTTGGACCTGAGGATAGCACAGATTTGCTGAATAAGGTTAAAAGTACGGCCATTCAGATTGCACGTCAAATTGAACGCGCATCCGGTCTTTCTCATGGTGAAATGTCCATGGATCTGGGCGTAGACACACTCGGGACCCTCTGGTTTTTTGAAGCCAATGCCAAACCGATGAAATTCGACGAGCCGGACATCCGTCAAAAATCACTTAGACGTATATTTCAGTACAGCTCCTTTTTGGCCGAACGAATGAAATAATCTCAAGGAAGTGGAATTATGCCGCAAATTAGCGATGTTCAACATTTGCCTGCCCGGAGTTGGGTACTGAGACGACGACAGTTGCTGTTTCTGGCTCGTAGCTCGGGCGGCATGCGCATTACTCGCAATGCTCTGCGGCAGTTGGCTGTTTTAACGCCGGAGCAATTGAACACCCCTGGCTCCTCCCTCCTGTGCGCATATGTGCGCACAGAGAAGGGGCTGCGGATTGCGGGATTTTCCCTCGCTCTGAATTATGGGAAGGATGCTTGCATCGTAATTGTTCGTCCGCTTTACCGGGGCCGCAGACTGGGCGCTAGACTGCTGTCCGCCCAGCTTCAACAGCTGCGCCGTCTGACGTGCAGCGTAGCCACCGACAATATGGCCAGTCTCAAAACCTGTTTTCGTGCTGGACTTATTGCACATGAAATGACAACTGGACCGACGGGGAAGCCCACGCTAATATTTTGTGGGAAGTTATCCGAAGATGAGCAGACGGCAGAGGAAGGTGGAATGCTGTGCCAAAACCTGTCCTAGGCATCATGACTTTGTATTTGAACAGTAAGAAGCAACTGGAGGAACGTGACATATATGAACGCATGATTGCAGAAGGAAAAAGGCTGGGGCTGGATATGTATGTATTCACTCCTGCGGATGTCCATAAGGATCGCAGACTGCTCCTTGCCCAAATCTATGATCCACACAGCGATAAATGGACACGAAAATGGCGAGAATTTCCGGATATGATTTTCGACCGCTGCCGAGTCCAGCGCAGTGAGCGGTATCGTCAATTAAAGAAATTCCGATTGCAGTATACAGACCTTGTTTATTTAAACCGACCGCTGAGCAATAAATGGGCCATTCATCAGCAGCTTGCGAGAAAGGCTGCCTTTCGCCCCCATCTGCCTGCAACAGAGCCGTTCGATGGATTTCATAGTGTAAAGCGAATGCTCAAACAGAATTCACTAGTATACCTCAAGCCAATTAACGGCACGGGAGGCCGCGGGATTTTACGCATTGAGCCTGTTAACAAGCAGAGCGGCCTGTATCTGATTGAGGGACGCAATCGCAAACGCCATATTATTCCTCAGCAGCGGGTACGTCTGGATCGTCTGGAGCCGCGTCTGAGCAGCTGGAACATGGATAACTACATTGTTCAGGAAGGCATTCCTGTGCAGTTGCCGAATGGCAGGGTCCATGATTACCGTATGCTGGTACAGAAAAATAGCCAGGGAGTATGGGAGCTAACGGGATGTGCCGGGCGCATCGGGGCACATCGGAGTGTCACTTCCAACCTACATGGCGGAGGCAAGGCAGTGCCGATGAAGCAATTGCTGACGCAATGGATTCGTGATGAAGACCAGAGAGAGAAAATCATCAAGCAAGGGGAAAAGCTCGGCCTGGACATTGCTGCGTATCTGGAAGAAAGCTATGGGGCATTATGTGAACTTGCGCTCGATTTGGCAATCAATAAGGACGGTCATATCTACGTGCTCGAGGTCAACCCGAAGCCGGCTCGCGAGGTATTTTCACGCATTGGCGAAAAAGAAACCTATCGTCGTGCCATCACCAAGCCCATGGAATACGCCCTGTGGGTCTACCACACTCAGATTAATCCGAAGCCGCAGACGGAACAAAAAACAGAAGAACAAACAGAAGATAAGACAGAGAGTAAAGCAAAGGAAGGCTCCGCCTAAGTGGCTGCCTTCCTTTGTTTTGTTATCGCCCAACATCGTTTGCATGTATTATTTATATGGTACGCCACAGCTATTTATAACTCTTATCAATGCTTTCACAGTTACTCGGCGTTTTTATAAAGTGTAAGCAGCTGGGTAAAGTCCGTAATAATCGCATCGGACCCTTCCAACTCATCATTCACACCAAATCCAGCGTAAGCACAGCCGATCACGGTCTGTCCGTTCTTTTTGCCAGCTTCCACATCGGAGGAACGATCTCCGACCATCCATACATTCGAAATATCGTGCTTGCTCAACAAAATTTCTAGCAAATTCACTTTGGAAAGCGTACTGTATTCCCCAGCGCTGTACAGTCCTTCAAAAATAGGAACCATTTCATACGCAGCAGCAATCCCCTTTACGTAATCCTCCAGCCCGTTACTGGCTACGAATAATCGGACACCTTGCTCATGAAGTGCCTGGAGTGTTTCTTTTACATGTGGATACAGAGCATGACTTCCATTCTTCAACCCCTCCAGCTCCAGCTGAAGCAACAACTCGTCCGCTCTTCTGTGAGCTGCTTCACTGGCTTCTGGCATTACTCTTCTCCAGATTTCATCCAGCAGCATACCCAAACTATTCAAAATAAGCTCCTCCGGAGGAGTCTCTCCTTCATAAAGCCCTTCGGCGCGCAGCGTATCAAACAGCTTGTGATACGCAGGAAGCAGCAGCGTCTCCGTCTGAAAAAGTGTACCGTCCATATCAAATACCATAGCCTCAGGTTTCTTCAACACAGGTGCATTGTTCATGTAGTTATCAGTCATTCCTTTCCTATGTAAGTTTACACTCCGACCCCTCTCATGATAAGCAATAAGAGAGGTCCGTGTAAACCTCATTGCGCATACCGTTAACTCTTATATTTTTTTAGAACGGTCCTAAAACAATGTAATCCGCCCCACATATCTGTGTGTAGAGCTCCCCGTGGAAGCTTAAGATCCACACCACTCCAATACGAAAATCCCGCTTTTTCTATCCATTGTTCCATCGCTGAAAGATCTACTGTAGGGTAATCAAACGTCAACAGAAGCATTCCGTCATCTCGTAAAGTTCGATGAAATTCACGCAAGGCTGCCAAAGATTCATCGGGCGTTAAATGCTCCAACACTGAAATACATACAATTTTGTCAAAACTGGCATCCTCATAGGGCAGGGCGGTCAGATTGGCATGGGCGGAGTGGAGCCGAACCGGTAAAATCTCCTGAATGCGCTCAGCGGCCTCCTCTCCAATATCCCGCCGCACCTCGGCCAAGATAGCATCTACAGAAACGATTCGTATATCCAGATCGCAGGCATAGACCTGAGCGCAACGGCGGGCCAGCTCAAATTTGAATGGATGAGGGATACCACATGCCGCATCCAATACCGTATCTTGCCCAGACATAAATTGGAGACACCACTCATATTCATAGGGACGACTCCACCAGCTTTGAGGGAGTCTGTAAATCATGTTGGACGAGTTGGGATCAGAATATACAAAAAAGCGAGACAGATACGGGTCAGCCATATTCATGAATGTAGCCTCCTCCTTTGGAGATGTTTAGATTACTTTTGCTACACAGCATAATTCATGACCCCGTTTCTCGCCTTGAAGCTTAGCCAACAATCCCATTTGTTCCGTAAAGGCAAGCTCACCGTACAATGGATGTGCTTGCAGCAAGGCATCCAAACCAGCAGGAAGCTGGCGGGTGAACAAAGCCACCGGACGCAAGCCGGACTTTTCCAGCAAGAGCGTCAGCGTATGATCTGAATAATGGTACAAATGATCTTCCTCCGTAAATAAAGGTGAATGAACGCCGTAAGCCTCGTTGGTAAACGAGTTCTTATTGGGCACCGTAATATATAACGTTCCGTCAGGTTGAAGCTGTTCGCACAAATCCGTCAAAAATGCGACTGGGTCCGCGATATGCTCCAGCACATGCCAGCATGCGATGGCTTCGTATGGGTGCTCCAAAGATAAGTCCAGTTCTTCCTCTAAACTTTCGGCCTCAATCCCTTCCTGAGCTTCATGAGCTTGGTAAATTTCCACTTCCACAGATTGTTGTGTTTGAGCATCTAATTCTGTTTCACCGTTCCAATAGCCGGGTAATAAATCTACCTCATATTTGCTTTTGGCGTAGGCACGCGAGTCACTGGACGGCTCAATGCCCACTGCATTCCAGCCAGCTTGAAGGGCAGCATGGATAAATTCTCCGGTGCCTGAGCCAATCTCTAGCAATTTTCCTTTTCTGGGACTGAACATATCGAGCAACATAAGTCCAAAAAGAGCATGATCCCCATAGGTGGACGCCGCTGCACTATCCCGCATAGCAACCCAATTGGCATTATAAATCTCTGCTATCATTTCCTCAGACTGAATATGATCCACATCCTTACGAAAAACCAATCCACAGGAGCCGCATCCCATCAAGGTAAAGCGTTGATAATCATGAAATACTACCGTGTCAGATGAGCCACACAGTTTGCATTTTACACTCTGCTCTGCTCCTTTCCCCTTCTCCGTAGCATAAAAGGTGTCCTTGGTTTCACTTTTTATTTGTGGTTCGGGTTTGTTCATAACCTGTACACTGGCCACCTTGGCGACATCCGAGGCGTCCACCTGATGGGCAGGTTCATATTCTGGTGTAGGTTCTTTTTCTGTATTTTTGTTGTCCTGATCCACCCAGAGCGTGAGTTGTGGGTTCGGGTCCAGAATTGATTCATATTGCTCTTTCCATCCATAACGAGCACTTGGGTCAAGCAGCTGGTACCGCTCAAATTTAGCCATGCGAATAGCAGGTGTATACCAACCCCAATGCTGAATACGGTAGTTGCTGATCTCTGTGGGAAGGTCAAGTACATTTTCGGGTAATCTCCCACAGTGCAAGGACTGCTCCTTCCATTTATAAGGGAATCCCTCTTTATATCGAATTAAAAAAGGACGGTAATACCGATGAGCCTGCCAATATTCATCATCACGGTAATGCGTGGAAGACCACATATCAAACAACCTGAAACAAATCGTATCCGCTTTCGTTCCCGCTAACAAAGAATGTACCCCTTGGGCAAAGCGGGATTCGAACATTTCGTCAGCATCCATGCTTAATATCCATTCGGGAGAGGAAGCCAATGTTTCTTTCCACTGCTGCTTTCGCAGTTCGACTTCATTGGTAAAAGAGGGTGTTTCATTACGGATCAGACGCAGTGGGATTCCTTGTAAGATTTCCCGGCACAACTCTCCGCTATCGTCATGACTACCATCATCAATAATGACTGCTTCATCAATGTATTCTCGGTGGCTCAGCAGCACGTCTGTAAGCTTGTGATCTGCCTCATTGTATACCGTCATGGTCAGCGTCAATTTAGGATTAGAGACAGGCGGTGTATAAAGCTCACTTTGTCGCGGACCAGTGAACGTTGGTGGTACAACAAACGAATCCGCTGTGTACTTGGCAAAGACAGCAGTTTCGTGGAGATGATCGGGTATAACTGGAGGTTCAGGGAACTTAGGGGTTCTTGAAGATGCTGAACGATTGAAGGTTGGAGAGCTTGGAGAAGTATCAGAGTATTCCGCATGTGTTACATGCTCTGGATGGTTCGATGTAAAATATTTTAGGGTGAATAATAGCTGTTCTGCCTTCATTCGATCGGCTTCCCGATATAGATGCATTGCCGGATAGTGTGTGTCTACAAAAAGTGGAAATCCATATGCAGCCGCCCGAATACAAAAATGTCGATCTTCTCCCCAATAAGAAACGTTTTTGATTTTGCCAAAATGAATTCCTGCTTCCAGCGCCCGTCTGCGGATTAAGGTGCAAGCGCCTAAACCACCTACCTCATACAAACCAGGAACATGCAACTGGTGTATAAAATGCAACTCACGTTGCGCTCGCTCCTCTGCCGACAACACTTCGCCATCTTCACGGTGAAACAAGTTATATTCATCACTGACCCACACTTGAGGCAATAACGGTCCTTCCGGTTGCCAACGTGTCCAGAAAATTTCTGATACGATATCCTTCTCCGTCTCCACCAGCCTGCACAAGGTACGAGAATGGAGAACCAGGTCTGAATCGACCAGAAACAACGCGTCATAATTGTGCTGAAGGGCATATTCAATAAGACGATTTTTAAAGCCAGCCACTTTCCATACGAGAGCAGGCGGCCAATAATGAGTGTGCTCATCACTACGGTTCTCCACTTGCTGCGAGCCTGTTAACAAGGGCAAAACCCGACCCGGAAGCCGATTGGAAAAGTCAACTAGCCACTGGCTTGAAATCGGATTGTCATTATCATCGACAAACAAATAATCCGGTAGCACGTCAGGTGTCTCCAGGCGCTCCAAGGCTTGAAGAAACAAAGACAAAATTTCCGGCTTCTGGTGCACCGGGCTGCCGATTAGTATACGCATGTGTCAACGCCTCCATCAGGCGGAAGCCTCATAACCGTTCCCCTCCATGTCCTAACGCATACCATAATTGCGACCAAGCGATTGGGAGTGAGCGTGGTATGAATGGACTTACACCTGGAAATATCATTGAAAACGACAACAATACAAAATACAATCTCCCCATTCAACGATAAAACCCATCCTGTCGCACGTCCTAACCCGGAATGTCACGCACATCGTTCAATCCATTCTCTCCCCCCAAACATCCAACTTGATTTTCTAATTTATTAGAACAGAACTGAATTTATGATCATCATCTCCTCTACACGTTCCATCCGAATTCTACATAATGAGCAAGCTATCCTAATAAAATGGGAATTATACCAAGTTATTTTGGAGGGACAAAGAGCATGGTAACTGTCAGCTTATGTATGATTGTCAAAAACGAAGAAGATGCCCTTCATACCTGTCTGAAATCAGTCCATGACCTGGTGGATGAAATCATTATCGTTGATACTGGATCTACCGATAGAACCCAAGAGGTCGCTGCAGCATTCAACGCTCGGATATACAACTTTGAGTGGTGCGATGATTTCTCCGCTGCTCGCAATTATGCGTTTGATCAGGCCACGCAAGAATATCAATTTTGGCTGGATGCCGATGACATACTGGAAGAAAAAGATCGACTATCCTTTCTTAACTGGAAAAAACAAGCCACCCTCTCTTATGACAGCATTACAATGGATTATGTGCTTTCCGTAGATGAACAAGGACAGCCGTTGTATAAGCTCAAAAGAAACCGAATTGTACGGCGTGATCGCAGATTCAGATGGACCGGATTTGTTCACGAGTTCCTGAATGTAACAGGCAGCATCTTTCACAGTAATATGGCGGTGACTCATAACAAGACACGCGCTTATACTGACCGTAATTTGCACATATATCTCAAACATCGGGAGCAGGGTACCGTATTTTCTGAACGAGATCACTACTACTTCGCCAATGAATTATATGATAACGGGCGCACGCTAGAAGCCATTCAGCAGTACGAACATTATCTAGGGCTAAATCAAGGATGGATAGAAGATCGGATTGCTGCTTGCTTTAAGCTTGCGGATTGTTACAATCGACAAGGACAAAAACAGGAGCAACGTATGGCTCTGCTCCGCACACTTACCCTCGATGTACCACGCGCTCAGTTCTGCTGTGCTTTCGGCAATTTGTTCATTGAAGATGAGCAGTATGCCCAAGCCATTTATTGGTTTCGTCAAGCGACGCTGATCGAGCCCCCGCAAGATGTGATGGCCTTAACCAATTCGTCGTACTATACCTGGTTTCCACACTTGCAATTATGCCTGTGTTATGACCGAATCGGTGACATCGAAAAGGCAAGATCGCATCATCGCATAGCCCAGTTGCACCATCCTACTCATCCAAGTGTTTTATATAACGAACAGTATTTTGCACAACTAGAGCAGCAGAAATAAGGAAGACGAACAATGGCTAAAGGCAGGGACCTGCCAGTTCACGTTCGGGTTTTCCTGCTCCAGAGTTAATATCCATGCTAGGCGCACTTAAAAAAGTCGATTCCTTCTGGGAATCGACTTTCTTGGTTTGAAAGTCGCTCGTTTTTATATCATTCCAGGTGTTTTTTGAACCACGTGAGCGAATCCTTCAGGGCTTTTTCCGGATTCATAACATACCTTCTATCCAATAATTCCAGACCTAGATATCCCTTATAATCTATACTGTTAAGTTCCTTTAACACTTCCGTCATTGCTAATCTGCCTTCTCCGGGCACCAGATGTCCTCCAGGATTACCATCCACAAAATGTACATGCATTAAATTATTTCCCAGTTCCCTTATAAAATCATGAATGGTATCCTTTCCTGTAGTTTCCATCACATCTGTATCCGCTAAACCTTTTAAATAAGGACTCCCAACTTCTTTTATCATCTTGGAAATGTGCTCGACTCTATTAAACACCTGTGTGGTAAAAGAGTTAAAAGCCTCCATAGGAAGGTAAATCCCCTCTTTTTCTGCTGTTTTACATATTTCGCCTAAAGATTCTCTGCACCATTTCCACATTTCTGTCTCATCAACATCCAAGTATGCGATGCCTGTGGTCACCAACACTTTGTCACATTCCAGCAAAGATGCAGCTTCGATATGCCGGCAAAAAAACTCTACACTTCTCTTTCTATACTCCGGATCAGGATGGCTGATGCTTACCGGGTAGACATACTGCTCAGGGGTAAGGCAGATCGTCTTTAACCCTCTTTCTTTTACTTTTTTATTTAATTTTTTTATATCCTGATACGTAAAATAGTCTAAATGGAAATGTGGACCTGAAGCCCACAATTCAATATTATGGAATCCCAGCCTTGCAACAGAATCTAAAAAATACTCCATAGAATATCTTTTATAATGATAGTTTGCAGCCGCAATTTGTGAGATCTGTATCATAATAATTAGATACCTCCTTTTTACACAACGCTATATTAAAACGCTTCCAAGTAAAGTAGCTAATATTACAGATAAAATAATATTAATTATTCCAGGTATCATAAAACTGTGGTTCAATACATATTTACCAATTTTAGTCGTACCCGCTGTATCAAAAGATATGGCAGCAAGACACTGAGCAGATACTGGTAAAAAGAAGTTTGCATTTACAGCCATCCAGGCTCCAATTATGATGTAGGTAGGCAAATCAAGTGCGATGGCAATAGGTATCATAATTAATGTCGTGACACCTTGACTTGTAGTTAAAGCAGCAACGATAAACATGATAACGGCAAGCATCCACGGGTGACTATTTACAATCGTAGCAACATGATCTTGAATAAAAGCGCTTTGTCCGTTAATAAAGGTACTGCTCATCCAGGCTAACCCAAAGGCACAGACCATAGCCAGCGCCCCTGCCCTAAATATGGGGCCGTTAAGAATCGTTTCAATCGCCGGACGGCATACGATAATAATCATAGTAGCGCAGACTAGCATAATCATTTCAATGGTATGCGGCATTGATAGACTAGTAACCTCGCCATTCAGCACCCAGGATGGACGCAGCTGAGTAAACATGCCCATAATAACAATGGCTAAAACCCCCATCAAAAAGAGAACAACTGCGGCTTTCGCTCCTTTTGAAGTTTCTTTTTTCTCAGCCTTCTTTTCTGATTTTTCAATTAAGCCTTCTGCCAATCTATGCAAATATTCCGAATCTTCAGATAATTCTTTCCCTTTACGCAACGTGCACACCGCACTTGTAATGACACCTAAGAGTGTAGCAGGTATGGAAATGGCCAAGATAGTTCCCAAACTTACTCCAAGGGGTGACATAAATCCAATCATAGCAGCAGTAGCTGCTGAAACCGGTGAGCAAGTTACTGCCTGCTGGGAAGCAATGATACTATTTGAAATGGGTCTTTCCGGCCTGATATCATTATCAATGGCAAGCTTATTGATAATAGGCAATAAACTATATACGACATGCCCGGTTCCTGATAAGAAGGTAAATAACCAGGATATGATTGGAGCTATTATTGTAATATTCTTAGGTGACTTACTAAGCATTTTCTCTGCAATCTGGACGAGTAAGTTAAGTCCGCCTGAAGACTGCAGCGCAGAGGCAGCCAATACAACCGCTAAAATGATCAGCATCACATCAATGGGAGGAGCCGCTGGTTGGACATGAAAGATAAATACAAAAATCGCTACGCCCACTCCACCGAGCAAGCCCATAAAAACATCGCCAACTCTAGCGCCGAAGAAAATGAGTAAAAAGATGATCAATAGCTCAAACCAAAACATAAGAATTCTCCCTTTTTTTGATTTTACGAACTTCACCGATCCTTCATTATCTACAAGGGCGTAGCCGCCCTTTGCTGAATACGCTTACAAAATTCTTATCATGCTTATTCTTCCGAGTCCAAACAACGAATGGGTGTGCCGTGGCCAAAAGCTCCGTTTATCTGGCATATTTTAGCCGCAAAAACCGCTCCTTTTTCCATGCTTGCTTTGATACTCCGAAGCATATCCTCATCTTCACCGTAGAAAATCTTTCCGGCATTAGAACTTCTAATCATCTCTACAATAAAAGCGGTTATATAAGAGTCACCCGCTCCCATCGTATCCACGGTATCCGTCAATACTGCCGGCTGGTGCATCCATTGATCTTTATAGAGAGCAACTGATCCATTTTCCCCCACAGTTCCAATCACTATTTTAGAACCGAATTTCTGTGCTTTAAGCATTTCTCTTTTTCTTTCACTTTCCGTTAAATGACTGCATGAAAGGAATGAAATGTCCGCATACCGGCATATTTGTTCCAAATATTCATCATTCCAGCGTACCGAGAAATCATAGGAGATAGGCACATTCGTTTTTTTTAATGTTGCGAGATCCTGCTCTATATAGCTATTTAAACTGGTATGAATTACGGAGAAATTTTTAATGTAGTTCAAGTCATTTTCCGTAAAATCCCATGCCTTTTCCTTTGCAATACCGCCTTTATTGGAGCCCAGAAATACACGATCTCCGTCTTCCAATGTAACCCGCGCATACCCATTTTCCCCTTCAAAAATCCGGCAATGGTTACGTTCTATCCCTAAATCGTCTATAACCTTTTGAATATACTGAGCTATATGATCATTACCAAACTTACCTAAATAAGATGCCTCCATACCACACATTCTGGCATACGCACAAAAGTTCAAGGCATTTCCACCAGGGTACATCATACCCTGGTGGACATATTTATCTACTACATTGTCACCAATGCCAATAACCTTATATTGTTCCATAAGAATATCCCCTCTAAAGGTTGCTAAAAGATTAATATTCAACCTTCCACATATATCTACGAGTTGTAAGCGGATGCGCTCTTTCAATGGCCAAAGCTTGGTTATAAACGGGGTAAACATTATTAAATAGAGAATGATTGAAGTAATCAACCACAGAGCTGTCAATGGTAGACAGTCCCAAATCCTTTGCGTCTAAAACCTCTACTCTCTTGGTATAACGGTTAAGGAACTTTAACGCTCTTTCATCTAAAGGTCGGGTACTTCCTTCAGAGACCTGAATGACAAATGGTATTTCAGCATCAGTAATCTCAAATGGTCCATGGAAATATTCACCTGAATGTATGCTGGAAGAGTTAATCCATTGCATCTCCATAAAAATGCAGATGCTTTGCATATAGGCAGCCCCGTAGCCAGCTCCGCTTGCCATGGTGTAGATTACGGAATCATCTTTATGATTTTTCGCAAAAGCCAGCGCACGCTTTTCCACGTGTTTGCATGCATTTTTAACAATTCGATCTATTTTTCCTACTCCGTCCAGGAATTTTTCATAATGCTCATATCCCTCAGTCTGATTTAATACCTCTACCGCCGTCATTAGTGCTTTCATGGTTTTCTCGCGGGCAATATCTTTGCCATCCCCAAATGTGTACTTCACCACATAGTCTGCTTGTTCTGTAATAGGAGAATCTTCAACCCATGTTAATGCAATAACTGGAACTCCTGCTGTTTTACCTAATTCTGCGGCCTTCACAGTCTCTGGTGTATTACCTTTATGTGATGCCACTACCAGTACTGAATTTTCTCCAAATGCTCTAGGTGTGTTATGCACAAACTCATTACTGGTATAGAGACCTACCTTAACTTCCTTTGCTTCTTTTTCAAGAAATGTTTTTGCAGGATAAAAAGCACCATAAGAACCACCGCAAGCTACATAATATACCTGCTTTATACCGCCAGCCTCTTGTTTATTTGCTAAAATTTCTTCAATAATTTTTTTGATTTCCATTATCATTTCCTCCTTGTATGATACATTTTCTTGTTTTTCATTCCACACCGGTGTATGTATTGGAATGTTATAAAGAAACAATAACACAAAACAATACATTAGGCAATAACACTTTACTACTTTTTCTAGAGTACTGCTTCAATTCCCCCGATTTTTAAAGGATAAACCCCTTATTGCAAGGGCTTACAAGCTATTCATAAATTGTATATGCTGTTATAATATAAGCATGCTGATATAAAACAATATAATACATTTATAAAAACTTGATTTGGAGGTTGAACTGCATGATTGATCATTCAGAATCTTCACCGTTATATAGACAGCTGCAAGAAAAAATTTTAGATTCCATCCACAACGGTACCCTAAAATTAGGAGACAAACTCCCTACAGAATTAGAATTAAGTGAAACCAATAATGTGAGTCGTGTAACTGTCCGTGCGGCACTTGATTCACTTACCTCTGAAGGTTACTTGGTACGGATTCCGGGAAAAGGAACATTTATTACAAAAGATAAAATCAAAAAAAATGTCGTAGAGACCATTGGATTTAGCGATACTTGTAAATTACAAAATAAAGTGCCTGGTGCAAAAGTAATAAAATGCGTGATTGAAGATGCTACAGCATCAGATCAGGAACATTTAGGTTTAATGCCAGGGGATAAAGTAATCAATATAGAAAGAATCAGGTATGCTGACAATGTGCCGGTATCTGTAGAGTATTCACGTTTCCCTTCTTCTTTTTCTTTTTTGTTACAAGAGGATTTAAATAATATATCTCTTTATGATATTTTAAAAAATAAACACAAGATTACATTTGGAATATCAAGAAAATATATAGTTATGGAATTTGCCTCTTTTGATGTAGCCACCTATTTAAATATTGAGGAAGGCTATCCTCTGCTGTGTATTAAAAGTACCGTTTGTAATCCAGACGGCCAAAAAATCCATCGTTCCAAGCAGTTGATATTAGGGGATAGGTTCGAGTTGATTGTTTAAGATTATGAACAGATGCTTTTATGTAGATTTAATCCTAAAAAAGAAAGGCCACCTGCATTTGCAGATGGCCCTCCCTACTAAATTCCCTTAAAATACTTTCTTCCGGTCTCTTTCCCCCTTCAAAATTTCTACTGACTCACGGAAACGCAGCGAATGAACCACCTCACGTTCACGCAGAAACTTTAAACTATCCTGCAAATCCACATCATCTGTCAAATCAATCAGCCACTGGTATGTAGCTCGCGCCTTTTCCTCTGCCGCAATATCCTCATATAAATCCGCAATGGGATCACCTTTGGCTTGAATATAGGTCGCGGTAAAAGGAACCCCCGCCGCATTTTCATAAAATAACGCACGATCATGTGCCGCATAATGTTCGCCCAGACCAGCCGCTTTTAATTGCTCCACACTCGCATCCTTCGTCAGCTTGTAAATCATCGTTGCAATCATCTCGAGGTGGGCAAATTCTTCCGTCCCGATGTCATTCAGTACACCAATCACTTTATCCGGAATGGTATACCGCTGATTCAGGTAACGCAAAGCTGCTGCGAGCTCTCCATCCGCTCCCCCGTACTGCTCCATAAGCAACTTGGCCATGTGAGGGTCGCATTTGCTGACACGTACAGGATATTGCAGCTTTTTCTCATATACCCACATTCATGTTCCTCCTTTATTAAAGGTTGTACCTGCTTATACCTGCCACGGCCAAGGCGCTTGACTCCACTCCCAAGGATACTTGGAATAAGCGCGACCAAAATTTTGCAAAGGCCCATATAGGAGCTGGTACTCGTTGGCAATCGCCGTTCTTTCCTGTGTTAGCTTGTTGAACTGTTCGATGGCCTGCAAATCATCCGGGTGTGTATCCAAATACAAATTCAGCTCTACCAGCACAAAATCCACCGCTTGGAGCTTCTCCAATAGCGCATAAAACTGGGCATCAACTGGCTTGGTTTGAGATGTATAGCCCTGAGCCGGGGGGATAGCTTGACTATAACCCTGGGCTTGGTTTTGGTACTGGTTTTGGTACTGGTTCTGAGATGGATATGGACTCTGAGATTGATACGAATTTGAAAAAGGGTTTTGAGACTCATTCGGCGGTTGTTGACCACTCTCATACTGAACTTGCTGTTGAAATTGATTTGGGGACTGACCCTGATTTGGATTCTCCATGTTATTCGCCTCCCCCCTGGTTTCTCCTAGGCTCATAAGGACTGAAAAGCAATGGCCATAGCGTTCCTTTCGTCAGCGCCTCTTCTGGACTGAATTGCGGCAGACCAGGGGGCTGAAATTGTATAAACAAGTTTGGCGGAAGCACATAAGTCTTGCATAGAATGGGCGGACACGGATCGAACGGGCCGACAAACGGGGCATACTGACCTTGCTGTGGAAATTTCACGGGCCGGGACCTCCTTTAATTGATCCATCTGCTTTACTATTCAACATATGCCGCATCGCCCAAGTCTCGAACAGAAAAATTTGTTCAAAGAAATAAAACTCAAAAAGAGCCTATAAAACCACGGTAATGTGGATTTATAGGCTCTTTCTTAGCACTCTGTATAACTTTTTTATCTGAACTGATCATGTTATTCTCTGTGGATCAAGATTCCTCATCGCTAGAAAGCTCATCTTCATTGACCAGATCAGGTTTGCGGTGAATTTTCACTCTCATGATGCGAAGCCTTGTTGCTTCCTCCACTTCAAAGGTCAGATTATAAAACTCTATTTTCTTCCCTTTCACCGGACTGCCTTCTAATTCCTTGAACAGCCAGCCTCCGATGGAGTCCACCTCGTCGTCTTCAATGTTCACTCCAGTCAAATCATTCACATCCTCAATGAGCATACGACCGTCCACAGAGATGAAGTCTTCCTTCATTTCCACGCTTGGACGTTCATCTTCAAACTCATCATAGAGATCCCCGACGATTTCCTCCAGAATTTCCTCCGCTGTCAGCAGACCGGCGGTTCCGCCGTATTCATCCACCACGAGAGTCATTTGGGAGTGCTTTTTCTGCATAAGGCGCAGCACATGACTTACTTCCATAGACTCAGGCACATTCAGAATTGGACGCACCACTGAGGCCAGATCCAGTTGTTCGCCCTGCTCGGCTAACAGAAGATCTGTAATATGAACAAAACCGATAATCTGATCTTTATCCTCAACCGCTACCGGGTAACGGGAATGCTTGGTTTCACTGATAATCTTCAGATTTTCCTTAAACGACAAATTCGTGTACAAACAATCCATATCCGTACGCGGCAACATGATTTCACGAGCAAGCAAGTCGGAAAAATCAAAGATATTATCCATCAGTTTGATTTCATCCTTATCGATTACACCGCTTTTGGCGCTCTGATTCATCAATATACGGATCTCTTCCTCCGAATGTGCCGCTTCGGCTTCACTGGCCGGCTGAATGCCGAATGCCCGTAACAGCATGTTTGCGGCAGCATTCAACACCCAGATTACAGGGAGAAAAACCTTATAAAAAAGCAGCAAGGGCGCCGATAAAAACAACGCTACTCCTTCGGTCTTTTGAATCGCCAAAGACTTGGGAGCCAGTTCGCCCAATACAATATGCAAAAAAGTAATTACGCAAAATCCGACGACAACGGATACCGTTGTAATCAGTGTACCGTCAGTTACACCGAGTTTGTGCATGAGTGGCTCTATCAGGTAGCCGGATATTGCTGGCTCACCAATCCAGCCTAGCCCCAATGAAGCCAGCGTAATGCCCAATTGGGTGGCAGACAGATAAGCATCCAACTTTTGGTTCACCTTTAGCGCATAGCCTGCCAGGCGATGCCCCTCACTTTGGAGCTGCGTCAATCGGGATTGGCGCATTTTGACCAGCGAAAACTCTGCGGCCACAAAGACACCATTTAGAAAGACAAGCAGCAGTACCAAGAAGAGATTCACCCCTAGCAATCCCCAATGAAACTCGGTATGACCATCCAATACGAACTCCCCATTTCTTTAGTTAGCATTTTGCACCATTCGACTTGCAAGCTATTCAATTCAATATTTATGATTGGAAACCTGGAATTGGAATCATGTAAAAATGCTTATAATTGCAATGCTTTTCTTGATTTAAAGTCTACACCCTTGTAATACATATCCGCTACGAGTAGATTCGGCCCGCAACAGGCAGCCGCATCGCAATGACAGTTCACGGTCTGATTCAGCGGATGCTCATTCAGCCATTCACCGAAAATATTGTCCAGACTGTTTTCCTGAATATTTCCGAAAGCTGGAATGTCTGCAAAATCCGTCACATATACGCTACCCGTGAACACATTCACATTTACACGGTTTCTTCCGTCTGGATCATTACGCACCGTAATATTCGGTTCTTGGCGCAAGCGACGAAGCAATTTACGGTCTTCCTCCCGCTCAGAACAAGCAAAGAACGGTAGGGTACCAAATAACATCCACATGTCCTGATTTCGCACATCCAGCAGCTTATCAATAGAGTTCCGCATATCGTCAAGGGACAGTACAGGCAAGGCAGAAGCAAAATTCGATGCGTACATCGGATGAACCTCATGTCGGCGGCATCCCATTTCGTTGATCAACTGATGAATGCCTTCTAGCTTCGTATGTGTCCGATAATTAATCATGGACTCAGCTGAAATGAACATCCCCATTTCGCTCAATCTGCGTGCATTCTCTATCATTTTTTCATACAGGCGCACAGCACCCGCGCGTGGAGTCGGACGTCCGGTATTTGCAAATCCCACTTCATAAAAATCGTCTGCATTTAAATAATTAAACGATATATGCATGACATCCAGATACGGTAGCATCTTCTCATATCTTCTGATATCCAATGTCAGGTTGGAGTTAATTTGCGAACGAATACCGCGCTCTTTAGCATACTTCAACAGCGGAACGATCACATCGTCCACTGTTTTATCAAGCAATGCAGGTTCTCCGCCTGTAATACTTATTGTCTCCAGATGCTCAACTTCATCCAGCCGCTTCAGCATCAAATCTAAAGGAAGGAAAGGGGCCTCCTTCATAACCAGCATATCGCCGACAGCGCAATGCTCACAGCGCATATTACATAAATGTGTTACGGTCATTTCCACACTTGTAAGCAAATGACGACCATGTGTACGCAGTGAGACAATCGGGTCCCACGGATCATACGTTGGCGATATTTGGGGTAGTGTGTTATTTTGTAGAACTGTCATTATGTTTTCACCTTATTTCTGTTATTAACCTCAAAAGACGTATAATTATCATATCATGATGTGTAAAGTGCCTGCATGCTTTCTTCCACATCCTCTGCTAATCTACGCGTACTCCTCCGAAAGGGCCGGTAGCAGCGCCTAATGTATTTGTAATCATAACCGAAAGGGATACGGATAAATCCACATCATAAGGCGCCTTCAGTTCCTGCCCATCCCGGTCTCTTACAATACGAATGACAGGCCTTTGCGGGATTTTGGGATGTATACGCACTACGACTCCCTCTTCCCCTGTGTTGAGCATTACAGAAAGCCCCAGAGGGTAAATAGCTACACAGTCACGAAAGGCTTCCAGCATCCGCTGCTCATACAGCGTTCCTGCCCCGGCGTATAGCACCTCCATTGCTTCATAAGGCAACAAAGCCTGCTTGTAGATTCGACTTGCCGTCATCGCGTCATACGAGTCCGCCAGACCGATCCATTTCGCATATTCGTGGATTTGGTCCTTTTTCCAACCGTGTGGGTATCCACTACCGTCAATACGCTCATGATGCTGTAATGCACAATGAGCTGACAACAAGGGAATCCCGGGTTCGTCTTTAAGTAGCTTATAGCCGATCACTGTATGGGTTTTCATATGCTCATATTCCTCGTCCGTCAATTTACCTGGCTTATAGAGCACTTGAGGTGAAATCTTCATTTTACCGATATCGTGCAGTAATGAACCTATCCCTAGCTCCATGAGCTGATTATTATCGTAGCCATTGGATATCCCCAGGACTAGTGAATACAAGCATACATTCAAAGAATGATGATACAAATCCTGATCCGCCGCCCCGATATCCATCAACATAATGATGGCATCCTGGCGGCCTCCAATATCGTCCAGAATCGATTCCATGACCTTATAAAATGACTTGCCAAAATATTTGTGCTTATGATCTACGGAGTAGGATGACAAACCCTGAAACTGCTTTTTGATTTCCTGTAGCGCCGCCGCCCTTGTCTGTTCATGGATCATCTCCGGTATGACGATATCTTCTGTCACAGCATCCTCAATGTATACATATCCAATTCCGACTTGGCCTAGACGTTCAATCAATCGCGAAGTAAGCTCAACACCTTCCGAGAGCAGCACCATTCCATTTTCATTGTATATTTTTTTGCCCAGCTTCATGCCGGCTCTCAATAATGTAACAGGTACCAGTCGCAGCTTAATCCTCTCCCGATTGTTTTGATACCTGAAGCCACCTAGCTGCAAAACATTCTTCCATCGCGCCCGGACGCTTCAACTCCATTTCAATCAAATCCCGTAAAAATTCTGGAAGCATAAATCGGAGATCTGTTCCGTTCGCAAGCACCTTATAGCCTGCTTTGAAAGTGAACATATCCAACGTGCCCACTGTGTATTCCTCATCTTCTTCCAAAGGTTGACCCGCTACACGAATGTCCGTCACTTTTTCATAAGGAGCACGGTCCGGATCATACTGAATGGTCAACCCTTCCACACACATCGTGCCCAGCACTTTGCCTCTGAAGCCAAAGCCCGACATGGGCTTGTCTGTAAATTCAGGCAGCAAAGATTGCTCCAGGGCCAACCGAATGTCTCTTCCCCGCAACTTCATAACACAGGGATTAATCGGCGATGGGCATAAGGAATGCAGTATTCCTTTGCTAATATCTCCTTGAGGCAATGGACCAAGCAGTTGACCTGCATTGACGAGGGCAATTTCGGTTCCTGTAAAATGGGACACCGATTGTGCCAGCAAATTCCCGAAAGGGGACTCCTCATTATAGGCGATCTCCAATTCCCGATCTGTTACTGCTACCGTGCTCTCCATGGCGCGTTCTGCTTGTCTGCGATGCAACACAATGGCCGATGCCACTTTTTCGTCTAGCAGCGTCTGATCCACAGGAACTACGCCGCCTGAGGTAACTCGAAACGGTTCAAGACTATGGTTACGGGTTAGCGTCACTTCACCGAGCAACGTTCCGAACTTCCCAGCCCCACATAAAACGGTGTTCCCGATCCGAAGCGGTTCCTCCAGCACATGGTGGGTGTGACCACCAAGGATAACGTCAATTTCAGGAAACTGGGATGCTAATTTCTCATCAGAGGGTAAACCTAGGTGAGACATCACGACCACCACATCCACCTGCTTTCTGAGTGCCGCGATCTGCGTCCCCAGAACCTCAAACGGATCGAGCACGTCCCAGCCCAGCAATTGATAAAACTCTGTAAAAGGAGCCGTCACACCTAGTAAACCGATCTTGATTCCTGCTTTATTCAAAATGACGGATTCCTTCATCCACGAAGGAATCCTCCCTGTAGCACGCTCTGTTAGATTGCCACATACGACTGGACAATGAATGCCCGCATATGCCTGTTCAATCATATCCGAGGTAAAAGTTAGTCCCTCATTGTTACCGATCGTAATTGCATCGTATCCTGTCAGATTAATCACATCCACATTTGCCCCACCGAGCGTTCCTTCCGTCTCGGGGGCCATCCGATCCATGTGGTCTCCTATGTCTAGTACAAGTAGCGCATCCCCTGATGCAGCTCTTCGTTCATTGATCATCGCGGCTATCGAAGGCATACTGCCAAAATGACTATGGATATCATTGGTATGCAAAATGGTCAACGTTTGCCGAGTCGTCATCTCCATAACCGCCCTCCTCTATATTTTATATATCGACTTTGGAGCTTCTAATGTTTAAGCATACCATGTTATTTAGCAATATGGTACATATGAGTGGGCATAGATAGTGAAAATCATTGACATTACCTTCTATATATAACTTAGAAGAGACGGGTCCTTGGGACCTATTTTACAGCTTGGAATAATAGTAAATTAGTCGTTGTCATCCCATATAATTCTTGATATATTAAGTTTGTTTCGTATTTTCGACAAATTTACGACAAGGAGGTTAGCACATGAGAGTTCACGTTACCGATGCTAAGCCGGGAGATCGCCTCAAATCCGATACATACAATGGGCACGGTGTACCTGTCTTGATTCAGGGCACCGAGCTTCAGCATGACGATATTTCCAAGCTCATTATGCATGGTGTCGATTATATTGACATTGATGCTGGTTCTACGAGCATTCCGGTTGGCTTTGCCCCCGATGTTCCTGCTTCCCCCGAGTCCCTCAAACGCGCCGTTCCCCTCATGGAGCAAACGATCAGTGGCTTTGAAAGCATGTTCCTCGAAGCTTCCTCAACTGGAAAATTTGATGAACATCGAGTTGATGAGCTGTTCGCCCCTCTTGTTTCAGAGCTGGCTCGTCAAAAAGATGTCGTATCTCTACTGTTAATTATGGAACGGGGAGATCACTATACCTATAACCATTCTCTCCAAGTAGGTATACTGTCATATTACATTGCCACTTGGCTTGGATATACAGAGGAAGAGGCATATGCCGCGGGAAAAGCTGGATATTTACACGATATAGGCAAGTCTATGATACCAGATGAAATTTTAAATAAACCGGATAAACTAACACCTGAAGAATTTCATGAGATGAAGAAACATTCTCTGTATGGCTATGATATTATTCGCAATTCAACCAGCGATGATATTTCAGCAATTGTCGCCTTGCAGCATCACGAACGCGAAGACGGAAGTGGATACCCCCACGGACTGTTCAAGGAAGAGATTCATCCTTTTGCCAGCATAACAGCTGTTGCCGACGTATACAGCGCGATGATTTCCAACCGTGTGTATCAGACAAAACAGGAGTTGCTCACCGTATTACGTGAGCTGCACAGTATGAGTTTTGGACATCTGAATCCAGAAACTACCCAAGTGTTCATCAGACATATGCTTCCGAATTTTATTAATAAGCAGGTTCTATTGACTACAGGCCAGACAGGAACCATTATTCTGAACAATCCTGTGGATTACTTCAGACCCTTAGTAAGAATTAACGATAATGAATATATAGATTTGTCAAAGGAACGCCATGTATACATTGATGAAATTTATCTGGAATCCTGATCTGCCACTGCCACCCGGCGTTACTTTGTTTGTACGGAATGTTTTACCGAAGCACAGGCTACACGAATAAAAAGAGACTGTCCTTTAATCCGTAGGTTTTTCCTACAAAGGACAGCCTCTTTTTGTATTACAAACATTAGCCCAATTACTCTGTATTGCTTGTTTAATCCTAGGAGTTAAGATCTTGTAGGCCTGGGCTATGTTCATTAGGCAATTCAGGCATATACGGAAGAGGAAAGCCTTCTGGAGGGTCAATGACACTCAAATCTCCACCGTTTCTGCTTGGCGTTTGCCCATTGAATATTTCTCCAATACGGGTAGAATCCAATCGAAAATTAAACTGTGCATTGTGAAAGCCCATTTCAACATACTTCCGACATTCTGGATACTTGTTAATATCGTAGTTTGGAACCGGGAACAATTTGCCCCAATCTACTCCAAGTGTCTCTAACGCTTTGGCAAACGCATTTTGATGAGCATTATCTCGTACAATCAAAAAAGCTAATGTTTCCCGGAATGTTTTGTTCGAGCTCATTTCGTAAATTCGGGATTTTTGCAGAACCCCTGTAGATTCGAGTACGAGATTATCAAGCAAATCACTAATCAGATTGCCGTGGGAATAGACATAACTGCCTAACCAAGGGTTACCACTTGCATCAACGGGTAAGGAACTTTGAGCTCCCATAATAAAATGATGAGGATTGGCATGTTTTATCGCTTCATCCAAAGGAGCATGATCAATTCCAGCATCGCCGGCTTGGTCTTCGCCTGAGCCAGTCAGAAGTTGATTTATGGTATGTTGGACCAGTTCAACATGACTAAGCTCCTCTAGGAAAACTCCTCGTATCAAATCCCTATACTGCACAGCATTACCACGAAAATTATTACTTTGAAAGAAAAACTGCATCATCGTACGCATTTCTCCAAATCGACCACCCAATACCTCCTGAATCACTTTTGCAGCAGCTGGGTCGGGTTTATCGGGCACTATTAAGTTAATCAAATCTTCTTTATAAAAATACAATACCAAAACCCCCTCAGAGCTTTTATTTTGAAGTAAAACATATGCTACCCATTCTTATCATTTTTATACAAGACAAAGAAACAGAAAGGTTATTATTATGCAGGCTCCTATCAGTCTAGTATTAGGGATATTTGTTGTTAAGCAGCTCCTCGTTTTGTTGCGCATTGAATGGGTTAATATAGCTTGGATTCACTAAACTGCTTTTAACCTATAGGAGGACTAATTATGTTTAGACATCAAAAAGAGTTGCAGTTCGAAGTGAAAGTAGAGCGACCTGACCCTCTATTTGCCCGACAGGTACAAGAAGTTTTGGGAGGCCAATTTGGAGAAATGACCGTGATGATGCAATATTTGTTTCAAGGGTTCAACTGTCGCGGTGATGAAAAATATAAAGATATGTTAATGGATATTGGAACAGAAGAAATAGGGCATGTGGAGATGCTGTGTGCTTTAATTAGTCAATTACTTGATGGGGCTAAACCAGAAGATCAGGAGCAAGCTGCCAAAGACCCTGTTACAGCTGCCATTATGGGGGGAATTAACCCGCAGCATTTACTGGTGAGTGGTCTTGGCGGATTACCTACTAATTCAAATGGAGTTCCATGGAACGGTTCTTACATTGTTGCTAGTGGTAATCTTTTGGCAGATATGCGGTCCAACCTGCATGCAGAGAGTCAAGGTCGATTGCAGGTAGCAAGACTATATCATATGACCCAAGATGAAAGTGTTAGGGCTACATTACGGAAAATGCTAGCACGCGACCGCTATCATCAGTATCAATGGCTGGCGGCAATCCAAGAATTAGAAGAAAAAAATGGTGTTGTGGTACCGGCTTCCTTTCCTCCTGAAGCAGAGCAAGAATCTCAGCCTGAGGCATATGAGTTTTGGAACTTGTCTGAAGGCGAAGAATCTAGTGAAGGTCTGTGGGCAACAGGAAGTGCGCCGGATGGAACCGGAAGCTATGTATACATCTCTAACCCCGTTGCCAAAGGCCAGATCTATAATGCCAAAATACCAGCAACCGAGTTACATCATGACTTAGACCATAAAACTTCAGATAAATAAACTTTTAACAGACGAGTCTTCCCAACATTAAAGATTGCTTATTGGTGACACTAACCATAAAATGAAACAAAAATATATACTTACAGTGCACATAAGACGGCTTATCATAAGGCACATCAAATCACAGCTGATCATAAACAAGAAGTATAGAATCAATGTAAGACCAAAAAGCTCTGCCGACCAATTATGGTTAGCAGAGCTTTTTGATTTATTTAGAGTATTCACTTACTTCAAACATAAGTATCTTATCAAAGATTACGTATTCCTTGCGATTGCTGAAAGGTCCTTTGTTATTGTCATGTTTATCAATATTATAAAATGATTGACTACGACCGGCATCTTTGGCATCATACCACGCTATGAAGTTGTTAACTTCTTTTATACTCAAATCAAATTCCTTCTCCAAACTAGTTGTCATAGTTACTACAAGAATTGCACGATCACCTGTTGGTTGTACTGGCTCCGATGGCTCAGGTTTAGGTTGAGATGGTTTGTCTGTATTGGGATCTGTTTGCTTTTCTCCTTGAGGAGTAGCTGATACCTCTTCAGAAAACTCACTTTTTCCACTATCATTTACCGCGGTAACAACGTAATAGTATGTTGTTCCATTAACCACAGACGTGTCAGAGTAAGATGGAGTTTTGACGTTTGAAGCAATTGTTTCATATGGTCCTCCAGAAGTAGTGCTGCGTTTTATAGTATATTCTTTTTTATCGGGACTTGCTCTCCAGTTCAAATCCACCTTAGCGTCTCCTGCCTTTGCCAATAGATTTGAAGGAGCACTGATTTTAGGATTTACTAAATATCCAGTGTCGTTGATAGTAATTTATCTATTAACAGTCATTAAGGTAATATATTCCTCAGACTTAAGTTCAAACTGATTCCGCATAAAATACTTACCAGTAATCTTAACCGACTCAGGCTAAAACTTTTCTATAGTGCCACCATAGTCTACAACCGACACCATATTCTCTCCCAACGACTGAACAACGTACACCTTTACCTGGCTTAGCGAAGCTGCAAATAGTTCGATATCCGACTTTAACACTTTATATGTATGGTTCATGCTGGTCACCTCAATAATTCATTCAATGAATGATGTGGTAATTTCTTTAATGAAAAAACCCCCGCCAACCATGATCCTTATTTACATCGTTATCAGTTTGGTGCCTTATTGAAGCGACAATTTTTCTTTCAAGAACTTTTTAGTAAGGCAGAAAACAAAAAAAGACGTTCCCATGATCATCCGAGAACGCCCTTAGCTTTATTTTATTCGGATGATTGAAGACATCTCTTAAATAACGGCTTTAAATTTCTTGCGCTTCGCCCGTTTTTTATTTCTCACGGACACCCCCAGTTCGATTTTTACCGGGCATATTTTACGGGACTTAGGAGATGAGTATAGCCTTCTTTTACTGCTCCATTTTATTGCATTTCTGCAACCTTCTTTACTGCGAATATAGAGCTGGAACCGCTGCTTATAGACGATTCTTTTTTTTCTAATAACCAGACAAAACGTTACTCGGACAGGGCTGAAGCCATACCTGATGGAACCATTCCTGCCGTGCAGAGCCAGAGGGATCCATCTACTTTCACCGGAACCGATTGAAAAAGCAGAACTGTCTGTAAGAATATTTTTATCGTTCATCCTGTATTCACCTGAACTGTCGCTTTCACACGATAGATTCCCGGTGGCAAATCGCCAAACAGGTAGAGCCCCCCCTGATTCGTACGCGTAATCTGGATGATCTGTTCCACTCCTGCGGTCAACGTATAGAGTGCCACTAGCGCATTGGGTATAGCAACACCATTCGCTTGGTCCGTCACGATACCACTTACAGTCCCTGTATTGGCATTCGGATCGGCTGTCAGATTAATATCAAGGGGGACATACTCAGGACTTTGGATTGTTACAGAGGCACTTTGGTTGGACAAATATCCGGGTAGGACCGCCTGAACGAAATAGGTACCACTCGGAAGTTCAGCAAACAAATATTGCCCTGATGCGTTGGAAGTCACTGTTCCGATCGGAGTAACCGTAGTCCCATCTGTTCGAAATAGACTAACCAAAGCATTATTCACGGGTTCATTATTGGTAATATTCCTTACTATACCAAACATGGCTCCCGTCGTTGCAGCGGGATCGGGTTGTAAAGTAATAGATACTTGCGTTGGTCTGCCTTGTGTAACTGTTAACGGAATACGGACAGGTGTCAGGTAGCCTGGTTCAGATGCAGTGATTAAATAAGAGCCTACTGGAACGTTAGGTATGATAAATATCCCCTGGGGGTTACTGTTAACATGCGCATATGGCACCCCTTGAGAAGTATATACCTGCACTGTAGCAAAAGGAACCGGATTCCCATTAGGCAAGAGGGTTGTTCCCTGCACCACACCAACGGAGGTACTGGACGAGGCTTGAAGTTCTAAATTGACGCTCTCTTCTTCGTGCCCATCCAAGGTAACTGGAGCACTTGGTTGAAGTTTGAACAAGTCAGAAATTGGAATGACCATGACCTCCTTTCACAAATCTTACAACTCAATATATGCTTGGGAGTTCATAAACGACTGGTCAAACAACCTTGCTCATATTTTTTTTAGCGTTACTAACATGATGAGGGGCTAATAAGCATTCTGTCGATTATATGGGTTTTTAGTGCTTTTTTCTACTTCTAATCTTTTAAGGTTCCCCTGCCCCTTTGGAGAAACCCTTTCTTCTTAAAGGATCAGGAGTTAGCTAGATTACTATTTTACACAGGTTTACGAGTAGGAGAAGGACTTGCACTAAAGTGGTCAGATATGGATTTTGAGAAGAATCTGCTTCACGTAAACAAAACACTTGATATAACCACACGTAAGACTACTACGACTAAAACTAAGGACAGTGTAGGTTACGTTCCGTTTCCTGCCTTTATAGGCGAGATGCTGGAGCGCATAAAAAAAGAATCCGCAGAGAAAATCTACGGATTCAATAACGATATGTTTGTATTCGGTGTAGTGGTCCCATACCACTATTCCCATTTTCGCAAACATTTTAAAAGTCTCTTCCCTGAATTGCGAATTCATGACTTGCGTCACAGCTACGCATCATACTTGATTAACAAAGGCGTGGACATCTATCTCGTAAAGGAACTGATGCGACACGACGATATCAAGCAAACAACCAACACCTATGGTCATCTTTACGTCGAAAGGAAACGAGAAGCAATGAGCGTATTCGACGACTAATCGGTATCATTTCGGTATCATGACCAATAAATAAAACCTAGAATAGCCGATACGCTTAGCTTTGCTTTTAACCAATACTGCCTTCCATCTCGAACTTGATCAAACGGTTCATTTCTACCGCATATTCCATCGGTAGTTCTTTGGTGAACGGCTCGATAAAGCCCATAACAATCATTTGCGTTGCCTCAGCTTCGGTCAGACCGCGACTCATCAGATAGAACAACTGATCTTCCGATACTTTGGACACCGTTGCTTCGTGCTCAAGTGTGATATCGTCATTCATGATCTCATTATAAGGAATAGTATCTGAAGTTGACTGATTATCCAAAATCAACGTATCACACTTAATATTCGATTTTGCACCTTGGGCCTGACGACCAAAGGAAGCTAATCCGCGATACGTTACTTTACCACCGTGCTTACTGATCGATTTGGATACAATTGTGGATGTAGTATCTGGTGCCAAGTGGATCATTTTCGCACCTGCATCCTGATGCTGGCCTTTGCCTGCAACAGCGATGGACAAGACCATCCCTTTCGCTCCACGACCTTTCAACACAACGGCAGGATACTTCATTGTCAGTTTGGAACCGATGTTTCCATCGACCCATTCCATGGTTGCATTTTCTTCAGCAACCGCACGTTTGGTTACCAGGTTGTAAATGTTTGGTGCCCAGTTCTGAATCGTTGTGTAACGAACGCGTGCATTTTTCTTACAAATAATTTCCACCACAGCACTATGCAGCGAGTTCGTGCTGTAAATTGGAGCTGTACAGCCTTCTACATAATGCACAAAGCTGTCTTCGTCAGCAATAATGAGCGTACGCTCAAATTGCCCCATGTTTTCCGAGTTGATACGGAAGTAAGCCTGCAATGGAACTTCACATTTTACACCTTTAGGCACGTAGATAAAGCTACCGCCTGACCATACCGCACTGTTCAGGGCCGCAAACTTATTGTCCGCAGGAGGTACGACTGTGGCAAAATACTCTTTCAGAATCTCAGGATGCTCACGCAACGCCGTATCGGTATCCATGAAAATGACACCCTGCTCTTCCAGGTCCTTTTGCATGCTGTGGTAGACAACCTCGGATTCATACTGCGCGGATACACCAGCCAGAAACTTTTGCTCCGCTTCAGGGATCCCTAATTTATCAAAGGTTTCCTTAATTTCTGTGGGAACCTCTTCCCACGTTTTCCCTTGTTTCTCGGAAGGTCTTACATAGTACTGGATATCATCGAAATCCAGCTCATCCATGTCTCCGCCCCATTTTGGCATTGGCATTTTTTCAAATTGCTTCAATGCTTTCAGACGGAACTCCAACATCCAATCCGGTTCACCCTTAATTTTGGAGATTTCTTTTACAATTTCCGGAGTGAGACCCTTACCTGTTTGGAAAATGGACTTGTGCTCGTCACGAAAGCCATACTTATACTCTTCCATTTCCGGTGCTTTCTTGGCCATGTTTCTCAAACCTCCTCTGTTCTATTTAAATTATTTATCTTCATCTATTCCTTTACGCAGCGCGTTCCAAGCCAAGGTCGCACATTTAATGCGGGCCGGGAACTTATTAACGCCTGACAAAGCTTCCAATTCTTCATAATCATCAAATTCGACGGCTTCTCCCTTCATCAAAGAGGAGAAGCGACTCGCCATATCCAAGGCCTGATCAATCGTTTTTCCTTTGACCGCTTCTGTCATCATCGAAGCCGAGGACATACTAATCGAGCAACCTTCGCCAGTAAAACGAGCATCCTCAACTAAGCCGTCTTTCGTTTTGAGTTGAAGGGATATCCGGTCACCACAAGTAGGATTGTTCAAATCCACCGTAACAGCATCATCCTCAAAACGTCCGCGATTGCGCGGATTTTTATAATGATCCATAATCACGCGTCGGTACAAGTCGTCAAGTTGCATCGCCAAAATACTCCTTTGTTTGGATTAAGGCGCTGACCAGAGCGTCGATATCCTCTTCTGTGTTATAGAGGTAAAAGCTAGCACGTGCAGTTGCACTGGCTTTCAACCAGCGCATCAATGGCTGGCAACAATGATGGCCTGCACGTACGGCCACCCCTTTACTGTCCAGTACAGTAGCTACATCATGCGGATGCACATCATCCAAGTTGAATGTTACAAGCCCGACATGACGTTCAGCAGGTCCGTAAATCGTCAAGCCCTCCACTTCACGGAGACGTTTAAGTGCATAATTCGATAGACGGCTCTCATGCTGTGCAATGGCGTCCAGTCCAATGCTTTCCAGAAAATCAATGGCAGCTCCCAAGCCAACAGCCCCAGCGATAATCGGGGTACCACCTTCGAATTTCCAAGGTAGCTCCTTCCATGTGGATTCATATAATCCCACATCGTCGATCATTTCACCGCCAAACTCAATGGGCTCCATGTTTTCCAGCAACGCCTTCTTGCCGTAGAGTGCACCAATTCCTGTAGGAGCACACATTTTGTGACCAGAGAAAGCATAAAAATCAGCATCAATGTCTTGCACGTCTACTTTCATATGTGGCGTGCTTTGTGCACCGTCGACAACGATGACTGCACCTTTGCGATGTGCAATAGCAGCAATTTCTTTGACCGGATTCACAACGCCAAGTACATTGGAGACATGCGCAATTGCTACAATTTTTGTGTTTTCTGTGACGGTTTTCTCCACGTCCGCAAGATCAACGCTACCGTCCTCTTGAAGCGGAATATATTTCAAAGTTGCACCAGTGGCTTTGGCAACCTGTTGCCACGGAATCAGGTTGCTATGATGTTCCATCTGAGTGATGACAATTTCATCACCCTCCTTACAGTTAGCTCTACCGTACGAAGAAGCCACCAGATTCAGCGCGGTTGTTGTTCCGCGTGTAAAAATGATTTCCTGACTGCGTTTGGCATTCAGAAAACGGGCTACCTTCTCCCTCGCACCTTCATAAGCATCCGTAGCACGGCTACCCAAGGTATGCACACCACGGTGTACATTCGAATTATCAAATTCATAGTAGTGCTTGATCGCCTCGATGACCGCTAGCGGCTTTTGCGAAGTGGCCGCATTATCCAAATAAACCAGCGGATGACCGTTAATCTCCTGATGTAAAATCGGGAATTGTTCACGGATCAATGCAGTGTTCATTGGCCTAACTTCCTTTCAACAAGGCTTTGCAGCTGATGTTGAAGTCCTTCAAGCGGAATTTCAGATACGACAGGTGCCAGGAAGCCGTAAATAATCAATCGTTCAGCTTCTGCACGGCTAATTCCGCGGGACATCAAGTAATACACTTGCTCACGGTTAACCTGACCAACCGAGGCTGCGTGTCCTGCTGTTACATCGTCTTCATCAATCAGCAGGATCGGGTTAGCGTCACCACGTGCTTGCGGGCTGAGCATCAGAACACGTTCTGTTTGCTGACCGTCTGCTTTGGTAGCACCCTTTTCTATTTTCGTAATTCCGTTAATGATAGAAGATGCTTCTTCACGCATAACGGCGCGCGTAATCATCTGACTAGCGGAATTTTTACCAAAATGCTGTGCTTGTGTCGTATAGTTCAATTTTTGCGAACCAGAACCTACAGCAATAACCTTGGCATCTGAGTTGGAGCCATTGCCTTTGAGCACGGACATGGTATTGCTCGCTGTATTGCCGTTGTTCATTTCGCCTACAATCCATTCGATAGCAGCGTCATTTCCGAGCGTGGCACGACGAATGGAAATATCCGTTACTTGCTCTCCAAACTGATGCACTGTGGCATAACGTACTTTAGCGCCTGCATTCGCAACCACTTCTACCGCACCGTTATGAAGAACAGGTGCCGCCAAATCCGCAGATACATAATTGTCTACGTACGTCACGGAACTATGGTTTTCAGCTATGAGCAGCACATGCGGCGCAAACGTTGCAGTCGCATCATCCGTGAGGAACACAGCTTGAAGCGGTACGTTCAGCTCTACATTTTTAGGCACATAAGCAAATACTCCACCGTTCCAGAGTGCTGCATGTAGTGCAGATAATGAATTTTCTTCAGCTTTAATAACAGTATTCAGATGAGCTTTGACCAAATCAGCATGCTCTTTAACCGCCGTTTGCAAATCCGTGAAAATGACGCCTTGCGCCGCCAGTTCCTCGCTCAGCTTCACGTATACCGCACCGGAGTTGCGCTGGATGATCAGACCGCCCTCCTGTTGTTCTTTGACCAGATCAGCAATGGCTGCAGGAACCTGACCTACAGATGCAATGACCTCGCTCAGTTTATGTTGACCGTAATCGTTTAAATTCCAACGCTCGATTTTTGTTTTTTCAAATACCGGAAGCTCCAGTTGGCCTGCAAGCTCAAGTGCTTTTTGTCTGTCTTCGGCTAGCCAAGTTGGCTCGCCATTACGTTCGGACAGAACACGCAGTTGCTCGGAATCTACCGGAAGGATTGTTTGTGTTGTCATCAGTTTTCCTCCTCGCTTCCGGCTTACGCCTCTTGTCCTACAGTTTCATCAACGATACCCAGCTCTTCCTTGATCCAGTCGTAACCGTCCGCTTCCAGACGCTCTGCAAGCTCAGGACCACCGGATTTAACGATACGTCCTTGCATCATCACGTGTACATAATCTGGTTTAATGTAGTTCAACAGACGTTGGTAGTGAGTAATCACAAGGAAGCCACGTTCTTCAGAACGCATAGCATTTACACCGTTAGCTACGATTCTCAAAGCATCGATATCCAGACCGGAGTCAATTTCGTCCAGAACGACAATTTTCGGATCAAGCATCATCATTTGCAGAATTTCATTCCGCTTTTTCTCACCACCGGAAAAACCTTCGTTCAGGTAACGGTGAGCAAACTCAGGATTCATTTCAAGCTCTTTCATTTTGCTTTCCATTTGGCGGATAAACTTAATCAGGGAAATCTCTTGTCCTTCTTCACGGCGTGCGTTGATTGCACTACGCAAAAAGTCGGAGTTTGTTACCCCTGCAATTTCACTTGGATACTGCATCGCCAGGAACAATCCTGCACGTGCACGCTCATCCACTTCCATATCCAGCACGTCTTCTCCATCCAAAGTTACTTTGCCATCTGTGACTTCATATTTAGGATGACCCATCAAAGCAGATGCGAGTGTACTTTTACCCGTTCCGTTAGGACCCATGATAGCGTGGATTTCTCCGCCCTTCATTTCGAGGTTAATACCCTTCAAAATTTCTTTACCTTCAATGGTCGCTTTGAGACCTTCAATCTTAAAGTTTGTAGCCATATTCGCAATACCCTCCAAAAAATGTAGTGTGGTGTCGAAATCAGAAAGTATATTTAAACAGGGGAGCCCCCTGATTTCAAGCAATATTTAAAAATTTATTTATAATCATTCTAAACTGATTCTCAATGATTCTCAAGTTATTTTATAATAAATATCTTTAAGGGTGCAACCAACAGACACACGTTATCCAACTTTCTTCATAAAATGTTCATCCTACCAAGCGCACAAATGACTAAATACATCCTGCGAATGATTATATAGTTATAGTGTAGTACAAAAAAACATGGGATACATCATCTCTTTTTTAGCCATAAAAACGCTACTGACAGCATGCGTCAGTAGCGTTTTACATGTAAAGGGTTATTTTAGAATGAAAGCTTGAGGAGTTAGCCCAAATAAGAGCGCAGCATCCACATATGTTTCTCCAGATCCGCTTTATAACCGATTAGCAAATCAGCAGTAGGCTGATCGGAATTACTTTCAGCCAGTTCGATACCTTCCTGAAACTCCTCACATACCGTCGCAAAATCCTCGATCAAAGTTTGTACCATCTTAGGAGCATCTTCATTGCCGGTTGCTTCCTGAATCGACGACAGCTCCAGGTATTCCTTTAATGTTGCGGAAGGAGAACCTTTCAAGGCGAGCAGACGCTCGGCAATCTCATCCATTTTCAATGTCACTTCATTGTATAATTCTTCGAATTTAACATGGAGTGTATAAAAACTGGAGCCTTTCACGTACCAGTGATAGTTATGAATTTTCACATATAACACATTGAGGTTAGCGACTTGACGGTTTAAAAGTTCCTCCACCGATTTGGTTTGCGTATTTTTCGAGTTACTTGTTGTTTTAGCCATCATAAATCCCTTCCTTTTTCATCAAATTGACTTTCAGAAGCGTTTACGTATCCATCACCGTCACTGCTGACGGTAAGACGCCAGCGGGCATTTGAGTATCACCTGCCGGACGTCTGTTTCATATTTACCCTTTCTATACAGAAACGAAACAAAAAGAAGAGTTCTCTCTCTTCCAATCCATCATAAAAAAAATATACAAAAATTCAGTGATTTTCGTTATACTTTCTCTATCCTATCAAAATACTTGGTTTAATATTGTGATATTTTTTCACCATTTACATGTGCACAATTTACGGAGGTGACCTCATTGTCCAAATATCATCCCTTAACGACCGAAGAAGCAATCGAATTCGTGAAAAACATTCCCGGATTTTTCAGTCAGGAAGCCCAGCTGGAATGCCGAGAAATCGGTGATGGCAACTTAAATCTGGTTTTTCATATTACAGATTCTAAATCTAACAAGAGTATCATTGCCAAGCAGGCACTTCCCTATGTAAAAATTGTGGGTGAATCCTGGCCGTTGTCCCTGGATCGTGCCCGTATTGAACGTGAGGCACTTCAGCAGGAACACCAGCTTTGCCCCGAATTGGTTCCTGCGGTACTGGGCTATGACGATGAGCTTGCGCTAACCGTGATGGAGGATCTTAGCTCACACACAATCATGCGCAAGGGACTAATAGAAGGTAACACATATCCCCTTTTTGCTAATCATATTGGGGAGTTTCTGGCACGCACGCTCTTTTTCACCTCAGATTTAGGCATGAATCAGCAGGATAAAAAAGAGCTGGTTAAACGCTTTATTAATCCTGAACTTTGTAAAATAACTGAGGATCTGATTTTGGATGAGCCCTACCGGTTTTCAGATAATAACAACTATGGTGTGTACATTGAAGACGAAGCAGAGGCACTCCGTACAGATCAGGTGCTTCACCTGGAAGTGGCTTTACTGCGAGAAAGGTTTATGACACGAACAGAAGCACTACTACACGGCGACCTCCATACAGGCAGTATTTTTGTAACGGCTGAATCGACTAAAGTCATTGATCCTGAATTTGCCTTCTATGGACCCATGGGGTTTGATATCGGAGCAGTCATCGCCAATCTGCTGTTGAACTACGCAGCACAGCCCGGATGGACTTCTGGAGAGAAGGCCCTAAAGGAAAAACGTGACTGGCTCCTGAAGACTGTCATTCAAGTATGGGAGCAGTTTGAAAGCAGGTTCCGTACCCTGTGGGACAAGCACGTCACCGATCATTTGGCACGAACGCCCGGATATCAGGACTTGCATCTCCAGAAAGTGCTGCAAGATACGATTGGTTTTGCAGGGTGCAAAGTGATCCGCCGGATCATCAGCCTGTCGCATGTGGCGGATATCGATACCATTGCCGATCCTGATATCAAGGAAGCTGCGGAACGTCTCGCGTTAGCGATCGGAAAAGCCCTGGTTCTCTGCAATCGCAAGCTTCATTCGATTCGGGAGTTGGAGGATATTGTTCGGACAGCAACAGCGATCCAAACTAAAGGAGCATCACGAATATGAGTGAAAATAAAGAATGGACGCCCGCATCCTCCCGAGAAGCATCTGCGACCGGACAGCCTCTATCTTCGCTGGTGTGGAAGGGTAACCACTTGTCCATGCTGGATCAGCGTCTACTGCCCGAAACGATAGTCATGCTGGATTTATTCACGACCGAGGAAGTATGGGAGGGCATTCATGCCATGAAGGTACGGGGCGCCCCCGCCATCGGGATGGCTGCAGCCTACGGTGTTGTGCTGGGCGCTATCTCCTATCGCGGCAACGACGCTGCTGGATGGCTGGAGCATGTACACGCGGTGTGCGGACATTTGGCTACCTCACGGCCGACTGCCGTAAATCTGTTCTGGGCTCTGGACCGCATGAAGAAGCGAGCCGGCGAACTTGTCACAGAGGCTGAGGTAAGTCAGATCGAAGACTGGAATGCAGGGCTGGAGCGTGAAGCTATAGCCATTCAGGCGGAGGATGAAGAAGTTTGTCGCCAAATCGGTATCCATGCATTACCTCTGTTCGAGGACGGGATGGGCGTACTCACTCATTGCAATGCAGGCGGCCTGGCAACAGCCAAATACGGAACAGCGCTCGCGCCTATGTATTTAGCTCAGGAGAACGGTATCCACCTGAAAGTATTTGCTGACGAAACTCGCCCCGTATTACAGGGTGCGCGTCTGACCGCCTTTGAGCTTCAGCAGGCAGGCATAGATGTAACCCTGCTCTGTGACAATATGGCAGGCATGGTGATGTCCAAAGGATGGGTGCAGGCGGTCATTGTCGGCACAGACAGAGTCGCTGCTAATGGGGATGTGGCCAATAAAATCGGCACCTATAGCCTGGCAGTGCTGGCGAAAGCGCATGGTATACCTTTTTACGTTGCTTCGCCGTTATCAACCATTGATTTGCAGACCGCAACAGGCGCAGATATTCCGATTGAGGAACGTTCTGCAGAAGAAGTTACCGAGAGCTTTGGTAAAAGAACTGCCCCTCAAGGCATCAAAGTTTACAACCCGGCTTTCGACGTTACACCTCATAAGTACATTACCGCCATCATTACCGAAAAAGGAATTGTTCAAGCTCCCTTTAGCGAGAACCTCACCGCTTTGTTTGCCCATTAATTGTTCTTGCAGGTTATATAGTTGGTATATAATTCAAATGGTTTCACTCGTTAAAATGAAACTTTTCACAGAAAAACCGGACCGTAGTGGTATTATCCCCTTCTAGTAGACAAGAGAGAAAAGACATCTGTTAAGATGGACTTAATTTTGTTGAACGGAGGGGATTTTTCATGGCTAAAAAGGGACAATCATTCCGGCAATACTCCTTAGATGTAAAGATGGAGGCAGTCCGGTTGGTGAACGAAGAACATATGAGTATTCGTGAAGTGACGAAACAATTGGACATTCGTAATAAATCCCAAGTGCAAAGCTAGGTGATGAAACATCGAGCGGGGGAGAACCTCCAGCCAACGACCACAAGGCAGGGACGACCCAAAACGAAATTTTCCAGTATGGAAGAGGAGATGGCGTATCTACGGGCGGAGATTGAATATTTAAAAAAGCAGTATCCAAATCTACACAAGGAGTGACGAGGAAAGAAGCGAGGTTTGAAATTATTGAGGGAATGCAAACACGATATTCGTTGAAATGGTTACTTGAATTAGCCCATGTTTCTCGGGCAGGATATTATAAATGGAGAAAGACTCAGCAAACAACCCAGCAGCGTAAGCAAGAAGAAGAGCTTCTGGAATCGCATATGTTGTCGATCCACCGGATCCATCCCTATTTTGGTTATCTGCGGATGACCGTTGCTTTACGTAGAGAAGGTATCTTGGTCAATCACAAAAAGGTGTACCGCCTAATGAAGAAATTAGGGATCCGTTCCGTCATTCGAAAGAAACGGCGCTTTTTTGGCAAACAGGCATCTGTGGTAAATGCCAACCGATTAGATCGACAATTTCAGGCAAATTCTCCTTTATCCAAGCTGGTTACCGATATTACATACATACGAGCTGGAGAGCGGTTTGTATATCTCTCTGTCATTCAAGATCTGTTTAACAATGAAATCGTGGCTTGGCGTCTTTCGGAACGAAATGACCTTGCTCTAGTTAGCGAGACGCTAGACGTTCTAAGTAAGAACGTGAACATGGAGGGTGTCATTCTCCATTCAGACCAGGGTTTTCAGTATACCTCCAAGCCGTTTAACCGCAAACTTAAGCGGCTTGGCAGGCTTGGGAGCCATTCAAGGCGTGGAAATTGCCTAGACAATGCCTGTATAGAATCCTTCTTCTCCCATCTTAAAACAGAGAAGATTTATTTAACGAAACCCGGAACCCTAGCGGAGGTAGAACAACACGTACGGGAGTACATTTCTTTTTATAATGAAAATAGATTTCAGAAAAAATTAAACAACCGTTCCCCGATTGAATACCGAGAAACGGTTGCTGCTTAAAGATGTCTTTTTAGTTCTGTCTACTTGACAGGGGTATGACCAGTAGCGCCCGGTTTTTTAATTTTTTTGCTTTTATCCAACAACTATTACTAGGCTTTCTACACCAGTTTTAATAGTGCTTTATAGCCTGGCATCCCTGGCTTAATTCCAAGTTGCTCGGCTTCCGTTGTCACAGACTCCATTGGTGCTTCCAACAGTTCCTTTAATGTTTTTACCCCCACAGCTCGTGCGGCAAGAATTTTCCGATCCGCCAGCCGTTCATTGAGCAATCCGACATCCAGCGCACCACACATGATGTAACCACGGGAGTTAGAGATCGTCAACAGCGTTGTTTTAGGCAGTTTGACCTCGACTCCGATAAATGTATGCTCACCCACTTGAATGGGTTCCATGTGTATCATGGTTATTACATGCACCTCCTCTTTGTTCATCCGGGATATTTTATGCGGCATTTGCGGGTAAGTGTGGACGCCCGTGGATACATTCAAAATATTAGGAGGGGAATGTATGTACAGCAAAATAGACGATATCAAAAAGACCAGACGAATTTTTTCTCATCTAGTGTCGGTGATCATCGTTAACGGTCTGGGTTACGCTTTATTCAAACTTTTTTAAGTACTGTGGCGGCACAAGGTCGGCAAGCCAAACACCGTGGTTGGCTTTATAAAACTTCACTTGATTAGCCAATGCCTTTGCTGTATCTACTTCAAGGATCACTAGTTCTCCACGTCTTTTGCCTGCTAAAATTGCAAACTCTAGGGATTCAGACAGATGTACATACTTTCTGCCCATTGGCTTAATTCCTTCAGTGAGAATGTTATGGATTACCTTTGTGTTTGTACCGTGATAGAGAATCGTTGGTGGAGTAGCTTCCTCATAATTTAATTTGCCTGCACTGTGTCCATAATTAGCTCTTATGTACCCATTTACCATCTCATATCTTTGTTTTGGACAATGGCTTACTACTTGCTTGATATCCGACTCACTGACATCAGACCATCTATTCTCTGATCTTATTCCTCGAAGCAGGTCTTGAATGTCACAATAACCCTCATGGTCTAGCTCAAGACCAAACTGTTCTGGTGTATGTCTAAGAATCTTACTCATAAATTTACTAAGGCTTTCTTCTTGTTTTGGCGTTAACATTACATACTCCTTCTAATAAAATATTTGTCTATCTATTTTGGGATTTTAAGTATATATATCCAATTATTTGAACAGTCCACCATGATTGAAAGTACCAAGCCTTCAACGAATTGAGGGACCATGCGTTGGAAGTTATTACGTCCAACTAACCGTGTAATTGAATTAAACGATTCAACTCGCAAAGATGGTGATTGAGCTTTACCGAACAGTCTCATTAGTCTGTTCTTACCATAGTTTCCAAACTATAAATACTTGCCTCCACTTGAACAAGGTCAGGAGATGCTAACTTACCAATACAAATACCAATATTTTTTCTTTCAGCCATTGAAGTTGAAATTTGAATGAAGCTAACGCTTAATACTATCTCATTTTGATCTTCATTATGTTTAAGGAGCAAGCTTCGAGGCAAATCAACATCGCTGAAATCATGTATATCTAGCTCTGAACTCACATATTAGTTCAATTTAAAGGGAACCTCTATATCTTCACCAATTTCATTTACAGTTTCCTCAATGATTTCCCTTACACCTTTATCCAATTCTTTGTTTAAAGATTCTTTCATCAAGTTATAGCTACTTTTTAAGTTCAGATTGACAACAACTGAAGAATACACATCTACTAACTCTGAAGATGTATCATCCCATATTTTCTGGACAAAGCTGTCTAATCTTTTTCTCAATGAATCACTTAACAATTCGTAAGTATAAGTCTTCCTGTCAGCAAATTCCGAAAAACATTCCAACGTTTCAAGAACATTCATCTTCTCTAAATCTTCAATGAAGTCTAAATATTGAATAATATAGGCCTCTAACTGTTCTTTTGACATAACATCAGGCAACTGTTTAATTTCTTTCAAATTCATTGTTTGTTTACCTCCCAAGATCCACTGGTATATGGGTAATATTTTGCTGATTATTTCTATACAAATTCCCGTCAGTACCCAAATACTTTCTTCCTATTTTGATTTGTGAACTCCATCCGTTATAGGAATTGCTTGCAGCGAGCTCAGATGGAGAAAGCTTGCTGCTCAGGTTAAGCTGTGGTGAGTGCCATTTTATTTCAACCTTTGTCCCATTATAATTAAAATTATACTTATAACCACTCTCAATAATACCAGGATCAGGTCTAAAATTATTACTTGCTCCTGATGGTACCCAAGATTGTAGTTGGTGTTTGCTTACTTTTCCATTTTCTATTAGTCCATTACTAAGATTAAAGTTCCCATCACTGTCGATTAGTTTTTCCATCTGCATTTTATGTTCAGCAATATTCTTTTCTGCTTGAGCTAATGTTTCCATACGATTTTCGGGTTTCTTGTCTGCTTTCAATTCACGTTCATGCGACAATTTTTGCTTTAGTTCTTCCTGATTTCTCCCCTTACTTTCAGTAGGAGTTGCACTTTCTGCCTTAGCTCCCGAAGAAGGAGTAGATTTTGATGAGCCTCCACCTTCTCCCTTCGCCATCTTCCACAATTTTGCTGAGCTTTCTCCTACTCCTTTTGCACTTTTAACCGCAGTTGTAGCTCCATGCGCCGCCAAAGCTGCCGATCCAATTAATCCGGGTACCCCGATTATACTCCCTACTCCTGTAGATGAAACAGCAACTGATAATCCTTCTCCACCTAATCCAGCTACTACCTCAGCAGCTCCCTGCAATGTCGTAGCTACGTGACCGAGAATTTCTCCTACTTTAGCTGCCATCGGATGATTATAATCTCGTTCTTTATCTGGCAGCATCCCCAATGTCAAATTCCCCTGAATAGCTCCTTTTGCTCCCTGTGCAGTATCCCAAAGGATTTCTCCTTGAAGTTTGCTAGCTTCCAATTGAGCTTCAGCCTTGGTGATCTCAGCTTGTCCAATCTGTTCAAAGATTTTATGTAACCAACCTTCACCTGTGGATGCCGTTTTAACAGGGGTACCAAGCCACGGCACATCCAATACGACTTTCTCCCCGTCCACCTGTGTAAAGTTTTTTGAAATGAAAATAAGTTCTTGTGCTACTGCTGATAGTCGCTCAAGCGTCACACTCATGGATTGTCGAGAAACCTGAAATTCTTGAAAAAATCTCTCCTGGGCAGCTCCAGACCAGCCTTGTTGAACAAAATCAATCCGTCCACTCAAAAAATTCAGCATACGTTCCATTTCATGCTTTCCGTGTAAGAACTGATCAGCAACTTCCATCAGTTTATCAGGTGGAACTAATATTCTCCCCATTCTACCACGTCCACTTTAATTTTGATGGAAATAATCTTATCAGAAGGAGATGTTTAGTGACATCCATCTATTATCCTGATATTTCCTTTTTATATTATGTGACCAATGGACTGAAATAAACAGGTTACTATGTCAAAAGTATTATACCCCTTGTTTTAAGTTGCATGGATCAACGTAGCACTATTAGCCTTAAACTTCGTCCCTCAACCATATCCTACAATTCAGGAATAAGAGTTGAAAGTTTTTTGTAGTTATGTAGCTGTTGTTTCGTGATGCCAAGTTCCTGAGCGATATCAGCTTGTGTTTTAGCATAGGGATTAAAATTATTTGACTCACCAATTCTATTTGTATACTTGTTGCTTCCTTCTAAATTGGCACTCCCATCCCTCACTCCATAAATTCTTTTCAACTCAACAATACATTTAGCGATCTTATTCATACAAATCAAAAAGGCTAAACGGACAATCCCGTCTAACCCTTAATGGTGACTTATTATTCTTCTTTCAAAAACAAACGTTTCGAACTATTTAAACAAATGTACTAACTACCTATATGCCAGCCAAACACTGAGATACCACCGTTAGAAACTGAGTGCGACATACTAAAATCTTGAATGTTTATTGTTTGTATGCTCGCTAACAACACCAATAAGTAAGTAGTTGCAAACAACCCTTTAATTATGCGTTTCATACCATTACCCCATTTCCACTAAATTTCGATACTCTACTTTGACTTCATTTGAGACAAATTGGCGACAACGTTCAAACATTCTCACGCAACGAAGTATAGAGTGCTCATTATTGATTATAGTGGATAATCTCATACAGTCTAATAAGTAACTAATTCCCTTTTCGTACTGACCGTTGGTCAAATAATAGTCAGCCAATTCACTTAAAAAGCCAACAAGCTGATCATTAATATTCTGCTTGTCATCCGTTTGTCTTCCTTCTTGATCATGTATGTTGGATATTTCCCTTTCAAATTGACTTAGAATACCATCTACATTTAATTTATAACGATTGGCTACTATCATTATATTCCACAGACCCGGTAGTAATTCCTCTCTGATTGTTGAAATAAGATCAATATATAAAGGAAGTACCTCTGTATCTCCAGCCATGAGTTTAGTTAAACATATGTTAGCCTCGCCCCATTCTTGAAACAAGCTTTTCCAGCGCAATGCTTCTTCGTCGGTCTCTTTCACCCAATCCAAATCACAAGACTCATACGCAATTTGTAACGCCAACTCATATTTCCCTTGTTCATAATAAACGCCACCAATAAGTGATTTACTGAATGCTATATAAAAAAATAACGGTCTCTGAGGCTTGCGCTCTTCACTCTTCTGGGAATATTCTAAGGAGTATTGAGCTTCGGCTAAAGTTCTTAAATCCTTAGCAACTTCCTTAGTGCGTTCCCATTTTCGCAATGACCGGTATACATTAGCCAAATCTATAAGGGCATCTAATTGGTCTATAGCGTCGAGTCGTTTGACAAATGGCTCAAATTGGAGTGCTGATTGGAAATTCTTTTCTTGGTCATTTCCAATCTGGATTTTAAATATACGATATTGACAGATGGCTAACCGTTCCGAGTGCTGGTACTTCTCCGCTTCTGCAACTCCCTCATAGAGTATCAATGCCGCTCCTAGTCGTCCTTGTGCCAACAATCCTTCTGCAATTTCAAATAGTTTGGGTGAGTAGAGAAGATTGTCCATGATGGCTCCCACCACTCGACGGATCGCATCCAGCTTATCCAACTCCGCACAGCGATACAAAAATGGTTCTATTCGTCTCATATTCGGGGGAGTGTCGATGATATAGTTATCTATAAACAGATCATAAAAGTGACCTTCAGGTAAACCCATAGCCTCGGTAATTCGGTCGAGCTGGTTAATAGACATAGATTTATTACCTGTTAAAATACTACTTATTATTCCCCTATTCATACCAGCTTGATGTCCAAACTGCGATAATGTTAAGCCTTCTTGTTGTATGTATCTGTCTAATTCTGCTCTAATCGTGGGTGTAATTTTCATCGATAAACCACCCTTTCAACGTAGACTCATAGTACGATGCATAGTTAAAATTATTATTTAGTTATGAAACAAGTAGTAAAATGTTCTATCGATCTTAATTGTACCATCTTTTGGTATAAAATCATATACCTTTCATATTTTCATTCATTATTCCTTTCGACAGACTTTTTTTCATTATATTATCATTATTTATTGCACATTAAGGCAATAGTTACTAAGAATGAACAATTATTTTTTTGTAGCTTCTTTAGTGTGAACAATATAAGTACAATAAAAAGGACGACCGAAGTCGTCCTATGTTCATTTGATAAAAACGTTCAACAATAACTCTTTATGCTTCAGATTCACTATTCCGCATTTTCCTGTTTGATATAAGTTGCATCATACTGAATGATCGCTTTTGTTTTATCTGTAGTCTTTGAAGCATCGTAGACTACTTCATCTTTGCTGAAATCCCCAGCAGCCTGGATTGATTTTGTATCTTTTTCAAACATTCCATCCTTAGTTGATATCTTATCCGGATGATTAAATCCTTCTAATATGTCAGGGGGAACCGTCTCGTTAGTAACACTTTCTAATTTACTAGGAATATCACTATTCGCATAAACGTTATTTGTAATAACTCCAGTGAGTGCAATAGCACCTACCGCCAGAATAGTCAGTCCCCAAGTTTTTGGTTTAACTTTCACTGTGCCTCACATCCCTTTTTATTTCGTATATCCATTTCCTGAAATCGGGTATCCAGTGTGATTTCCAATGTATAAATACACCGGATTGTCTGCTGTACCTTTAGGAACATCATAAAATGTGATTGTTCTTTCATCACCACCGTTAATGTTACCATTTACTTGAATTACCTCGGACTTATTTTTATAGTCCTTAGTCATGAATTGATAATTAACTATAGCTGGTTCACTTCTAATCGATTCCTGAACTAAGGTAAGAGAGATCCTCCCAGATCTGTGAATTGGTAGAGGGCTTGAAGACCATATATGATCATCTACATTACGGAAACTATAGCTTATATTTTGACCATCTGTAGACATCGGGGTAATTACAGAATTAGTATTATCTGTAATTATTTCAGGTGTGGATGGTAAATAAGCATCGTTGCCTGTTGTGCCCAAGTTAATAACTTGTACTTCAGATGAGGCGGCAGAGGATGTGTTGTCAATCGAGGAACTGTCAGCAGAAGCTACGGAAGCTAAAGATAACACCAAAGAAGTCGACATTAAGAGAGTAGCAATTGTCTTTTCATTAATAAGTACCTCCAATAGTATTATTTATAGAAACTTTTTTTGCGCTAGTTGTTGACAAAAAAAGTAACTAACGAAGATTTTAAGCTTATGAAAATAATATGTAGGGTTAAAATGGATTTTAATTAATTATATGTAACTAAAATCTCTCTTTTTAATTAAATATGGTTTTGATTTCATATTATTAGATAAAATTTCCTAACCAATATATTCAAATTATATGTATGAATTCTACAAAAGTCAAATTGATCATCCTTTTTTTGCTATTGTGTAATGTAGGTGTGGAGAATAGTCATCCCCCTCTCTAATAAAATGATAATTTTATTAAGTTTAATAAATACTCAGCCTCTACAAAAATGTTCCCGTAGAGGCTTTTTTGCTTACATAAGAGATAGTGATACTTCCACCGCTGTACAGTACTTCCCTTTTTCCTGACGAGCACTATAAATTTCATAAGGACTTTTTGTCTCAAGTTGACTCAATTTGAATTGATTCATAGGTTCTTGAAACAATTTTTCCAATGCAGATTGTTTATCGCAATAATAATCGTAAACGAAAGTCGCTTTGTCGGTGTAGCTGTGTCTGTCGATGTCCTCTTTTCTCATTTTAGCAAGCAATGATAATTCAGGTACGCTACCGCTAGTTTCAAACAGCAATCGTTCAACAAAACTCATTTAGTCGATCAATCGTTTTAAGGTGAAATTTCATCAAGTCAATAATGATCGTTGCTTCAGGTGAAATTTCGAGGAAGTAGCAGAGCTTTTCAATTGTTAGGTCAGAGTGGTACGGAATTTCCGTAGTGGTCGTGACAATCACTTGTCTATTAGTTGTGGGCATATATTGTATCTTCTCCATTCGGTTTATAGTTGTGTCACGTGACACATTAGAAGCCTGAAGCAATCCCTCGCGCTTCGTCTTCAGTACGTTCAATAGCCTGAATAAACGACAGCGAAGGTTCCTCACGTTTGTACTGGATAGCCTTCACACATGTACCTCCAGCCGCACTCCATTCCCAATACGTAATGATATCAATAGCTTAGTAAATCAAAAGCTTACATTGGTAATTTTTTAACACCTCTCTCGTAGCAACATTTAGTATATTCGAAGAATCTTATTGAAAATTTTAACAATACCCTCCCCCTCTTCCGACCTATATAGTATAGTTATAGAAGAAAAATTATTCCAAAATGTAGTCTTTTCTTGTCTTTATACACCTGAACAAGGCAAGCATAGGTATTAAGAGGGGGGACCTAATGACTACCAACGATAATACGTTAAAAACTCTTGGTTTTATATATCAAACTTACATTGGCTTAATTAAATGTCTAGAAATGAATTCAAATGAGAAAATTGTCATAGAGCATCTTGGAGATGTCACAAAGATATCTACATCTACATCTTCGCAACAAATTGAGGTTAAGCATCATTTAGATGAGACTACTCTATCCGATAGGAGCCAGGAAATTTGGAATACCGTTTGGAATTGGTACAACAACTCGAATAAATATATAAAAATTGATGAAATGATACTTTTTACAACAGCCAAACTATCTCAAAAATCAATTTTTCGTGAATGGCATTCTATTGACCTTGATAAAAGATATCTTGTGTTCAAAGCTATTGGCGAAAACAAAAAAACGAATGAACAAAAGTTCAGAAAATTGTATGATAAAATTTTTTCCCCTGAACACGATCCAGAGAAACTAAAATGTATTCTAGGTCGGTTTAAAATTCTTTCTGAACAACAAACCATAAAAACAATTATTAATCAGTACTACAAAACCACATTTAGATTTCTAGGTAATGAGAAACAAATTGAGGAGTTTGTATCTGCTCTAATAGGTGTTTTACTTACACTCCCGATACATCAAAAGCGATGGGAGATCACGTATGAGGACTTTAATACCCTTTTTAAAAATTATGCCAAAAGATTTACAGATAGTTCTGAAACGCCACTACAACTTTCCTTCGAGGATTATGAACCAAACATTTCTGAACAGCAAGAATTAATCAAAAAGCACTTTGTTTCAGAGATACAAAGGATAGATTTATCTGATGAAGTAACAGATGCCATAAATGATTACTGTAGGACAAATAAAACTGTAATTAAATATTTTGAAAATAATATTGTAAAATCTAAGGATTTAAAAGATTACAGAAAACAATTACAAAAAACATTGTCTACTAGTAAAAAATTATCAAAGCTTAATTGCAAGAATGATACCAAAAGGATTTTAACAGAGTCGCAAAAGTTGTACTTAGAATCAATGAAGATGGAAGCACGCAAAATAAATGGTGTAAGTAATAATCGAGATTTCTTTCAAAGAGGTGTTATTCACAGCATAGTAGATAACAAACAATTAACATGGCATATAGGTGATGACTAATGAACATACAACACATTGAAACTTTAATGTACAACCCATTTTTTTTAAGCAAAATAGTTCAAGCATTCCTAACGGGTTATAACAAAGAAGTCGACTTAAAGAAAATCTTTTACGTACTACCTATTGTAATGTATAAAGAATCCAGAGATAGATTAAATACAGCAAGATCAAATAGTACTTTATATTCCATCTTCTCAAAGGAAGTTCAGTTTAACGACTATAATTTAAAATTAAATTCGAAATTTAGTTTGAGCCAAGTCGCGGATTTATTTGAGGAATATATCGATGCTACCAAAAAAAGCATTATCATTCTGGGAAGTCAAAGGAAGATTAAATTTAAGACAAAGATTATTTTATTAGATAAACTTGATTTCAAAAGGATACCTGTTTCTGTCAGAGAATACTTCAAAAGTGCACATTATTTAGGTGTAATACTTAGGAATGTTGAAATAACCGAATTAGAAAACTTTTTAGAACTTAAAATAGAAGCGTAGGTGCTATTATGAAGAGCAGAATAGAAGCAATTATTATACTAAATAACGAAGAAGAAAAACGCTTTGTCGATTTAAACGAGGGAATGAATATCATCTCTGGAGAATCTAAAACAGGGAAAAGTGCTCTAGTTGAAATTATTGATTATTGCTTTTGTAGTTCCCGATCAACCATTCCAAAGGGTAAAATCACGGACTTTGCAAGTGTTTTTTCTTTGATCCTCGTTATTGATTCAAAAAGATATATTTTAGCAAGAAAAAATACTTATTTAGAGAAAAAGCGAATGTTTTTTTCACCGATACCTAGTGAAGTAACTTGTTTTACACTAACTAAATCTTATTTAAATGATGAGAAATTCCTAGATTACAAGATTGTACAGAAGCAATTAGAAAAAACTTTAAATCTTCGAGTTTCAAATGTTAAAGATAATGCTGAGGAAACTAAAGAATCGGCTTCCCTAAGACACATGACGTCATACATGTTTCAACACCAAAATTTAATGGCTAGTAAATTCGCACTTTTTTATAGATTTGATGACTATCAGAAGAAAAAGGATGTAATACAACAGTTCCCCATTTTTGCTGGTATCGTCGGCCAAGAGTACTACTCTACTCTTATGCTCTTAAACACATACAAAAAAGAATTAAAGAAAATTCAAAACAATCTAGTAAGTGATCAGAGAATTAAAGCTGATGCTTTAAATAATCTTTTGCCAAAAGTGAAAAATTATCATGCGTTAATTGGAATTGACTTTAAGACAAAACCTACTTTAGAAGAGCTGATTAATATAGCGAACAATTTACCTACTCTTAATGAGAACTCATATACCTCAGATCAAATCGTATCACGTTATGAGGAAATCAATAGTGAAATAGAGGATCTTAGAGCACAAGAGCAACTGTTTAAAAGCAGATTGATTAAACTAGAATCGGCAGCGGACAACAGTAGTGACTATATTTCTTCATTAGAAACATTAAAATATAAATCCGAACTATCTATGCACAATGAAATTGAGTTTGCCTGTCCTTTATGCGGTTCAGAATGCAATGATCTACACGAAATCACACAAGAAGTTGAAAAAGCTTCTTTATGGCTTACAGATGAGATCAGTTTAATTACAACAAGTACAGATCATTTTTCTGAAGAAAGAAGGAAAATTGCTGAAGAAATGGATCGAGTTATAAAAAAAATTAAGAGCTTATGGGCACAAAAAAGAAATATAGAAAGAAATTATTTGTCCCAGAGTAATCGATTTGGCTTAGAGAAAAAATTGGAATACTGTAGATTAGAAATTCAAATTTATATTGAGACAATTGATAAGGGGCTTTTTAATAATCTGGATAAAGAACTTGAAGAAATTCAAATAAAAATTGATGAATGTAATAATAAACTTGCTCAATTTAATTTTGATGCAGAGAAGAAAATAGCACTCAAAAGAATTAATCAGAATATGAACAGACTAAAAAGTGAACTTGATTTTGAAGAAGAATTTAAACAGTATAATTTAACATTTAATTTAGAGGAATTTGAACTTGCACTTGAAGGTAAATACGGAGAAAGAGTTAGCCTAAGTGAAATGGGAAGCGGTGCTAACTGGGTATCATGCCACATTGCACTTTTTTTAAGTCTTCTGCGCTATTTTACTTCTCAAAAAAATAAATCGCCTATGCCTCTAATTATGTTTTTTGATCAACCAAGCCAAGTTTACTTTCCACAAGATATTACAGAAAGTGATAGCAAAAAGTCTACGCAAGAAATTGAAAATGACAAACTCGCTGTTACAAAAATGTACAAAGTTATGTTCGATGAAATTGAACAAATTTATATAGATACTGAGATAAAACCTCAATTGATCGTAGTTGACCATGTAGATTCTTCCTCCATGCAGACTCAAAATGAGCGTACAAAATTTGAGCAATCAACACGGAGAACCTGGCGAAATGGTAAAGCACTTATATAACACACAAGAAACTCCGTAAAGCTCGGAGTTTTTGTGTTCTTCCCAACTATGCTAAGCTTCTCCAGTACTGATTTTGATTAAGTAATAACAACCAGCAGTAGTTTACACTAAGTTAAACTTAGGCTTTTCTTATTATGTGAAAACCTTTGATATTAAAGTAAAGATAAAGTATAAAAAGAATATTTTTAATGAATTCCAAGAAGTCAGGAATTCTTCATTATGAAGAAATCACCCTTTGAAATTCGACTTCTTGTATTTGATCTTTTATATAAACAACATCTTTTCAGTAGAATTATTGATCCTTTGCTGCATTGACCGTTGGGCAATGTTCTAGTATTTATTCTCCCTTTCTTCCAATATCGTGATACAGTCCAAACTGCTCAAATGAGTCAATGTTATCGTCTTTAGATACAGTAAAATCTAATTACCATCAATATGGGAGCAACGCATACCTTCCGAGACGCTCTCAACGTTCGTTTTTAAGGAGGTTATTTGTATTGTTAGGAGGTATTATAATCAAGCATTCGAGAAATCGGGCTGTAATAAGGTAATAGCACCTCGAATTAACTCCAAGAACCATTTAACTGTACCCGTAACTCCTTCAGGAAAATTATCACTGATTTCAGGATGCACAATGCCATACAACAATCTAAAAAACAAAAAGAGCAAGAATAATAATAGATGGAATTTCCTGTCTATCAAAAATCAATTATGTTTTTCACCCACTTGTTGATTTGTTAATTTCTCCTTTTATTACACAGGAATAGGATACACAGTCACATGCTTGTCCCCCTTCAAAAGGTCACAAATGCGGTCACAAAATTCAGTCATTTATAAGATTTTAATAGAATGTATCAGTACAGATCAGTAAATCGAAAATTGCTATGAAAGCTTGTCCCGTTTGACTTTACGGCTTAAACATCGAAAAATTTCACCACCTCGAATTCGGTACATATTAGACGCACCACACATGATGTAACCACGGGAGTTAGAGATCGTCAATAGCGTTGTTTTAGGCAGTTTGACCTCAACTCCGATAAATGTATGCTCACCCACTTGAATGGGTTCCATGTGTATCATGGTTATTACATGCACCTCCTCTTTGTTCATCCGGGATATTTTATGCGGCATTTGCGGGTAAGTGTGGACACCCGTGGATACATTCAAAATATTAGGAGGGGAATGTATGTACAGCAAAATAGGCGATATCAAAAAGACCAGACGAATTTTTTCTCATCTAGTCTCGGTGATCATCGTTAACGGTCTGGGTTACGCTTTATTCAAACTTTTTTAAGTACTGTGGCGGCACAAGGTCGGCAAGCCAAACACCGTGGTTGGCTTTATAAAACTTCACTTGATTAGCCAATGCCTTTGCTGTGTCTACTTCAAGGATCACTAATTCTCCACGTCTTTTGCCTGCTAAAATTGCAAACTCAAGAGATTCAGACAAATGCGCATACTTTCTGCCCATTGGCTTAATTCCTTCGGTGAAAATGTTTTGGATTACCTTTGTGTTTGTACCGTGATAGAGAATCGTTGGTGGAGTAGCTTCCTCATAATTTAATCTGCCTGCACTGTGTCCATAATTAGCTCTTATGTACCCATTTACCATCTCATATCTTTGTTTTGGACAATGGCTTACTACTTGCTTGATATCCGACTCACTGACATCAGACCATCTATCCTCTGATTTTATTCCTCGAAGCAGGTCTTGAATGTCACAATAGCCCTCATGATCCAGTTCAAGACCAAACTGTTCTGGTGTATGCCTAAGAATCTTACTCATAAATTTACTAAGGCTCACTTCTTGTTTTGGTGTTAACATAATATACTCCTTCTAATAAAATATTTGTCTCTTTATATTGAGTTGGAATTTTAGATATAGCTTCTCATTTTTTAAACAGTCCACCATGATTGAAAGTATTGAGCATTTCACCGAATTGAGGGATCATGCGTTAAAAGTTATTGCGTTTAACTAACCGTGTAATTGAATTAAACGTCAACAGGCAAAGATAGTAATTGAACTTCTTAAACTACTTTATGATTCAAATGTCATCTCGTCGGGAAATATACCATCTTCTTTAATGAAGCAACGTGCCATCCGCTGTGCAGCCCTATCAAAATAAAATTTATTTGAATGACTTGGATCTGATAAAGGTTCAATTTCAGAGAACAACTTAGTCTCCGTGTTCAATTGAATTTTCCCCATAATGTGTTCATTTGGGCCATATCTATAAATAACTACTGTCTCATCTTCATGTTCTTTAAAAAGTAAAACAAATGCCCCCATTATAAAATCTCCTCTAGTCTGTTTTAAAATATACTCTCAAATCGGGATTCAAACAATTCATGGTTAAGCAAATCCATATCTCTTTTTGTGTTTGTAATCCTTTTTGTAATCTATCCCATGCTTGAGCTATTTCGTAATCAGAATGAAATCTGCCATAACCGCTTGACCTCATGTGTTCGTTTCTGAGAACGTGTTCTTTGATTCTTTGAACTCTACTTTCTTTCATCACAGAATTTTCAGCTATTGCTCTGACATCACTATCAGAAGCACTGATTTGATCTTATGTCTCATCTGCTTTAGTTTCTCTACGATAATATTCATCAATTGAAAGATCGTTTCTTCCACCTGGTTGTACTTCTGTTTTAGGTTCAGTTTCTATTGAATTACCCACTTTTGAATTTGTATTATTCTTTGGAATCTCATACTTAATGGATGATTTCAATCCAAGCTTGGGTTTGATCACTGAGCTAACTCCTCCAAACAATCCTACTGTACCGATCATATTAGCCCAGTGTTCCTTTGATCAGGCATTGTTTGGGTTAAATGCCTCTTGAATCATACTCCTTACTCCAAATGTACCGAAATTAAGCATGTCATTCCATGAATCATGTTGTTTAGCCGCCCGTTCCATGTACCCTTGATACATTCCTTATGGGATACCAAATGACAAAGTGTTGGAAAAAGACTTGGCTAAATTGAGCATAATAAAAAGGGCAACCGAAGTCGCCCTAGATATTCCAATTATACAACTTAACTTTTCAAATACTTTAGTACACAAATCTATTTACTGTCTTCTTCCTTGATGTAAGTAGCGTCATATTGAATGATTGCTTTAGTTTCATCAGTAGTCTTTGAAACGTCGTAGACTACTTCATCTTGACTGAACTTATCTTCATCATGGAGAGATTGCGGTTTTTTTATAAATAATCCATCTTTAGTATAAATTTTATCAGGATGATTAAGTTCTTCTAATACACTGTCAGGGACTATTGCTTTTGTAACGCCCTTCATTTCTTCAAAAGTATCGTCACTAGCAAAAACATTATTACCAATAACTACAGCAAGCGTAACAGTAAGGATCAAAAATTTTAATATAGCCTTCACTTCTTCCCTAACCTTTCATTAATTAATTTGTATAACCATTCCTAGAAAATTTAATCGGGTAACCAGACCCATCATTTTCGGAATGATTTCTAATTAGCAAATAAACTGGATTGAAAGCGAGAGATGAATCGTTGTCTGTTACACCTAAGTTAGTGTGCGAAAAGTTATCGTGGTGACTATTGGTAATAGTGTGAAAAAATTAACTCGATTTTCCTAACTGTGAAAATGCCATCTTATAAGCCACAAACGTAATAATTGCGTAGATAAAACCATATAAAATCCAAGCATCTATATTAACTGCAGTGGTTTCTAAATTGGTGGCAATAAATATAAGAGGCAGTAACAAGGCTAGAATTAATCCTAAGTAGATGTTTCCTTTGAAATAGGCGAAACATACTCCGATCAAGATTGCAAGAATGGGGCAAAGTAAAAAAGTAGGGAGGAGAGGATTAAGTTTTGGAAATAACCAATAAATCATAATATCACTCCTTAAAGTTATTTAGTCAGAAAAAAACGAATCATTTCCTTGTTTGATTTAAATGCTAGAGGAATGACATGTAATTCTTTACCTGTCAATAAGTCATATTCTCTTATTTCTCTTATTCTATCAACAGGAGAATTTTTGACATAATCATATAGGACAAAAACAGATCCTGCAAGATACTGTACTCCAGATATTATTCCTTTCTCATTTTGTATTTTTTCGGATACAGAATTGCTTTGTTTTAATCTCAGCTTTTTAGGATTTTTGTTGAGGTCATTGAAAATAGTATAATTTAAGTCTTCAGAGAGAATATATAATTTATCGTTGTAAATTTGGCTGTCATAAAACAAAAATGAAGTATCTGACAATGATGTTTCATTTTCTAACTTACCATTTTTAGGGTCAATTATCTGCATTATAGGATGAAATTGTGTATCAGATGTATTGCCATCAAGAAATACAATAAGCTTGCCTTTAAATATTTGTAGTGATGCTCCATTCTGTCCTACCGGAAAGTATTCTTTTAAACCATGTAAACGATTTTCTATAGTGAATTGTTTGATCTTCTTTGATGTTTTTAAATCAATGACATAAATGCCTACAGAATTATCATTATTGTTCACATATAAAGTGTATGCCAAATTATTGTATTCAACGGTTGATAATAAATATCCATTCAAAAGAATATTTCTATATTTCAAATTTTTTTTATCGAAATAAACCAATTCATTCGTGTACTGTGTGGGAGAATAACTCGGATTAATACCCACGTTCATGGAGAAAAATAGATGATTGTCGCTTTCTTTTAAAAATGAAGTTCCGATATTCCTATCTTTTCCATACTTATTAGGTCCAAAAAATGGTTGAAGAATTCCATTTTGATTAAGTATGTAATGTCTATTTTTTCGTTCAGACATTAAATAATAGTCATTCTTTACTTTGGCAAAATAATAAAGTGACTGGGCATTAACTAAGTTTTTTTTGTCTAAAATCTCGCCTTTATTGCTGTATTTCACAATTTCTGCACCGTCATCCATTGCATTAGAATAAACAACAGTAAATGTCTCGGATTTTGTTATATTTTTCAATGAATGATGTGTTGTAGTAAACCAAAACGTTGAAATCGCTAATCCAAGTAAAAATAAAGTTGCAAAAATAATTCTTATTCTTTTTTTAAAGAGCATAATGTCCCCCCTTAGTGAAATCACTCACAGGAAAAAATATATATTCCTGTGAGTGATTAGGTTTGTTAGTTACTATAGTAAATTGAAGTATTACCGGATTTAGCTATTTCCATTGGGGTAACAATAGGATCAATTGTTATATAATCAACATCAATCCCCTGAGTTTTCCAAGCCTTCCATACCAACTGTGAACAATAAAATTTAGCTTCCGTCCATGGATTAACAAAATTCCAGTTATAGGGTTTTCCAATTTGATTAGCTGCATATTGTGCAGCTGCCCTATATTGGGAACCCGAAGCCCCTTTAACGCTCATTCCATAAACATTTGAGCGACCTCTCCAATCATTTGTGTGATATTGAACTCCATCAGCTGGGAATGATTCTACTGTTTTACCACTTAGTAAGGAAACAATAGCAGCATGTCCTGGATATCCGAAATCAATACCCCACGAACTTGCGTTATAGGCAACTAAAATATCACCGACTGTTCCTAAACTTGATGCTGCTAACCTAGGATTCTCCGAGCTATCAGTGAGCGATTGGCTAGTTTTTTGGTCATTCAATGCCTTCTCTTCCAATTCCCCGCTTTTTATGATACGAAGATCATTTTCATTATGTTTACGGAGTAACTCAATATCATTATCACTCATTCCAGCATCTTTCATTTTTTGATAAGAATTGTCATTAACACTGAAGGAAGGTGATGTTTCATCGGCGGCATAAATGTTTGCACTGGGAAGAAGAAGGATACTTAGAGCAAGACTAGCGGAAAAAGCTAAACTAAGAACTTTTTTCATGATTATACCTCCAAATGGGATTTAATTGATATAAGAGAATACTTGTTCAAAGTTTGTCTACATATTTATCCATACTTCATTTTTTTGTCCCTCCATATGACAGAGTCTCGTATGTCTATTTTTTGGAGGATGATGTATGTTAAATTTAGTTAGTTAGCTCCATAAGTCAAATAGAAATACGAGCTTACGCAATCACCTTCTAAGTAAGAAGTAGAAATTGCGAATATATTGTTTATGTCCGGCAGAGTAACCGTCCAATAACAATCAATTATTTAAGGCTAAATACAGAGCTTTATGTTAAAAAAGTATGTAATGGTAAATATAGATTTGGGCGATCTATACATGTGCTATAATCTCTAATTTTGATTAAAAATGTATATTCTAAGCTTTTGGATAAGAATAACTATCCAATATATTCAAATTATATACATAGATTCAATAAAAGTCAATTTGATCTATTTTTTTCAAGCTACTTGTAATCATAGTTTGAAAGTAATATTTTGATGTTCACAGTAAAGTGGATAGGAAGTTGACGCTGTTTCAACCATATGAGGGTTTCACCAACTTTGGAGACACTGTAGAGATAGCCTGTAACTACACCCGTATCGAAGTTCAATCGTAAAAATTGCTCATATGTGCATAAATACTATATTCCATATGGCTTTTTGAGCCATTATGGTTCAAAATGATGCCTGAATATATTTACATCGTTGCCGTATCGAGAAAATAGCTAAAACATAGATGGGATAAGGACTTTGGGTAAATATGATCAACATCGTAATGTGTATCGTGAATATCGGAGAAAAATGTTCAAAAAAGCTTGATGAATCAAGGGGTTTTTAAGTTTTTTTGAAATTAAATTGTATAACACTAAAATTCGAAAAATCATTTATATTTATATGTTTTTAAAAACAGCAAACCTCTATCGTGAATCGTAACAAGAAACGCGGAGTGGAAGTGTCATTGGTGTTATTTTCATGTTCTTTCACTTTAATAGGCTAACTCAATTCATATATGTATGCCATCTCTAGGACAAAATGTCCCAAAGACTTTTAAGAAAGTAAACTTTTATTTTGTATCATCATACTTTAAAATTCTACTTGTTAGTTCCTCAACTGTCGTATTCAGTATCGAGGCTACCTGTATTAATTTCTCAATACTAATTCTTATTTCCGCTCCCTCATATCGATGAACAGTTTTCTTGGTTACTCCTATCTTGTCAGCCAGTGATTGTAAGCTATCGTTTTGAAGTTTACGATATTTTCAATATTTCCACCTACGACTACATAAAAACCTTGAGCATTAAAATCATTAGCCATTTAATGTCCAACTTTCATATTTGAATAAAGAAAAGATTTCAGTATATCTTATCCTTAACTACATTGAACTTTTCCAAGCACTACTCATTTTTTCTTGTTGACTTTCATTCATATTCTGTGCTTTTCTTTAATTGCTAGCAACATAACAGCACATACATACAACAGGAGTATTAATATGGCAGTACTTACAAGTATATCATTATATTGCTCAAAAGCAGACCTTTCATTCAATCGAAAAGTTGTGTAAAGATTGAATAGTATATGAGTTAAGATAGCACTCCATACATTTCTAGTTAATAGCATTACCAATCCAAATAGTAAACCTGTAGTACCAGTCACTATAATTACATCGAAATTAAAGTATGAATTGGAATAACCCAGAGTATGTATCCACCCAAAAAGGAATGTAATGATCAAAAATGAAATCATTAAGAATAGATACTTCATCAATGAGCATGAATATAATTTACTTAATTGTTTCTGAAAAAAATACATAGCAGAGAATATTGCTGAGTATCTCCATACCTCTTCGGAGCCTGAACGTATCGCTGAAAATATAGAGTATTTTAAATCTTCTGTTGATGCAGATTTTAATTGTTGTGGATTTGAGTTTATAACAATTCCTGAAGTCATATCATCGCCAATCCAACGAACAAGGTAAGAAGCTACTATCGGAATAAGAACTAAAAAGATTGGATATGTCCACCAAGGAAGCTTATTTCCTCCCTTCAACTTAATAGTACATACAAAAGAATAAATAAACATGATGCTAGGGCCTGTACGCAAACCTATTTGAGCCATAAACGAATTGAAAGCAGCGTCAAAAAAGCCATGAACATGTTCGCTGTTTTTTCATAGCGAGTGGCCAAGCGTCGATAGT